>CAIKBL010000090.1 GCA_903825645.1 uncultured Pseudomonadota bacterium | reverse complement strand
GGCTACTACGTCAACGTGTCCGAGTTCTGCAGCCGAAATTCAGCGTTGAGCAGCCTTGTCGCCGACCTACGGCGCTGTGTCGCCGCCAGGTAACGGCAAGTATTCCTTGGAGGTTCATCCGATCGCATTGATCCGGATGCCGCCAGTGAGGTGCTGGCCAAGAGCCGCGCGGCGCAATCGATGGTGACGGCAGGCAGTCTCGATGGAGACCGCCACTGACCGTGGCGATGGACGCGAAGCTGCTGCTCTAGAAGGCGGCGTTCAAAGAGCGGCTCGGTTCAACGCGGGTGCCAGGGCAGATCGCAACCGATCCACGATGGCAGGCAGGGGCTCGGGGGGAAGCTCGTTCTTCTTGAGAAACGCCAGCCACAACGACTGTCGCGAGGAATCGTGTGCAAACTCGTCCGTCAGCCCAATCGGCACTGCATCGGGCACGGACATGCCGCGCCGCTCGAATGTGGCTTGGATCGCTTGGGCCAGCAAATCGGTGTCCAGGGTTTCTCGTTCCAGCAGCACCGACAGATCGAAGTAGTCCTTCAGGCGGCTGTTGGTCATGCCCAGCAAGGCGATGGCGTGGAGTTTTTCCGCGATGACCGTGTACGTCGGGTAGGCCCGCAGCTTGGGCGCGGGCAGATCGTCCAGCAGGACCGGATAGACCGAATCCACCGGCGCCGGTGTGACGGCATCGCCGAAGCCGACATCGATCTGCGTCTTGCAGCGCGCCTTGGCCAGTTCGCCCGCGATGATCACGCGGACGCCGCCGTAGCCGGCTTCCTTGCGGATTTCCTCGACCGTGACCGATGCGGGGTCGAATGCAATGCCGTCGTCAACAGCCACGGCGGCGATGTCGCGAAAGGTCTCGGCGACCGATGCCAGATCGCTCGCACCGAAGCCGAGCAGGTCGGCGTCGCGCGTGGCCCGGTGGGGCATGTCGTACCAGAGCGTGAACAGCAGCGCGCCCTTGAGCAGAAAGCGGTCCGCGTGCTGCGACTGGGTCATGCGGTAGAGGATGCGCTCCAGCGCGAATCGCACCAGCACCTGATTGAAATCGACACCCTGCGCTTTGGCAACGTTGAGCAGGCGCGCACGGACGGACGCGGCGACGTTTGGATTGGCGGGGTTCATCCGATGCTTTCCAGGTAAGGCCGCATCACGTTGGCCACGCGGCAGACCTTGGCGAAGCGCCAGATGTCATCGACCGATGCCTTGTTGCGGGCCCTGGCGTCCTTCAGGGCCTCCAGCGCCACGTCCAGGCCGATCTTGTTGCGGTGCTTGAAACAGTCCGCCACCGTCTTGGCCACGCCGTAGACCCGTAGCTTGACGCCATCGCGTTGAACTTCCTCGACGCCTGCCGTGTAGGCTTCACCGGTGAACTGCACCATCTTGATCGGCGGATAGTCGAACCGCGGGGCATGACTGCCGCGCGGCATGGCAATCCAGACCTGGCGTGGCAGTTGGGTGGTCAGTTCGTGGAACTGCAGCGCGGTGAGCAGGCAGAACACGGCTTGCGGCACCTTGGTGGCGACGGTGACCAGACTCTCGTGTTCGGATCCCTGGGAGTCCGGCAGGCGGTACAGGCCACGCCCAATCCGCTCCAGCAGACCGGCGGCGGTCAGGCGCGTCAGGACGACCCGGGGCGCATCGATGGCGTCCAGATCGCTGGCGCGCAGCAGCCCCTTCTGGCCGACCAGATCGAGGACGCGCTGTGTGTGGGTGTTGGCGAGCATGGCCGGAGTATGTTCCATTAATGCGTCGAATACAATTTATCGAAGAATTATTGGAACATACCCATCATGGCCTGGCCGCAGGTCCGAGGACTGAAGCACCCGGATGTGGCCGCCACAAGTGGCCCATGTCCAAGCTTCAATCGCAGCTCAGCTACCCCACGCTGACACACGCACACAACAGCACTCCCCAGCCTACAGCGTCGTTTCAAACGACAGTCAACGGACTGGCTACCGTCGCAGCCCGTTTTCATACGCTGCGCGACGGCGAGCTAGTGCTTTACAAGCGCCCGCACAGCCGAGTTTGGCAGTGCCGCTACAAACTCTTTGCCAATGAATGGCATAGGCAGACGACACGGCGCACCGTGCTGGCTGACGCAGTGCGGGTGGCTGGCGAGTTGTATGACGAAGCTCGGTTTAGGGAACGAATGGGGCTAGCGCCAGCCCGTAAGTCATTCAGTCAAATAGCCCAGCTGACTGTTGAAGAAATGCGGCGGGACTTGGCAGCTGGCACTGGCAAAAAGATTTACGACGACTATATACAAGTCATTGAATGCTACCTCGTTCCGTTCTTCGGCGACAGACAGCTACAGACACTTAAGCACAAAGACATTGCCGAGTTTGAAGTTTGGCGCAACGCAAAAATGGGCAAGCGTCCAAAGAGCAGCACCCTAATGACATATGTCAGCGCATTCACTCGCGTTTGTAAAAGGGCAACAGAGCGCGGTTGGCTCAGTGAAAGTGTCGTACTGCCCCTAATGAGCCGCAAAGGTGAGAAGGGCGGTTCAAAGATTTCTGTCCGAACTAACCGAGCCACCGCTAAGTACGTAATATCACGTACACTCTCACGACGGCTGCGCTCATTAAGCCGAAGGAGAAACTGTCATCTGGATTGTGAAGCTAGCGCTTATCCGGCCATACACCTTTATCGTTATGGCGCTGCTTCTCTTGATGGCGGGGGGCACGCTCCTGAGAAAAATGCCCTCAGACGTCTTCCCGAATATCGAGATTCCGGTCGTAGCCGTGGCGTGGACTTATGCCGGTCTTAACCCGGAAGACCTAGAGACTCGGCTGACCACTCCCTATGAGAAAATTCTCACGATTCTGGTCGACAACGTCCAGCACATGGAGTCGACGACCTATAACGGATCTGTCGTCGTTAAGCTCTTCCTGCATCCCGGGGCAAGTCTCGACACCGCCAATGCCCAAGTAGTTTCCGCCTCACAGTACATCCTTCGCTATCTGCCTCCGGCGACTCAGCCGCCGATGATCGTCAACTATAGCGCCTCGAGTGTGCCGGTGCTGCAGCTGGGCCTTTCCGGAAAAAATCTGTCCGAACAGGAGGTCAACGACCTGACCTCGAACTTCTTGCGTCCGCAACTCATCACGGTCCCCGGCGCTGTGATTCCGCCACCCTTCGGCGGAAAAATGAGGCAGATTATGATCAATCTTGATAATCGGTTGATGCGTTCGAAGGGGGTCTCGCCTGCCGATGTTCTGAGTGCCGTCAATGATCAGAATCTGATTTTTCCATCCGGCACTTCCAAAATCGGCGGCAGCGAACTTGATGTCCGGCTGAATGTCACACCGAGAACCGTGGCCGAAATAAACGATTTGCCGATCAAGCAGGTTGGGAAGACAACTGTTTACCTCCGCGAGGTCGCACGGGTCAGCGATGGCTTTGCGGTCCAGAAAAATATCGTGCGGAGCGACGGATTACGCAGCGTCTTGCTGACCATAATAAAATCCGGGGAGGCGTCGACGCTTGATGTGGTCGCTGGGATTCAAGCGGCGCTCACCCGGGCGAAATCGATACTGCCTGAGCAGTTTAAGGTCTCGTTGCTCGCTGACCAGTCGGTTTTCGTGCGATCAGCTGTCGATGGGTTGATTAGGGAGGGTGCGATTGCGGGTGGCTTGACAGCTCTCATGATTCTGCTTTTTCTCGGAAACTGGCGGAGCACCATCATCATTGCGGTGTCGATTCCCTTGTCTATTCTGACCTCCGTGATTGTCCTTAATATGCTCCACGAAACGATTAATCTGATGACCTTGGGCGGTCTTGCGCTAGCCGTTGGCATTCTCGTGGACGACGCGACGGTGATGATCGAGAGCGTCAGCCAGATAATCGAAAGTGGGGACGTCAGCGATATCAAGGAGGCGATTCTTCGCGGCTCCCAATCGATCGCCGCGCCAGCACTCCTTTCCACACTTTGCATTTGTATTGTGTTCATGCCCTTGTTTATGTTGAGTGGTGTGTCGCGTTATCTTTTCGTGCCGCTCGCCGAAGCCGTGGTGTTCGCGATGCTCGCGTCTTATGTGCTTTCCCGTACCCTGGCGCCGACAATGGCCATGTACATGCTGAAGCTGCACGTGAACGAGCCCACATCCAGAAATGTCTTTGTGCTTTTCCAGCAGGGTTTTGAACGCGGATTCTCTGCCTTACGGGCTGGCTACCAAGACCTGCTGACGAGCTGCGTGTCAAGTCGTCTCGTTTTTATTCCGGCTTTTCTTGCGGTGGCGGCGTCGGTATTCCTGCTGGTGCCTTGGCTTGGCCAGGATTTTTTCCCTCAAACGGATAACGGGCAGATTTTACTACATGCGCGAACTAGAACCGGGATGCAGATCGAGGAAACCGCGAAAATCACCGACGAAATCGAAGCGTTCGTGCGTTCTAAGCTCCCTCAGAACGAAATAGAAAATATCATCGACAACATTGGGCTGCCGTTTGGTCCCGTCAATCTTGTTCATGCCACGTCGGGTGTGACGGGCGCGAATGACGTAGATATTCTGATTTCACTTAGAGAAAATCATGGTCCTACGGCAGCTTACGTGCGTGAATTGCGTCAACAGCTCGCGCGCGGGTTCCCGGGGGTGACATTTTATTTCATGCCCGCCGACATGGTGACGCAAATTCTGAACTTCGGCTTGCCGTCACCGATCGATATCCAGATCGAAGGCGGGAAGATCGAAGTCAGTCACGATATTGCGCAGAAATTGCTCGCACAACTAAAGCGCATCCCGGGGCTGGTGGATGTGCATATTCATCAGAATATGGATTACCCGACGCTTGATGTCGACGTTAATCGCACCAAGGCTTTGCAGGCCGGCATGACTGAGCGCGATGTGGCCTCCAGCGTGTTAAATGCACTGAGTGGCAGTTTTCAGATAACCCCTATGTTCTTCGTCAACTGGGTCAATGGCGTCAATTACAATCTCGTGATGCAGACGCCGCAGTACCATATGCAGTCGCTTAGCGACGTGCAGAACATTCCGATTACCGGCAAAGATAAGTCGAACGCGGCCATTCTGACTGATGTGGCATCGACCCGCCGTGCCCGTGAGATGGCGATTGTGTCGCACTACAATACTCGTCGAGTCGTTGACGTCTATGGCAGCTTGGATAGTCGCGATCTGGGGGCGGTGAGCCAGGATGTTGAAAGACTTGTGAGCGACGCGAAGAAGAATTTGCCGCGCGGGACCTTCATCACCATTCGCGGTCAGATTGACACCATGCGAGAGTCTTACTCCGGATTACTGACGGGTCTCGCCTTTGCCATCGTTCTTGTCTACATGATGATGGTGGTCTACTTCCATTCATGGCTTGATCCCTTGATTATCTTAATGGCGCTGCCCGGCGCCATGGCCGGGATCGTATTGATGCTCTTTTTTACCAAGACCACGTTGAGTGTGCCGGCGTTGATGGGCGCGCTCATGAGTGTTGGCGTCGCTACCGCTAACAGTATTCTGGTGGTGAGTCAGGCGCGGGAGCGGCTCGCGCTTCACGGACAGGCCGTGCTTGCGGCGATTGAAGCAGGCGTTCTGAGACTCCGGCCGGTGATCATGACGGCGTTAGCCATGATTATTGGCATGCTGCCCATGGCGCTGGGCTTGGGCGAGGGGGGCGAGCAGAATGTGCCGCTGGGGCGTTCGGTTGTCGGCGGCTTGTTGTTCGCGACCCTCGCCACGCTTGTCTTCGTGCCGGCCGTGTTCGCATTACTGCATAAAAACACCCGGATCGAGCCACCTCAACCGGCTTCCTCGGTGGATGGGTTGGTAACAGTTCAATGAGCCGTTCTTATAGCGCGAGCAGAAAGTTAATATGAGTAATTTTCCTACACCCACCGGATCGAAGAACCCTGATGCATACAATAAAACCAGAACCAACCATCGACGAACGTTAATCTTAGTTCTCATCGCGATGGCGCTGGGCATCGCGGTGATTAAGGGAATCCATGACCGGGTTGCCGCAGCGCAAGGTCTTGTAGCCCTTGCAGAAGATGCGTCTATTACCTCCGTACGGGTCGTCAATCCCATCGCCGGTGGAAAAAAACAGGCGATTGAACTGCCCGGTAATGCCCAAGCCTTTACGGATACGCCGATTTACGCACGCACGAGCGGCTATATAAAAAAATGGCATGTTGACATAGGGAGCCGGGTGAAGCGCGGGGCGTTGTTGGCCGAAATAGAAGCCGTTGAGCTCGATCGCGAAGTCGAGGAGGCGAAGGCAGATCTTAAGAATTCGGGTGCGGTTAAAGAAATCGCTGAAATCACGACGAAACGGTGGCAAAATCTACGCAAAACTGGCGCCGTGTCGGATCAAGAAGCCGATCAGTTCCTGAGCGATTTTACTTCAAAGCGCGCGTTATTTGACGCGGCTACCGCAAAAGTTCGTCGTCTAGAACAGTTGCAATCTTACGAAAGAATCGTGGCGCCAGTAGACGGCATTATTACCGCACGTAACACGGACATCGGCGCACTCATTCAAGCCGGCGACAACGCCTCCAGCAAAGAGCTTTTCCACCTCGCGGCGATTGAAACGCTGAGGATATTCATTACTGTTCCGGAAATGTTTGCGTCCGGCGTACGTGTCGGGGACAAGCTTGACGTCAAATTTGACGCATTTCCGTCAGAGACTTTCCATGGCACGTTAGTCCGTCACGCGAACGCTATCGATGCCTCATCGCACACGGTCCGGGCGGAAGTGGATGTGGACAATCAGGCCGGTAAGCTTATGCCCGGAGCGTTCGCATTTGTCCATTTCAATTTGCAGCCGTCTACGGGTGCAGTCTTAATTCCTAGTAACGCCTTACTTTTCAGAGCCGAGGGCTTGCGGGCCGGTGTCGTGCGGGATGGCCACGTGAAACTGCTTCCGATCGTCATCGGGCGTGATTTCGGGGATACGGTGGAGGTGATTTCCGGATTACAGAACGAAGATTCGGTGGTGCTAAACCCATCTGATTCCTTGCTCGAAGGAGCGTCCGTTCGCGTTGAAGTCCCTTCGACGCCCAGTACGCATTCATGAAACGTTTGCTGACGGTTGGAGTAGGGCTTGTGTGGGGCCTTGGCGCTTGCACAATCGGCCCGGAATACGTCAAGCCGTCGCCGCCGCCGTCGTCCGCCTTCAAGGAAACGGCAAGTCAGCCCGGAAGCCCAGACTGGAAAAAATCAACGCCGCGTGACGATGTGTTGCGGGGACAATGGTGGCTAATCTACGCAGATCCGGAACTGAGCAAACTGGAGGAGCAGGCTGGCCCGGCCAACCAGACGTTGAAGCTTGCCGAAGCTAACATGCGGCGCGCGCGCACATTAGTCACCTATAGCCGTGCTTCCCGACTTCCGACTGTTACGACATCGTCTTACTACAGCGACGGTAGGGCGTCGCCGAATGCGCCCAGCCAGAATGTCAAAGCCAAACCTGCGCGCGACTGGGGACAAGACTTTAATTTGTCGTTCGAGTTTTCTTACGAAATAGATTTTTGGGGTCGCGTTCGACGCTCGATTGCGGCTTCGCAAGCGCAGGCACAGGCTTCCGTTGCCGATTTAGAAACGGCGCGACTCAGTATCCATAGCGAAATCGCGATCGATTATTTCGAGCTGCGCGCCGCCGACGCTGAAAAGGCGCTGCTCGAGATTACGGTAACGGCTTACCGGCGTGCGCTTGAACTTGTTAAGGCACGTGCACGAGAAGGGATCGCGCCGAAATCCGATATTTCTCAAGCGGAAACCCAACTGGACGCCGCGTTGGTACAGACCACCGAAATCGCGATTGCTCGGGGGCGTTACGAGCACGCCTTGGCTGTCCTAATCGGGAAACCGCCGAGCGAGTTCGCCTTGGCTGAGCGCCCGCTTGACGCTAAACCGCCGCTCTTACCACAGATTCCGACCGGACTACCGTCGGCGCTGCTCGAGCGGCGTCCCGATATTGCCGCGCTCGAGCGACGAATGGCTGCGGCGAATGAGCAGATAGGCCTCGCTGAAATTGCGTACTATCCCACGGTCAACTTGGCCGCATTAGTCGGTGTCGAGTCTACTTCGGTTGCCAGTCTATTCAATTGGCCCAGCCGCCTATGGGCAGTGGGTCCGATGGTTTCGCAGACGTTATTTGATGGCGGGCGTCGACGAGCTACATCAGAAGCTGCTCAAGCCAACTATGAGGCGACCGTGGCTGAATATCAGCAGACGGCGTTAGATTCCTTCCAACAAGTGGAGGATAACCTGCTGGCGCTTCGGGTGCTCAGAGAGGAAGTCCGACAACAGCATGAGACAACGGTCGCGGCCAAAGAGACCTACCGTCTCTTTCAGGCGCGCTATCAAGAGGGCGCGGATACGTACCTTCAAGTGGTCACTGCAGAGACAAACGCCCTCGAGAATCAACGTCATGATATTGATTTACTGCGTAGACAGTGCCTGGCGCACGTTGCCCTTGTTAAGGCATTGGGTGGTGGATGGGATTCGGGATCGCTACCGAAATTTTGAAAATTTTCTGTCGTCTTCCTGTTTCCCAGAGACGGGCGTAAATTTTCTCCTACGCGATAGGAGGTCGAGTTCTGCGGCAGAGACCCTGCTCGGTGAGACGCGGGAGACGGTCTAGGTCCTTGCCAGAACTGAGCGATATTTTGCGCACTGCCGGCCTTGCAGCACTTGCGGATTGATCGGTTATGCGCCGAGAAGGTCCGCGGCTGACCGATAATCAAGCTGATGGATACGCAGCAATCCAAATCAGACAAGGCTATTTTTCGATGCACGGTCAGTCGCGAATATTCCGGACTGTCGCGTACTTCCGGACGTTAGATGAGGAAATAACGGCAGTTGTGAAGTCGGAAAAAGGAACCGCGTTGCCAGTCAAATGTCCTCGGCGTGTTCTGACCATCGTCGGTCATTGGTAATGCTGTCTGTCCCGCAAGCGGCCATCTGAAGGTTTAGGCGAAGCCCTGCGCCAAGATTCACTGACGCACGAAACTCAAGGGGGCTTCCGTGGGACGAGAATCCTCGTCCGCAGATCATTTTTGGTTGTGTATGGGGTCCGCCAGAAGCGCGACTGCTGCGCGAGCCTCATCACCCAGACCTGCACCGCCATTATGCAAATGGTCGATGATTTGTTTCCGCATCCGAGGTTCCCAGAAGCGTCGCAAATGTTGCGCGATGAGTACAACCGCGCTGGGGCGATCAGCTGCCTGATTTGCGGCGATATCGTTAGCCATTTCGACCAATCGCTCAATGTTCATGGCTTGGGCGCACCTATCCGACGATCCGTCCGGCATGACTGTACAGCACGAGATCGCTGCCACGGACGAAACCTGCCAATGTCACGCCACAGGTTGTAGCTAAGCGCACCGCGAGCGCTGTTGGCGCCGATACGGCGGCAACTAAACTAATACCCGCCATTGCGGCTTTCGTCACTATTTCATAGCTCGCGCGGCTGGTGATTACGACAAAACCGGGCGCGAATGTGCCGCGAGCACGAGCACCGATCAGTTTATCAAGTGCGTTGTGTCGGCCGATATCCTCTCGTAAGGCGACGATATTGCCATCCAGATCGACCCATGCGGCTGCATGCACTGCCCCCGTTTCCCGGTTATGCGTTTGCCGATCAGATAGCGCTGCCACACCACGTGTTATCGCCGTGCGCACTACGTCGCTTCCACCGGCCACTGCCGCTGGCGTGCGCAGGGCATCTTCCATCATCCGCTTACCGCACAAGCCGCAACCCGAACGCCCGGCAAGACTACGTGCATGCATATCGGCAGATCTAGGATGGTACATCGGTAACGTCAGATCGAGTTGAATGCCGTCGTCCAGGACGCTCGATTCTACTAGAACTAGCTCACGCGGCTCGTTGATAAGTCCCTCAGTCAGTGCAAATCCCAGGGCGAAGTCCTGCACGTCCATGGGCGACATGAGCATCACCGCATGGGGCTCTCCATTACAAAGGATCGCAACGGGGATCTCCTCAGCAATCCGATCAGTCGTGCACTCAAGGATTTCGTTCCGCCAGCGCACGACCGACAACGTCACAACCGGATCTGGAAGTCCAACGACGAGCGGCGGACTAGGACCGGAGGGGTTCGCGCTCATTTAAAAGCTTCTTTTGAGTACGGTCGAGACGGCTGTGGCGTTGCTGCCAGGCCGATGGCTGGGTCACTTTTACTATCTGCACGGCGGTGACCTTGTACTCGGGACAGTTGGTCGCCCAATCAGAGTGCTCTGTCGTAATGACATTGGCACCGGACTCGGGGAAATGAAAGGTCGTGTAGACCACCCCGGGTTGCACGGAATCGCTGATACGTGCGCGCAATACGGTCTCTCCAGCTCGGCTCTTGACACCGACCCAGTCGCCATCAATGACGCCTCTGGTTTCAGCATCGTGTGAGTGGATCTCCAGCAGATCCTCGGCGTACCACGCGATGTTGCGCGTACGTCTCGTCTGTGCGCCAACATTGTACTGCGACAGGATTCGACCAGTAGTGAGGATCAGCGGATATTTGTCATTCGTCCGCTCATGGCTCGGGACATAAGGGGTGACGACAAAGCGTCCTAGCCCGCGCGTGAAGGTTTGTTCGTGCAGCGTCTGCGTGCCGTCCGGTGCGCGTACGTTACATGGCCACTGAATACTGCCCTGCTCATCGAGTCGACTATAGCTAACACCCGAAAAAGTCGGCGTAAGTCGCGCAATTTCGTCCATGATTTCGGCAGGATGCCGATATTCCATGGGGTAACCGAGCGCTTTGGCCAGCATCAGGGTCACTTCCCAATCGGCTTTGCCGCCGAGCGGTTGCATCACCCGGCGAACACGCGAAATTCGGCGTTCCGTATTCGTGAAAGTGCCATCTTTTTCCAGAAAGGATGAACCTGGGAAAAAGACATGGGCAAATTTCGCGGTCTCGTTCAGGAAGAGATCTTGGACGATTATGCACTCCATCGCTTCGAGTGCGGCTGTGACGTGCTCCGTGTCCGGATCGGATTGCGCAATATCCTCTCCCTGGATGTATAGCCCACGAAAACTACCATCTAGCGCCGCCTCGAGCATGTTCGGGATGCGCAGTCCAGGTTCGTCGTCTAAGGTCACTCCCCAAGCGGCTTCAAACGAGGCACGCGTTGCGCCATCGGATACGTGTCGATACCCAGGGAGTTCATGCGGAAAGGCCCCCATGTCACAAGAACCTTGTACATTGTTTTGGCCCCGTAACGGATTCACCCCAACGCCTTGCCGTCCTAGATTGCCGGTCGATAGGGCGAGATTAGCGATCCCCATCACCATCGTTGAGCCCTGGCTATGCTCCGTAACGCCGAGTCCATAATAGATTGCGGCGTTTCCACCGCTCGCATACAGACGCGCCGCGGCCCGCACCTGCGCCGCGGGGACGCCGGTTATATTCTCGCTTTGTTCCGGCGCGTGTTGCGGTTCGATAACGAAGTCTCGCCATTTCTCGAATGTGCCGGACTCGCAGCGCTCGGCGATGAATGCATGATCGATTAAATTTTCACTCACGACGACGTGAGCTATCGCGTTGATCAAAGCAACGTTTGTACCGGGGCGCAATTTTAGATGAAAATCAGCGGCGACGTGCGGCATCCGTACAAGATCGGTTCGTCGCGGGTCGATGACGATAAGACGGGCGCCGCTCCGCAGGCGTTGGATGATCTGCGACGCAAACACCGGATGAGCATCTGTTGGATTGGCGCCGATTATCATGATGACATTAGCGTGCATGACAGAATCGAAGGCCTGGGTGCCAGCGGATTCGCCCAGGGTCTGTTTCAGACCATATCCAGTCGGCGAGTGGCACACACGGGCGCAAGTATCTACGTTATTGTTGTGAAAAGCGGCACGTACTAACTTTTGGACTAAATAGGTCTCTTCGTTGGTACAGCGCGAAGAAGTGATGCCGCCAATGGCGCCTCTGCCGTGTTGCGCCTGGATTTTTTGCAGTCGTTTTGCGGCGAAGGTAATAGCTTCATCCCAGGGAACCTCACGCCACGGTTCCTGTATCGAGTCGCGGACCATCGGGGTGCGGATCCGATCGGGATGTGTCGCATAACCGAAAGCGAAACGCCCTTTGACGCACGAATGGCCGTGGTTAGCATGGCCATCGCTGTTGGGCACCATGCGCACAACTTCAGCACCTTTTATCTCGGCTCGGAATGAACATCCCACGCCGCAATAAGCACAGGTGGTCACGATACTGGCGTCCGGTTGCCCCTGTTCGATGATTGATTTCTCGATGAGGGTTGCGGTTGGACAGGCCTGCACGCAGGCACCACAAGAGACACAGTCAGAAGCAAGGAAAGATTGGTCATTGCCGGCGCTCACATGTGCGTCAAAACCACGACCAGCGATGGTCAGCGCAAAAGTACCCTGAACTTCGTCACAGGCCCGGACGCAGCGCGAGCAGACGATACATTTACTCGGGTCGAAAGAGAAATAGGGATTGCTTTCATCCTTGACTACTGCCAGATGATTGGCACCTTCAAAGCCGTAGCGCACTTCACGCAACCCAACCGCACCGGCCATGTCTTGAAGTTCGCAATGACCATTGGCTGGACAGGTCAAGCAGTCAAGCGGATGGTCGGAAATGTACAATTCCATGACATTCCGCCGCAGGCCCGCCAGACGGGCATTCTGCGTGGTTACGCGCATACCTGACGTTGCGGACGTCGTGCAAGAAGCAGGAAAGCCTAGTTTGCCTTCGATCTGGACCAGACATAGGCGGCACGAGCCAAAAGGCTCGAGGCTGTCGGTCGCGCATAATTTGGGCACGCTAATACCAGCCACAGCCGCCGCCCGCATGACGGATGTGCCGGCCGGCACGCTAACCGAAAAGCCATCGATCTCCAGTGTGACAAGCGTGGCGTCGGACACTGCGGGGGTGCCCCAGTCTAATTCATCAATAGATCGCATGGATTTAGTCCCTCTGCGCTGCTTCGGGCATGTCGTCGCGCGCGAAATCCGCCGAAAAATACTCTAGCGCGCTGAGCACCGGCAACGGCGCCATGCCCCCCAGCGCGCATAAGGAAGCTTCCATCATCGTATCGCACAAGTCGCGCAGTGTTTCTATGTTGCGAACAACATCGTCTCCGGCAATGATCCGATCAATAAGTTCGCGTCCTCGCACAGAGCCTATTCGGCAGGGCGTGCACTTGCCGCATGATTCGACCGCACAAAACTCCATTGCGAAACGCGCCATCTCAGCCATATCAACGGTACTATCAAACACCACGACGCCACCGTGGCCAATCATCGCAGACCTGGCGGCGAAAGCTTCGTAGTCAAGCGGTGTGTCGAAGTGCAGTGTCGGCAGATAGGCGCCCAATGGGCCACCAACCTGAGCTGCTCGTACAGCGTTGCCCGTGGCGGTGCCACCACCCCAATCAAAAATGAGTTCGCCAAGCGTTAAGCCGAACGCCTTTTCAATGAGTCCACCACGGCGGACATTACCGGACAGCTGGAAAGGTTGCGTGCCGCGCGAGCGACCGCGTCCGAATTCGGCGTAAAAAGCTGCACCACGCTGCAGAATCACCGGGACCGTCGCAAGCGAGATGACGTTGTTCACAACAGTGGGTTGGCCAAACAAGCCTTTGTGAGCTGGGAGCGGTGGCTTGAAGCGGACCTGTCCTCGACGACCTTCGAGGCTCTCCAGCAAAGCTGTCTCTTCGCCACACACGTAGGCACCGGCTCCACGTCGTATCTCTAACATGAACGAGCGACCACTACAGAGAATGTCGATACCCAAGTAGCCTGCTTCAGAAGCGACCATAATGGCCTGCTGCAACATCCGCTCAGCATGCGGGTATTCGCTCCGGATATAGATAATTCCTCGGGTCGCGCCGACCGCGATGCCTGCGATAGTTAAGCCTTCGATGAGCAGGAAAGGATCGCCTTCCATCAGCATCCGATCGGCAAATGTGCCCGAGTCGCCCTCATCCGCATTGCAGACGACATATTTTTGCACCGAGACTGTCTCGGCGACCGTTCTCCATTTGATGCCGGTCGGAAAAGCAGCCCCCCCGCGACCGCGCAGACCACTGGTGATCACTTCATCGACGATCGCGCTGGGCGCAAGCGCTAACGCTCTGCGCAAGCCAGTGAAGCCATCGTGGGCGATAAAATCGGATAGGGAGCGTGGGTCAACAACGCCGACGCGACGAAAAGTCAGTCTTTCTTGTTCGCGCAGATAAGGGATGTCCTCTGTCCATCCCAAGGCGAGTGGGTGGTCACCTCCCCGTAGGAAGTCGGCATCGAACAGCCCGGCTATGTCATCAGTTTTTACTGGCCCGTAAGCGTACCGCCTTCCCTCACGAACGACCTCGATCATCGGTTCTAGCCAGTACAGCCCGCGCGATCCATTACGAACTAGGTTAATGGCGATATTCCGCGAGTCCGACTCACCGACGATCGCCCGAGCAACTTCCTCGGCGCCCACAGCAATCGCGCCAGAATCGCCAGGTACGTAAACAGTCGCTGTCGTCATCGTGGGATCTCTAGCTGGTCCAACAGCACCGATAGTCGGGCCAGGTCCACGCGTCCATGGAGACTACCATCAAGGGTTAGCGCCGGAGCACAGGCACAGGCCCCCAAGCAATACACCGGTTCGAGTGTTACGTGTCCATCGTCTGTCGTGGCGTGAAATTCAATTTGGAGCCGGCGTCTCACTTCGGCCTCCAGCGAACGTCCACCCATTGCCTGGCAGGCCTCGGCCCGGCACAACCGCAGAAGATGTCGACCTGGTGGCTGTAGTCGAAAGTCCGAGTAGAAAGAAATTACACCGAAGATATCCGCTCGAGATAGATTCAACGCGTGCGCGAGCGCATCGAACGCCAACTCGGGGATATATTGGAGCGCGTCCTGGATGGCATGCAGCACAGGCAAGAGTGCTTCCGGCGTACAGGCATTTTCACGCAGTGCCCAATCAATAACCCGCTGCTGCTCATTTTCCGAAATCGTCATGACAGAACTCCGACAGCATTCGTCCACGCCGGCTGCATTTCACACTCCCAAGCGTGTTCGCAATTAACGCGTGTAGCATGGACTTTATTCGAAGATCTGTCCATTTCAACTTGAATTTCCCCCTATCCGGATTTTGCGGGTGCTTAGCAGGTTAACCAATTATTTCTAAACGAGTAGTCAAGGAAAAAAAACGCCGTCCATTGCACTCGGTGCCCACGACCGTAGCCGGCTCCACTGCGTTCCGATGCGACACAGCGGGTATGTGTGTGTACCACTCAGAGACGGATATCGGTCGAAGAACAAGCGCTCCCGATGGAGAACCTGCAAAGCCTACGACTCGGATGCCCTAGGTGGCTGCCGCACCAATGTTGAGTCGTCTTTAGAACCTCGATCTTTCTCGAAATCGGGGGAATTCATTGACCTGTATGCCGCGAGGGCTTATTCACGTAGAGGCCCGATTTTTATATTTCGGCAGCCACGGTGTCGACATCAAAATATGCTGCATGTTATCAAGGTTCTAGGGATCCACGCCCTCGCCAAGCGGGTTACGCCAGCTTTTGACCAACGGGGTTTCGCGCTGCGTGCAACATTCGATTCCGGGTCCACCGCCCACCCGGTTTTGTGGATCGAGGGCATGCAGGTCGCTATCCTAGCAACCGTTCGCGTTTTTACGTTGACGTTCACGACACACCGGAAGAGTCGGGGTAATGAACATTCGCCCCTATTTATTAGGTGTGTCGTACGTCAACCAAATATGCGCACATACGGGTGCGGGTAACTCCCGTACTAAGTCGCCGGGGCGCAGTCGCTAACCCACGCGGGACTGAGTATGCTTGACACGCCACGGATGGCGTAGGTCCATCTCGACGCTTTATCATTACTACTTGACGAAAATCTGGAGGGAGCGAGCATGTTGAAGTGGAAATTTGGCGACACGACGATCACCCAACTCATCGAACTGAAGGACGATAAAGGCGCGATTCCGGTGCTTCCAGACGCAACCCCGGAAAATCTCGCAACCATACCGTGGTTGAAGCCGCACTTCGTCAGCCCCGAAGATAAGCTCATCTTGAATATCCAGATGATGATCATCGAAACCCCAAGCCAAAAAATAGTGGTAGACACTTGTATCGGCAACGATAAAACGCTCGCGATGGACGCATGGGCCAACATGCAGCGCCCATTTCTCGAAAACCTCAAGAAACTCGGCCATGATCCAGATTCAATAGATACCGTGATTTGTACACATCTGCATGTAGACCACGTCGGTTGGAATACGAAGAAAGTCAATGGGAAATGGGTGCCGACATTCCAGAACGCGCGCTATTTGCTCGTGGAATCCGAGTTCAAGCATTGGCAGCACCTCGAGGACAACTTCGGGCCTGTGTTTGCAGAATCGGTGCAGCCGGTATTTGACGCCGGTCTGGTTGATTTGGTGCAATCCAATCATCAGGTGGGTTCTGGCGTGTGGTTTGAACCAACCCCTGGCCACACCCCAGGGCATATCAGCGTGCATATTGCCTCGCAGGGTGAGGAGGCGATTATTACCGGGGACATGATGCATCATCCTTGCCAGATCGCACGGCCGGAATGGGTAACACCTTTTGACAGCGATAGTCCCGCGGCCGTTGCTACACGCCGTTCTTTTCTTGAGCGTTACGCCGACAAACCCGTGATGGTGTTTGGTACGCATTTTGCCGATCCGGTCGGAGGCCATATTGTGAGGGATGGCAAGACGTATCGCTTCGCCGTGTAATTCGGCAACGGGCGAATCATGTCCTACAAACTGGCGACAGGACCCTGTTTGCGAAGGCGCGATCGGACCCGTTGCCATGGTGATGAATAGAATCCGTCGGAAACGCGCAGGATTTTTGAGCCAAAGAGGCTAGCTTAAAATGGGTAGAACGCTCGGCATGTTCTAGAATTTGTGCGCGGAAAGCGGTTACAGCAGTGCCGAAAAAAACTGATTCAGCGTTGTTGAAAGCGACGCGCCATAGCGGACAGCATTGTGACGAAGATGTTGTTTCTCGGCTAGTAGTCGTCCGATTTTTTTCCGTAGTCGGTACGTCCTCATGCCCTCCCATTTTTTATGGGAGGGCTTCCTAGATTGGAGTGGGGCGCGATGAGCGTGGTACCGCGGCCTGTTCCAAGTCGATGGTCATTTTCATCTGCCTTGTTTCTGGAGAGTCGAGAGAGCGATTTTTTGAAAGGGTGCGTAGATCTTTTTCTGGACCAGCAGCACTGCTCGGGTACAACGCTCGTCGAGTGAAGTGGATGGCCACCGGAACATGTTGGAAATCCTCGATTGCCCTGATCTCATCCGCTTACTGCGTTTATTCTCAGCAAGCATCCAGAATTTGTGGGCCCACCCGCTCCTGTCATGTAAACATCCGTATAGTGGATGGACCGCCCTGCACCTATGGACCCTTGACCACAGGTTGCGACGTGCCTAGCACGATTCCTTCCCGCATCAAGCAGGGCGGATGCCGGGTCTTTGACGCGTCTTTTAGCTGCAATGCGCAGAAACTCAAGATCAGTTAGGGTCTTCCCGGCACTGAGTATGTTTTACAATCTCAGTGGATGGCGAAAATAATTTTTAGTTGTCCGATCGAATACTGGTGAATTTTGGGTGCTACGTATTGCTACACGTCAGGCTGGATGTTCTTCGCGGAAAAAGATTTGCTAACTTACGTGAATAAGCAACTCCGGACGTCTTTATGAAAAACGCCAGTGCAGAGGAAGAGCAAGAAAGACCGAATGAAGAGACCGTTTCGGAAGCCCTACTGACGAAGCAAGGTGCACCGCTTGTTGAGGTGGTGATTGAAATTTCACGCGGAAGCTTCATCAAACGAGGTTTTACCAGCCACATAGATTTCGTATCGCCGATACCATGTCCGTTCAATTATGGTTCCATTCCGGCATATATCGGTCTTGAGGGCGACCTTTTAGATGCTGTAGTTCTCGGACCGCGCCTCAAGCGCGGCACGCGGGTCGAAGTTAAAGCGTGGGGTGCGATCGGGATGACTGATCGAGGCATGTATGACGATAAGCTCATCTGCAGTGATTACCCGCTAAGTACGGGCCAGCGCAGGCTCGTGTTAGGGTTTTTTCATTTCTACGCGTGGGCGAAGGGCATCATTAATTTCGCACGCGGCCAGCATGGTGAAAATAAATGTGAGGGCTGGGTTGCCCCTGCCGCGGCTATCCAAAGAGCGACACCGCGGCGCCCGGACTGGCGAGGATCAGCGATCCGTTTTTGAATCCAAGCAAGGGCGTGGCTATAACCTCACGAGGTTATGTCTCACACTGACGCGCCTTGCTCGAGAGACGGCTCTGTTGAGTGCGATAAAGTCGATTTTTCGATGTTGAAGTGCGAGGTATTTCGGCCCAAACACTGGGAGCGAACGTCGCAAGGAGGTGAGCCTCGATGGTTGTGACAACGATGGTTGTTTCGGTCGGTCTCGGCACAGGCTAATCCGAGAAAGACGTTATTCTCTCTGTGTCCGATGTCGTCGCGCGGTAATGCAGGCACTACGCCTCGAGAAAGGTCCCTAAACTGGCGTCAACTCATAAAGAGCTCTCCCGTTAGCGATCGTGCCGAGGTGGTGGGCTGGTATTTGTTTGTGCGCGATGCCTATATTTCCAATAGAACCGCCGGATCGGCTAGTCCGCAGCGGCCTGTGGTTTGTCCGCCCTTGAGTGCAGGCGGACAACTGACGATCGATTATTATGTAGCTCAATTTTTTCTGGGATCGTTTGGCCAATGTGCACGCCAGTCACGATCAAAATCTTCTACCGTGACGGCTCGCTTCAGGTTAAGTTTTTCGTCGAGAAGCTCATAGATCACATCGGTCTCCGAGCGCATTCCAAAAAAAATGACCGCTTGTTCTTGGCCGCTACCCTCTATATGGATCTCGCCTTCGCCACCAATAGAATAATTTCCGGCGGGTTTAATCTTCACGATCTCGGTCCCGTTGACCTGCTCCCGAACTCGAAGCTCTCCTTCAAGCACGAGCGTGGAGGTGCACGCAGCATGACGGTGATACATGCACTGACTATTCGGATCAAATTTCACCAACATATCCGCTTGGCGCGCAACGACATCCACACTGAGGATCCGGTACCAAGTGCCGGGCGTAAAAAATTTGTGCCATTCGACCGAAGTGGTATCAAATTGAAATCGATTTCCCGTATGCGGTGAGAGGGCTGCTGTAGTTGCGTCACTCATATCGTGGACTCCTGCATTTGTAGGGGTAAGTTTCCGGCGCGACATCGTCTTCTTATCGACATCAGAACAATCTCCCGGCGACATTTAGTTATTACGGGAGCTTACCCGCGTGGAGGAAGATGGCCCAAACCGGATGCCGATTAGCTACCCGGATATGGAACGGAAGTCCGCATTATCCCGCATATTCGCCCGATAATCTTCGTCATTGACGGGACCTAAATGCTTTTTTGTACCTCACGATAATTCGCACCAAATCGGTGCGATAGTTTCGATCGGTATCCGAGCGACCAGATCTGAAGCTGCGGTATCACGAGGAACCAGTGACACTTTAGGCTGCATCTGACTCGATTAACCCGGGCTTCCCAAGTGTAGAATTATCGCCCGACGCAAGATTTTTCCATCAGTTATCCTCGGCAAAAGCCCGGTTCGCACGCGCATTCGTTGCCTGCTAATATTCGGGCGTTTTTAATTTCGGCAGCAATTCTTATGTCGCTTCGTCACTATCGCGGGCGCTGGCCTAAACTCGGCAAGCGCGTGTATGTGGATACTTCAGCTGTGGTTATAGGCGACGTAGTGTTAGGGGACGACAGTTCGGTATGGCCATGCGCAGTCATCCGCGGTGACGTGTCGTCTATCCACATAGGGAAGCGGACGAGTGTACAAGACGGGGTAATCCTGCACGTAACGCACGATGGACCGTTCTCTCCGGGCGGAAGAGGGCTCTCCATTGGAGGTGATGTGACGATTGGACACGGCGCGGTCCTTCATGCGTGTACGGTGGGTAACGCGTGCCTTGTGGGTATGAATGCGACCGTTCTGGATGGGGTCACGATAGAAGACGACGTGATGGTAGCCGCAGGCGCGCTCGTGTCCCCGGGCAAACACCTCCCCACCGGCACACTGTGGGCGGGCAATCCCGCACGCCAAATACGCGAACTTTCGGATAAACAGATCGCATATCTCCGATATAGTGCACAACACTATGTGACCGTAAAAGATGAATATCTGAGTTCGGCGGCCGTCACTTTCGTAGACGGACATGTCGCGGGCTGATTTTTAGTTTGTTGCGATGCGTAAAAGTATTTGCGGATAATCGGAGACACTGGGCACCGCGGGCGCCGGAAGCGAATCTCGAAAAATCTTGACCCGGCGGAAAAATCTCACGCCAACCGCGATATACCGAAAATCGCGTTTTTATCACCGAATTTCGAGCGTCGCTTGGCGCAACATGCGTTTGCCGACGCCCGGACAATTTTCTCCGTTTGTGATGTTGAATAGATCTCGTTCTTTGTATCCGACCGACAGAGTGGCAATGGCGTTGTGCGCAGTCAACAGCGGCTACTGCTACGGCGAGATAATGGACTCCAAATATTTACGCCTGCGGCGCACTCGGGTAGAACCCGTCTAGACTATGCCGTAGGGCGGGCTACACTTAGAAAGATGGGGCGTTGACGGATGCTGATACTTCGTGCTCGAGCAGCGATCGGCGATTGCCGTTAAGCACGGTTTCGGCGTGTCGGCTTCAAATGGCGTTATCGCTGATCTATTTTCAACCTTGGCACGTGATCAGAATCAGATATGGTCAACGGATTTCTCTTGGAACAGCGAGACGACAACGATTTCATTTCGATGAGCGATCGGATCACTTCATTTCGCCTGGCGTGCTGAAGCAACGAAGCCGTGCCGAGAAAACCCCACCGAGTTGAAAGTTCACTCATAGTGCAATAAAGATGAGGGCGAGGCCGATGGCGCCGGCGGCAAGACCGATGCGCCAAAGAAAACGCGCACGGGTGAGCGCGGAGATAGCACAAACGGAAATTGCAATTTGAAAAGCGGTCGTCGCGCGGGCAAAACCCTCATGGCGACTGAAGCAGTTTTCGGCCCTGACTTCGGCTGCTTTCGCGCGCGCGCTAATTTCCTGCTCCTCTGTGCCATAGGTACTGAGCTTTTTACTGTCGGGTTCGTTGGTTGGGCGTCCCATCGCACCGAGCATTTCAATCTTTGATTTTAAAACTAACGCTTTGATGCTTTTTGCCTGATAGTTAGCCCACGCATCGGACGCTTCGATTTGCGCCATCATGGCCTGGTTCACGAAATGCCCGGCGACCGTGGAGGTGATCGCAGCGCATGCTGAAAGAAGCGCAGCCGTTAATGCGACGCGAAGTAACCAAGGCTCCCCACTGGTCTCGAGCTCCTCGCTGATCGTGTCTTGAAGATGTTCAGTCGCGATTTCAATTTCATCGGGCATCGGGAGCGCTCGCTTTAGGTGTTACGACGACGTGTCAGGGTGGAGTAATATGCTGATTCTAGAAGGCAAAAGACTGCGCCGCAAATTTCGAATGCTGATGAGTCAAAACGAGGGTAAGAGTTTATTGTCGGAACAGCCGTGCCCTCGGTTGTGCTATCGGACGTTATGCCCGCTGGAGGGCGGTCTTGGCATTTGGTGAGAGACTACGGTTACGAACTAAATGACGTTATTAAACCAGCACTGACGCGACGCTCGATTATTTCCGGTTTTGGTCTGCTCGAAACTTGAGCTCGACTAGCTACACAAATGTACGGTACCTCCGATACTTTATTTATTTAAAATAATCGGTTTTTATTTCCGGCAGGATTACTGCCCTTAGGACGTGAAGTTTAGACTTCATCTAAAGCCTCTCACACGATTTTCGTGCCGCTGAGAAGGAAGGAAGATTGTGTGATGGGTGTTTTACCGGATGCTGAACTTGAATTACTAGATGTTGTGAATGGTGAGGATGCGATTATAGGACAGGCATCGCGAGAAAAAATCCATCGTAATGGCCTGCGGCACCGCGCGGTGCATATTCTTGTCTTTAACGATGAGGACGATATTCTGGTTCAACGTCGCGCACTGACCAAGCGTTGTGCGCCTGGTCTTTGGGATTCTTCGGCGGCCGGCCATGTTGACGCCGGAGAGGCTTATCGGGCGGCCGCGCAAAGAGAAGTTGAAGAAGAGCTCGGGATCTCGACTTTGGATGGGCTGACGTATCTTTTTAAGTTGCCGGCAAGCGAAGCGACCGGATCTGAATTCGTGGAAGTTTTTCAGACGCTGGCATCGCAGGTGGTACAACCGGATCCCACAGAAATCATGGACTACCGCTGGTGTACATGGGCGGCGCTCGATATCTGGCTCGACGCAGAGCCTCATGATTTTACGGAGGTATTTCGAACAATTTGGGCGCGCTGGCGCTTGACGGCCAGGGACGAGTCGGTGGATCGGGCAGGGACGCAGGAATTGGACCTACGCTAAGCGAGGCATGCGGGCGACTCGAATATCGCCGACTGAACCTGGCTATGGCCGGCCCACTGTGCGGCCGCGGCGCAACGCGCAAGCGTGTAGTGCCGTTGGGGCGACGACAAGGTTAAACTGTCGGCTTCTCCGAAAGCCGGGTTTCGATCGCTAAATGTCCGCGCCAACCGAAGTGTTTGATTCTCGTGAGCGATGCAAGCGGCTGCCAGGTGCGCCGGGCGTATATCGGATGTTGGACGTCAATCTGACGGTTATTTACGTGGGCAAGGCGAAGGATTTACGCAAGCGTGTATCGAGTTATTTTAACCGGAACTTAGGACACTCTGCGAAGGTTCGGGCGATGGTTGAACTCATCCGAGACATCGAAGTCGTGGTGACGCGTAACGAAACCGAGGCGCTCATTCTCGAAAGTAACCTCATCAAGGAGTTGCGTCCGCGCTACAACATCGTACTTCGCGATGACAAGAGTTACCCCTATATCTACGTCAACACGGCCGATCCCTTTCCCCGATTAGCCTTCCACCGCGGGATGCGACGAGATTCCGGACGGTACTTTGGACCTTACCCTAACGCGGGAGCGGTTCGAATGACCATTAATCTTTTGCAGAAACTTTTCATGGTTCGGCAGTGTGAGGACAATTATTTTCGAAACCGTAGCCGACCCTGCCTCCAATATCAGATCAGACGTTGTACCGGGCCGTGCGTCGGACTTGTCGGTGAAGAGAGTTATCGCCTGGACGTCGATAATGCGTTGCTTTTTCTTGCCGGCCGTAGCCACGATGTCGTCTCATCCTTAGTCGGTGCGATGGAAGCCGCGTCGTCAAAACTCGATTTTGAGCAGGCCGCGCGATTGCGTGACCAAATCACCAAATTGCAGCGCGTCCAAGCAGAGCAGCACATAACGGCGGATGGTGGCGATTTCGATGTGGTCGCCTGTCGGATCCATGATGGCGTGGGATGTGTACAGGTTTTTTTTATACGGGGTGGGCGCAATCTCGGAAACAAGACCTTTTTCCCGGGGCATACCTCCGAGGCATCGATGCCCGAAATCCTCGCGGCGTTTCTCCCTCAGTTTTATCTCGCGGGCAATGTTGACCGAGAAATTCCCGCAGACATCATTCTAAGTGACGAGCTGGATGCGGAAGAAACCGAATGGCTGATTGGCGCACTTGGTGTTCGACGGGATGGTGTCATCCGTCTGCGGAGCCATGTGCGTGGCGAGCGCGCGAAGTGGCTCGAGATGGCCGTCCGTAACACCGAGCTCGCCGTGCGTGACCGCGCTGCCTCTGACAGCGACCATCGTCGACGATTGGACGCACTTCGGGAATTTCTTGAGTTACCGGAGACCCCGGCTCGAATAGAGTGCTTTGATGTCAGTCATACCCGCGGTGAGGCGCCGGTGGCATCCTGTGTGGTATTTGGCCCAGAAGGTGCGCGTAAAACCGATTATCGGAAATTCAATATTGAAGGCGTTACGGGCGGTGATGATTACGCCGCGATGCGACAAGCGCTTGACCGCCGTTACGGACGGCTCAAGCGGGAGGAGGCGGTGATGCCCGATATCCTGCTTATTGATGGTGGAAAGGGGCAAGTATTGCAGGCGGTCGAGGCGCTTCGCGAGCTCCAGATCGACGAAATTCTAGTGCTCGGCGTCGCGAAGGGAACGACCCGTAAGCCGGGACTCGAGACGCTGGTGATGGCGGATGGGCAGTCGGAGCGCTCGTTGCCGCGGGATTCTGCGGCACTCTTGCTGATTCAGCAGATTCGGGATGAGGCTCACCGCTTCGCCATTACGGCGCACCGCAAAGCCCGGGCGAAGGCGCGTAATCGCTCTCCGCTGGAGGAGATTGCAGGTGTCGGCGCGAAGCGTCGGCGGGCTGTCCTGCAGCACTTCGGGGGACTCCAGGGGGTCACCCAAGCGAGTGCAGACGATCTCCAGCGGGTCCCGGGGATCAGCGTACAGCTTGCGCAAGCGATTTACGCCGTGTTACACGGCAGTCCGTGATTTCTCTAAACGGGTTATGTACGTGGAACCCTTAACCTCAGTTTTTGGTTATGTGGGTGCTGGTGCGGCGCTGGCATGTTGCCCATCGCGCGCTTTCTACGCGGCGGAAGATCTCAGACACAGATTGGTACACGCTTGATGAACGTTCCGAACGCTTTGTCGCTCTTTCGTATTGGACTGATCCCTTGCTACGTTGCGTTGTTTTATTTTCCGGCGCGCTGGGCCCATATGGCGGCTGCGGTGGTCTTCGGGATCGCGGCGTTCACGGATTGGCTCGATGGATATCTCGCAAGGAGACTCCATCAGAGTTCTAAATTGGGCGCGTTTCTCGATCCGGTGGCCGATAAACTGCTGGTCACGGTGGTATTGATTCTGTTATTGCAGCGCAATCCCCAAATCTGGCTGGCCCTGCCCATCGCGGTCGTTATCGGGCGGGAAATCACGATTTCAGCGTTGCGTGAATGGATGGCAGAACTCGGTGCCCGGCAACGGGTCGCCGTATCCTTTGTTGGCAAGCTTAAAACCACGTGCCAGATGGTTGCTATTATTCTGTTGACGATAGAAACCGCTGGAGAGGACTGGCCGATTTATGAACTTGGCGTCCTTGCTTTGTACGTTGCGACCATCGCGACACTCTGGTCCGGGTACCGTTATATGGCTGCCGCTTGGCCGGAACTGAGGCAGCATTGATTTTAAATGGGATATTTCCTTGACAGCGATCTTGGGGTCGCTAGAATTGCGAGCCTCAGGCGGGAATAGCTCAGTTGGTAGAGCACGACCTTGCCAAGGTCGGGGTCGCGAGTTCGAGTCTCGTTTCCCGCTCCAGATATCTTTCAAAGCCCCGGGTGGCGCGGGGATCGTCAGTCTTTGAGGAAAAGCCTGCATCTAACGGGCAGGAAATCTCACGTTAAATCTAATTAGGCTGGGTGGCAGAGTGGTCATGCAGCGGCCTGCAAAGCCGCGGACGCCGGTTCGATTCCGACCCCAGCCTCCAT
>CAIKBL010000089.1 GCA_903825645.1 uncultured Pseudomonadota bacterium | reverse complement strand
CTGGAGGCTTCCCGGCGCATCGTTGAACGGTTTCCTGACGCCCGACCCCGGATTGCGGCGATGACGGCGAATGCAATGCAGGGCGACCGGGATATATGCCTCGCGGCGGGTATGGATGATTATCTGACCAAGCCCATCCGGGTAGAGCAGCTGGTGGCTTCATTGCTGCAAGCGACAGCGCGAACGGACGCATGATAGGTCTTTGGTTCGATGTTCTCGGCGTTAGATCAATGCCATCACCAATATCATCTCATTGGACCGCATCACTTCTTTATTACGTGGATGCGGGCGGCAGTCCAGGTGACGGCGGTGAATGTGCCAACGGGGTCGTGTTAGGTCAGGTGATGACTACGGGAAAACAACATGAAATCTAGCGATACCGACCTTGTTCGCCTTGCTGGAAATCCGGGCGACACCCCGCAGAGATCTCACTGTGTTGCGGCAAACAGCGCTCAACCTCCGCCGACAGAATCAGACCGGCAAGTGCAACCCCAGTAAAATCCGGCGCGCAAGTTGGAACGGTGACTTCCGCTACGCACTCGTGCTCGGGGCAGGTCGAGGTCGAGCATGCGCTAGCCCTTATCTTAACAAGGGGTTATTTCGCCGAAGCCCGGGCCGTGCTAAGGTTTTAGGATGATTTTTCAAGGTAATCACGCATGACTCAGGAATTTGATGCCATCGTCATCGGTGCCGGTGTATCCGGCCTCTATTCGCTCTATCGGCTTCGGGAGCTTGGTCTGTCGGCACGTGTGTTCGAGGCAGGCACTGACATCGGCGGCACTTGGTACTGGAATCGCTATCCGGGTGCCCGTTTCGACTCGGAAAGCTATTCCTATCAGTATTCATTTTCACAGGAGTTATTAGACGAATGGGAGTGGAGCGAACACTTCTCCGCCCAGCCCGAGATTGAGCGCTATCTCCATTTCGTCGCCGACAAATTTGATTTGAAACGCGATGTGCAGTTGAACGCTCGCGTCGCAAATGTGAAATACGATGATGCTGCAAAGTGTTGGGATCTAGAGACGACCGACGGTCTACGTGCCCGCGCGCGTTTCGTGATTTGCGCAACTGGGCTGCTTTCGGCGCATCAGTTTCCGGACTACCCGGGCGTTGACAGTTTCAAAGGTGTCTCGCTTCACAGCGCCCGTTGGCCAAAAACGCCGGTGGACTTCACGGGTAAGCGCGTCGGCATTATCGGTAGCGGGCCAACGGCCGTTCAGATTATTCAATCGATCGCGCCGGAATGTGCGCATCTGACCGTGTTCCAGCGCACGGCTAATTGGTGTACGCCTTTGCGTAACCGGCCGATTACGCCCGACGAGCAGCAGGAGCTGAAGAAAAATGCGCACGAGATTTTCGATCTCTGCAAGCGCACCTGGGCGGGTTTCATTCATGAGCCAGATCCCCGTGCGGGCGTTGACGTACCGAAGGCGGAACGTCTGGCGCGTTATCAGGCGTTATATGAGCGCGGTGGATTCTCGCTATGGCTTGGCAATTACAGCGACTCGTTCATGTCCCGCATTATCGCCGACGAAGTGGCCGAGTTCCTCGCCGATAAAATTCGTGCGCGCGTAAAAGATCCCGTGCTCGCAGAGAAACTCATTCCGAAGAGTCATACATTCGGCACTAAGCGCTGTCCGGGAGAGAAGAACTACTACGAGACCTTCAATCGTGAAAATGTCACGTTGGTCGATCTGCGTGAAACACCTATTACGAAGATTACCCCGACAGGTATAGAAACCGTCAACGGCACGCAGGATCTCGATATCATCATCTACGCGACGGGCTTTCACAGCGTCACGGGTGAGCTTCTACGGATCGATATCCGGGGTGAGCAGGGAACGTCTTTACAACAGCATTGGTCGGATGGACCAAAAACCAATCTCGGTGTTCAATTCGCCGGTTTCCCCAATCTTTTCGCGATCATGGGCCCGCACAATCCGGCCCTGTTCTGTAACATTACGCGCTGTGTAGAAAGTAATGTCGATTGGATCATTGGCTGTATTCGCTACATGCGGGAACACGGATTCAAGAGCATAAAAACGACCACAGAAGCTGAGAACGCCTGGACAGAGCGCTGCTATGAGTCGGCAAAAGGTCTGTTGATTGATGAAATGCGGGATTCGTGGTTTTTTGGTAGCACGAATCCAGATGGCATCCGTGGACATTTTCTGTTGTTCGCAGGCGGCGTGCCGGAATACCGCAGAATCTTTGCTGATGTCGCGGCGAAGGGATACGAAGGCTTCGAGCTTAGTTAGTTGCGGATAACCTGATTTGGACAATTACGAGACCCCTGCTTCAGGAATCGCTCGCGAGTACCTGAAGCAGGCGCAGACTTGCCGATCTCCTTTACCCCAAGCAAGCCAAAGAGCAGGACAGGCTGCGCTGAAGTGCAGGGTGGTGCTGCGTGGGTCGACGCAGAAATGGTGATCCGACGGTGTTTTATCGATTCCCAGAGATGAGAACGCCTTCTGCGGCCAGTGCTGCAATTCGCGCAGGTGCATAATCGAGCACGCGAGAGAGGACCGCAAAATTATGCTGACCGAGCAGTGGTGCAACAAGATCGGGACGCTCAGGTTGGGCCGAAAAGCGTAAGGGAAAGCCTGGGACCGCGAGAGGACCAAGTACCGGATCCTCAATTCGTCGAACCATGCCACGTTCGAGAAAATAGGGATGTTCTAGTGCTTCGACCGGATTCAACACCGGGGCTGATGGGACGCGGTGTTTTTCAAGATGTTCTAACACCGTAGCGTTATCCGGGAAGCGGGTAAGCCAAGTCTCAATAAGGCCAATCAATTCGACTTGATTAGCCGCACGGCGGTCGGCTTGTGCGAATCGAGGGTCGTGTTCAAGATCAGGTTGACCCAGTGCCGCGCACACATTTTTCCACTGTGGTTGAAGAGCTAGGATGACGAGGTAGCCGCTCGGCCCTTTGAACACGCCGAAAGGGCAGACAACGGCATGATGATTGCCCATCCGCGTGGGCATAAAAGTCCCTTTGCTCAGGGTATGCGCCTGAAGCGCGATATCCTGCATATGGAACATGGCATCGACCATGCTGAGGTCGAGCCATTGGCCCTGACCGGTACGACCCCGGTGAAAAAGCGCGAAACCTATTGCGGAGAATGCGTGCACCCCACTGCCAATGTCGCCTATCGCGAAACCCATCGGCGTCGGTGGACCGTCCGGATCTCCGGTCATGTGCATTAGGCCGGCAAAGGCTTGTGCGGCCCAGTCGTAGCCCGTTTTATGGGACAGCGTACTCTCTCGGCCATACGCAGACACTGAGGCCATGATGATGTCAGGCTTGATCGCACGAAGATCGTTATACGTGAGCCCTCGCTTTTCCATGACGCCCGGTCCGAAATTTTCAACCACGACATCAACCTTGCTCACGAGTTCGCGCAGGATAGCGAGGGCTTCCGGTTTTTTAAGGTCGATGCAAAGACTCTCCTTCCCGCGGTTCTGCTGGACGAAATAACCGCTGCGATTACGATCAGCGAGCGGTAACCCGCGCGAGGGATCGCCATTAGGCGCGATCTCTATCTTGATGATCTCCGCCCCCATTTCGGCCATCAGTCGGGTCACGGTTGGGCCCGCGAGGTATTGTGTGAAATCTAGTACGCGGATGCCATTTAGGATCATCATGCTGTTGGTTTCCCTTGCAGCTGCGAATTAATTCGCACAAAACGCGGTTAACTGGGCCTCTGACACGTCACTACGCCGACGTTCGCATTGGGGTGTCCGCGACATGCCATCGGGAAGCCATTTATATTAACATTTAGGCCGCGTGTAGAGGCGCAAATAGGTCAGTAAGTCGGTCCCCCGCTGCAATAAAGCAAGGCTGGGCGCGTCGGACCCGCGCGGTTTTCTGACCGACCCAACGCGTCTGACGGTCACAGTATCAAGGTAGCCCTGACGAGCCTCGAACGGAGATGCCGCGCGCGGTATTTGCCGGCTTAAAGGCCTAGGTGCATCGGATCAGTCCGCCCAACGGATCACAATTTAATTTATAGCGAGCCGCCGCATGTCTCACATTCTCACGGAACAATTCGATGGCGTCGCCGTCGTTACGCTAAATCGCCCCGAGAAACGTAACGCCTTGTCACCAGAGATGGTGGTTCGACTGGCGACGTTCTGGCGCGAGATCGCGGCCGATCCTACCGTGCGCGTGGTCGTGGTGACCGGCGCCGGTGATCAGGCTTTTTCGTCCGGCGGCGATTTGGGGAGTCTGATTCCGCTCATGATGAAGACTCGTCCACCGCAGGACGAATGGGAGATCCGTTTTGCGGCCGACCGGAAACAACTGCATGCGGCGTTATTGCGTAACGCTACTTTTTTCAAACCGGTGATTGCGGCGATTAACGGCCATGCCCATGCCGGCGGTGCTGAGTTCGTGCTGGCGACCGATTTACGTGTGATGTCGAGCGAGGCCACGCTTGCCGTGACCGAGGTCCGACGTGGGTTGATCGCGAGCGGAGGCTCCTTAGTCCGCATGGCGCGACAGGTCGCCTGGGCACACGCAATGGAATTGATGTTACTAGGGGAGCCGGTTACCGCACAGCAAGCCCTTACCATGGGGCTCGTCAACCGGGTCGTTCCACCCGGGCAGGTGATGGCCACCGCTCTCGATCTGGCGCGCCGAGTCAGTTTAGGTGCGCCAGTCGCGCTGGAAAAGACCAAGGAAGCGATGGTTTGTTCCAGCGGACTTTCGTTTGCGGAAGCGTTCGCTGTGGAAACCCGTTGCACGAAGGAAAACGCGATGACGGAGGACGCCCGGGAGGGGCCACGGGCCTTCATGGAAAAACGGAAGCCGGTGTTCACGGGAAGGATGTCAAAATGAGTCTGCTCAAGGGTATACGCGTAGTGGAAATGGGCATGTGGGTGGCCGGTCCTGCGGCGGGAGGTATCTTGGCAGACTGGGGTGCTGAAGTGGTCAAACTCGAGATGCCTAGCGGCGATCCGATGCGTACCTTGTTCGGAGCTGTCTATGGTCTAGAGGAGGAGCGCTGCCCGCCTTTCGATCTTTATAACCGCGGGAAAAAGAGCATCGCCATTGACGTCAATCACGCGGACGGCGCGGCGTTAGTGCGACGATTGATCGCGACTGCTGATGTGTTTGTTACCAACATGCGTCCGAAATTTCTTGAACGGGTTGGGCTCGATCATGCGACTCTATTGAAGAAACATCCGACATTGGTCTACGCCAGCCTGACTGCTTATGGACTGGAGGGGCCTGACTGCGATGCGCCCGGTTACGATATGGCGGCGTATTCCGGACGGAGTGGCCTTGCTGAGCGGGCGACGCCAAAGGGCGCGGCTCCCCCCGTGTTACCGGGCGGACTGGGTGACAACGTGACGGCTATCACGATGGTCTCCGGCATTATGGGTGCCTTGTTTCATCGTGAACGATCAGGACAGGGCCAGTTAGTCTCCACTTCACTGCTGCGTGCGGGAGTCTACAGCATCGGGATGGATGTTGCTGCGCGCGTGGGACTCGGCCGCGCTGCTTCGCCGCCGTCACGTCAGAAGCCGCAAAATCCGTTGATGAATTCCTATCGCGCGGGTGATGGCAAATGGTTTTGGCTAGTCGGGGCTGAGTCGCAACGGCATTGGCCGGGTGTTGTCGAAGCCTTGGGTGATCCTGCGCTGTTGAGTGATGAACGTTTCACCTCACCGCGCGCACGCCGCCGGAATGCCGAAGCGCTGGTTCTCGCAATGGATGCCCTTGTTACACAGCGCGCGCGGGATGAATGGGCGGTCATTTTTCGTCAACATGACGTCTGGTGGGCGCCGATTAACTCGATTGACGACATCGTGGTCGATCCGCAAGTGATCGCCTGCGGTGCCTTTGTAAACGTGCCGGTTCCTATCGGCGAGGCCGCGCCCGCGGCATTCAATGGTGTCGCGACACCGGTAGACTTCAGCCGTACCCCGAGTGCGCCCGCGGGGGCACCACCGGCGATTGGCGCAGATGCCGATGTGCTGCTTCAAAAGCTTGGGTTGAGCACTGCCGAACTCGCGCATCTGAGAGATATTGGCGTGTTGGCACCGGCGCCGACCTTGGTAAGGTCACGCGAGAGATGATCAGGGAGCACCCGCAAATTACTGACAATAGGCTTGTGGCGTAAGTCGTATACCTGCTCGCGGACGAGGCGCTATAGGCCTCTCGATACCCCGACGTTTTAGCGGCCAGAAGATGTCCCGCGATGCGCGCGTAAGTCATGCCAGCTTGACCAAAAACTTGAGCCTGCGGATCAGGCAGCGCGCCAGTAGGCACTCGGTATGGGTAAAATCTTCGCCACTATCGTTCTAATGGACGCTTTTATGGAAAGCGTTCGCGAGAAAAGTAGTTGAACGCAGGTTTGCTAACGGATCGAAGTGGTGGATATCAATAGAATCCTGCGCGCAATCGCCTCGGCGGTAATTTTATTAGATTACGAGATTTTTAACGCCAAGGTTCGACGAGGATTTTGGCGTGTTGTTCGGGCGTTGCGAGCTCATTAAAGGCGGATGCCACGCCTTCGACACCTACTTTGCCGGTGATGAGCGGTGCTACAGGCAACGATCCTTCCGCGATGTGGCGTAGGGTTGCAGCAAATTCTTCCCCGGTATAGCCCAACACGAATTGGATATTGAGTTCCTTATTGATGCCGAACATCGGCTCGATGTGGTCGCGATGCATGCAAACACCCACCACAATAATTCTTGCGCCCGGGGCAGCACCCACCATGACCTGATCGATCATCCCCGGTACCCCGACGCATTCAAAGATGACGGCTGGCCGCCGCGCCGGTCCGTTCATCCAGGGGGGCAACGACGGGGCGGGGTCCGGCCGGAGTGCTGCGGTCTGCCATGCCGCGAAGGGACCGCTTTCCGCCGGATCTACGACGATATCGGCCCCCATCGTCAGCGCCAGCGCGCGACGTCGGGCGGAAAAATCCGCGGCGACGATGGGGGCGCTCCCGGCCAGCTTGAGCGCTGCGATCACGGCCAGACCCACTGGGCCACACCCGATCACCAACGGCACGTCGTCGGGACTCATACGCGCCTTGGCGACGGCGTGTATGCCGACCGCGAGGGGTTCGGTCATCGCCGCGTGATTCGTGAGCAGGCCATTGGGAACGGGCAGGAGAAAGGATTCTCCCAGACGCATGTATTCGCCATAGCCTCCCGGGTGGTCATTGGAGTAACCAACTGTCTGCAGTTGATTCCCGCGAACGAGGATGGGCATTGCGCAAACCCGTGTGCCCACTGGCAGCTGACGTTGGGTTGCTGGACCGAACTCAATGATTTCTGCACAAAATTCATGGCCCATGACGACATCCCGTGCCGCGTCCATTACGAAAGGACCGCCGGATCGTCTCGCTCCTTCGATAAGCGCTTCAGTGTGCTTGAGCGCGTGTAGATCTGATCCGCAAATCCCGCAAGCCAGTGTTTTAACCAGCACTTCGCCGGGGCCGGGCTCAGGCACCGCGACGTCGCCGACGAGTAATTGATGATTACGCATGATGGCGGCGCGCATCGTTGGCAGTCCTCTTTGTTAAACGCATGGGGCAATAGCTTCGCCGAGGATAATCCAGAGTTGCGCAAACCGCTACTCAGGTCAGATTCTGGCAAAGAACGAGCAATCCACCGAAAACGCGAAGAAGTGGAAGTCAGGATTTAATCCGTAAGAAATGCCTGTACCACGGCATAGAGCTGATGGCGTTGATCTTCGAGCAGCATCAGGTGCGTGGCAGCACCGATTAAAATGAAGCGGCGAGAATCGGCCGTCGTCAGTTTTGAGAACACGTTGAGACCCTGCTCGGGGGTTGTTTCCTGATCCCACTCACCGACGACCACGAGCGCTGGGCAGGTGATCAGTGCGGGATCATAAGTGGGTGTGTCATTCAGCCACGCATGGACCAAGTCTTTGACTACGCCGGTTGGGGCACGGAGCAAGGCGGGCGTGTGGCGGGACGATTCGGGATCGGACGCCACCGCAGCCTGCGCCCATTGTAAGAACCGCTCGCGCGGTGCAATGGCGTCGATTTGGGCTGTATCGAGGCCTACTGTCCACCGTCTCACCGTGGCGTCTGCATCGATGAGGCGATAAGCGCCTAGCGGGCCATCCATTGCAATCTGGACGTCGCCGGCCTTCACCCACAGGGCGCCAGCCAGCACGAGTCGACTGACTTTGGCAGGCGCTTCTCCGGCGACCTGGCCACAGATAGCTGTTCCCCACGAATAACCGATAAGACCGATCGCCTCAACGCCACGCAATGCGGTAATGAAGTCGACGGCGCGCTTTACATCGCTTACCGCCTCGACAGTGTCTACCAGGGGATTGTTTTCGAGGGCCGCACGGGACATTTCTGGCGGCCGATCGGAAATGCCATAACCGAGGAGATCGATGCACCAAGTGTCCAGGCCACGATTGGCCAGATGGTCCATCCACGAAGATCCCTCGATCGCGTAATCAAAGGTGACGGTGGACGGATAAGTTGCCCCGTGGACGAATAGCACCGATGTTGTGCTGCCCGCTCGACGTTTGTTGCGTAGTCGCAAAAATAGCGAGGGACGGCCACTCGGGAGGGTGTATTCGGTCGTCGTAATAACGGTCATTCGCCGCGTCTCATTGCATCCTAAAGAAGTGAAGTCGTGCCGCTGACCGATGTCACGGACACGTGCCGCCGAGATGTTTCATCGCACTTACTTGCATACTGTGCACCTTGGGATCTTTCCCCGCGACGGAAGAGCCTGTGATTTCTACCTTATGGCCGACGTGCGGAGCGAGATTTGCAGTTGATTCGGTGATGATGACGTTGGACACGCTCTCGACATGGGTCAGCATGAACCCATGGGTGAGGGGATTCTGGACGAGGCAACCGATCATGGTGTGCTCTTGCGCAAGGACCGATCCGCTGAGCCCTATTCCCGACATAACCGCGGCGACGGCAAAGAATTTTTGGCTTCTCATGTCGACTTCCTTCTTGGGTTGGTTGTATTCAAGTGTATTTCAGTTGCGACCCGGGATCCATGCCGTGTCTTTCTGGACCGTAATCCCGCACATCGACGATTGCGCTATTGGCGCCGGCCAACACTACCTCGTCAGACTAAGCGACGCGCACGTCGCCTCGCTCAAGGTTGGACACTGGATGGCCGCTAGGCATGAAGACTGTCGGACAGAAATCGACCAATACGTCGAATTTGGGGAGAAGGCCATGGAGCTTCAAATGCTCTTGCAAGACGTCAAGGATATCGCGCCATTACCGAAGGCTTACCTGCGGATACAGGAACTTCTCGAGGATCCGACCGCCTCGCTTGATGATCTGACTGGGATTGTCACGAACGATGCTGGACTGTCGAGCCGCATTTTACGGATCGCGAACAGTGCCTATGTGGGCTTGCCGGATAAAGTCGATTCTATTTCCCGCGCGGTGCAGATCCTGGGCCTCAATCAAGTCCACGATCTCGCGCTTGCGAATGCCGCAGTGGGAACTCTTTTTAAAATTCAGTCGAGAGCACTCGACCTCTATGATTTTTGGCGACGGAGTATTTACTGCGCAGTGGTGGCCCGTGTGCTCGCTCGGCGTGCTGTCCTTGGGAATGCAGAGCGCTGGTTCGTCTGTGGGTTATTGCACGAAATAGGGAATCTTTTGATCGCCTTTAAGGATCCACCGCTTTACAGCGAAATGCGTGATGCTGCGATCCGGCGGGGGGTTACCCTCGCGAGCATACAACGCGCGCAATTGGGCTTCGACTACGCCATGGCAAGTGCTGAGTTGCTCAAGCGTTGGAACTTGCCGGCCGCGATCCATACCCCCATCGCACTCCATACGGGGGCCGTCGCAGAGGTGGCGAAGTCGCTGACACGAGAAGTATCCCTACTGCACTTGGCGGCGGCGATCAGCCGAGCGTCCGCGTGGGGTTCCGATGCATGCGAGCCTGTGCCTCCGTTCGATCCGCTCGCGGTGAACCTTTTTGCCCTGGACGAGCAGGCTATCGGTGAAATCATGGGCGAGGCAGATCAAGCCGTCGCGGAGGCGATGAGCCTCCTCTTACCGGACCTTAAGAAAGATCCCCGGCGTAGCGCGGCATAAAGTCAGTAATGGTTGTTTTTCGCATTTAAGTGGTGTCCCGTTGACGGACATAACTGCCGGGCGCTTCCTCCAATCCTTCGCCAAGCGTGCGCGCCGGCACCTCGCCACCGGAAAACCGGTCTATCCATTTACTCCAACTTTCCCACCATGAACCTGAGCGTAGCGTGGCGTTTGACAACCATTCTTCTGCGGTGAGGGTATCTACGGCGGGGCCGACATAATGGTCATAGGCCTTGGGTCCCGGTGGATTGATAATGCCCGCCACATGGCCAGCCTTGCCCAACAGGAAACTGACTTCACCGCCGAGCAATCCAGCACCGGAGAAGATGGTTTTCCAGGGTGCGATGTGATCGTCGAGCGCTGAGACAAAGCATGCGGGTACGTCGATCCGACCCAAGTCGACAGGTTCACCCAGCAGGGTGATCCCGCCGGGTTCACGCAATGCGTTCTCGAGGTACATCCGCCGTAAATAAGTGCTGTGTAGTCGCGCGGGCATGCGCGTCGAATCGGCATTCCAATACAGCAAATCAAAGGCCGCGGGCGCTCGTCCAAGGAGATAGTTATTGACCACGAATGACCAGATCAGATCATTCGCGCGAATCAGATTAAATGCATTCGACATGGCGCGACCTTCGAGAAAACCCTGCGCCTGCATTACCTGTTCGAGGTGCGTAATTTGCGCCTCATCAATGAAAACACTCAGATCGCCGACATCGGAGAAATCGAGCAACGTGGTGAAAAAAGTCGCGCTGGAGACCCGGCTGTCGCCAAGGGCGCGCAAATGCGCGAGCGTCGCACCCAGGAGTGTGCCGCCGATGCAATAACCGATTAGATTGACTTCGGCTTCGCTCGTGATCGCGCGGATAGCGTCGAGCGCCGCCAGAGGGCCACCGACGGCATAGTCCTCAAAATCCTTATCCCGCAATTCAGCGCCGGGGTTTACCCAAGAGATTACGAACACCGTGTGCCCTTCGGCCACCGCCCAGCGGATGAATGAGTTGCGTGGCTGGAGATCTAGGATATAAAACTTATTGATCCAAGGGGGCACGATGAGCAAGGGACGACGCTTCACGACGGCCGTGGTTGGTGCGTATTGGAGCAACTGGATCAGTTCGTTCTGGAAAACGACTTTTCCCGGAGCGGTCGCAAGGTTACGACCGACTTCGAAGCCATCTCCCGCGACCATGCGTGGCCGTAGTTGACCCTCCGCAGGGTCGAAGTCCTCGATAAGATGGCGGAGTCCCCTAACTAGATTTTGACCCTGCGTCTCGACGGTAACGCGCAGGACTTCGGGATTGGTCGCAATGAAATTCGACGGTGCCAGCGCGTCCGCAAATTGTCGAACGTAAAAAGCCGCTTTCTGGGCTGTCTTGGTGTCGAGGCCCGGTGTTTCCGCGGTCAGTTTGAACAGCGCACTCGCCGCCACGAGGTAGGTTTGTTTCACGAAATCGAAAAATGGATGGTCTTGCCAGTGGGGGTCCCGAAAACGACGGTCTCCGGGCGCCATAGCGGCGACCGGAGAGGTGGCAGGTAACCCCCAGAGTCGCTGATTGAATTGGCTCCAGAGTTGCCATGACTGGGTCCACACGTCGGTTTGCGCGCGCATCAGGACCGTCGGATGTGCAAGCCATTGAGCGCTAAGCGCCTGCAAGGTCGAAATGACGCCGAGTGGATCGACCGGTTTCCCTGCCCGGGCTAATTGTCCCGCCCAATACGTGCTCAGGAAGTATTGGCACTCCTTTGCAATACCGCGCATCGCAAGCGAAAGGGCTGCGGGATCGATCGGCAAGGCATGGTTCGAGTCGGTCACTTGGGCGTTTTGATCGGCATGTAAAGATCGGTGATGGTTCCTTCAAACGCTTCAGCTGCCATCGCGAGAGTCTCCGACAGGGTTGGATGCGGATGCACCGTCAGGGCAATATCTTCGGCATCGCAGTTCATCTCGATCGCGAGTGCGGCTTCGGCGATTAAATCGCCGGCGTTCGTACCGACAATGCCCGCCCCTAGGACGCGATGATCCTGGGGGTCAAACAGCAATTTGGTCATGCCTTCGCTGCGGCCGAGGCTCAATGCCCTGCCACTGGCGGCCCAAGGGAAGACTGCCTTTTCATACAGGACCCCCTGCGCTTTTGCGTCGGTTTCAGTGAGTCCCACCCAGGCGATCTCGGGATCGGTGTAGGCGACAGAAGGGATCACACGGGCATCAAACCCGGCCTTGCGACCGGCAGCCACTTCGGCCGCTACCTTGCCTTGATGACTGGCCTTGTGCGCCAACATCAGACCACCGGTGACATCTCCGATCGCAAAGATGTGCGGCACGTTGGTGCGCATTTCCTTGTCCGTCGGGATGAAGCCACGCGCGTCCACCTGGACACCTGCGGCGCCCGGATTAACGAGGCTGCCATTGGAGCGACGTCCGACTGCGACCAGAATGCGATCGAAGCAGGCAGTCTCCGGAACCTGTTTCCCCTCGAAACTAACCTCCAGGTTGGTTTCCCGTGCTACCACGTTGGTCACCTGTGTACCGGTATAAATAGCGCCGAGTAGTCCCTTAAGGCGTTTTTCGAGTGGCCTGACCAGATCACGATCCGCACCCGGGATAAGGCCGGGCGTCAATTCCACCACCGTAACCGTACTGCCGAGCGCCGCATACACCATCGCCATTTCGAGACCGATGATGCCTCCTCCAATCACTAACAATCGGTCAGGAATACCCTCGAGGGCAAGTGCACCCGTCGAATCCATGATGCGAGGATCCGTCGGTATGCCGGGTAGTTGGATCGGCTCTGAGCCGGCGGCGATGATTGCCTGCTTAAAGGTTATTTCCGTGACGCGCTCGGACCCGGTGACGCGCAGGTGAGTCGGATCAGCGAAGACGGCTGTCCCTTTGACGACGTCCACCTTGCGCTGGCGGGCAAGCGTCTGAAGGCCGCCGGTTAATTGACTAATGACTTTATCCTTCCAAGCGCGTAAGACGGGCACCTCGATGCGAGGTGCCTCAAATACGATCCCGTGATTGCTCATTTCCCGCGCGTCACCGATGACTTTGGCGGCATGGAGCAGCGCCTTTGAGGGGATACAGCCGACGTTGAGACATACGCCGCCGAGTGTTGCATCGCGCTCTATCAGTGCGACAGACAAGCCGAGATCTGCGGCCCGAAAAGCCGCGGTATAACCGCCCGGACCCGCGCCTACGACGACGAGATCAACATTCATTTGGGTCTCCGGCTTGTCGAAGGTTGACGTTTCGCCGGGGCGCCCCGTGGTGTCCGGGGGCCATTAGGACGGGCGTCCGTACGCTGATAGGGTGACGGCGCTGCCCGTAACGGTGCCTTCTTGCGCAGGCCTGTTTTCTTTCGGGCCGCTACGGGTACGACGGTGGGCGGCTCGGGATTGGCCCGGTAAAGGGTTACGATATGGCCGATCAGATTGACGATCTCAGCCTGAAGCCGCGCGGCGAGATCGGTGATCACCGCGTCGCGGACTTCTCGCTCGATTCCGCGCAGCCGGACTTTAATCAGTTCATGCGCAACTAGCGCTTCTTCGATCGCGGTGACGACGGCAGGGGTGACTCCATGCTGACCCAGCAGCACGACCGGTTTCAACGCATGAGCTTTAGCGCGCAGCGCGCGACGTTCGGACTGCTGATCATCCATTCATTTCCTTGCATGAGATCGGTTTTCGGATAGCGGGTCGTTTGCGCGGCAGGCTCGTCATCTGTGGGGACCTCTCGTTACACTCCAAGATTAAGCGCGACGGTTCGGCCCGAACGACGGTTTGGTCAGGCCGCGCGACGATGATTCCATTGAGCCTCAATTCTGGTTTTCCCGCAATGCATCGACGTCTTTTTGCAAATCTCTGGCAGGGATTACGCTTGTGCGCCCTACGAAGTCCCGAGCCACGGGCAGACGCTGGACAGCTCCTGGCGTTACTGCTCATCGGTTGGGGGTGTGCTCTGCTTGTCGATTGGCTGGATGCCCCACCCGGCGCACAGCTGATGCTCTGGGGGGTGGCGGCCGAGGCCGCACGGGGTTATCTCTGGTTAATCGCCATTTTTGCAATTGCAAGTCTAGTGCGAGAGCGCGTGACTTTCTTGGCGCTCGCCGTCGCGCTGGCCGCGGCGGAAGTCTCGTTGTGGGGACTTTGGCTTGCTATCGTCCCCGCTTGGTCACGCTACGCACCGGCAAGTTTTGACAGTATCCAGCCGCACCTTTGGCAGTTTACGTTGGCATGGCAGGTCGCCATGCTACGACCCGCGCTGCAGCGTGCGCCGTCTTGCGAATGGCTGCGAAATGTTGCCTGCCTTGTGGTTTACGCCAGCGGCCTCGCGGTGAGCCACGTGTGGCTGCCGGACACCCCGCTGTTCGACACTCGGGCGACTGCGGAGCAGAACCCCCTCGATATTGAGCAGATCTATACCCGTCAGGCGGCGCTTCTGCACCGGTCAGTCCGTGAAGTTATGCCAGGCATCCCGGGGCAGACCAATCTTTTTGTCCTTACGTTTGCCGGTTTCGGTGGGGAAGCGGTTTTCAAGCGAGAGGCGTTGCAGGCCGCCCGTATTCTCGGCGCCCTATTCGCCGCCGAGCATCGCACCCTTCGTCTAATCAACAACGCGGAGACGCTCGACCAATATCCCCTTGCTAATCAGACCAATCTCCGCAGAGCGCTGCGTGGTATCGCTAAAAAGATGAAGCGGGAAGATGACATCTTGCTGCTTTTTATGACCTCGCACGGTTCAAAGGATGGACAATTCGCGGTCGAATTAGGCGACTTAGGGCTCCACAGCTTGCGCCCGGAAGACTTGCGAGAGGCGCTAGATAACGCGGGGATCCGCTGGCGGATCGTGGTGTTATCGGCTTGCTATTCAGGACAGTTCGTTGACGCGCTACGGAGCCCCGAGACCTTGGTCATTACAGCATCGGCCAAGGACAAAAAATCATTTGGGTGTGCGCACGAGAATGCGTGGACCTATTTTGGGGACGCTTATTTCAAAGAAGCCCTGAGGCAAACGCATTCATTCACGGCGGCTTTCGAACGCGCGCGCGACAGCGTTGATCGCCGTGAGCGCCAAGAAGGCAAAGAGCCTTCTGCCCCTCAGATGGACGTCGGTGAGCGTATAGGGCCTATTTTGAAGCGTTTCGAAGCTCAATTTGAGCCGCAGCCTTCCCCAATTACGATGTCAGGACAGCGTCCCTAAAAAGTCTTCGTAGTCGTCAGCACTCATCAACTCTTCAATTTGCATTTCGTCGGTTGGCTCGAGCCGACATAGCCAGCCCTCGTCCAGTGCGGATTCGTTGATGCGCTCCGGTGTATCGGTCAGCAAATCGTTGACTTCGATGATCCGTCCGGCGACCGGACATCTGATCTCTCCGGTCGTTTTGACCGACTCGATCATGACCATTTCTTCCCCTTCTTCCACGTCCCGTCCGATGTCCGGAAGCTGAACGTAGACGATGTCCCCGAGTTGTTCCTGTGCGTAATCAGAAATGCCGATTGTGGCCACGCCATCATCGTCAATCGCCACCCAGACATGTTCTTCCGTATATCGTATGTCGCTCATCGTGTTCAACCTGTCCCTATATCCCGAACATTTTCTTGAGACTATCAAAGCCCGCTTGATAGACGCTCTGAACCGACTTGATAGCATCTACCTCCGCGACCCCGGCGGGTTCGAATTCGCTCGACCAATCGACGAGGGCATTGCCGTGACCATCGTCCCGTACACGCAGCGTGGCCGTGTAATTGGCGACCGGTAGCGGGCCGCTGACAATGCTGTAACGGTAGAGGCGATCTTTTTCGTCGATGATTTCCAGACGTTCAATAATTTCGCCACCTCCCATCAGGTTCAGCCGCCGCAGACGTCCGTTGTCTTCAAGCTTGCTACTCTGGACGGCGGGATGCCAGTCCGGGAGGGCATTGAATTGCCCGATGAGTTGCCATATTTGGTCAGGGGAGCTTTTGAAGGTTGATTGCAGGCTGACTTTGGTCATGGGACGATCCTCACGGTAAAGTTTGGGCGAACAACGCCAATGGGCTTGTCTGCTACTATAGGCCACAACGACAATCTGGTCATGGTCGGCATGCAGTCGGGAGATATGCCTATGAAACCGAGTGAAATTATTCGCGCCAAAGCTACAGACGAAACCGTCGGATGCGACGGGGGGGGCGGGGCGCTGGGGCACCCGCTGGTCTATTTGCGTTTTGAGGGCAACCTCAGTGTCGATTGTTATTATTGCAGCCGACGCTTTGCAAAGCCGACGTACGTCGGCGACGAGGCAACGGTACCTACCTGAGGCAGGCCAACGTGGTGCGGTTACTCAAGATACTAGTGCACGGCTACCGGGTGGTGTTATCGCCGTGGCTGCCACCGCGTTGTCGACACTTTCCGTCCTGCTCGGAATACTGTCTTGAGGCATTGGAGATCCACGGTGCCCGAAGGGGCATTTGGTTGACGCTCAAGCGCCTAGCTCGTTGCCATCCGTGGGGGACCTCGGGGATTGACCCGGTGCCGTTCCCCCGATCCTCCCGTTGAACCTTCGGGTCACCACGCGACCGCGACCAGTTCAGTGGTTTAACTCTCCGAATTCGTGCATCTCTCGTTCGATACCCCGGGTTCTTAGCCAGTCACGCAAGGCCTGACCGGTGCCGGCGCTCCACGGTTGAATTTTGTCCATCGGGACCCATTTGTGATCCGCGATCTCGTCCGGTGGGCATACGACGTCACCGGAATCGACGGTTAGGTGGTAGCAAATAAGGAGCTGATTCTTCCTGTGAAACTCATACATGCCGATAAATGACTGAAGTTTTGCATCCAGCCCGATTTCTTCTTTGACTTCACGGAGCACGCCTTCTTCAGGCATCTCCCCGGCCTCCAGAAAGCCCGTTACCAAACCGTACCAAGTACTTGGCCATCCGACATTGCGGACTAGAATGACGTGGTCGTTCCATTCCACCACCCCCCCTACGACGGGCACTGGGTTGTTCCAGTTCACGAAGCCGCAGCGATTATCCATGCAGGTATCGCGAGGGCGGCCGCCGACTTCGATACGGCGCAGCGGTTGTGCGCACTGGGGACAATAACGCATTTTTCGATCCTCTATTTCATGGTTGGAAATTGCAGGTCAACGCCGGCACGGATCCCGGTCGGCCAACGAGCGGTAACGGTCTTGAGCCGCGTGTAGAAATGTACGCCTTCCGGTCCATACATAGCGGTGTCTCCGAAAAGCGAGCGTTTCCAGCCACCGAAACTATGGAAAGCCATCGGCACAGGTAGCGGCACGTTTATGCCGACCATCCCGACTTCGACACGCCTTACAAACTCGCGGGCCGCATCGCCGTCCCGGGTGAACAAAGCGCAGCCGTTGCCGAATTCGTGTCCGTTGACGAGGGTGACAGCCTCGGCAAAGGACGCCACCCGGATTAGGATCAGGACGGGACCAAAAATTTCTTCGCGGTAGATCCGCATTTCAGGCGCCGCGTGATCGAACAAGCAGGGGCCAACAAAGAAACCATTATTGTCCCCGGCGATGGATGCAATGCGCCCGTCGCTCACCAAATGGGCGCCCTCGCGCAAACCTTGTTCTACGTAGCCCAACACTTTTTTCTGATGTTCTCGTGAAATCAGGGGGCCCATTTCTGTGCCATCGGCCGTGCCGTCACCAACGGTGAGCGCCGAGATTTTTTCGCGCAGCCTGTGCACCAATTCGTCCGCGATATCGCCGACGACCACGCCCACGGAAATGGCCATGCAGCGCTCCCCGGCAGAGCCATAGGCAGCGCTTACGAGAGCATCAGCCGCCTGTTCAAGGTCGGCATCTGGTAAGACGACGAGATGATTCTTCGCTCCTCCCAACGCCTGGACGCGTTTGCTGTGGCGACTTCCAGTCTGGTAGACGTATTCCGCCACGGGGGTCGACCCGACAAAACTGAGCGCACTGACACGCGGATCTACCAATAAACTATCGACCGCTATTTTGTCGCCATGAATGACATTGAGGACCCCGGGTGGCGCACCAGCGGCAGTTAGTAGTTCGGCCAGAAAGAGCGCTGCGGAAGGGGCTTTTTCTGACGGTTTCAGCACGAAAGTGTTACCACAGGCGATCGCCAACGGGAACATCCACAGCGGGACCATTACCGGGAAATTAAATGGCGTGATACCGGCACAAACACCCAGTGGTTGACGCATGGAGAAGCTGTCGATGCCCTGGCCGATTTGCGCGCTGTAATCACCTTTCAGTAACTCACCAAGGCCGCACGCGTATTCGACATTTTCGAGACCTCGTTGGATTGAGCCGCCAGCATCCGCCAATACTTTTCCATGCTCCCGAGTCACGATAGTTGCAAGTTCGTGCCGTCGTTGATCGAGCATTTCTCGGAATCGGAACAGAAGACGAGTACGCGCCGGTAATGGCGTCTGAGACCAAGTTCCAAAAGCGCTACGTGCCGCCTCCACGGCACGTTCTACGTCAGTGCGGCTAGCCATCGGCACACGTGCGACTACAGTCCCGAGCGCGGGGTTATAGATTTCACCCCAGCGATCGGTTTCGCCCAAGGTACGTGCGCCATTGATGTAATGCGGAATATCGATCATGAGCAGGATTGTCCGTAACGTTATTGCCTGTTGCGGGGTGTCTCAGGGGACCGCTTTTAGCGCTTGCCTGAGCAGTTCGACGAGTTGTGTGATCTGCGTTTCAGAAATGGTCAGCGCCGGCCCAAGGACGATGATCTCGCCGGTATATCGCACCATCGCGCCATGGTCGAAGCAATAATGAAAAATATCCATTGCGCGCTGAGAGACCGCCCCGGGACGAGACTCGAGCTCCACTGCGGCTGCCATGCCGCAGTTGCGAATATCGATGACGTGCGGCTCTCCTCGAAGCGAATGAATAGCCGCTTCGAGGACGGGTGCGAGCGCGGCACTTCGCCCGAAGAGATCTTCGCTGCGGTAAACTTCAAGCGCCGCGAGGCCGGCTGCGCAGGCAAGTGGGTGGCCGGAATAAGTATAACCGTGAAAGAATTCCACGAGATGATCGGGTCCGGTCATGAACGTGTCGTAAATACCCTTTTGCACAAGCGCCCCACCTAGCGGGATTACGCCGCTTGTGATGCCTTTGGCGAAGGTAATGATGTCTGGGACGACTCCAAAACGGTCGGCCGAAAACATCGGCCCGATGCGGCCGAATCCAGTAATGACTTCGTCGAAAATGAGCAGAATGCCATGTCGGGTACAGATTTCACGCAAGCGTTCGAGATAACCGAGTGGGGGCACGAGCACACCGGCCGATCCCTGCATCGGCTCGACGATCACGGCCGCGATAGTACTCGCGTCATGGAGCTGGACGAGCCGTTCGAGCTCTTCGGCGAGATGGCCCCCCCAGGTCGGTTGTCCTCGAGAGAACGCCATCTGTGACAGATCATGCGTATGCGGAAGATGATCAACACCAGGGATAAGGGCGCTCGCGAATGCCTTGCGATTGGCGACCATGCCGCCGACGGAGATGCCACCAAAGCCCACCCCATGATAGCCGCGGGCACGCCCAATGAACCTGAATCGTCCGGCGTCGCCGCGTGTTTTGTGATACGCGAGCGCAATTTTGAGCGCCGTATCGACCGCCTCTGAACCGGAATTCGTAAAAAAAACGTGTTCAAAGCCGTGACCCGTTGCCGACGTCAGTGCCGCAGCGAGCTCGAAACCCTTGTCATGCCCGGTTTGAAAAGGCGGTGCAAAGTCCAGGCGATCCAATTGGGCTTTGACCGCTTCGACGATCTTCGGGTGACGGTGCCCGGCATTGCTGCACCAAAGACCTGAGAGTCCGTCGAGCAACTGACGGCCGTCTGCGGTGGTGTAATACATCCCGTCAGCTTGGACCACCATGCGGGGGTGTTGCTTGAACAGCCGGTTGTGGGTGAACGGCATCCACAGGGGCGCCAGGTTCAGGTTTGCCGCGGCATCCTGGTTGGACGCAATAGGGTCTTGCATGACAGGCTCCTCAGATGGCGTGCGGTCAATCCGGCTGACCGGTGGTGATAAGGATACGATCCTACCTTGCTTCGGGGGCTCTGTGTGTAGCGCGGTAGATGTCGGCGCGCGTGCCAAGCTTGCTAGACTGGGGACCACTGGCCGGTGCGGGCGACGTGATCACCCGTAGACGGACCAAATGAGGAGGTACGATGCAAGAGGACCGCGATGGAACCCGGTGTGCGGGCGCGCGCAGGCCCAGTCACGGGCGTTCACGGTGGGCGGCGTTATGAGGCTTCTGCTGGCCGAAGACGATCCCATGGTCGGCACCGCACTCCGTAAAGGCTTGCAACTGGAAGGGCATAGCGTTGATTGGGTTCGGGATGGCCTCGCGGCCGAGGCGGCGTTGAACGCGAACCCGTACGAGCTTCTGATCCTCGATTTGGGGATCCCCCGCAAGGATGGTCTCCAGGTGCTCCGTGATCTCCGCAGATCAACGCGTGCGATTCCCGTCATCATCGTAACGGCCCGCGATCAGCTGGATGATCGGGTGCGTGGACTCGATCTCGGCGCTGATGATTACTTGGTCAAACCATTCGATTTGGACGAGCTGCTTGCCCGGATTAGATCAGTGTCCCGCCGTTATGTTGGACGCGCCCAATCGCGCGTCGAATACGGCGAGGTTAGCGTGGATCCTGCGACGCACGAGGTGACGCGGGATGGCAACCCGGTCACGCTCTCGGCGCGTGAATTTGCCATTCTTCTCGCGCTGATGGAACGGCCGCGGGCGGTACTGTCGCGCAACCAGCTTGAAGAGCGCCTGTATGGCTGGGACGAGGAGGTCGCGAGCAATGCGATTGAAGTGCATATTCATCATTTGCGGCGCAAGCTGGGGGAGCGTTTTATCCACACGGTGCGGGGGGTGGGATATACTCTGAGCGAGGGACAACCCTAAGCTCATGTTATCCCAGCTGGTCTGAACAGCTTTCTCCCCATGTCTCTGCGTTCCCGTTTACTGCTGGTTCTGCTTTCGGCGATTACACTGACTATCGTCATTGCCACCGGCGCCACTTATTACTGGGCACGTCATGAGATCGATCAGCTACTTGATTATCAGCTGCGGCAGCAGGCGCTCGCCCTGCGCGACAAGGCGACGGTGCTTGGTGCCATCGTGGTGACGGAGCCGGATCCGGAGCAGGATTTCGTGATCCAGGCATGGGATTGGCGCGGTCAGCGTGTCTATTTGTCGCATCGCGGCGTCCTACTGCCACGCAGTGATACCCTCGGTTATTCGGATATACGTGCGGATAGCGTTGATTGGCGTGTTTATGCCGATACGCTGGGCGCCCATCTGATCCAGATTGCACAGCCCATGCAATTGCGCCGAGAACTCGCCCGACAAGCCGTACAAAAGATTCTGTATCCGCTGCTGTGGGCACTCCCTGCGTTGGTGCTGCTGATCTGGTGGCTCGTGGGGAAAGTCCTCGCGCCATTACGCGAGCTTGCCGGCACTATCGGGGCGCGCGAAGTAGGTCACATGACTGCCTTGCCGATCGCCGGCCTGCCTAGCGAGACGCGCCTCATGGTTGAGGCGCTTAACGATCTCATCGCGCGATTAAAGCAGGTGCTCGCCCGACAACGGGAGTTCATGGCGGATGCTGCACATGAACTTCGGACACCGCTGACCGCGCTGCAACTCCAGACACAGCTCCTTGCGCGCGCGCAATCCGACTTTGATCGGCAGGAAGCCATCACCGAGCTGCAGGCCGGGGTCTCACGCTCTTCACATCTCGTCGAGCGACTACTGACCTACGCGCGGCTCGACACCGAAAATGAGGATTCCAGTTGGGAACAACTCGACCTTACGGAAATCTCCCGAGAGGTCGTAGGGAACTGCCAAGCGCTAGCCGCAGCCCATGCTCACCACTTGCGGGCTACCCTCGCGCCTTCCGTGCTGATGGAAGGTAATCAAGAGGGTTTGCGCAGTCTGCTCGAGAATCTACTGGATAACGCTTTACGTTATACCCCCGCATCGGGTCATGTCGCGCTTGATCTCTGGATGGATCCTACGGATGTTTTTCTCCAGGTGACCGACAGCGGACCCGGCATTGCCACAGAAGAGCGTCGACGGGTGTTTGACCGTTTCTACCGGATACCCGGCACTGAGGCCCGGGGAACGGGACTCGGGCTTGCCATCGTCAAGCGCGTCGTTGAATACCATGACGGTGAGATTAAGATCGAGGCCGCACCGAGTGGGTCGGGTACCCGTTTTTGTTTGCGGTTACCGCGCCGACGAAAGCTGCGCACCGGGCCATCGGAATCACACGGACCAGCGCCACGCACGTACCCGGGAGAAGTCCGGTCCCTTTAAGGTTTGGTTAAGCCCCGCGGTTTAACGTCACACGCCTCGAGGCCCACCACTTATTGCTTCAAGGAGTCCCTATGACCAAGAATAAATCACCGACTGCTACGGGAGCAGGCGCGCTACTTATTATCGGCGCGAGTCTTTTCGGCGGATCTGTGGCGATAATCCCGCAAGTGCAGGCGGCGCCGGCGTTGACAAGCAACTATGGGTTGCCCGATTTCTCCGAACTCGTCTCGCAGACTTCTCCGGCGGTCGTGAGTGTCCGTGTGACCAAGGGGGCGGTGACGGACCGTCGTCGAGAGGGGCAAGGACTCCCCCCAGGTATGGAGCCAGGGGATCCCGGGTCAGAATTCTTCCGCCGTTTCGGGGGACGGCCAGGCGGCGGGGAGTCTGTGCCCCAGCAGGGCGAGGGCTCGGGCTTCATAATCACTGCAGACGGATATGTTCTGACCAATGCCCACGTCGTGCAGGGTGCGGATGAGGTGATTGTGGTGCTCTCCGACAAACGCGAGATCAAGGCCAAAGTGATCGGCGCCGATGAAACGACGGATGTGGCCGTTTTGAAATTACCCGAAAAAAATCTACCCACCCTCAAAATTGGGGACACGAACGCGCTCAAGGTGGGCGAGTGGGTGATTGCGATCGGCTCTCCCTTCGGCTTCGACCATACGGTGAGCGCGGGCGTCGTGAGCGCCAAATCTCGTTCGCTCCCGAACAGCGGCTACGTACCTTTCATTCAAACCGACGTGGCGGTGAATCCGGGCAATTCGGGGGGGCCGCTGCTTAACCTTCGCGGCGAAGTCGTGGGCATTAATTCGCAGATTTATAGTCGAAGCGGAGGTTACATGGGGCTATCATTCGCCATTCCCATCGATCTGGCCATGAATGTACAGAATCAGCTGATTGCGCACGGGAAGGTGACGCGAGGTCGATTGGGTGTCACGGTGCAGTCACTTAATCAAGAGCTCGCCGACTCCTTCGGTCTGCCCCGGCCGGCTGGCGCGTTGGTGGGCGCGGTACAACCTGGGTTTGTCGCCGACAAGGCGGGCATTAAGCCGGGCGACGTGATTATGTCGGTGAACGGCAAAGCCATCGAGGATTCGGCGACGCTTTCGCGGATCATCGCCGAGCAGCAACCGGGTCATGATGTCGTGCTCGATATCATCCGGAACGGGAAACATACGAACCTCGAGCTCGCACTTGGCGAGGCCGACGGAGACGCCGCGATGGCTACGAATGGACCTGCGACCAGCGCGAGCAAGCCTGGGCGCCTTGGGGTGGTGGTGAGAGAAATTGAACCACAACCAGGCCAACCGTCCGGGGCTGCCCGCGGCGTTCTGGTGGAGCGCGCCGAGGGTGCGGCTGCGCGCGCAGGGCTTCGTCCGGGTGACATCATCCTCGCGGTGAATTCGACGAGCGTACATGATGCGCATGATCTTAAGCGGTTGATCGAGAAAGCGCCGGCCAATGTTGCTTTGCTGGTTCGCCGGGACGACGCAGAGATTTTCATTCCCGTTCGACTAGGCTGACAGTTATCGCGAGTCTGCCTTCATCGCAGTTGACTGTTGCTTTGCAGCATCTGTGATGAGGGCCCTCGGTTGTCCTTTGGCGCGGTAATGAGTTAGTTTCCTCCCCGACCGTTATTCCTACAAGCTTTCCCGGGGAGTTCTATGTATTCGTTTCGTTATCGGCTCGCACACTGGGTTCTCAGCCACCGCAAGCTCGCCTGGGCAACGTTCCTGCTTCTCACGGCATTTTTCGCCGCCGGCTTACCCCGGGTTCGTTTGGCCACGATTTTTTCCGATCTTCTTCCGACAGACGATCCGTTCGTTCAGGTCTTTAAAGACCATCCGGATTTTGGGAACCCGCTCTCCGTCGCGATCATGATCAAGCGCAAGGACGGAGATATCTATAACGCAGAGACCTTGCAGAAAGTTTATCAACTGACGCGTGACATTGATCTGGCGCCCGGCATCGATCATGACATGATTCTGTCGATTGCGAGCACTAAAGCCCGTTATAGCGAGGCCACCTCTAACGGTATCGACATGCGACCCCTGATGGAAGATCGTGCGCCGAAATCCCACGAGGAGGTCGCACGCTTTCACCAGCTTGTTGATAAATCACCTAACGTGCGGGTATTCCTGATCTCGCGCGACGACACCGCCACGCTGATTACCGCAAGCTTCATTGAGCGCAAGCTTGATTACGGGACCGCGTTTACGTACCTGCAGAAACTCACGAATGGTGCGCGGGACGCGAAGCACGACGTCTATCTCGCAGGACAGCCGGTGTTGATCGGATGGGTCTATCAATACGAGCGAGAGATGATCGGTATTTTTGCGGTCACATTAGGGGCATTGATCCTCGCGCTCATGCTGTATATGCGCAATTTAGTCGGCGTTATCACCCCTATCGTCACCAGTCTAACGGCCGCGATTTGGGCTTTTGGCCTCGTCGGTTGGTTGAATATTTCTATCGAACCTTTGCTTATGGTCGTGCCCTTGTTGCTGACAGCACGTTCTTTTTCGCATTGCGTGCAGTTTACTGAACGTTTTTACGAAATTTATGCGCAAGTTAATGATCGCGTGAAGGCCGCCGAAATCACCATGGGGGTCATGATGGCGCCTAGTGTGCTAGGCATCATTACGGATATTCTTGGCATCTTCATCGTCGGCTTTGCGCCGATCCCCGCCATGGTTCGTCATGCGATTTTTTGTGGGATGTGGGCGGTGTGGTTGATTCCGACTGGCGTTGTCCTGATTTCGCTGCTGTTGGCATCCTTGCCTGCGCCGAGGAACGTCGCCCAACTGATCGGTCAGGGCAAGAAGTCGGGTGTTCATGTCCGGTTCCAAAAAATTCTAGGACAAATCGCTAGCCTTTCCTTTGGCAAACGCGCGCGGCTGACGACAGTCCTAGTCGGCATAGGCTCAGCCATTGCAATCGCGATCGCCATGCAGATCAAAATCGGAAACCCGGTCGAAGGCAGCGGTTTGTTATGGGATAAGTCCGAGTTCAATACGGCCGTACGTCAGATCAATGCACTTTTCCCCGGCGTGAACACGCTTGAACTGGTCCTCGAGGCAAAAGATAGAAGAAGCCCCGATCTTGAAGTGCAGCGCGTGGAGACGATTGAGACGATGCAGAAATTGCAGCGTCTGCTCGAAGTGGGGGATGCGCCTCCCCGTGCAACGCTGTCTTTTGCAGACTATATGGGGGAGGGGAACCGACTCTTCAACGGAGGAAACCCGAAATGGCTCCCCTTGGATCACAGCCAACCCGCGATGAGTGCCGCAGGTTTCGCCGTGACCATGGGTACCAGCGCTAAGAATTTCAATCATCTCGTTGATCCCAAGTGGCACGATGGCACGGTCTCGCTTTGGTATCGGGATAATAAACAGGAAACAGTGGATGCCGCACTGGCTGCCGCGCGCGCGGCAGTCGCCGCTGTGGGCCTTGAGCATGAACATTTCATCGTCCGACTGGGGACCGGCACTATCGCTCTGCAGCAGGCGGTCAATCATGTGATTGAGCGCTATCACTTGGTGTGCATCGGATCCCTGAATCTGCTCATCTTGATTGCCGCGTCCCTTGCCTATCGGTCCTTGGTCGCCGGGTTATTGCTACTCATCCCGGTAAACCTTGCGAATCAGGTACTCAACGCGGCCATGCATTTGTTGGGCGTCGGGCTGGATGTCAATTCGCTGATAGTCGCGGCGATTGGCGTCGGGGTCGGGATCGATTACGGCATTTATCTGCTGTCTCGCATCTGCGAGGAATACCACGCGCTTGAAGGTGACTGGGGCGCCGCTATCACCGCCGCGCTGCGCACGACGGGCAAGGCCATCATGTTCACGGCGACCATCATGGCACTCGGGATCGCGCCGTGGTATTTCTTATCGGGCCTGAAGTTCGTAGCAGACATGGGGCTACTGTTGATTGTCATCATGGCCATCAATATGGTGCTTGCGCTCGTTGTCCTCCCGCTCCTCGTCTGGCTGATCAAGCCGAAATTCGTCGAGCGCCGTGATCTACTGGTGGGTGAGGGCGTCGATCTCAGCCTGTTTACAGATAACTTGAGTCCGGCGAGTCCGGCGCCGAAGGTTCCTGGTTGAGGGATTCAGGTCACGGCACCAGAGGCTCGTAGTGCGTCGATTTCCGCAGCGTCGAAGCCGAATTCGGTCAAGACGTCAGTCGTGTGTTCGCCGGGGATCGGCGGCGGCAAATCAAGCTTCGGAGCCGTCCGACTGAAGCGCGGAGCAGGCGCAACCTGCTCCACCCCTTCGTGGACGACAAACGCTTGGCGTGCCTGATTATGCGGATGTTCAATGGCCTCGCGGGTGGTCAGGACGGGCATCACGCAAGCATCCTCGTGGGCAAGGAGGCTGGTCCATTCATCGCGGGTGCGGGTCTTAAACACTTGAGCTAAGCGCGCTTTCCAGGCGGGCCAGCGTGATTTATCGAACTGCGGCTCGAATTCCGCGGGATCAAGCCCCATCAAGCGTAACAATTTTACATAAAAAACTTTTTCAATGGCGCCAACAGCGAGGTAGCCGCCATCCTGAGTCTCGTAGGTATCATAAAAATGCGAGCCACCATCCAGCACATTGTCGCCTCGCTTCTCAGTCCATTGGTCGAGGGCCCGGAAACTGAAAAACATGTTGGCCAGAAGCGCAGATCCCTCAGTCATTGCGGCGTCGACGACTTGTCCCTTTCCTGAGGTGCGGGCTTCGATGATGCCGCATAACAGACCGAACGCGAGAAACATGCCCCCGCCACCGAAGTCCCCGACGAGATTGAGAGGATGCACGGGCTTCCCGCCTGTCGGACCGATGGCGTTCAACACACCGGCGAGCGCGATATAGTTGATGTCGTGGCCCGCGACGCTTGCCATCGGACCGTCTTGGCCATAGCCGGTCATGCGGCCGTAGACTAGCTTCGGATTGCGTGCCAGGCAGATGTCCGGGCCTAACCCAAGACGCTCGGTGACGCCGGGCCGAAAGCCCTCGATGAAACCATCGGCTTGATTAACCAAACGCAGCACGACTTCCTTGCCTGCTGGCGATTTCAGATCGACGGCGATGGAACGTCGACCGCGATTCATGACACTGAGGCGGGGGGGCAGATCAACCCCCAGATCAGCCTTTTGCGTGCGGTCTACGCGGATGATGGTCGCTCCCATGTCGGCCAACAGCATGGCGGCGAAAGGACCCGGGCCAATTCCGGCCAGTTCAATAATAGTGATGCCTGCTAGCGGTCCCATGAGAAACTCCTAATGCTTGAAATCAATGCGAAAATAAACAGTCGACGCCGCCCTCATTAGGCCATCGTGAGCCAATGCACACTGAACCATTGCTGTGCATCACACCAGACTTGCTGGGGTTGAAACCCCGCCTGGCGAGCGAGTGCCTGGAAGCTCTTGATACTGTATTTGTAAGAATTTTCGGTATGCAACGTTTCTCCGGCAGCGAACGAAAACGACTCGCCGCGAAAGCAGACTTCCTGTTGCCACCTGCTGATGAGGTGCATCTCGATGCGAGTGTCATAGGGATTGAAATACGCGTAATGGTCGAAAGCATCGAGGTCGAAGTTAGCACCCAGATCGCGGTTCGCGCGCGCCAGCAAGTTCTTGTTGAAAGCCGCCGTCACGCCCTGACGGTCGTTGTAGGCCGCATGGAGAACTTCGGGCGCTTTGATCAAATCGACGCCGACCAGCAGGCCGCCGCCGCGTAACATGCGGGCGGTCGCCGCCAGGAATTGACAGGCCTCTTCCGGTGCAAAATTGCCAATCGAAGAGCCCGGGAAGAATCCTACCCGGCTGCGTGAGGCGCGCGCACTGGCGGGTAGCTTGAATCGGCGGGTGAAGTCCGCGGCCAGCGGAATAATCTCAAGTCCTGTGAATTCGCGCTGCAGGAGGCTCGCGTGGTAATGCAGGTGCTCTGCGGAAATATCGACGGCGAGATAGCGCACCGGATCTTCAAGGGCCGAGAGCAGCAAGCGAATTTTGTGCATTGAGCCGGCACCCAATTCGATCAAGTCGGCGTGAGGACCGATGGCGGCGGCCATTTCCCCAGCATACCGGGCCAGCAGGTCCAACTCGGTGCGCGTCGGATAATATTCTGGCAGATCACAAATTTGGTCAAAAAGCGCCGCGCCGGGCGCATCATAGAAAAATTTAGGTGAAATCCGTCGAGGGTGGCTCCGTAGCGCTGCGGCAAGTGCAATCCCGAATTGATCTTCGTCGATGGGTAAATCCAAAGCACGAATAGGTCTCGTCATGAGCAGTCCTTCGCAAGGCGTATCCCGGAAAACTGCCAACGTGCAGCCGGTGGGAAAAAGTTTCGGTAGGTTCGACGCAGATGGTCAGGGGGCGTGACGCAGCTTCCGCCGCGCAGCACCATTTGATTGATCATGAACTTGCCGTTGTACTCAGCGGCGGGACCCGCCCAGGGTTGGAACCCGGGATAAGGCAAATAAGCCGATTGTGTCCACTCCCACACTTCGCCGAAGAGCGCCTGCAAACCTGCATCGGCTTTTTCCACCAAGCGAGGGTGGAGATGTGTCCACTCGAAGCGGTGGACGGGATCGGCCTGCGCAGCGGCATGCTCCCACTCGAACTCGCTCGGCAGACGTGCCTCGGCCCACGCGGCGTAAGCTGCCGCCTCGTAGTAGCTCACATGGCAAACCGGCGCCTCTCGATCAATGGTATGAAGTCCATGCAGGGTGAATTCCTCCCATTCCCCGGTTGCGGCTGCCCGCCAGTAGAGCGGCGCTTCCCATTGTTCGGATTGTCGACATGCCCAGCCATCACTCAGCCAGAACTCCGGACGATGATAACCTCCATCCTGCATGAACGTGCGGTACTCTCCACAGGTGACCGGCCGGCTTGCTAGGACAAAAGGCGTCAACCACGCCGTATGGCGAGGCCCCTCGTTATCGAACGCAAAGCCCTCTCCCGAGTGCCCGACTTGCTTGGGGCCGCCGGGGAAGGCTACCCAAACAGCAGGGCGGGTCTTGGCGTTCGAGGTCAAGGGGTTCGGGTTGACTGCCGGAAGCAGCGCATTGCACGAAAAACCATGCTTTATGTCGGTCAGCAAAAGCTCCTGATGTTGCTGCTCATGATGAATGCCTAATATCACGGTCGCTTGAATGGCCGCAAATTCGATGTCCGTGGCGATTGCCAGAAACGTTCTGAGATGCGACTCGACATGTCGGCGATAGGTTCGCACCACGTCCAAGCTGGGTCTGCTGAGTAGCCCTCGTTGGGCGCGTGGGTGCCGCGGTCCGAGCGCTTCATAGTAGGAATTGAATAGTTCGAAGAAGCGGGGGTCGAATGGGGCGTAGCCAGGCATATAGGGGCAAAGCACCAACGCTTCAAAAAACCACGTGGTATGCGCGAGGTGCCATTTGGCCGGGCTGGTGTCCGGCATCGACTGGATCCCGTGATCCTCTGCAGAGAGGGTCTCTGAAAGCCGCTCCGAATGTTTCCTTGCCGCATCGAATTGCGCCAAAAGGATCGCTCGGTCGGCCATCTCAACACCCTGATCCATTCTCAGGTTCATGTCAGTTCTCTCCGCGTGCCTGCTGTCCGTGTTCAGGCCCCCGCTTTTCGGGCGCCTGAAAGGGCCACGGAGGTGTTTTTAGTATGGCGCGCATTCTGCCACGATGCTGGCCGTCCGCGAAATTTAATGCAACGCAACAATTGCCGGTAAGTGGCGTGTTGCACGGGTTACCGCACGTCTACTTCTTCATTCGGCGAAATAGCGGGTGCAGCACCGGATAAGACGTGTCCAGATCCCCACTCAACCCGCTGCCCCCTAAACGGGTCAAAACGGCACGCAGTTTACTTGCTATTATTGGCGCAGACCCCCGGGTAACGCGCGGTTTTGGTTGACGTGTGGGTTAGCGTTATCCTCTAAATTGGAGCTAGGTGATCAAGATGACTGTACGACTTTACGCCATGACTTGCGGATACCTCACGATGCCGGTGTCGCTTCTAATTGAAGGGGGCGAAGGGGTGCTGAAGATACCGATCCCGGCCTACCTTATGGAACACAAAAAAGGCGTCGCACTTTTTGATTCGGGCATGTCGCTATTGGTTCAACGCGATAAGCATCGGGCGCTCGGCCCCCTGGAGCCCCATTTCCAGGTGCACTTCGAGCCGGGAGAAGAAATCAGTGGGCGTCTGCAAAGCATCGGTCGCGATCCCGATCGAATGGACTACATCATCAATTCGCATCTTCATTTCGATCATGCGGGCGGTAATGCACTGGTGCCGAACGCGCGGGTCATTGTCCAGAAGCGCGAATGGGAGGCCGGTCACGTCCCGGAATTGATGGAAAAAAATTATTATGATCCCCGCGATTATGACCATGGGCATGACATGCTCCTAGTGGACGGCGAGCATGATGTGTTCGGGGACGGCTCTGTACGCTGTATCCCCACTTACGGACATACGCCGGGACATCAATCTCTCCATTTGCAGACGGCGACCGGCGAAGTGGTGCTGTGCGGGGACGCCTGTTACCTCAGGAGGACGCTGGACGAAATGCGTCTGCCGGGCATCGTGGCCGATCCAGATGCCATGCGGCTTTCCCTAGGGCGCCTGAAAGAGCTCCAGAAACGCGGCGCGCGCATCATGTATGGCCATGATCCTGAATTCTGGAAGACGGTGCCGCAAGCGCCCGAGGCGGTTGCGTAATCGCGAGTATCTGCAGTTAGCGTAAAAAACTTCTCAAACATCGAGGGAGAAAATCGAACATGAAGACCCTAAATTTTGGCAACGTCACCATTGATCGCATCCAGGACTGGTACGGTGCTTTACTTGAACTCACTACTTTTTATCCCACCTATAACCAGGCGGAAATGGATGCCAACCGCGACTGGCTAGAGCCGCACTTCCTGCCCGTCAAGGGGAGTCTACGGGAAGAGATGCTGCATCTGAGCCTCCATACGTTCATCGTCCGTACGGGTAGTCGCGTCATTCTCATCGATACCTGTGTCGGCAATGACAAGAAGCGGACGGTTATTCCGGACTGGATCGGCCGCAATTCAGACTACATAGAAAAGCTGGCAGCCGCCGGCGTGAGTCCTCAGGATGTGACCCATGTGATGTGTACGCATCTACATCACGACCATGTCGGCTGGAATACGAAACTCGAAAATGGTCGATGGGTACCGACTTTTCCGAATGCACGTTACATCTTTGACAAAGTCGAGTTCGAAGGGTGGGCGAATAAGCAGGACGATCATGGGCTTGATGGTGCCTATGCGGACAGCATTCTGCCCGTGGTTGACGCCGGCCGTGCGGATTTGGTGGCAAGTGATTTCGCGCTGGATGATAACGTGTGGTTGGAACCGAGTCGCGGGCATTCACCTGGACATGTGTGCATCAACGTCAAGGGGACGAAAGGTCAGGCGCTGTTTACGGGCGACTCCTTTCATCATCCTATTCAGGTCGCACACCCGGAATGGTACACAGCCTTCTGCATGGATAAGGATCAGTCGACTGCTGCGCGCAACAAAATCTTAAACAAGCTATGTGACAACGATATTTGGATGCTCGCGGCTCATTTCAATGATCCGACCGCAGCCCGAGTGGTGAGTAACGGCGCCCGCCGCAAATTGAAGGTATAAACGACCACCGGTCGGCTAGCAGAGCGGGTAGAGGAAGGCTTCTACCCGCTCGGTGGCACTTACCGGGCATGCACGGCGCGTCGGTGCTGGAGACAATCAGGTGACAAGGGCTTGACGAAAAGCTGATCACTGCCTGATTTCGCGCTCAAGTGTCGCTTCTGTTTTTGCTGTTTTGCTTTCCAATCGACCGTTATGCCCTTTGCGGTAATCGATTTTGATTGAACAGCCAATCCGATTACAGTCCTGCTTCAAGCGCTCATAGCACTGCCCAACGACGTCAATGACCTCGTCCCATTCTCCTTCGAGCACTGTGCCCATTGAATTTAGCCGCTAGCCCAAGCCACTTTTATCGATGATGTCGAGACAAGGGCCGACATGGGTACTCACGCTTTCGCCCTTATCGAGCGGCGCCATACTGAATTCCAGTGATACCATGACTTTCTCCTTTTCGCTTAACAAATGGGATCAGCGCCCGTCCGATCGGGCGGGTTGATTGTCTTAGGCAATTGACATTGCCTTTTAGCCCTTGATAGGCGCGGATGTCTAGCGCTCGCGAACGTGCCGGCACAACGTGACAGGCGGGAGTCTAGGGCGCTATCGTGTTGGCAAGACGAGCAGCGGGAGCCTACACATGCAGCATCTTTGGGGGCGGGTAGCGGTGATCACGGGCGCCGGGAGCGGTATCGGTCGGGGCATCGCTTTTGCCTGCCTTCGCTACCAGATGAAATTAGTTTTGGCCGATATAGAACCGGAGGCCCTTTCACGGGTTGTAGGCGAAATTTCAGCTGCCGGGGGAGAGGTTGTTGGTTTAGTGACGGATGTGTCAGATCCCATGTCGGTGAATCGATTAGCCGAATCCGCATTTGATCGCCACGGCGCTGTCCACTTGTTGTGCAACAATGCGGGGGTGATTGATAACAATCAGCCGAGTTGGGCTTGTTCGTCTGCCGACTGGCAGTGGGTGCTCGGTGTTAATTTGATGGGTGTCGTTCATGGGTTGGGGGCGTTCGTCCCTTGGATGCTGCGCATGGCGACTACGGACACATTGTGAATACCGCCTCTATTGGTGGTTTGGTGACCACGTCCGCAAATGCGGCTTATACCGTGAGTAAGCACGCCGTGGTCGCGCTGTCCGAATGTCTGTCCAAAGAGCTTGCCGCCCGAGGAGATCTCCGTCTTGGGGTGTCCGTCTTGTGTCCCGGTTGGGTCGCCACCGGAATCGCGTATTCAGACCGCAATCACCCCGATCAAGGGGGTGCGGAGCTAGCGGATCCGGATCGCCGGGAAAGGTTGCGCGCAGTCGTTTCCAAGGGCATGGATCCTAGAGCGGTCGGCGCTCTCGTCTTAGAGGCCGTGCAGGCGGATCGTTTTTATATCAAGACGCACCCGCTCTGGGATACGCTGATCAAGAACCGATTCGAGGCGATTCTCGACGGAGGGAAACCGGCCGTCACACCCTTGCCGCGGGATTAATCGAAATGGATTTAATTCTTCACCATTACGATTTTTCAAATTTCTCGGAAAAGATACGCCTTGTTCTCGGCCTCAAAGGGTGCAGTTGGAAATCCGTCGAGATCCCGGCGACTGAGCCGAAACCAGATTATACGCCCCTGACGGGCGGCTATCGCCGAACGCCAGCTTTGCAATGCGGCGCGGATGTTTATTGTGATACCCGTCTTATCGTTGAGATCCTTGAACGGTGGATCCCGCAGCCAACCGTGTATCCCGGATCCTCGCCCGCCAGGACGCGTGTGCTGGTGGAAGCGATCACGGCATGGGCGGAGGATCGCCTATTTTGGCCCCTAGCGCTCTATGTCACCGGCGTTCATGCCCGAAGGTTTCCGCTGTCGTTTCATGCAGACCGCGCGCGACTGCATGGGAAGCCGCTGCCGACGTTAGATAAAGTGGAGGCCTCCGCGCAGAGCCGGCTTGCACAGTGGCGAGGGCAGCTTACCTGGATCGAGGCGTTACTCGATGAGGCCAATCCGTATGTTCTGGGCGAGTCCGTGAGTCTGGCAGATCTGTCACTGTACATGGTCCCTTGGTTTCTAGAGTTTATTGGGGGTCCCAGTCAGATGTTGGATGTGTTGCCCCGGACGCGAGATTGGATGGCGCGCGTCGCCGCACTTGGACACGGCAAACCAGCGCTTTGTTCAGCCGAAGACGCCCTTCGAATAGCGGCTGCTTCAGAGCCGACCCTAGTGACACGCCGCGTATACGTGGCGCCCGAAGGGGTTACGGCGGGCAACTACGTAAGTGTCTCCCCCTTGGATGATCAGTCGGCATCGAGCGTGGGTGAACTGATGACTATCGATGACGAACAGCTGGTCATTGCAACGGAACATCCACGGACGGGACGGTTGCATGTCCACTTCCCACGTCTTGGATATCGCGTACGGAAAGCAAGTGGACACAAGGGGTGACGATAGCGGTCTAACGGAGAAGAACATATCAATCAAAGGCCCTTAAATCGAGGATAACGACATGATTAAGTTGATGATTAATGTGGTCCGCAAGCCCGAAATGACGCATCAGGAATTTTCGATTTATTGGCGTGAGCAGCATGGACCGCTGGTGAAAAGTGTGCCGGAATTCACTCGTCACATCCGAAAATACGTTCAATGTCATCCAGTCCTTGGCCGCAATCCGCTGGGTGCAGGTGACATCTTCGACGGCGTCGCGGAGCTGTGGTTCGATAACGTGCAGGCAATGGAAAACGCGTTCAGCGAGCCCCGATATCTCGAGATTGTCCGCCCTGATGAACTCAAGTTCGCGGATTTACCGAAATGCGTATCGCTCATTACGGAAGAAGTGGCGATGATCTAAATCGCATCAGGTAAAAGGCGCGACGCTTATGCCTTGATCAGCGTTGATGCGAAATTAGAACGATAGATTCAAATTCGCACGATTAGCGAATCTGGTGCCAAGGCGAGCCGGTCTCACACGCTGAAGTACCCTGCTGCGATTGCGGTGCGTGGGAAAGACCCGACTTCCGAATGTAATCATTCGAACGCAGATTGCTTTGTCGGCCAGAAAGTTGATTCCTGCGTTCGTGGTGAGAATAGCAGCGGAGCAGGCCACGGCACTGCCTTGAGCCGGTACATCTGCACGCCGGCAGTGCTTGGGTTGCGACCAAGCCTGCCTTAATCCGCGCGGTCGGATACGGATAATCTGCACGACCAAATTGAGCTTGAACATGCCACAATGCTCCCCCTGCGGCATAGCGATGTGTGATCGGAACGACCAGTGAACCAGATTCAGACGCCCCTTCAGCGTGCCACCATGACCAAAGTGACGCGTCGCCTCCTCCCGTTTCTTCTTCTCCTCTACATCATTTCCTGGCTAGATCGCGCTAATGTCAGTTTCGCCGCGTTGCAGATGAATCGCGGTCTGGGCTTTGGGCCTGCGGTGTACGGCTTCGGTGCCGGCATTTTCTTTATTGGGTATGCCCTATTCGAAATTCCGAGCAATCTCGTGATGGTTCGCGTCGGACCCCGCTTATGGATTGCGCGCATCATGGTGACATGGGGGTTGCTCTCTGCGGGGATGATGTTTGTAAAAAGCGAGATGGCGTTTTACGTGATGCGTTGTCTGCTTGGCGTTGCCGAAGCTGGGTTTCTGCCGGGGATCTTGTACTACCTGAGCCAGTGGTTTCCGGCACCTGAACGTGCCCGCGCCGTCTCGTGGTTCATGATGGCCATCCCGCTTTCCATCGTGATTGGCGGACCGTTATCCGGGATGCTGATGGAAATGAACGGCCTGCTTGGTCTTAAGGGGTGGCAGTGGATGTTCCTCCTTGAGGGATTACCGGCGACCGTGCTTGGTTTTGTCGTGCTTGGCTATCTCACGGACACCCCTGCCCAGGCACGCTGGCTGACACAGGAGGAGCGTGAGACGCTTAGTCGCCATATGCGTGAAGAGCAAGCACAGGCACTTGCCAGGCACGGTGTGCAGCTCGGTCAAGTGATGCGGCATCCTGTCGTCTGGCGGCTTGCCCTGATAGCCTTTGCTTGTCAGACGGGCAGTTACGGACTGACGCTCTGGGTCCCGCAGATAGTTAAAGAGTGGTCAGGGCTGGGCGATGTCCAGGTGGGCCTGTTGTCAGCGCTCCCTTATTTCGCCGCTGCGGTCGGGATGGTGGTGGTCGGCATCAGCTCAGATCACTGCCAGGAGCGTTTTTTGCACATCGCGATATGCAGCGCCGTCGGCGCCCTCGGATTTGTGGCGAGTGCCTATCTAGGCTCACCTCTGGCGGGACTTGTGGCCTTGAGTGTCGCCGCCGTAGGCGATTACGGTTCCCGTGGTCCGTTTTGGGCGCTACCTGGTCGATTCCTATCCGGCAAGGCCGCGGCTGCGGGGATTGCGCTGATTAACACCCTAGGCGCACTGGGTGGCTTCGTCGGGCCCTACGCGGTGGGTTACTTGAAAGGGCTTACGGGTAGCTTCCAAAGTGGGCTGCTATTTCTCGCGTTTCTCCTTCTCCTTGGTGCAATGAGCACACTTTCCTTGCGCACCGCTGCTGAGCTTGCCGAACATTGAGAAGTACGTCCCAATCTGCATACATCGAGACCCAGCATCCGTCGATCGGACCGATAGGGTGTTGGGTAGCGCCGCGCCCTATGCCTTTTGATAACGAGTGTGTGCGCCAAAAATTCCCCGTTTCATAAATTTTAAAGAGATAGTCATGCGTCCATCAAAGTCTTCTGTTGCGCCACTTGATGTATTGGTCATCGGGGCCGGTCTGTCAGGACTCTATCAGCTCTATCAGCTTCGCGAGCGGGGCCTGCGCGTCCTCGTGTTGGAAGTGGGCAGTGGCGTGGCCGGCACGTGGTACTGGAACCGATATCCGGGGGCACGTTGCGATTCGACTGCTGAGTGCTATCAATATTGGTTTTCCGAAGATCTGCTGAACGAATGGACCTGGAGCGAACGTTTCCCGGCACAACCGGAGACGGAGCGTTATCTCAATTATGTCGCCGACAAGTTCGATTTGCGTCGCGACATCCAATTCAATACCCGCGTCAGCGCGGCAGATTTTGACGAAACTGATAATCGATGGACGGTCACCACGGCATCCGGAGAGACATTCACCGCGCAGTTTCTGGTGATGGCCACGGGAGGCCTTTCAACCCCGACTTTGCCAGATATCGCGGGGCATGCGGATTTTCAGGGACTCTCTTTTCACACAGGTCGGTGGCCTAAAGAAGCCGTCGATTTTACCCACAAACGCGTTGGGATAATCGGCACTGGGGCGACCGGCATCCAAGTCATTCAGAGTATCGCATCGCAGGTCGGTCACTTAACCGTCTTTCAGAGAACGCCCAACTACGCGATCCCTATGCGCAACCCGCGATACGACGCAACTCGCGTGGCGGAATTGCGCCGTGATTATCCTGAAATAAAAGAGTTAGTTCACAATACCTTTACGGGACATGATTACGATTTCGGCACCATCAAATTTGAAGATCTAACCACGGCAGAACGCGATGCTCGGATGTGGGCGTATTGGAATGACGGCTCCCTCAAATTTTGGGTCGGCGCCTTCGGTGAAATTTTTGCCGACCAACGTGTTAACGACTACGTCTCAGAGTTCGTGCGTGCCCGAATTCGTGAACGGGTTACAGATGCAGACGTCGTGGAGAAGTTACTGCCGAAGGACTATGGTTTTGGTACGCGCCGCGTTCCGCTTGAGACCGGCTATTTCGAAGTGTTCAATCAACCTAACGTGCATCTAGTCGATCTTAACGAGGAGCCGATCGAGCGTTTCACCGCCAGTGGTGTGCAGACGAAAAAGGGCGAACATGCGCTGGATGCGGTTATTTTTGCGACCGGTTTTGACGCGGGCACGGGATCCCTTACGGCGATAGATATCCGCGGCCGCAAGAAACTGCTGCTGCGGGATGCTTGGAACGAGGACGGCATTCGCGCTTGGATGGGATTACAGGTCCACGGCTTCCCGAATATGTTCATGATCATGGCGCCACTGTCTCCAGCGGCCGCCTTCTGCAATGTCCCGACGTGTTCCCAACAGCAGGTCGATTGGATCAGTAACTGCATCACCTATACGCGAGATCAAGGTCATCGATCTATCGAACCCACCGCAGAAGCGGAAGCCCGTTGGGGAGAGCATCATGACGAGTTAGCCAACGCGACTCTGGTTCCCAAGACGAAGTCTTGGTATATGGGTACCAACGTCGCGGGTAAGCCGCGGCGCTTGCTTGCCTACGTAGGAGGGGCGAATACCTATCGCTATGCCTGTGACAAAATAGCGGCCGAAGCTTATCCGGAAAGTGTATTTAATTGACGCTCAAATTTTAAGGCGACGAGTTGTGCGGGGACTGTTGTCCTCGCCGTGCGTATCGACATGGGTCAGCGGCGCAGTCTTTTCTCCAAAGCGTCGAAGGCCGCTTTGTCGGCGTAATTTGTGGGCGATGGCGGTGGTGTTCAATCCTGTCATGGGCGGCGTTAATTCGGGCATCGATCAGGCGCGTCGCCAAACTCAAGGGTTGGGAATACGTGAGAGAATTTGACTGACGGGTCAGTTTCCCCGTCGTGCTGTCGTCTTCAACGACCCGTGCAGGTAAAACTTGCCTGGAACCACAAGTCGACCGACGCTTTTCGAAATTCGTCAAAAAATTCCCGCATCGCTTGCGACTGAGCGCTTCGGTTTTTATGGAAGTTTATCTGGCAATCACTTCCCGAAAATGGGGTACTCCCGTGCGGCAGCCCGATCGGCCCCCTTCATCTCTGTGGCGTTTCGGACAACCCAGACGAACAAGCGATCCAAAGATCGCTGCACGCTAACCCAATCCTTGCCCGGTCGTTTTGTTCGACGCCAGCCAAGGTGTTCCTGTTATGCCGCAGGCGTCTCGTCATACCACGCACGAGAACCATTTACCGCACGGACCACCAGTAACATAGCGGGCACCTCAATGAGGACACCGACGACAGTGGCAAGTGCGGCGCCAGAATTGAAACCAAAGAGGCTGATGGCGGCGGCCACGGCAAGCTCGAAAAAATTACTGGCGCCAATGAGGGCCGATGGGCAGGCAATTTTGTGTTCTTCTCCCACAAGGCGGTTCAGCCAGTAGGCGAGACCGGCATTGAAGAACACTTGTATCAAGATAGGCACCGCCAACATGGCGATGATGAGCGGTTGTTCAAAGATTGCCTCGCCTTGGAAGGCAAAGAGCAAGACCAGTGTCGCCAGCAGCGCGCTGGTCGACCAGGGACCTATTCTGATCATGGTTGCCTCGAAAGCCTCCCTGCCTTGGCTCAGCAAGGCGTGCCGCCACCACTGGGCGAGGATGACGGGAATAACGATGTAGAGGCCGACCGACATGAGGAGCGTCGCCCACGGCACGGTGATTGACGAAATGCCGAGCAGCAGTCCGACAATAGGGGCGAAAGCGAAAATCATCACGGCGTCGTTGAGCGCGACTTGTGACAACGTAAAATAGGGATCCCCGCCAGTGAGACGACTCCACACGAATACCATCGCCGTGCAAGGCGCCGCCGCAAGCAGGATTAATCCAGCGATATAGCTGTCCAGCTGGTCGCCTGGCAAGGACGAGGCGAATAGGTGACGGATAAAGAGCCACCCCAGCAGCGCCATTGAAAATGGTTTCACCGCCCAGTTTACGAAGAGGGTGACGCCGATCCCACGCCAATACTGGCGCACTTGGCCAAGTGCACCGAAGTCAATCTTGACCAGCATCGGGATGATCATCACCCAAATCAGGACCCCTACCGGGAGATTGACCTGAGCGATCTCCCATCGTCCTATGGCCTGGAACGGTGTCGGGAGAAGCTGTCCGAGAATAATGCCGGTGATAATGCAGAGTGCGACCCACACCGTCAGGTAGCGTTCAAAAAAATTCATTGCTGGCATCCTCGGCTCAGCTTCCAATGCGGTCTCAGGCGCGCTCATCTAAAATTCTCCAATGTTGTCTGAGGTGATGCTGTCGAATTCACGCTTCATCGCCAACGGATCCGGCGTTTTCAGGGGCAGATCCACGAGTTGTTGGACACGGCGCTTCAGAAAATAAAAAACGCGGGCGAAGCCTCGGCGTTTTTGCGCGTCGTCGCCTTGGATGGCGGCGGGATCATCGATGTCCCAATGTGTAGTCAGCGGATGTCCAGGCCAGACAGGGCAGACTTCGCCCGCCGCGTTGTTGCAGACTGTGATGACAAAATCCATCAGGGGCGCCTCGGCCTGAGTAAATTCATTCCAGCTTTTGCTGCGCAGCGTAGCAATCGGATAGCCCAACTGTTGCACCTGTTCCAGCGCGAAGGGGTGCACCGACCCGGTCGGCTTGCTGCCAGCGCTATAGGCGCTAAATCGACCACGGCCCATCGTGTTGATGAGGACTTCAGTCATGACCGAGCGCGCAGAATTACCCGTGCACAGGACGAGCACGTTATAAATTTTGCCTGCCATGCGTGCGACCTAGCAACAGGTGGATTTGGCGCTGAGTGATGTGTCCAGAGTCTGGGCGGCCGGTGATTCGCCGGTGTGGCAAATGGCTGAGGTCCGCATGTCGCTGAACATCGGCACGTTTCCCAGCGTACGGAAGTGCTCCCAGGGGATCCCTTGCGGATCTGTTATCCAATATTTATCGCTGCGCGCATAGCAGCAGGTCGTGTCCCCTTCATCATGCAATGACAGGTTAGCTACCTTGGCCCGTGCTTTCATCTCGGCAAGCTCAGTTTCATCGTCGGTTTGAAAACCCAGGTGTTCGATACCCGCTGCGGTGCCATGTGTCGAGATGGCGAAATTAACACGGGGATCTTCGAGCATCCATTTCGCATAATCAGCTTCTTGACGCGTGGGACCAGCGGCGAAAAGATTGGAATAGAAGGCGATACTTTTTTCGAGATTCTCGACACATAAGTGGATGTGGAAACGCTTCATCACTGACTCCTCATTCAGCCATTGGCACAGGCCACGGCGGGATTGACGACGCACTCGGTGCCGGCGCAGCAGTTGGCCGTTAGGTACGCAAGCAACGCATTCATGCGCGTGTAGGTCGCCCGGTAGATCAGATGACGACCATCGCGCTCCTGGGTGACGAGGAAGGCGTTTGCCAGCTCTTTTAAGTGAAAAGAAAGCGATGTTGGCGGCACGCCGAGGGCGCTCGAAAGCGCGCTCGGCGTCAGCCCCCCGTGACCAGCGACTATCAACGCACGGAATACTTGCAGCCGCGCCGGGTGGGCAATAGCAGTCAGTGCTCGGATGGCTTCGTATTCTTCCATATATCGATAATAGTTGAAGTATTGAATAAAAAGCAACGCGGCACTTGTGTCGGCGCTTGACGTAGGAGGCGCCTGGGACATCGTTCTATTGTGCAGGCTCGAGTAAGTTAACCGTGGGCTGGTTCATTAGTGTAGGGATGTTGTTCTGTTGTGCCGGGATCCCCCTCATCATCGTGTTGAAACGCAAACACTCAGCCGCCGCCGCACAAAAGGACGCGGGTGGATAATGGCGGAGTAACTTTGGATCCAGAGCGTGGGGTAAGCAGCGGGCACCAAGTCAAAGTGACAGGAGATGGCTGCATCGCGGTTCGCGCCGTCCGCTCCAAGTAATACGGGGCACGCACTCCCGGTCGAGAAAAGGGTTTGCACTGCGAGTACATTCAGATTAATGTATCGTACATCGTCGAAAAACGATTAATAAACGCAAATTGAGATCATGAAAAAGCAGCCAAAGATTCGGGTACCAAGCATCGGCCAGACCGATGATGACCTAGCTGCGTTAGCCAAGGCTCTCGGTCATCCTGCCCGGATTGGCATCGTACGTCTCCTCATTGAGAAGCAGTCCTGCATCGGATGCGACATCGTGCAGGAGATCCAGTTGGCGCAATCTACCGTTTCGGAGCATCTCCGCATCCTCAAAGCGGCAGGCATTATCACGGGTGAAATTGAGCGTCCTCGCGTTTGCTATTCGCTCAATCCCGCGAGCCTGTTGCCATTGACGAGTTTGCTGAATGCGGTCTTCGGCCATGGTGCGGCGGACGCACCGCTTCCCCTCATACGCGGCGCATCGAACAGAGCTCGCTGAAACGATGCACCCAATCGTCGAAAGGAATTATCGATATGACAGCCGTTCAGGTTTACGACCCCGCCATGTGTTGCTCGACCGGCGTCTGCGGTCCTGAAATTGACCCCGCGCTTGCTCAATTCGCGGGCGACCTCGAGTGGCTCAAGACCCAAGGTATCACCGTACGACGCTTCAACCTCGCGCAAGAACCGGAAAGCTTTTGTGACCACGCTGGCGTTAAGGAGATACTTGACCGTTCAGGCGGCGACGAATTGCCGGTTATCGTCATAGGTGACAAGGTCGCTACCAGCGGACGCTATCCAAGACGCGATGAGCTTGCTGCAATGGTCGGACTGGGAGCGACGTCGGGATCAGTTGAAATGAGCGAGGCCATCAGAGAACTGGTCGCGCTCGGTGCCGCGATTGGCGCGAGCTGCGAGCCGTGCTTCAAATTTCACTATGACAAGGCACGCAAACTCGGATTATCTGTGGAGGCCATGCGCGAAGCCGTCAAGATTGGTGAAGCAGTCAAGCAGGCGTCGGCCAAGAATATCGTTGGACTGGCCGAGCGCATGCTTGGAGGTGACGAGCCGAAAACCGCGACTTCATCCTGCTGTGCCCCCGCCAAGGCTACGGTTGCCAACGCCGAGAGTTGCTGCTGATCGGCCGCCGGCAAACGAATGGGCGGCAGGAGTTGCAAGTGTGATATTCAACGATCTTCCAAAATTCATATTTTTTACAGGCAAAGGCGGCGTTGGCAAGACCTCCTTAGCCTGCGCGACGGCGCTCAGTATGGCCGATGAGGGCAAGCGCATTCTTCTGGTGAGTACCGACCCCGCATCCAATGTCGGACAAGTTTTTGGCACTGAGATTGGTAATCACATCACGCCTATCAAGGGTGCCGCAGGGCTCGATGCGATTGAGATCAACCCAGAGGAAGCAGCCGCGGAGTACCGTGAGCGCATCGTCGGCCCGATCCGCGGAAAGCTGCCCGACAAAGTCCTGAAGAACATCGAAGAGCAACTGTCCGGCGCATGTGCCACTGAAATAGCGGCCTTTGATGAGTTCACGGGCCTGTTGACCGATCACGACCTGACAGCACGCTATAGGCACGTCGTGTTCGACACGGCCCCTTCCGGACATACCATCCGCCTGCTGCAGCTCCCGGGTGCATGGAGTGAATTTCTAAAAGAAGGTCGAGGGGACGCTTCGTGCCTCGGCCCGCTGGCTGGACTCGAGAAACAGCGCGAGCGCTATGCTGCCGCCGTGGAATGTCTTGCCGACGCTACGGCTACCCGCCTCATCCTGGTTGCTCGCCCGAGCCACTCAGCGCTATCCGAGGCGGGGCGGACCTCACGCGAGCTTGCCGATATCGGAATCAAAAACCAGCACATCGCGATCAATGGCCTCATGCCGAAGGACAGCGATGGCGACCGACTCGCGAGTGCCCTCGCGCGGCGCGAGGAAGACGCGCTCGCAACGATGCCGCCGATTATCGCGATACTGCCAAGGACGAATATCCCTCTGCAGCCCGAAAACCTTGTCGGTATCGACGCCTTGCGTCGCTTTTTGTACGACGGGTCGTTAGGCGCCGATGCCCTCGCCGATGCAGCTGCGGACCGTTCCGCCATGAACTTACCCACCCTGGCGGCGTTGATCGATGAGCTTGAGTGGTCCGGCAAGGGCCTCGTCATGCTGATGGGTAAAGGCGGCGTTGGCAAAACGACGATCGCCGCTGCGATCGCGACCGCCCTCGCGGATCGTGGGCACAAGGTACTGCTGACGACCACCGATCCGGCTGCCCATCTCACCGAAACGCTAGGCGAAGTGGTGCCCCATTTGACGGTCAGCCGCATTGATCCGACGGTGGAGACCGCACGGTATCGCATTGACGTGCTGGAAACCAAAGGCCGTGATCTGGACCGTGAGGGGCGTGCCATGCTGGAGGAAGATCTGCGTTCCCCCTGCACGGAGGAGATAGCGGTATTCCAGGCTTTTTCACGCGTAATTCGCGAGAGCGGCCGTCATTTCGTGGTCATGGATACGGCGCCAACCGGTCATACTCTACTGCTGCTCGATGCAACGAGTGCCTACCATCGCGACATCGTGCGGCATGCGCAAGGCACCACCGCTGTGCGGGTCGTGACGCCGATGATGCGTCTTCAAGACCCGGCGCAGACCAAGATCCTCATCGTCACCTTGCCCGAGACAACTCCGGTGCTGGAGGCTGCCCATCTGCAAGACGATCTACGCCGCGCCCACATCGAGCCGTGGGCGTGGATTGTGAACGCAAGTCTTAGCGCAGCGCAGACCATACACCCGCTGCTGGTCCGTCGCGCCCATACGGAGACCACGCAGCTCGAAAAAGTCCAGCACGGTCTCGCCCAACGTTTTGCCGTGGTGCCGATGATGGCGCAAGAGCCGATCGGCGCCGACGGCTTGCGTGCTTTATCGCAAGCGGTTGGGATTACGCGCGGGCTGAATTTAGCTGTTGGACTAACGAGCCAGAATCACGCCGAATCGATATCAGGAAGTCGACTATGACCGAATCAATGCCAACTAAAAAAATGTCCTTTTTAGACCGCAATCTCACCCTCTGGATTTTCGTCGCCATGGCGGTGGGTGTCGGTCTTGGCTATGCCTTCGATAGCGTGCCGAAATTCATCGATAGCTTGTCCGTGGGCACGACCAATATCCCGATAGCTATCGGATTGATCTTGATGATGTATCCGCCTCTTGCCAAGGTGAGATACGAAGAACTGCCGGAAGTTTTTAAACATAAGAAGCTTCTGGCGTTGTCATTGTTACAGAACTGGCTGGTCGCGCCGTTGCTGATGTTCGGTCTCGCGGTCCTCTTTCTGCGTGACTATCCCGAGTACATGACCGGGGTGATTCTGATTGGGCTGGCGCCCTGCATTGCCATGGTCTTGGTTTGGAATCAACTTGCAGAAGGCGACAATCAATATGTCGCTGCGCTCGCGGCGTTTAATTCAATATTCCAAATCGCGTTCTTCAGCCTCTACGCGTGGTTCTTTCTAACCATCCTGCCACCCCTGATCGGGCTCGAAGGGCGAGTGGTCAATGTTGATTTCTGGACTGTGGCGAAATCGGTGCTGATCTACCTTGGTACGCCGTTCGTCACAGGCTTTCTCACTCGCATCGTACTAATCAGCCGCAAGGGAAAAATCTGGTACGAGAGTGTCTTCTTGCCACGCATCGGACCCATCACGCTCGCCGCGCTGTTGTTTACGATTGCCGCGATGTTCAGCCTCAAGGGCGCCATGGTACTGCAGCTGCCGGGCGACGTAGTGCGAATTTCGATACCTCTCACTGTTTATTTTATCGTCATGTTCGTCTTTAGCTTCTGGCTAAGCAAATTGATTGGCGCTGATTACCCGCGCGCGACTGCTGTTGGATTTACGGCGGCAAGCAATAACTTCGAGCTCTCGATCGCCGTCGCCATCGCGACTTTTGGTCTAGCCTCGCCTATCGCCTTCGCGACCGTCATTGGCCCTCTGATTGAAGTGCCGGTTCTGATTTCCTTGGTCAAGCTAGCGTTTTGGTTCAAGCACCATTGGTTCGACGCCCGGCTAACACCTGCCACCGATGCTGTTTAGCGGCTTCTTGCAATGAAGCGAATTCTCTTCCTTTGTGTCGCCAATTCGGCTCGTAGCCAGATGGCTGAGGGGCTGGCGCGGCAGCTCCTCGGCGACCGTATCGAAGTCGTGAGTGCCGGGACACGACCATCTGTTGTCAGTCGCTACGCGATTGAATCGATGGCGGAGCTCGGAATCAACCTCGCGGGCCATAGCTCCAAGTCAGTCGATACCATCGACACGTCCCAGGTCGACATGGTGATCACGCTGTGTGCGGAAGAGGTGTGTCCCGTCCTGTCGGGAGAGGTCAAGCGCTTGCACTGGCCGATTGTTGACCCGGCGACAGACGATAAGGACATGTCCCATGCAAACGTGCTTGAGAAATATCGCATAGCGCGCGATCAGATCCGAGCACGGATAGAAATTTTGGGAGCGCTGCTCGATCTCCCGGAAAGACCCGCTTCTCAAGCATTTCACACTAGTATCCGGGTCGGCGATTTGGCTGCCAGCGCGCGGTTTTATGCGTGGCTCCTCAATATCTGGCCGAAGGAATGGACGCACAGGTATGCGACGTTCATCCGACCAGACCTGAAATTGAATATTGTGCTGCTGGTCGCCGATGGCAAAGAGCTACATCAGGACACGCTCTATCACCTTGGAGTCGAGGTGGCGAACAAGGCTGAGGTAATCGACGCCTACCATCTGGCGGCGAGCTTTGCAGCAACCATTGAGAAGCCGCCTCGTACAACCTGGAAGGGCACCCCGTTGCACGAGCTGTGGCTGCGCGACCCGGACGGCAATCTAGTCGAAATCTATGCCCGCCTGACCACCGATGAGCTTGCCTTGAAACCCCTCGACGAGGTCACCGAGTCTCTCGTTCCTGGCACGGGTCCTTAGCGATCGCGCGCGTCGGGCCGAAGGTGCGGCGCAGGACAGCGGTGCGCACGGCGTTCCAGTTAGGGGGTGCGCCGAATAAAAATTCGCGAACTGAGCGTAATTGCATGTGACGACTACCCCTTCGCAGTGTCGTTGTCTGGCTTGTGCTGGCCGTTGTGTCAGGGTCGGTGCTCTACAAGCCCAGGGTCGCTCCGGTAGCCGTGGTCGAACACACGAGCGGGCAAGGAGAGCTCGTCGCACAAGTGATGGAATGGGCAGGGTCGCGTCACCTGGATGATTACGCGGTTCGCCTTCTCGGCACGAGGAAAGGCGATCTCTATAAGTAATTGCATATTGCCGGCGCAGTGGACAGTGACGGCCCTCCTTTTTGTGAAATGGCGGGGATGTCGTTGGGGCCTAACGTTTCGCGGTGCCGATGTCTCGGCTCAGCATTAGCAATGAGACTACTGTCGTTGCCTATGACGACGGTAATAATCTATTCGCGGGTCGGTTGTGGTGGGGCCCCAAATACTCTGGTCACCCGCGGGTGAGGGTTCTCGATGGCGGGTGGGATCTTTGGTTGGCGGAGCATCGACCGATGAATATGGTAAATATGGATCCGCTTGCAGTGAGATTTGAAGCACATCGGGACGATGCCTCGATTCCTGATTCCGCCTAGGTGCAGGTGACGATCAGCGCTTCGGATCGGATAATGCTCGACGTGCGCGGGAACGATGAGTGGACAAAGGTTGAGGACTCGGGCACAAATCCACAGGGGCATATCCCGGGATCCGTTCATCTGATATGGACGGACGTCATTCAGCCGGACTCCAAATGATTCAAGTCAATAGAGACTATGCGTCGTATGTTTGATGCGTTCGGCTCTCAGCCCAACAAGGGGATCGTTACCTACTGCCAAGGCAGTATCCGCGCTGCACACACGGTGCTGGCGCTGAAACTCGCGAGCTATGAAAAAGTGCGTAACTACGAAGGGTCATGGGGTGCATGGAGCCGCAGGGATTTCCCGCCGGTGGCGCCTAGTCTCCGGCAAACCTCGAAGGCTGAGGTTGGCTACCGGCGCTCAGGATAGGCGGAGCGCGGTTGGGTGTAGTTCGCTCCCCCGACTTCGCTGACAGGACTTTCCATGGGGACCGCGCTTCAAGAGGAACCTCCGAACAAGTGTGTAACGACGCAATCGAGTGGGCGAGGTGGAGTGAGAAATGGTCGGGGCAGCCTTTTTGCGCCAGGGACAGGTGTCGGGTTGCCTTTCGAGCAACCATTGGTTCGAACCTCAGGCTGAAGGGTTCAGCGAGTGCGTGAGGCCATGTCATTGCGAGGTAGTCGGACAAGGACGGTGATTGCCGTCGGTACCGGTCAGACTTTGGCGTGGGGTTCGTCTTACTACCTTCCGGCAATGCTTGCGACACCCATCGCGCGGGATCTTCACGTTTCGACGCCAACCGTGTTTGGCGCTTTCTCTACCGCTTTGGTGATCTCAGCGCTGGTGGGCCCGGCATCGGGGCGGGCTATCGATCTACGCGGTGGACGAACGGTACTGATGGTGACTAACGGGGTGTTCGCTCTCGGGCTTGTCGGCCTAGGCCTCACGGATAGTCTATGGCAGTTATTCGCCGCATGGGCCTTGATCGGCGTTGCAATGGGCAGTGGGCTGTACGAAGCGGCATTTGCGAGCTTGGTACGTCTTTATCGTGAGGACTCCCGGAACTCAATCACAGGCGTGACGCTGATCGCGGGCTTTGCCAGCACGATAGCATGGCCGCTTACGACCCTTCTGGATACCCATTTCGGTTGGCGCCAAGCATGCTTCGTATGGGCGGCCTTGCATATGACTGTCGCGCTGCCCCTGAACGCTCTCATTCCGCGAGCGGAGGTTGAACAGGCTGTCATTCCGAAAACGCCGACAGCGTCATCGATGTCCAGCTCAGCGCCTGCACCGAGCAGTGGCCGATTGGCCGCAGTGCTGCTTGCCTACGTGTTTGCGGTGACTTGGTTCATCAGCACCGCTATGGCGTCCCACCTGCCGAGATTACTCGAAGCAACCGGCGCGACACTTGCGGTGGCGGTTGGGGCTGGTGCGCTGGTTGGGCCTGCGCAGGTCGGTGGCCGGCTCTTGGAATTCGGATTTCTGCGACACGTTTCTCCGCTGCTCTCGGCGCGCTGTGCCGCATTCGCACACCCTGTTGGCGCAGTTCTACTGGTCATGCTGGGTGCGCCCGGAGCGGCCGCATTCGCCATATTACACGGTGCGGGTAATGGCATCTTAACCATCGCCAAGGGGACTCTCCCGTTGCTAATGTTTGGTCCCGAAGGCTACGGTGCACGCCAGGGTTGGCTCATAATGCCAGCTAGGGTGACGCAAGCGCTCGCGCCGTTCGTGTTCGGCTTTGCGCTCGATCGATTTGGCGCGTCGGCAATTTGGTTGACAGCCTTTCTGGGTTTCACGGCCTTTGCGGCGCTGCTGGGAATCGCTCCGCCTTCTCGCTATCTCGGCCCGCTAACGAAGCAACCGTAAGGCGAATTTTTCTGCTATCGCGTCTGGCCGCATGACTATAGAGATCTGGTTTGACCAGTGTCAGACCTTCAATGGTGCTGAATATGACCCGTGCGCGGATTGTCTGAGGCTCGGGCGGATTCTGCAGGGCGGCGCCCTTGCTAACTGCTGTCGCAGACAGTATTGGTCGATATCGCGATGCCCAACAAGAATTCTGAAATGGTTGCATCTGACGTTTCGGGTAAATCGTGCATCGGATCAAATCTGTAGTAGGTACGAATCCCAGCGACTTGAGATCGGCAGCACGCCAGCACAGCAATGAATGGGTGCCAGTGCATTTGGCCCCACAGGTGGCAGTATTTGATTGCTCTCGGTCTGGAATTTTATTCCGGTTTTCAAGTAAACAGGACCAGAGGGAGACCTGGGTGCACAGGTAGAAAAAATGTGCCTAATAATTATGAAAAATTATATTGTTAGAATTAGGCTTTCCTGAACACGAATCGCCAGGTCATTAATCTAATTGCCGCTGAGCGAAAGTCTTGGCTCGTCCCGAATCCGCGGTAGCGCGTAGCTGCAGGGCAAGCGCGGAATGGGGGCTGCACTGAGTAAGCATACGACCGCCGTCGCCCGACCAATCGACGAGGCAGGAGTCCTGCGGATAAATAAGTCGCCATAAACGGCGAATTGAATTGATATATTGGCATCATATCGCCATATTAGGCGAATCATGAAGATTACCGCTCAGCTCCCCGATGAAGCCCTGCTCCAGGAGCTGGGCCATCGCCTTACGACGGCGCGCCTTGCCATGAACCTCACCCAGGCCGCGCTTGCCGAGCGAGCGGGGGTGGCGAAGCGTACGGTCGAACGGCTGGAGTCCGGCGCGGTGGCAACGCAGCTGTCCGGGTTCCTCCGAGTGTGTCGGGCGCTGGATCTCATCGAAGGCCTCGAGACATTGGTGCCGGAGGCCGCCGCGAGTCCCATCGCCCAATTGAAGCTTGAGCGTAACCAGCGCAAACGCGCTTCCAAGGCCTCTCCGGCCAAAGTCAGCAAGAATAAATGGACATGGGGTGACGCCACGTGATCGCCGAGGTGCTGCTTTGGGGCCGCACCATTGGTGCCGTGACGATGGAGACTGGCGACCGCGCCGCAGCCTTCCAGTACGACCCGGCCTTTGCGCGCAGCGGTATCCAGCTGTCGCCCATCACCATGCCGCTGAGCGACCGTGTGTACACCTTCCCGGCGCTGCCCGCCGTCACGTTTCACGGCCTGCCGGGGCTGCTGGCAGATTCACTGCCCGACAAGTTTGGCAACGCGCTCATCGATGCCTGGCTGGCAACGCAGGGGCGCACACCGGAATCCTTCAATGCCGTGGAGCGCCTGTGCTACACGGGTACTCGCGGCATGGGCGCGTTGGAGTTTGCGCCTGCGCTGGGGCCGACATCCCGCCCGGCCTCGGAAGTGAAAATCGATGCGCTGGTGCAGCTGGCCTCCGACGTCCTGACGCATCGCCATCAACTGCAGGCGAGCTTCAAGGGCGCGGCCCGGCAGAAGGCGCTGAACGACATCTTGCTCGTCGGCACCTCGGCCGGCGGCGCTCGCGCCAAGGCGGTCATCGCCTGGAATCCTCAGACCCTCGAAGTGCGCTCCGGGCAGGTGGCAGCGGGCGAGGGCTTCGAATACTGGCTGCTCAAGTTCGACGGGGTCTCTGGCAACAAGGACAAGGAACTCGAAGACCCGAAAGGCTACGGCGCCATCGAGTACGCCTACCACCTGATGGCCAGGGCGGCTGGCATCACGATGAGCGACTGCCGGCTTTTGGAGGAGAGCGGACGACGACACTTCATGACCCGTCGCTTCGACCGGATGCCCGGCGGGGAGAAACTGCACATGCAGTCGCTCTGCGCGCTGGCTCACTTTGATTTCAATCAGGCCGGCGCCTACACCTATGAGCAGGCGCTGCTGACGATTCGCCAGATGAACCTGCCAATGGCGGCCGTCGAAGAGCAGTTCCGACGAATGGTGTTCAACATGGTCGCGCGCAACCAGGACGACCACGTGAAGAATATTGCGTTTCTGATGGACAAGCAGGGAGTGTGGCTCCTAGCGCCAGCGTTCGATGTGACCTACAGCTACAACCCGTCTGGCGCCTGGACCGCCGTGCATCAGATGAGTATGAACGGCAAGCGGGATGGCTTCACAGTTGCGGATTTCGAAGCCTGCGCTAAGGTTGCGCTGATGAAGCGCGGTCGTGCGGGGAAGATTCTGGAGGAGGTTTTGGCAGCGGTGCGACGGTGGCCGGAGTTTGCGGGAGCGGCTGGACTTTCTGATGTCTGGCGTGAGCAGATTCAACGAACTCATCGATTGGCATTTGCAAAGCGCTAATCCGCCTAGAACCCTTTGTTGCGGAGGTCATCCTAGGCAGTGGCAGGGTAGGCCCTTTCATAGTTCTGGATTGCGTCATGCCTAAAACTGACGACTATTGCTGACGTACTGACCATCGCTCGCGAGTGGTTGCGCGCATTCATTCCCGAACTGGAGAGATGCGCCTTTGCTAGAACCTATGACCTGAGTCGGCACTTTGGAGCCAATCAGGCAGTGAGCGTCCGCTCCAGCGGGGCCTTGTCCAGCGTCGACGCTGCACGATCGCCGACGGATGATACCTGTGTGCGCCGCGCAGTCGCCTGGCTCATCTCTATCTGCCGGCAGACGTCCGAACTCGCCTGACCATCCTTTCCCTGCTTCAGGGTAAACAGGATCGGCTCCTCGGTGAACTTCGACTTCGTCATCTCGTCCTCTCCTTGCCGTGCGAGGATGCAGGAAGCGCCATACTCGAGTCTTAAATGGCTACGAAAATCGGGGATAACGTCGATGGCGTCCCGCAAGGGCTTTTTGGCTATACGTTTAAGATTCATAATCTATAAAAAAACCAGAAAGTTCCCCATAAACCGAGCTCAAAAATGAACCAATAGCGGGCCATTATTAGCCAACTTAAGGACAGCACCGAGAGGCCCCCGGTTAGAGACATCTTTGGTTCAAAAGTTGGCAATGAGTCATTTAGACAGTTTTAAACTGCATTTAGATCATGGAGGAGAAGCAAGACTAGGATAATTGGCACTAGCGCAGATAGCGTGACGGTCGCCCAAAAATACCAAGTCAACCACCCTCCACGACTTGGTATGTGTAATAGGACGCACCACAGCGAGATGCAAAATACCAAGCCCAGCAACAGACCGATTTTAAGGGTCTCAATGCATATGAGTTTTACGAGTCTCGGCCCGCGGTCGTAATCAGGAACATCGTCCAATGGAACGTCATGTGCTAATTGGGCAAATAAACTTTGATCGACTTTCTCTTTGGCCATCGGCGTCTTTTTCTCTAAGGGTGTGACGAATAAGCCGTCTTCAATGCAACCTATTGCTCAAGTTAGCAAATGAGCGGACGAGTTCTATCACTTTGACGATCTGTTCGGTAGTCACGGTGTCCATGATGTCTTCAAGATACTGGGACGCGCACTCATACCCTGATGCGGTGGCGGCTTCCATGCGCGTTCGTATAGAACGACGCTTTAGCGCCCACTCCCCTGTATGAGATTTTCGAGGTAATCCGCCCAGTCCTGCGTCATTTTTCGCCGAGGCTCCACATAGGCAGCCTCGTTGTAGATCCCCCGAATCTTGTTCGGGTCGCCGTGTGCCAACTGGCGCTCCACCCAGTCCGCCTCGTAGCCCTTCTCGTTCAACGCAGTGCTGATCAGATGCCGGAAGCCATGCATGGTCTGGCGCTTGTGGTAGTCGATACGCTTGAACATCCCTGCGACCGCCCCGTCGCTCAGCGGCACGCGCGGGTCATTCCGGCCAATGAACACATGCTCGAAGTTTCCCGTGATGGGTTTCAGCTCCTTGAGCATTGCGATGGCCTGGGTCGGCAGCGGCGTGACGTGGAAGTATCCGCGCTTCATGCCCTCACGGCCCTTCTTTACCGTCCAGATCCCCGCGTCCAGGTCGAGTTCCGACCAGCGCAGGGTGCGGGTGATACCAGGACGGTTTGCGGTCCACAGGGCGAGCTTGGCGCAAGCTTTGACCAACGGAGACCCGTCATAAGCCTCCAGAGCGCGGATGAAGCCGGGCAACTCGTCCAGCTCAAGGTGGGCGAAGCGCTTGGCCTCGGGGCCCTTGTTGGCAAGGGCAGCGAGGTCCTTGGCGGGATCTGCGGAGGTCCAGCCGTTCGCCCGGGCATAGGCATAGATGGCCTTCAGCCACTGGCGGATCTTCTTGGCGACGTCGAAAGCTCCCCGGGCCTCAATGTCAGCAACCAGAGCCCCGAGCTCTGGCGGGGTGATGCTGTCCAGCGGGCGGCTACGGAGTTTGGGGAGTAGGTCCTTGTCGAGGTAGATGCGGGCCTGCTGGCTGGTCTTGGCGTTCCAGGCCTTGCTCCTGAAGGCGTGCCAGGCTTCTGCTGCCTCGCCAAAGGTGTTGGCTACCCGCTGCTGCTCGGCGAGCTTCTCGACCCGGCGCTGGTCGGCCGGGTTTGTACCCGCTGCGACCAAGGCTCGGAGTTCGGCTGCCTCGGCCAAGGCTTGCTTGAGTGTAGTAAATGGGTAGGGGCGGCCTACCGAAATCATGTGGTCCTTGCCGGCAAACCGGTAGCGCAGGCGCCAGTACTTGGCGCCATCCGGCATCACGATTAGCGTGAGCCCATGGCCAGCCGACAGGGTGTATTTGGTTGTTTTGGGCGCGGCATTTTTTATTTGCAGATCAGTAAGTTTCGACGCCATGCGTAGTAATCCTTTGGACAACTACGAAAATTATGTAGTAAATCGACCCGTGAAACAAAACTACTACAACGTTTGCTACAACTGGTGGGCTGGCTTTGCTAGGAAGCCTTTGGAACGTATAGGCGAAAAAAAACCCAATATTTCAAGATCTTGGGTTTGAATTTGGAAGGCCTTGGGAGCTTCTGGATCTATAAATGGCTGGGGGACTAGGATTCGAACCTAGACTGGCGGAGTCAGAGTCCGCTGTCCTACCGTTAGACGATCCCCCAATTCGATTCGCCGGCCATACGTACAAGGGTAACCGAAAACCCGCGCCGTGCAGGGGTGCGTACCGCCACGATCATTGAGTGCTTTATTGGACGCAGTCCGTCTAACGCATCGCGCTGCGTCCAACTCAAGCCAACAGTGCGTGGCTCATCGACGGTTAGCGCTTGCTGTATTGCGGGCGTTTACGCGCTTTGTGCAGACCGACCTTCTTACGTTCAACCTCACGGGCGTCGCGTGTGACGAAGCCAGCTGTCCGCAAGGGGCGGCGAAGCGCTTCGTCGTAGCAAATCAGGGCGCGGGTAATCCCCAAGCGCAGCGCGCCTGCCTGACCGGTGATTCCACCGCCACTAACCGTGGCATTGACGTCGAAGCTGTGCAGCAGTTCGGTTGTCTCTAGCGGCTGTCGGACCATCATCTGGGCCGTTTCGCGACCGAAGTATTCTTCCAGCGTGCGGCCGTTTATCTTGATGTTACCCGTGCCCCGCCCAAGAAATACGCGGGCAGAGGAGCTCTTGCGTCGGCCAGTGCTGTAGTAGGTTTCAGTCGCCATCTTATAATTCCAGCGGTTGCGGTTGTTGCGCGGCGTGGTGATGTTCGGAACCGGTGTAAAGTTTCAGCTTTCTGAACATGGCCCGACCCAACGGTCCTTTGGGCAGCATGCCTTTGACTGCGCGCTCAAGCGCCTGTCCCGGTGCTTTTTGGTTTAGCTTTCCAAAGCTCACAGACTTCATACCGCCGGGATAGCCCGAGTGGTCATGATAGAACTTGTCCTGTTCTTTTGCGCCCGTCACCCGAACTTTTCCGGCATTGAGCACGATAATGTAATCGCCCGTATCGAACGAGGGCGTAAACTCGGGTTTGTGCTTGCCACGGAGGCGGCGCGCGAGCTCGGAGGCTAGGCGTCCTAGCACCTTGTCGGTCGCATCGACCACGTACCAGTCACGTTTGACGGTCGATGGAGTAGCGGTATAGGTCTTCATGGAAAACGCCCTGCGAAAAGGACGCGCAATGTAATAGAACATGCCCTGGCTTGTCAATCTGATGCACTCGGTATCCACCTGTTTTCATGGTATTTTCACGAATCAACTCGGACGGCGTTGTTGCACTTAAAAACCGACGGAGCGACCCTTGCTTTCACCTCTCGACAGAGCAATTAGCACCTTCGATCAAATGCTTAAGACATTTGGCGGGGGCCGCGGACAGCCTGCCCGACGCCCTTATCCCGGGGCGAATAGCGGGCGTTTTTCGCCCTTGAACGCTGCTGATCGGCTGAAGGCGTCTCGTCTGATGCGGGTCAATCACGCCGGAGAGATTTGCGCGCAGGCCCTTTATTTTGGGCAGGCACTGACTGCCCAGACTGCTGCCGAGCGCGAGGCTTTGGAGGCGGCCGCACAGGAAGAGGGGGACCATTTGGTTTGGTGCGCAACTAGATTGCGAGAACTCGAGGCGCGACCCAGTCGACTTGACCCTGTTTGGTTTCTGGGCGCGTTTTCGTTGGGGGCGCTGGCTGGATGCGCCGGCACGGCCGCGAGCATGGGGTTTCTAGCCGAAACCGAGCATCAAGTAGTAGCGCATCTCGACACCCACCTCTCGATGCTGCCACCGGAAGACGTCGTCAGCCGCCAGATTTTGATCCAAATGAGACAAGATGAAGCACGCCATGCGGCGAGTGCTCAACGTCACGGTGCGCGGACCTTACCGATAACGATTCGTTGGTTGATGAGGCTGCAGGCGCGGGTCATGACCACCATTGCCGCGCGTTTTTAGTCTTTTTATTTTTGCCGGATTGCCATGAGAAAGCCTATGTCCGTTCGCAGCTTAGCTAGCCATCTACTGTTTTTCGCCACCTTACTCGCCAGTACAACCGGTTATAGCGACACCGCCGCGACAAGTGAACCGCAACCGATGCCTTCGCTTGCCCCCATGCTGGAGAAAATTACACCGGCGGTGGTGAACATTTCAACGCAGGGACACGTTCAGCTGCAGACGAACCCCCTGTTCAACGACCCGTTCTTCCGTCGATATTTCAACATGCCGAACACCCCGCAGGAACGCAAAACGCAGAGTCTCGGATCGGGGGTCATCGTGGATGCCGTGCGGGGACTGGTTCTGACCAATAACCATGTCATCGCCAATGCAGATCAGATCACGGTACGTCTGACGGATGAGCGAGAATTTGAAGCAAAACTGATTGGCGCAGATCCCGAAACGGACGTTGCCGTTGTGCAAATTAAGGGAACGGGCCTCACAGCCTTGCGCCTCGCGAACTCGGAGCGCCTGCGGGTCGGGGACTATGTTGTCGCGATCGGTAACCCGTTCGGTCTCGGTCAGACGGTGACGGCAGGGATTGTAAGCGCACTGGCTCGGAGTGGACTCGGCATCACTGGTTACGAAGATTTGATCCAAACGGATGCTTCGATCAATCCGGGCAATTCAGGCGGCGCGCTGGTTAACTTGCGGGGGGAGTTGATTGGCATCAACACGGCCATTTATTCGCAGAATGGTGGGAACATTGGCATCGGCTTCGCTATTCCCATCAACATGGCAAGTCAGGTGATGGAGCAGTTGGTTAAATTCGGCGAAGTAAGCCGTGGCTTTTTGGGGGCTGAGATGCAGAATCTCACGCCTGATTTGGCGACGGCCTTCGGGCTATCAACTGCGCACGGCGCTGTCCTCGTCAATATCCTGCCGGAATCTCCGGCCGAACAAGCGGGCTTGAAGGCCGGGGATGTGGTCACGACGGTCAATCACAAGGTGGTTCGCGATGCGGCCGATCTGCGGAATCAGGTTGCCCTGATGAGGGTCGGTGATCCGCTGAAACTCGAGGTGCTGCGTGACGGCAAGCGGATAACCGTTGGGGCCGAAGTGGGGACGCGAGTCGCCACCAGCAGCACCGGCGGTATTAAAAATCCACGCCTAGCGGGCGTCTCGATTGGCGAAATTCCTGAGGATTCTCCCGCCTATGGACGGTTGGACGGCGTCATGGTTTACGAAATTTCTAAACGCGCGAAAGCATTCGCCGCAGGTCTGCGGCAACATGACATCATCACCGGGGTCAACCGAGAGCCGGTCGCCAGCGTAGATGAATTTATCGCGGCGGTGACACAATTTCAGGGTCAGCTACTTCTGCGGGTTCAACGCGGTAATCAGGCGGCTTTTTTAGTCATCAAGTAACCGCGTGGGCGTCTAGGCATTGAGCTGACGACATCGACAGACTGTGCTTCCGACCCGCCTTTTCTCGAAATAGCGGAAGTCCCTAAAGCACTCGCGGCGAGGCTTGCCTCGGACCACGCGCACCGGGCGTGCGGGATCAGTGAAACCCGTGCGGACAACAGTCTCCCGCAAAATGGTGTTGGCTAGGCAAGATTAGGCGCTTGGCACGGCGATCAGTCGCGTGGCGCAAGCTCTGGCGCCGCGCCGCTATCCGTCGAGGGTTTGACCTCAACGCGTTCAATTCTTTCAAATCGATCGGTGATCCGTCGCGCCGAGACATTTACTTTTTGCACGTCATCGTGCGCTTGTTCAATATGTCGGGCTAATTGATCCATACGTTCTCTGAATCGCTGAAAATCTTTGGCCAACAGACCCAGATGTTCGCGGATGATATCAACCTGCTCGCGGGTAGCCGCGTCTTTGAGTACCGCGCGGGCCGTATTCAGGACTGCCCAAAGTGTGGTCGGAGAGACTAGCCAAACGTGCGCGACGTGCGCTTCTTCCACTACTTCGGGATGATGCGCTTGGATTTCGGCGAAGACGGCTTCGGCCGGAATAAACATCACCGCGCCATCCGCGGTGACATTCGGCAGGATGTAGCGCTCAGCAATATCGCGGATATGTTTTCTGACATCTTGTTTGAATTGCCGCTCCGCTTGTTTTCGGTCGCTTTCCGACGAGGCGTAGTCGGTCATCCGACGATAAGATTCCAGCGGGAACTTGGAGTCGATGGCGATCGCGCCGGTTGGCGCCGGAAGGAACAGCAGGCAATCGGCAATTCTGCCGTTCGGGAGCGTATGCTGCAGACTGAAGGCGGCCTCAGGCATGACGTTGCGTACTAGCCCGGCAAGCTGCACTTCACCAAAGGCGCCACGTGAACGCTTGTCCGCGAGGATCGCCTGCAAGCTGATGACGTCACTGGACAGCGCCGTAATTTTTTTCTGCGCCTCATCAATTAACGCGAGTCGTTGCAGGACATCCGTAAAAGTTGCCGTTGTCTTCTCGAAGCCCTCGGCTAGCCGTCGGTCTACCTGACCACTGATTTCTTTTAACCGCTCGTCCGTTGCGCGCGTCAGCGCGTCAACTCGTAAGCCCAACTCACCGGCATTGCGCTGCAGCGTGTCTCCAAGTTGCAGGTGGAGCGACTGAAAACCCTGATGTAGGGATTCATGCATCGCCTGTGAAACAGCGGTTTGTCGCGCCTCGAAAGCTGTCTGGTGTTGCCGCATGGCTTCACTGATCTCCCCGCGCATCACGCCGAGATACTCCGCTATTTCGAGACGCTGTGTCGAAAAATCACGCACCATCGAGAGCTGTGCGCCATCGCTACGTTGGAGTAATTGCTCGCGAAGTCGACCGGCATCTTCGGCATTTTGTTGCCGAATCTCTCGGGTTCTCGTGTCGAGAGATTCCAGCGTCGTGCGAATCGCGTGCAGGGCGAGTACGCTCGCAGACGGTTCTGCTGACTCGCCCCGGCGGGAAGCCCAAAGGCGCGTCACCATGATCGCCAAAAAGCCACCGATCAAGACGCTGATGGTCAGGATGAAGAAGCCAGGGTCTCCCGTCATCATGCGGGCTGAGAAATCGGGCACTGGGCACGAATGGGTTCAGGGCATGGGGGCCCGTGGAAAGGGTTCGTTGCGGCTATCGTACTTGTCGACAAACGAGGCGCTCCTGAGCGTTGTCTGTTGGGTAACCATCATAACGAGCCCCCGCAGACCCGTCGATCCCGGTGTAACCGGGACTGCCCGGCAAAAAGGTTAAGAGGATGTCGACCGAGGATTTTAAATCGCCGCGCTTGTCGGGCCGCAAGGTCCATGCAGGGGTGCCGTGCTCACGCCACCGGCTCGATATCGGGAAGTGACCCGCGACGATTTCGACGATGGATGGGAACCGCTCGATTCAGACCTTCCCCGCTTAGTCACCACGGTCACCGAAGAGCACGCCAAGATCATCATCAGCCGTAATCAATCTCCGGACATTCCTTTTGACCGGTCTATTAATCCATACCGCCGGTGCGAGCACGGTTGCGTGTACTGCTATGCGCGTCCCGCGCACGCGTACCTCGATCTATCCCCCGGGCTCGACTTTGAGAGTCGGTTGTTCGCCAAGGTCAATGCGGCGTCGCTGCTACACCACGAATTAAGTAAGCCTGGCTACCGTTGTGCGTCGATCGCTCTAAGCGCGAATATGGATGCGTATCAACCGATCGAGCGCAAGCTGAAAATTACGCGAGCACTTCTTGGGATCCGCGCGGATACCCAACATCCTTATACGATCGTGACCAAAGCCATGCTCATCGCGCGTGACATCGATCTGCTTGCGGGAATGGCTACTAAGTCGCTCGCGTCCGTCCTGGTTCTGATTACCATATTGGACCATGACCTCGCTCGCCGGATGGAGCCCCGGGCAACCGCGCCTCGGCGCCGTCTCAAAACTATTCGGCGTCTGCACGAAGCCGGGATTCCGGCTGGCGTGATAGTCGCGCCTGTGATTGCGGGACTAAATCAACATGAACTTGAGGCGGTGGCGGTCGCGGCCGCGGCCGTCGCTGCAGGGGCGACCTTTGCCGGCTATGTGTTGCTGAGATTACCGCGGGAGCACGGTCCGATGTTCAAGGCCTGGCTCGAACAGCACTACCGCTTGAAGGCCGCTAAAATTATGTCGCTTGTCCGGGCGCAGCGTGGTGACAAAGCTTACGAGAGTGATTTTCTCGGCGGATGACGGGCAGCGGGCCTTTTGCCCAACTGATCGCGCGGCGATACGTCCAGACCTGTCGAAAAATTAGTCTAGGGCACACGGGGCCTGTATTAGTCTTGGACAAGTTCACTCCCCCTACACGCGATGTGGGGCAGCTATCGTTGTTTTAGTCGCTTTTCCCTAGCGCTATGAAGTCGCCGATTCCGGCGACGTTATCTTGATGGTGACTACGGTCATATCATCCTGGGCGGCCTGGTCCCCGCGAAACTGAGTCACGGCATCCATAATCGCCGATGAGATAGTTGCGGCGTTCGCCGTGGCGTGCGCCGTGATGCAGGCGCGCAGACGGGTCTTCCCAAAGCGACTGCCATCCGTAGCGCGCGCCTCCCATATGCCATCCGTGGCCAGTACGAAAACATCGTCTTTGGCATAAAACCGCTGGCCCGGGCGATTGAACGCCCAATGGCGGTCTATCCCTAGTGGAATATCATTTCCGGCGAGTTCGATAAAATTTTGTGTCGAATGCTCGAAATACAAGGCGGCATCATGTCCCGCCGCTACCCATTCTACCGTCGAGTTCGTAACGTCAAAAACCATCAGATATAGCGTCATGAAGCGACCTGCGTGCACATCGCCGACCAGATTTTCGTTCAATTTTCTGAGTTCACTGGTTAAGTCGCCCGTTTCAAAATCGTGCGCATGAAGGAAAGCTCGCGCAGTACTCATCAGTAGCGCTGAGCCGACGCCATGTCCGCTCACGTCACCGATAGCGATCCCGACTCTGCCTGAACTGCCGACGGCATCGGGCGTGGTGATGTCACCAAGATAGTCGAAGTAATCGCCCCCGGTTTCTTCGGCATAGCAGCAAATAGCATGTATATCGAGACCTGTGGTGAGCGGTGGCGACGCTGGGAGCAGATGTTGCTGTATCTCGCGGGCTACCGCCAAGGCCTGCCTCATCTGGGCATGCGCTGCAATAGTGGGGACCATCTGATTGAAATACCGGCCGAGCTGCTCTAACTCGTCGCCACTGTGAATATGGACACGAACGCTGAAATCGCCTCGCGCGACAGCGCGGACAGCGACCATCAATTTTTGTATCGGTCCCGTGACCGCGCGTGCCCCAACTAATGCCGCTAGGACGGCAATGCTGGCAACAATAAGCGTCAGAGGTACGAGCGCGTCGATCTGCCGATGGGTGACTTGGAGTGCGTAGCGCGCGCCATTGGCGGCGGTTTGGGAGGCCATTGCGGTCGGCACAAGAACGACTAAGTAGGCTGAGAGCGCATCGAATCGGCGGTAAACGCAAAACGTATCTAGCCCACCGAAATTTATTCGACGCGAGCCATTCTGACCTGCCTGCATGTCTGCGAGAATCTTTGCGGTGTCTGAGGGCGAGTCGGCGCTGAAGTTTTCGACACGGTTGTTCTCCTGCCAGTCCCCTGCGCGACGCGGGGAATTCTGGTGGGTGATTATTTCTATCCTCGATGACGCGTCGCTAAGCGGCGAGAGCGTTGTTAACAGCACCTTGCCAGCAGATGCGAGATAATCGGGCAGACGCACCTTGCGCAAAATCTGGCTAATCGGGACATCAACGCCGGTCACCCCGATGAATGCTCCTTTAGCGTCGTGCAGCGGGAGCGTCGCAGAGACTACGGTTAGACGTGAAGTGACGTCCACCCGGGGCCTTGACCATGTGAGCCCGGACCGTTCACGCTGAGTGACATACCATCCTTGATCGCGGGGTTCGAAGCGGATTGGATATCCTGCATGGCCCGGGTAGCTCGCAAAGAGACCGTTTTCGAGGGCACTGAAATGCCAGTAGACAAGCTTGTGATAATACGGGCGCAGGGTCTTGAAAAATAAGATCGATTCGCCCAGTTTTTGGCCCGTCAGGACCAATAATTCGTGACGTGTCCCGGGTGATTGGTATAAAGAGAGGCGAGAAAAAGTTACCGGTAGCGGTACGCGCCTGTCGGCCGTGCTCTGCTGAAAATATTGCGTTGGTAATTTTTTAGCATCAGGCACCCCTTCTATTGGGGTCGCCTCGTCGGTCCAGAACACCGCTGAGTTTGGCAACGCCGGCTCGCGCAATACCCGGGTGATCTCGCGAGCCTGGAGATGCACGACCATTTCAATAGATCGGCGTTCAACTGCAGTGCGCGCCGCGAAGTCGTCTGCCTGGCGCTCCAAACTCGTGCGGACCTGATCCGATAACGCTTGCCCCGTCTCTGACGCGAGCTTCGAGCCGAGTCTCCCCAGGGTTCCTATCTCAATCCACGCGAGCAGCAGGAGGGGAACAAGCGTCAAGGTGCCAAGCAGGAGGATCAGCTTCCATCGAATTGGGATCCGCACTTGAATTATCCAGGGTTGTCTGCGAACGGTGGGAGGTGCGAGTATACCGCGTCATTGCTCGGGGCGCTGAGTCATCGCGAACCATCCGATGCTTTCGGAAGACTGATATCCCGTTGGTCCGGTCGCCTGCTAGGATGCCGGGCCTTAGTATAGGCCAACCGAGTTTTTCCTTATGACTCCGCTTGAGCGGTATGAACAAGAACGGCTCCGCCCAGATTTCCTTCCCGATCGAGATCAAGCCGCGGCGATAGCCAAATTAAACACCCTATACCATCAACTATGCGCGGATTCGTCACAAGCCTCGCACGGGTGGCGGGGCGTCTTGGCGCGTCTGACCAGCAAGCGCCCTTACCGTAAAGGTTTCTACTTCTGGGGTGGCGTAGGCCGCGGCAAGACGTTTGTCCTCGATACTTTCTGCGCTTGTGTCCCCTCCGTGCTGCGGCATCGCGTGCATTTCCACGGCTTCATGCGAGATGTGCACGCAGAGCTCAAGCAGTTGCGGGGCGTGCAGGATCCGCTGCAGCAGATAGCGGCGCATTGGGCGCGCGAATTCCGCGTCCTTTGCCTCGATGAATTCCATGTGGTGGATATCACGGACGCCATGCTGATCGGCCAGTTATTGACCGCATTGTTCTCGCATGGTGTCACGCTCGTAACGACTTCGAACGAGGCCCCGGATAACCTTTACCGGGAGGGACTGCAGCGCGAACGTTTTATGCCGGCGATAGCGCTTATCAAACAGCATCTTGAAGTGATCGAATTTGCAGGAAATACGGACTATCGGTGGCGCACACTGACACAGGCAGCGACCTACTATTCACCGCAGGACGACACGGCCGAGGCGTCGCTTGCACGTTGTTTTAGTGCGCTGACGCATGTGGATGCTTGCAACGATAGCGCTTGTTCGTTGCGCATCGAGGGTCGGGAAATTCCGGTGTGTGGCCGTGCCGATGGCGTCGTGTGGTTTACTTTCGAGTCCCTCTGCGAAGGGCCACGGAGCCCTAATGATTATATTGAAATTGGTTGCTGCTTCCATACGGTACTGATTTCCGGTGTGCCCATTTTTACCGAGGAGCACAACGATGCGGCGCGACGATTCATCAATCTTGTTGATGAGTTGTACGACCGCGGTGTCAATCTGCTGATGACCGCCGTGGCGCCGCCGAGCGTCCTTTACCAAGGCAGTCGGTTGGTCGCGCCATTTCGACGCACCGCTAGCCGACTAGTTGAAATGCAAACGCAGGAATACTTGGCAAAGCCTCACTTAAATAAGGGATCTAAGTTATATAAAACAAATATTTAAGAGATTATCTTGACATTTAAAATCACTTTGTTAATCTAACATCCAAGTGACGACATTATTTTGATGCCGGGGCTAAGTTCCCGGCAGGCACAACCGCTGAGGGAGCGCCAAGCTTGACGCAGGAATTGGAAACTCGGGTCGCCGGCCTGATTGCGAACCGATACGGGGAGTCAACCTTGTATCTGGTGCAGAAAGAGGCGCGAGCCCTTCTCCATGTTGCGATCCGGCGCGGCTTTGTCAGCGAAGAAGGTTTTGTGACACGCAAGGGACGCGCCTTATTGGCGCGGACCGGGCATTGATCGATCTCCGTGGGTGAGTAAGACAGGCTTCGGCCTGTCACCAGCGTATTGGGGCTGCTTCGGCAGCCCTTTTTTTTGGTG
>CAIKBL010000088.1 GCA_903825645.1 uncultured Pseudomonadota bacterium | reverse complement strand
TTGGCTGCAGCGGTAGAGGACGTGGATTTTGTCTTTCATTTGGCGGGCGTTAACCGTCCGCAGGATCCATCTGAATTCAAAGTCGGCAACGTCGATCTCACGTCTGCACTGTGCGATGCTGTTCGAGACGTTGCTGTTGGCACCGGCAAGATGATTCCCGTGGTGTACACGTCCTCCACCCAAGCGGGTCAAGACAATCCCTACGGGTGCAGCAAGCGGGCGGCTGAGCAGGCCTTGTGCTCATTAGCTGAGCATGGAGTGCCCGTCTATGTGGCTAGGCTGCCAAATGTGTTCGGAAAATGGGCTAAGCCAAACTACAACTCTGCCGTGGCGACGTTTTGCCACAACATCGTGCGAGACCTTCCGATTGCGATCAATGATCCGGATGCGCCATTAACACTGGTCTACGTGGAAGACGTCGTGGAACGATTTATCCAGCTATTGGACGGTGCGGAGGCGAGTGTCGATGAGGATGGGTTCGAGCGTGTTGGACCGCAATACACCACGACGGTTGGACAAGTGGTCAAGCAGTTGAGAACGTTCAGGGACAGCCGTGCGACTTTGGTGACAGAGCGTGTAGGTACGGGACTCACGAGAGCGTTATATGCGACTTACGTTAGTTATCTGCCGCCGGAGCAGTTTTTCTATTCGGTGCCGCAATATAGCGATCCTCGCGGCGTTTTTACGGAAATGTTGAAGACTCCGGATTGTGGCCAGTTTTCCTACTTCACCGCCCATCCAGGGATTACGCGGGGCGGCCATTATCACCACAGTAAAACGGAGAAGTTTTTGGTGATTTCAGGGCAGGCTCGTTTTAAGTTCAGGCACATGATGACCGATGAAATATATGACTTGTTCACGAGTGGGGAAAAGGCTGAGATTGTGGAGACAGTTCCGGGTTGGACGCATGACATTACGAACATCGGTACTGGCGAGATGGTGGTGCTGCTCTGGGTCAATGAAGTATTTAATCGCGACAAACCAGACACCTACGCCTGTGTGGTGTAAGAATAGAGTATGCAAAAGCTTAAAGTCGTGACGGTAGTTGGCACTCGGCCGGAGATCATTCGGCTGTCCCGCGTGCTGGCGGCGCTAGATCAACACTGCGACCATGTGCTGGTGCATACCGGGCAAAACTATGACTATGAATTAAATCAGGTTTTCTTCGATGATCTCCGCGTGCGTAAGCCAGCCTATTTCCTCAATAGTGCTGAAGGCAGCACGGGTGCGGCAAATACGATCGGCAATCTCATCACGGCAGTGGATGGCGTCTTGTCTGAGGTGCAACCCGAGGCCTTGCTGGTGCTAGGAGATACCAATAGTTGCCTTGCGGTGATTCCAGCCAAACGTCGTAAGATTCCGATTTTCCATATGGAGGCCGGCAATCGATGCTTCGACCAACGGGTGCCAGAGGAGACAAACCGACGCATCGTCGATCATACGGCCGATATTAACCTGACCTACAGTGCAATCGCGCGGGAGTATCTGCTCCGTGAAGGGTTGCCGCCCGATCAGGTGATTAAGACCGGCAGCCCGATGTACGAGGTGCTCCATCATTACTTGCCGGACATTCAGGCGTCTACGGTGATCCACCGATTGGGCCTGACGGTTGGGGAGTATTTTGTCGTCAGCGCCCATCGCGAGGAAGACATCGATTCGGATACTCACTTCGCCAAGCTTGTAGGCGTTCTCAACGCATTGGCAGAGGACTATGGTTTTCCGGTCGTGGTTTCGACACACCCGCGGACACAGATGCGAGTGAACATATCGGGGGCACAATTTCACCCGCTGATCCGTTTTTTGAAGCCATTAGGATTTCATGACTATGTGCACCTGCAAACGCAGGCTAAAGCCGTTCTTTCCGATAGCGGGACCATCAATGAGGAATCCTCTATCCTGAACTTTCCGGCGTTGAACTTGCGCGAGGCGCATGAGCGGCCTGAGGGCATGGAAGAGGCTGCCGTGATGATGGTCGGTCTTGAGGTCATACGCGTTCGACAGGGTTTGGCGATCTTGCAGACACAGTTGCGCGGTGCAGAGCGCGGTCTTCGCCTGGTAGACGACTATAGCGTGCCGAATGTGAGCGAAAAAGTGGTCCGCATCCTCCACAGCTACACGGATTATATTAACCGCGTCGTCTGGAAAAAATACTGAGCCTGATTCTATGCAGATCGCGCTGATTGCGGATACGTTCCCGCCGTTGCGCACCTCTGGTGCTGTGCAGCTGCGGGATTTGGCGCGAGAGTTTGCCCGGCAGGGTCATGCGGTAACGGTGATCTTGCCCGATGCGGAGCAGGGCTGTCCTTGGGTATCCGAAGAGTTCGACGGTGTGCAGGTGCTACGCCTCCGTGCACCGCGCACGAAAGATATCGGCTATGTGCGACGCACGTTCGGTGAATTGGCAATGCCATTCGCCATGCGTAGACACTTTCGAAAGACTCCTTATTCGGGTGTCAAATGGGACGGTGTTGTTTGGTATTCGCCGTCCATTTTCCATGGCCCGTTCGCGAGGGCGCTGAAAAAGTCTGGCGAGTGTAAGGCTTACCTGATCCTCCGGGACATTTTCCCGGATTGGGCGGTGGATATGGGCCTCATGCGTCGGGGTCTTGCCTATCGATTTTTCGACTGGGTTGCCCGATACCAGTACGCAGTAGCGGATGTCATCGGCGTGCAGACTGCCGGTAATTGCGCCTATTTCGACCGATGGGAAAGCGGGCCCAATCGACGCCTTGAAGTGCTGCAGAACTGGCTTGGCGATGCCGATGTGGCCGATTGTTCAATCAATCTCTCAGAGACCTCTCTCGCTGGACGCAAGGTATTGGTCTATGCCGGCAACATGGGAGTTGCCCAAGGGATGGGTATTTTACTCGCCCTCGCTGAGCGGTTGCGGGTGCGGGTGGATGTCGGTTTCTTGTTTGTTGGGCGGGGTAGTGAGGCGAAAGCGCTGGCTGCTGCGGTGCAAACGCGCGGACTGGACAACGTTTTATTCTGCGATGAGATTCATCCCGATGAAATCCCGGGGTTGTACGCCCAGTGTAGTATCGGCTTGGTGTCGCTGGATGGCCGGCATAAGTCCCATAACATTCCAGGGAAGTTCCTGACGTACATGCAGAGTGGGTTGCCTGTGTTGGCCACCATCAATGCCGGTAACGATTTGGCCGAACTCATACGGCATGAAAATGTGGGCAAGGTCAGTGAAGACGGGGATGTTAGTTCGCTGGCCGCACTGGCAGTGGTATTAATCGACAGTTTAGACGCCGATCCCGGATTTAAGATGCGGTGCAGGTCATTGTATTCGCGGCTATTTTCTCCCGAAACGGCAGTCAAGCAGATCGTGCATGCGCTGGGGAGGGAAAGGCGCACGAGCGCGGCGGCGGCGCTCGCTTAATGGTGATCGGTAACTTGGCGCGCAGCGCAGGTCGTTGTCATACAATTTGTGCTCCAATTCGGACGTAGGCTTTGCGGGTAGGCTCAGGTTCTAGCAGGGTAGTTTAGGAGGGGATTCAGGGTGAAACGGTGCGCATTGATTACTGGCATCACCGGTCAGGATGGCTCCTATCTGGCCGAGTTGCTGTTGGCAAAGGGTTATGCGGTGCATGGCGTCAAACGCCGGGCCTCGTCCTTCAATACCGCGCGGGTGGATCACCTGTACCAGGATCCGCACGAGACCCATGTCAATTTCCATTTGCATTATGGGGATCTGACCGATGCCACTAACCTCATTCGA
>CAIKBL010000087.1 GCA_903825645.1 uncultured Pseudomonadota bacterium | reverse complement strand
GCATGGACCGCAAAGGTCGGTGGGTGGACAACGTATTCGTCGAGCGGCTCTGGCGCAGCGTCAAGTACGAAAATGTATACTTGCACGCCTACGAGACGCCGGCGGCCCTGCGTGCCGGACTGGCCCAATACTTCGCGTTCTACAACACCAGGCGTCCTCACAGCGCACTGGACAGACGCACCCCGGATACGGTGTACTTCGAACAGGCCGCAGGTAAACTGGCGGCCTGAAATCCTACGAAGATTTCACTTACGCCGCTGTCCAGTTTCCTAGGTCCATTTCTGCGCTCAGGCCTCCTCGATTGGACTAGCCTATGATTTTTTTCACATCATCGAGCGTCTTCTGCGGCTCCGGCCGTATGGTGTAGTCGGGATCGACGTCGACTGCACGGACAATGCCGTTCCGATCGATCACCAGCCGCCCCGGCATCGGCAGAGTCCAGCTGTCATCGCCATCGAACTTGGGCAGATCGATTCCGAAGCCTCGATAGATAGGCACCAGCTCCGGCGGGAGCTTAAAACGAAGCCCGAGATTCTGCGCATATCATACATGTGCAGCAGTTCGAGGTTTTCCGGTGCAGCTAGGAACGCGCGAATCTGAGCCGTCTCCTTCAGGTACTTTCTTCGCTGCGCTTTGGCGTAGTCCGCGCTCATATTGTTGAGCAAGTTCTTCTGTTCATAGGTCACGCGCCCGGTGGGTGGATCATCGAGCAGTGCCGACACTCCGTCCTTCTGCCTCGCCAGCGCCTGAACCACTTCGGCAAGATCATCGGGGCTGACGATCAGTGGTGAATCGACCGGATCGAGGTCGGCCTTCCGCGCAACGTCCGAGGATGTCTTCAGCCAGACTTCCAACTGTTCCAAGCCGCACAAGTAGATCGACGATGCAGGAATGCCGCACTGCGCCGCGATGTACTCACGTATTTCGCTTTCGGCGTTGCCGGCCAAGCGCCGATTGGCAAACAGCATGTAGTGGTCGAGTTGCTTGCTCTCGCGCAGTTTCTTGATGCGTGGAATTTCCTTGGCAAGCACCGTATTCGCTGCCGTGGTGCTGAAGAAATCGGACTCCGAGAAATTGCGGTTATAGCCGTTGGTGTGCTTAGCTTGGATGATGGTCGTGCCAGCCCTGGGGGCGGCCTTGCTCGGATGGAGTTCGGCGGTTCCCACGAACTTCGCGTCGCGTCCGCCATCAGGTCCTTTGGCAAAGCCCTGCACCGAGATACCGAGCAGGCGCTGACACAAGAACACGATGAGGCTCTCGAACTGATCGTCGCTTTAATCTTCGTAGGCAAACTTCATGGCCACACCGATGTCATGTTCTCCGTCGTTCAGCGCGTCAACCGATGGCCAGCTTGACCGGCTTACCGACGCGACCGAGCATTTCCACCAGCGTGTCGATGGTGAACTTGGCCGTCTTCTTGTTCACCACGTCGGACACGCGCGGGCGCGAGACCATCAGGATCTCGGCGGCCTCGGCTTGCTTCAGGTGATGTTCGGTAATCCAGGTGGACAGTTCTTCCATCAGTTGCTGCTTCAGCAACTGGGTGTTGTTGATCTGTTTGCGAGAGGCTGCCTGCAAACGCTTGGCTTCAGCGGGTGCGAAGCCAAGCTCCAGGAAGAGGTTCGCTCCCGGCTTCGTCACATGGCGGATTTCGGTGTCGATCTTCATTTCTGTACCTTTCTCGCGTTGACCACGGCGCGGTAGCGCGCCTCGGCAATGCCCTTGTCCTGCTTACTGGTCGCCTGCGTCTTCTTTTGGAAGCAGTGCAAGACATACACGGCTTCCTCAAACTTGGCGATGTACATCACCCGATAGATGTCGCTGGTGTCCCGAATACGGATTTCCCTGGTGCCGGCCCCGACATCATCGAATGGCTTCCAGTCGTCCGGGTCCAACCCAACTTGCACTTTGCCCAACTGAAAACCGGCATAGCGGCGTGGTTCGTCCGGGAAAATTCAACAAGCCGTCATAGGCGGAACCTACCCAGCGAATCTCTTTTTCGTCACTCATTATTCCACTATGTATAAATTTTTTTACGCATCAAGGACACAAGTCAAGCTCTTCAAGAGGGGCGTGCGTTGAACCGGTGCTCCCGCCGAGTGAATCAATTGCGCAGTCCGTCGGGCACCGTCATGGTCCAGCGCGGTGTCGCGTAGCCTCCTGAAAACTACGCTCGCACACGACTGCCTATGCTCCAGTATTCGGCCCGATTTCGTGGGGCAAATTTGGGGCAATTTGATCGCCAAACAATGCCAATCCATGCCCATCCGAGGCTTTGGAGTGGTCGGGCGTAGTTGCGATACACCGTTGTTTATAAAATAGAAAGCTTCTATTCGTGACAACTGGTGATCGGTGTCCCAACACAATCATTATGTGGATCACTCAGGATATCGAAAGCAAGCTGGTGCTTTTCGGTAATGGAGAGACCAAACTCGGGCAACTGCGGCGACAAGGCAATCAAGATCACCCCAAGCTCGTTAAGGGGCTCTACGATGTCCTGCAAAGCAGACAGCCCTGCAACACAGTAGGGTCACCAATGCCCTCGAAAGATGGTGAGGACAACGGGGCCCTGGTGCAGGAGACTCGTCGACGAACGGGCAGCACCACGTGCCGTCATCAAATTAAACGCCGGGAGGGTATCCCCCACCTTAATCACACGCTCCATAATACCGGAGCGGCGCAACGCTGCGGTGGCTGCCTGCATCATGGCCAACTTATCCGCAGGAAGTTGCTTCACCGCCCCGTCCCGAATTGCGGTTAGTTTGTCACTTAAACTCATCAAACCTCCTCTATGAATTTGAGATAGATAGCCTTTCGAAGCCGAACACGCCACACGGAAATTCCGTGACAACGCCCCCTACTCACTTGTTCGGCGCGCGCGTGCAACAGCCACCGAGGCGCCCTTCTCGTCCCTGTCTTGCCAAAGTGGACCATGTGGTCCACATACATTCAAACAGTTTCATGGCGAAACATCCGATCCTGGAATGACCGCCGAGAAGACCCTAAACCGTTGACTTCGATCACGAGCCGCCCTGTGAACCATACCCAGCCCAAGGGTCCTATCACGGCACCCGGACCCACACACGACTAAAGCCCGCAGCGCGTACTTACCATGCCCTGCGGCATAAAAAGGCCTCTGCCAAGTCAGCGACCAGAATGCTGCGTCTGCGAAAAAGAGATGGCGCCAGACAACACGCTATCGGAAGCATCCGCCAAGCGGCGCGCACCCGCTGAACGTTAACGTTCAGGACATCAGAAATTCAGTGGGACGGCAAATTCCAACCACAGTAATCCGCCACGGGCGCTATTGACCACGTTGAATTCCCGCTGATACTTGAGCGCCACCATGAATCCCGGCGCAATGTCGTAAAGAAATTGAGGACCGGCTGCAGACTGGCCTACCCGCCTCCCCAGCAAGACATGACCATTTTGTGCATCGTCCGTTAACTGATGCTCATAGTAGCCTCCCAGCCCCACACCAAATTGCGGCAATGACAGAAGCGGACGCGTGATCATGCCCCAGTCAACGACCGTCAAAACGCCTGACCGATATCCCGTATCAGGATTGCTCAAATTTTTTCCGATAGTGGGATGGAGAGAAAATTCAAACCAAGGTCTTGGCATCCAGGTAATGGCGGTCTCATAAGCCAGGGTAACGTAATGGGCGTAGTGCGCCGCCGCGTTTCCGGGATTCCGCGCCGAGTAACTTCCGACCGGGACAAAGAACATGGGCCCCGTCAAAAAATGCCAATCGTTCCACGCCCAGGTGAACACGATAGGTTGGACAATGAACTCCGAAAGATCGCCGTCCGTATCTCGCTGACTGCCGGCTTTTACCCTCGCGCCATCAAGGATGAAGATGAGATTCGAACTCAAGTTCAAATCCAGGAGCGTGCCCGTCCAGGTATGCGCGAATTGGGTCGCGCTCGCCAGCAAATCAACATGGAAACCCGGCACCGCGGACTTGCCCTTATTGTCGCGCACACTGGGCGCAGATACCCAGAGCTCGTAGCCGAAAATCGCCGTGTCACCCGGTGCCGGCAATAGCGCCGCCTCTATCGTCTTGGCACCGGCCGGCACATTTTGCCCCCCGCCTTCGCTGGCCAATCCGATAGCGCAATAGCTGCCAAGCAGCATAGAAAAAATGACAGAAATCGCATCCATCTTCGACAATCGCCCAGCCAAGGGGAAGCTTACAGCCATGTCTGTCTCCGCCATCAGCGATCAGTGTTCTCTCTGTGGTCGCCGAGGTCTTTGGGGTTTTTCAGAAGTGACAGATTACTCATGCCACCGTCGATGAAAAGTTCGCTGCCCACCGTATAAGTCGACTCATCCGAGGCGAAGTATACGGCCGCTTTGGCGATTTCGATCGGATTTCCCCAACGCGCCACGGCGATTTGGCTGAGGACGTGCGTCGACAGAGCTTGCAGCTGCTCCGTCGTGAAGCCCAATTTCCCAAACAATGGCGTGTCGACTGGCCCCGGGCTGATGGCGTTGACACGAATGCCGCGTCCGATAAGCTCACCCGACAGCGTTTTCGTCATCGATAACAGAGCGGCCTTACTGGCCGCATAGACGCTGGAATTCTGCATGCCAATGTGAATATTGATCGATGTGTTTAGCAGGGTAGACGACGGGTTCGGGAAAAATGGAAGCAGCGCCCGGATCAAGAAAAATGGCCCTTTCAGGTTGACCGCCATCATCTGATCAAAATCGGCTTCACACGCGGCCTCAATGGGATAAAAACCACCCATGCCCGCATTGATAAGAAGCGCATCCAATCCGCCGAATGCTGCTTTATATCCGTATCGCGGTTTTAGGCTCCTCTTTTTGCACTTTTCGAACCCAAGACGCACCGCCGCTCATCGGTGGTCCTAATCGCGAAACTGAAACTCTTGGTCCTGAGTGTCCCAACACCCGATCGATCGCAAGACTCGATTTCCGATGATCTTTCACGACGTGAAAGCCGGATCCGTCACCCGCACAAGGAGATACAGACCGTTCGGTCCAGATCAGCACAGTGCGCGTAAAATTTGAGTCGGGCGCTGGGCGCTTGCAGCATTTTTTCCGCGTTCATCCCCTGGGCAATGCTCAGCTTCTGGATAAATGGAGGGGACAATCCCCGCACTTCGAAGGGGTGACAAAAGCGCCCGCTTATCGGTTCCGAAGAAGCGACTCAACAGAAGCTGGCGCGTGATCCTGCGCCGACGCCACCGTCGGGGTTGGTAGCCTCATCTGCAGGCATGAGATCTCGCTGCGGGATTTTAGCACCCGAGAATACGATTGCCCGGAGCGTCGCATCCCAGCGTAGGCTAACGTCGACATGATGACTTCCACGATTTGCGCCATCGCCTTGTGGCTGGCCCGTGCCTTCACCATCGTGCGCAACCCACTCAGGCTCGACATTAAATAACGCCCAAGACAGCCGCGTTCTTGTGCGCCGCGATCTGGCCCTCCGATTGTGCTTGTTTTATGGCCGCGCCGAAAATCAACGCCACGCGCTGGGCGCCGTGCGTAATCAACTCCCGCACACGCGGATCGCGTGCGGAAAATTCAGTCGCGGCATTCACCAATAGGCATCCGCGTGGATTCTCAGCCGTTAATACCTCCTCCGCGGCACTCTTGAGCACATCTTCGATGAACGCCCAACCGGAGGTCGCGCCACGATGTCTTTGTGTCAAACCAATCGCGACGGTATTGCCGTAATGTCACAAGGAGGCCTCAAATACGGCCTGTTTGCTGGCGAAAGCGCAAGGCCGATGAGCCGCTGTAAGCCGAGCTTCTGGAAGGACTGTGCGGAATCGAGCGCGCGCTGACATTGGCCGACTGGCGCGATCTCCGCAACGCGTCATTGACGAATGAGACACGCGCGAAAGCGAGCAGACTGAGGCCTGTAGTCAGTCAGCGTAAAACCGCACTGCACGACTTGGTCGAACCCTTCGTACCTGGCCAAGAACGCCAGCTTGGACGTGGCCAACGGGTTCCTGATCTGGGCCGGCGCCACCCTTCGCCCATCGCGCGCGGCAGCCCATCAGGGGTGCGCCAATCGCCTTCAAGCTATAATCCGCTGAGTTTCTACAAACCGCGCCCAGGCGGCGTGTCCGTCGTTCCGACACAGCGCGCGGCCAGCGACTCGTGACGTCCGTGTGGCCTGGCCAAGTAGCGGGCGGCACTGCGCATGCCGCGAGACCGACCAGTGGCTCTCATCAGCGCGCGCAGAAGAGTCGCCGACCTCCCCCGTTTTAAACTTAACCCGACCAAGCCCACGCCATTTCGCGCCTACAGTCAAAAATGCGCGCTTTCTCTCAGCCGCCGACAGGTGCCCGTGCATCCGCACCTTTATCGCAAATAAGACTTGATGATCTGCAGCACTGCCTCGAAGTCCTGTTGTCGCTGCGCCAATACCGGCTCCTGCACGACGTGCGCGCTCAAATGGCCTTCGATGACCGCCACCATCAACCCGTTGACCGCACCGCGGATGGCGGCAATCTGTTGAAGTGCATCGAGACAATCTGCACCTTCATTGAGCTGCTTTTCCAACGCAATCGTTTGCCCTTGTATGCGCCTCACGCGTGCAAGCAACTTGGCGCTGTCGCCGACGATATGTGCCATGCGTCCTGTCCTTAAGCGATGAGAGGAGACGGTTTGTTGGCCGTTCGAGATACTTGGGGGTAGTATCATGCGACGACCCTACGCTCATTTACAGAGTACCCTATGATTGATTTTGCCGCCCGCCTACACGAGGGGAACGCTTGGCTGTTCATCCCCAGCGCCATTTTATTAGGGGCGCTGCACGGCCTCGAACCGGGTCACTCCAAAACGATGATGGCCGCCTTCATCATCGCCATTCGCGGCACGATGACCCAAGCGGTCCTGCTGGGTCTGTCTGCCACACTTTCTCACACCGCAGTCGTTTGGGCCGTCGCGATAGCGGGTCTATATTTCGGGCGTAACTGGAATACCGCGACCACTGAGCCTTATCTCCAGGTGGGCTCAGCAATCCTCATCATCACAGTCGCCATCTGGATGCTCTGGCGGACCTGGCAAAACCAGCAGGCCGCTCGACATCACGATCATCCGCATGGGGACAGCAAGCAGATTGATACCGGTCACGGGATAGTCAGACTGACGCTGCACGAAGTGGGTAACGTGGCACGCTTTCGACTCTCCCGCGAAGGTAATCATGGCCATGTCTGGGCGGCCGATCAAGTGAGCCTTGAGACGGAACGTGCAGACGGCACGCGTCAGACGTTTACGTTCGAACCGCACGCGGATTTTGTCGAATCACGGCAGGAAATCTCTGAACCCCACGAATTTCTGGTCCGCATCTCTTTAGGTCACGCACATCATCGTCATGACTATGACGTCGAGTTTATTGAGCATGACCATCACCACGTTATCAGTGACTATGAAGAGTTAGACGCCGCAGCCCCTGGGTATCAGGATCCACATGAATTAGCCCACGCGAATGACATCCGTCATCGCTTCGCCAATCGTGAGGTCTCGACAAGCCAGATAGTCCTCTTCGGTCTGACCGGCGGTCTCATTCCCTGCCCGGCATCGGTTACCGTGCTGTTGTTGTGCCTGCAACTGAAAGAGATCACGCTTGGCGCCACCTTGGTACTTTGTTTCAGCATCGGGTTGGCGATGACCATGGTGGCCTCCGGCGCACTGGCCGCGCTGAGCGTCAGACATGTGGCGAGCCGATGGCGCGGATTTGGAGAGTTGGCGCGAAAAGCACCTTATTTCTCGGGCGCCGTCATATTGCTGGTCGGGCTGTACATCGGCAATCAAGGACTGCGCGCGTTGGGGTGAAAATCAAGAGGCACCCGCTTACCCCCCGCGTGTCGTGCGCGCTCCGCGCCCGCTACGTCTTTGGGCCCCGGTGAAAAGCGAGATCGCGCCTCATAGAGACAAGCAGGCGCGATATATCCGGACAAAACCCGAGCGATAGACTCAAATCCGTCGGCTTACCCTTACCTCAGGCACCCAAATGCCTACAGTCCGTCCACGGCGCTTCGCTTACGCGACCGTGGGCCAGAAGCCCTCATCCCAGATTTCTGATTAAGTCATTTTCTCATGGAATCCATTGGGGAGTTGGTTATGTTTTGAACATGAGGGGTAAGAAGGGGGTGTTGTCGATCGCACCCGAAGGATCCGGGGTGTCGCATGGATTTTTATCTGCATTTTGTGGACGTGGAGATCACACCCTAGGGCGGCATCTCGATGCTGAAACGGATGCTGGATCACCTAAAGTTTGACGAGGCATCGCTGGATTACGGGCTACCGCAGCCGGCGAGTAATCGGGGCTACCGCCCCGAACAATTTGCCCGTCCATTTCTCGGTGAGGCATTGCTCCCCTAAATACATCCTAATGGAAAATCTGAGTTGATGCTTTGACGGGCACCGGGCGGGCTAACACATCTAGCGGTCATTCGAATAGCACGGGAACTCGATGGCGTTGTCCTGCATGACCGCGCCGGTGCGGTCGTGGAACATGAAGCCATCGCTATTCGAGGAAAACACGAACGGGATGTCGAGCGTTGCGGCATGTTCAAGGCCCTGTTGCATCCCGTCGCCGACGCTGTGCGCGTTGTCCTTCGCCTCGATGAGCGCCAGCGGAATATTGGGTTTGTAGTACAGAACATAGTCGGCATGCTTGGCCTGACCGCGACTGACGAGCTTGCCGCGAGCGATGATGCGACTCTTGGTGAAGCTGACCTCCTCGCGAATTTGCAGCATCTCGTCCCCTCCCGCCTTGCGCAGGACTGGCGTGATGCACTGGGTGCAGATGTCGCGTTCGCTTAAGGCTCGCTTGTCCAGGGTGGTCAACTGCTCCCGGTGGGGAGCCACGGATCGATCACCTCGATCCCGCAGCCCTCATAGTCGGCCGTATTGCGCGTGGCGACGGCCGCCTCGTGGGCGCGGGCGATGGCGGCGATCTGGCAGTCGAACTGGCTGATCGGACGGCCGGCGGCGCGACGCTTGGCGGCGATGGCGGCGCAAGCACTGGCGGCAGCGCGGTCAAAGGGCAAGATGCGGTCGCGGAAATCTTCCTCCAAAATGCCCTCGATCGCCTTGGCGAGCGCGGTGCGTCGTTTCCCGGCCGGCAGGATCGCCACGCCATGCCGCAATTCGGCCTCGCCGACCGCAGTGAAATAGACTTGCGCGCCATCCTGCGCCGACAGCCACGCCTCGACCAGTGTGGCCAGTGTTGGCCGAAGAAGTTCGGAGACGACGTTGGTGTCGAGGACGATCATCACCGCGCCCGACCGAAGTGCGGCGGTTCGCGCATCGGTTCACGCGCGGGCAGGTCGAGATCGACGCGATCGGAGGACGCGACGCGAGCGCGGATCGCGGCGGCGAGATTGCGCGGCGGTGCGCACTCCCCCATCACCCGGCGCAAAATATCTCGCGCCTCTTCCTCCATCGAACGGCCGTGCTCGGCAGCTCGGACGCGGAGGCGTTGCTTGATGTCGTCTTCAAGGTTGCGAATCGTGATGCTGGCCATGGTGGCGATCTCCGTTCCGGTTATTGAGTAATAATGTAATCGATGATATCAACGAAATCAATGAAATCAATGCACTTCTTCGGTAGGGCGACGCACTGCGGAAGCCTGCCGCGCCGAAGTCTACGCCTCGGCTGTGTTGCGAAACGGATTCAGCGGGCCGGCCAATACCGCAAAGCGTTTCTCCATTTCGCACGCGCAAAGATTCACGGCGGCGCACGCATCACGGCCAATGGACTGTAGAGATTTACCCCCCCTCCCCGGGGTCAGCGCGTTGCCGGCGACCGAGGGCGCGCTCCCGTTCGTGCGGGGGTTGTTCAGCCCGCCACCGTGCCCAGACGCATCTCCTTGAGGCGCAGCAGCATGGAGAGCATGCGTTCGAGCTTGCGGTCCAGATGGACCTCGTAGCGGCCCAGTCGCTCCAGCTTGTTCACATCGAGTGATTCGCCGAACGCCTGCGCCCGGATCAGCGGGCGATTATCCAGTGCCTTCTTGCGGTTCTCGAACCACGGCAGGACCTGGCCCTCGATGAACTGCCGCAGCCCGTCACGATCCGGGGTGGCGGGTTCCTCGCCCTCGTCCAGTTCCTCCGGCTCTCGCGCCAGCCGATCGGACCACCATTCCTGCGTGTCCTGCCGCAACACAGCGAGCGCTGCCTCGTAGCCGTCACACCGTTTCCGCCGAGAACGTGGCGCGTCACGGACTCGTCGGCCCGCACGTCTCGGATGTCGTCCTCAGTGTCGCTCGCGGTGGCGCGGTATGCTCAGGGTAGTGACAATCAGGCCGACGGCCCCACAAAAGAGGCATTGCGCTACCGGACCGCGTTGCACAGCGGCTTTCAGTCATTGAATACGCGCCCGCTGTGTACCGCCACGGCGGTGGAAATCTGCCGGACTCTCAAGGCCGCAGACATGAATATCCGCCGCGTGCCTGGCACCCAACTGGCGAACCATCGAACTGGCGAGGTGATTTATACACCGCCTGAAGGTGAAGCCAACCTGCGCGATCTGCTGGCCAACTGGGAGCGGTTTCTGCACAACGAAACAGAAATTGACCCGCTCATTCGCATGGCCGTGGGCCATTACCAGTTTGAAGCCATACACCCCTTTTCCGATGGCAACGGTCGTACTGGCCGCGTGATCAACATCCTTTTTCTGATCCAGCAGGAGCTGTTGACGCTACCCATTCTGTATCTCAGCCGCCACATCATCGCCCACAAGGCTGACTACTACCGTCTGCGCCTCAACGTCGCGCGTGAGCAAGCCTGGGAGCCTTGGCTGCTGTTTATGCTGCAAGGCGTGGAAGAAACCGCAAACGGGACCACAGCAAAGATTGCCGCCGTCCGCAGCCTAGCTGAAATCACGGCAGCCCACGTTAAAACGCGCTTGCCCAAAATCTACAGCCGCGAACGGGTGGATGTGATCTTTGAGCAGCCATATTGCCGCATTGCCAATCTTGTCGACAAACAAGTTGGCAAACGCGAAGCTGCATCTACCTACCTAAAAGAGCTGGTATCCGTCGGCGTACTACGCGAGATACAAGCCGGCAAGGAAAAAATTTTTATCCATCCAAAACTCATGCAGTTGCTCATTCGAGATGGCAATGCCATTGTGCCGTATACCTGATTCTTGAAGCCATGACCGATACCCTGCGGGGTGGTGAGCGCATCGAGATTCGAGATTTTGGAAGTTTTGCTGTGAACTACCGGCAGCCTCGGCTTGGCCGAAACCCTAAAACGGGTGAATCGGTTCAGGTGCTGGCCAAGTGCGTACCGAGCTTCAAGGCTGGAAAGGAAATGCGGGAGCGAGTGGATCACCAGTAACGGCCACTGTTAAAGATATACATAATGGCCGGGTGCCATCCGTGGATTCTCGTGCCCGATAGCAGTCCGGTGGAAAAAACGTTGGCATATACTCGGGCAGCTTTGTAGAACCGGGGTCACAGGCAGTTGGCGGCCGTTGAAGCCAGGCTGGCAACTCCATTTTGAACGGCAGGTAACTGGCCGACACCTACCGTAATCGATACTGCCTTGGGAGATCGCGGAATTTCCTTTAGCCAGGCACGAATACCGCTGGACTGATGTTGAAGAACTTGGCAAGTTTCCCCGCCAGGGTTACGCTGATCTTTCGTTTGCCGGAGAGAATTGCTGAAAGGTTGCTCTGTGGGACGATTTCCGCGAGATCGCCTTGCTTCAAGCCGCGCAATTCGAGCAGATAGCGCAAAACTTCATTGGGCTCAGCAGCTTCGATGGCGAAGTGGTTGGTATCATAGTCGGCCACCAATTCGCTGACGAGATCAAGAAGCCCTGACAAGGCGTGATCCTCCTGGTCGCCGATCATGTCCAGCAGATAGTTCATCAGCGAAACCGTACGGTCATATTCTTCCTCGGTACGGATCGGACGCAAATGGGCGATGCGATCAAACGCAGCCCAAGTCTTTTGTAGCGCCTTGATGTCCAGAGTAGCAGTAGCGGTTGTCATGGTTACACCTTGCCTTTCCTGTATCGTTTGCACCAGTCGTCGTATTCCCGGTGAGTCATTACCCAACGCACGAACATCTTGCCGTCGCGGTAGCGAACGACGACAACGGCCCGATAGTTGTTGCCGCCGACATCGAACACGGTATAAGGCGGAACATAATCCGCACTGCCAAAGCTCTGCCGTAAATCAGCAAAGTCAGCAAAGTCAGCAAGGCGAGAATTCTCGGCGACGGTGTGCCAGTTACACAAAGACTGCTCGGCTTCAGGATGCCTATGCCGGAAGTCACGCAGCATCTTCAGTGAAATGATGTGCATGTCTAAACTATATCAACCAGCCGGCCAGTCATTCCGGCAGCAAAAATTCCATCAACAATTTCGACTGCAAAAAGTCAGTAAGCGGCCCGATGTCGACGGTAACTTAACTGAGCACACCAGAAGCCAGCCTCTCTGATTGATCGAGCACTTGCAGCAAGCATAATCCGCTCGCTAAAGTTTTACTGGGTTGTATTGGATCGCCATGTCGATTGAACATCGCGCCGGAATGGCTCTCAATGCCAGGAGAGAACAGAAGGGGCAAGATTATTTTGGTGTATTCCTCCAGGGAAGGAAATAGCTCACCGATTATCCATTCGGTGAGTTTGAGTCCCAGCGTCCCTTCACCTAGAGTGGCCGATCGGATGCTGGATTTTATGAGTCCAGGATTCATTCCGCCGCACTGTCCGTCGGGAAGATATCGAGCGTCGGGTATTGGCAGGACTGACCGACAAGCTGGTGTCCGCCGATGCAGTAGCAAGCGCGGTGCGGGCCTATGCCGAGGAACTCAATCGCCCGAACCACGAACGCCGCGCCCAGGCAGATATTGACCACCGAATGCTGGCGAAGATCGAACGCGGCATTGCCGGTGTGCTGACTGCCATGAAGGCGAGGATGGGAGATTTGGAGCGGCAAAAGGCGGAAATCATCGCCCGCTTAAACGACGCCCCGGAAGATGTTCTCGACGTTCATCCCAATATCGCAGAGCTTTACCGCGCCAAGGTGATACGGCTTCACGAAGCCTTGGCCGATCCAGAATTGTATGCCCAAGCCGCCGAGAATATCCGGTCACTGGTGGGGGAGGTGGTGTTAACGCCCGGAGCCAAGCGCGGCGACATGCAGGCGGTGCTACGTGGCGAGTTGATGGGGATTCTCGACATGGTAGCGGAAAGAAAAGGGGGGAGTTATAACAAAGCGCGTTTCTGGCCACCAAAGCCAATCGAAGGCACCAGCACCCGCAATCAGCAACGGCCGGGACTCGGGTTCGGGGAGTGGAAGCACATCGCCAGCCCACGCGTTTGCCATAAGTAAGCGCAAGGCAGCGCCGGCGATAATTCTTGACGCAGAGAATAGGATCATTTTCGCCGACGTAGCCCGGCCCGCTAATGCCCAAGCGGGTGGTTCAGTTCCGCGCTCAACACCGTGGAGGGCAGCTCTATGAGAGCACGGACTACCCAAGTTGGTTGTACAAGACACGAGCCCGCGGCGGCCTCAAGAATCTGGGGACCTTCTATTGCCCGCTTGCGCGCGCGCCATCTCGGCCAGCCGTCGGCTGGCCTCACCAAGCGACGGATCGATGGTCAGCGCGCGCCACAGCCCGTCTTGCGCGCGGCCGAGCTGGCCGGCTTGCTGGCAGGCGATGGCGCGCAGCAGGTGCAGCCGGGCGTTGGCCGGTTGGAGGGCAATGGCCTGGGTCAGCGCGGTGATCGCCTCGTCCGTCTGTCCCAGCTTCAGGCAAGCCAGTCCCAGGCCGTCCCACACTAACTCGCCGCCGCCTTGGAGCGTGGCGCGGCGAAACCACTGCGCGGCATCGGCCCAGTGGTCTCGCGCCAGATGCAGCCGGCCTAGCCACGCGGCGGCGTTGATCGGCGCTGTTGGCAGCGCGGCCAGCCGCAGCAGCGGCGCCTCGGCCGCGGCCCAGTCCTTCGCACCGAAGGCGATCAGGCTGGCCACCACATCGGGCCAGTCGCCCTTGCGCGCGGCGTCGGGCAGCCTGGCCACTAGGTGCAGGCATTCGTCGGCCCGGTCGGCTTCGAGCAGCCACTGGCCCAGCGCCAGGCGATGCCCCAGGTGTGCTGGGCTTAGCGCCAGCGCCTGTTGCAGCGCGGCGATCGCAGCGACCACGTCGCCGCTGGCCGCACGCGCGGCCGCCCAGCCTGCGAGCGATTCGGCGCGCACCGAGCGCACCATCGATTGCATCGCGCGGGTGTCGGGCGCGGCCAGGCCATTGTCAGACAGCCAGGCCAGCGCCACGTCGTCGCAGGCGGGCGGGACGCACAGCTCAGTCCAGTCCATGCTAGCGACCGCGGGGGGCAGCGCCATTGCGCTGTCGTAGCGGGCACGGTGCGGCAGCGCCAGCAGGTCGCGCCCCGGCATGCCAGGACCCGCGCTCAGGCCGAGCAGCGCGAGCACGGTGGGCGCCACGTCGAGCGCCGACACGCCGCTGAGCAAGCTGTCTTCGGCGACGCCCGGTCCGGCCAGCGCGATGCCGCCGGCGCTACCCACGCCCAGCAGACGATCGACCACGGTGCTGCCAGCGCGGCCTTCGGCGGGCGGCAAGCCGTGATCGGACAGCAGCACAAGGTGCGCCTGACGCCCCAGCAGCCCCATGTAACGGCCCAGCATCAGATCGATATATCGGTACCACGGCGCCAGCCCGTCGTCGGGCTCGATGCCGTGTTGCTGCAAGGTGGTCAGCCAGCCGGGCAGGCTGTCAAAGCGCAGCGCCATCAACTGCCATCCGGGCTGTGCTGCCCAGTGCACGCCCAAGTTGTGCATGCTGGCCCAGCGTGCCATCAGCTGGCGCGCCGCGGCCAGCAGTACGCCTTCGGCCGCACCGCGCGGTTTGCCCAGCAGCGGTGCGAGACCGGCTAGGTCGAGGTCGCACGGATGCATGCGCGCTTCTTGCACCGTGTGGCGAAGTTCCAGCGGCGCCACCGCTTCGGGCGACAACGGCCAGCACATGTCGGCGCCGTTTTCCGGGTTTTGGAAGCCATCGGCCACCAGCGCACAACCGGCCGGTGCGCCCGGGGGCAGCCGCGCCGGGAGCATCGCAGGCCAGCCTGCCACGCGCGCCACGAGGCCGGCGCCCATGGCCTGTTGCCACAGCGGCTCGCAGCGCAGCGCGTCGGCACTGGCCGCTTGTAGCGTCAGCCCGTCGGCACATATCCCTAGGTCGTGGCAAATGCCATGGCGGTCGGCCATTGCGCCCGTGGCCACAGTGGTCCAGTGCGCGGCGCTCGAGTGCGCAGGCGGCAGCCCCATGCGACCGTGCGCGCCGCCGGCCAGCAGTTGCGCGCAATACGGCATCAGCGCGGCGTCGACCATGCTCTGCAGCAGCGGCCAGTCCAGCCCGTCGATGGCCAGCACCAGCACGCGCGGCGCACCGGAGAGGGCGTGGGCGGCAGCGTCGGTCACGGCAGGGTGGTCAGGTCGAGCACCTGGTGGATGCGGACACGCTCGAGCTGCGCACCCACACGGCGCACTAGGTTCATCGTAGCGCGGGTGCGGTCGTTGCAGGCGTAACGGGCCTGCGCGTGACCACCGGCCTCCATCGCGCGGGTGAACTCGAGAAGCAACACGGCGGCGGGCCAGCCGCGACGAAAGCGCGGGTCGCTGGCCCAAAAGGACACCTCCGGGCAGCCATCGGTATCGCTGGCACCGGCCAGCAAAAAGCCCGCCAGCGTGGTGCCGTCCCACAGCGCCGACGACAGCGCCTGGCCCAAAGGATGCCCCAGCGTGCGCTCGATGCGCGCACGTGCCTGCGTTGGTGAGCCGCCGAACTCGGCGCAAAACAGCGCCAACACCGGCTCGATGGGCACGTTCGCCAGCGGTACCGGTAGCGCGTCGGCCGGCACCCGACTGCTTGAGCGCAAGCCCTGCTGGAAACGCACCGACGCCGCGCACATCAGCGCCGTCTCAAGCGTGAAATAATGCATCGCCGTGCCTGGCCGAAAGCCCGCAGCGCGCAAGAAGCCTAGCGACTCACTGGTGTCATCATGCGCCGACCAGGCGTGCAAATGCGGCACGTCCCACGCGCGCGCCTCGTCGGCCAGTCGGCTCATCAGCGCAAGGCCGATGCCACGACGCTGAAACGTCGGCAGCACCCGACATTGCGTCAGGAAGCCGGGCGAGTCGGCGTTTTGCACCTGCGGCACGAACGCGGCTGCCCCGAGTAGCCGCGAGGCATCGCCCGCCACATGGGCGACGATGAAGCGCGGTGGCAGTGAGGTGGCGTGCAGCAATTCCGGCAGCAGCGCAAAAACAGCAGCCGTCTGATCGACGGCCGCTGCGCCCACGCTAAACCCGGGCCCGGCCGGCGGCCGGGACGAGTCGCTCATGAGTGCGCTGGATCAGTGTGCGCGAGCGGCACGGCTGGCGCGGCGGCGCGCGGCGCCCACGCCGATCAGGCCCAGGGCCATCAGCGCGAGCGAGGTGGGTTCAGGCACGGCTCCCGCGGCGATATCCACGCCGACGTTGGTTTCGTAGCCCCAGCCGAGGACGGTGGCCGTGTAAGAGTAGGCAGGCCCGCTCACGCAGCCCTCTTCCAACACGTAGAGGCATTCCACCGGCCTGGAGATATCAACGTTCACCCAGCCGTACTGGGTGCCTGGGCCATTGTCGAAATGCACCCCGTAAATCCCGGGCGCAGGTGCCGTGGTGTCGCCGGCCAACTTCACCCCTTCTGCCAGCGTGACATTGTCTGCGAACAGGGAGCCGGCACCGATGGCGCTGCCGGCCACGACAGGAGACCCTGTGAACTGGGTCCCGTACACCCCGATCGAGCCACTCTTCCCGTAGTTTTCCAGGCTGACGCCTGTCATGCCACCGATGTCTTGGTAGGTGTTTCCAACGTCGACTCCGTGGGCTTGAGTGTTGCTGAAGACAATTGCTTGCGCACCCGGGGTGGCCAGCGCGGCAGCCGCGCCGGCTAGGGCCAAGATCAGCGAATTGTGATGCGATGGCGAATTTTGATGGTTCACGGTTGCCTCTTTCGACGCATTTGTTAAATAACTGTTGCGGAGGGCCCCGCCAAATTCGGTTCCCGCATGACACTTCACTCGCGCAGTGTGTACGTTAATAAAGCACTATTCGTGCCAAAATAAGCTCTCTATAGTCAACCCACTAATAAAACTCAATTTATTTCAAAATTTCGGCTTGGCCTGAAAGAGGCACTGTAAAATTCATAAGAAAAATCCCCTATAACCTCCCCCTCACTTGTAAAGCTGGCTGTACACAATCTGGCCAGACAAAGCGCGCGACGCTCGCTCAATCCCTGGTCCATCAACTCCCGCACCAGCTTGCGTCGGGCTGGCGCGGTTACCACTTTTTTCGAAGCGCTTCCTTCACGATCGCGTTTTCCAGCACCTGCTCGGCCAGCAGCTTCTTCAGCCGTCCGTTCTCGGTCTCCAAATCTCGGAGCCGACGGGCTTCAGACACGCTCATCCCGCCAAACTTGCTCCGCCAGAGGGAGTACGAGGCCTCGCTGAAACCATGCCGACGGCACAACTCTTTGATCGCCATGCCGGCCTCCGCCTCGCGCAGAAACCCGATGATCTGTTCTTCCGAAAATCTCTTCTTCACGTCCAATCTCCTTCTCAAGGGGGGATTGGACTCCAAATCAAACTGCCACTCAAAACAAGGGGGACGTCGGGTATCGAGCTGGCCCGTTTTGCGTATCAACCAGAGGCATGGAGCGCGCCGCGTTGGGTGGTTGGTATCCGTCAGCATATCGAACAACGCGAGATGCCCAAAGGTAAAACGCTCAACTTTTTTGCCGATGGTCCCATCATTGACAAGTGGCGTTTTTCATCACGGGTCACCCATTTGGATTTACCCGCCGTGCAAGTCTGGCGACTGTATCGCGGTCGTGCGGATTGCCAGAATCGCATCAAAGAACTCAAGTACGATTTTGCCGCCGATAGCTTTGTCATGAAAGATTTTTGGGCGACCGAAGCGGCAATCAAAACCGTCATGCTGGGTTTTAACCTGATGAGCCTATTTCACCAGGTCTTGCTCAAAACCAGCACCCTCAAACATTCTTCAAACGCAATTGCGCACACCCTGCAAACCTTGCGCTACCCACTCTTCGCCAAGCCCGCTTACAAAAGCCGAAAACCGATCTTGAATCTCGTCATGGCCATGCAAAAACGCGCTTGGATGCAAGGTCTCTGGGATGCCTCAAAAACCTTCGACATCCCCGCCAAATTCACACCTGTTTATGCGTCAGGGTGAGGTTCTAATGGGAAATTTCGGTTAAAAAACGGGTACGGTTCCGCCCCCCGCCGATCCAACAGATACTTAAATTCTTGGTCGATTTAGTTACACCGCTGGTGGCCAGGGGGCATCGATATCCGATGCTTTCAAAATATCTTCCCGTGTTCCCGTGGGGGGATAAATCCACTGCGTGTTAATCATGCGCTTCAATGGTTTGACGTCCGCACCCGAATTTTCCACGCGACGTTCCCAACCCGTCGTCAAAAGCGCGCCATAGTCGCCAAGATCGAGACAGGTCACATAATCGGGTTGGCGATAGGCCCGCAGCGGCAGGTCCAGCAACTCATGCGCCGCATTAAAACCGGCGTGTTTACCCATGGGGATAGCGTGCTGACATGACATGAGCGCGACCCGCGTATCATCCACCTTAGCGCAGGCGATATCGCCCGCCGCAAAGATGCTCTCCTGACCGTTGACGCGCAGATAATCATCCACCATCAGACGGCCGAGACGATCTCGTTCAGCCGCCACTTTCATCGCAAACGGGTTTGCGTGCAGTCCGGTAGTGATCATTGTGGTTGACGTCTCTATCCGCTCACCATCGGCGAGAAATATCGCCTCCGGCTCGACTCGCGCGAGCGTTGCGTTCAACCGAATCTCTACTTGAGCATTGGCGAGCGCGGCTTCGATAATGGGTCGCGGGTTATCTCCCAATTCCGGCCCTATCAAATTTGAACGTTCGATGAGCAGTATGCGTGCTTTGCTTGCGGTCGCTTCGTCGCTCATCGTGCGAATGTGATTACGCATTTCTACCGCAAGCTCGACCCCCGTGAAGCCGCCACCCACGACCACAAAAGTGGCGCCGGCCGTGCTGTGCGGTGCGGTCAGCACGCGCTTGAGATGTTCGTTAAGTGCCTCGGCGCCTGCGTAGGTGTCTATATCCAACGCGAACTCCGCGACACCCGGCACATCTACTAACTGCTGTACGCTGCCAACCGCAACTATCAATTTGTCGTAGCCAAGCGTGACGTGACTGTCACCGGCGCTTATCTGTACCGTGCGAGCGTCGTCATCGATTGACTCGACACAACCCAACTGCAGATGGATTCCGAGCGGCGACAGCACCGGCGCCAATGGTGCGCGGAACTGTTCCGTGAAGAGTTCGTATAGACGGGGCCGCACGGTAAGGTGATCGTCTTTAGAGATCAGGGTCACATGTAAGGCTGCACCATGCTTGTCTGCTTCAAAGGCGGCCACGAGCGCCGCCCATAACCCCGCGAATCCGCCACCGATTATTACTAAACGTTTCATGCGATTTCCTTTTTCGATTTAAGCAGACTCGCGCGATTTTTCGCTTTTGATTTACGGTCGGAAAACCAAGCAGTCGCGTCCCTAACAAAAGCAATCGGCGCCTTGTCCGCTACTCGTTGTGCGATGTCCGCGAGCGTATGACGTGCGAGTGATCGCTTCATGCTCTGCTCAGCTTCGAGCATCACGGCATGGATACCGCAGGGGCCTTTGACGGCCCAAAGGGGCGGTTCATCTTCGAATAGCGCGCAATTCCGGCGTACTTCTCTGCACTGAAACAGCGGTTTGTGACCTTCGAGTGCCTCGACGACATCGAGAACGGTGATTTCGCTCGCCGGACGGGCTAAGCAAAAGCCGCCATGTGCGCCTTCGTGCGCGACGACCAATCCCGCGATTTTAAGCTGGGTAAAAAGCTTCGCCGTATACGTCGGGGAAATACCCTGAAATTCGGCGAGGTCGAGGCTGGTCGCTTTAAGAACTCCACCGACAAGGTGCAACAGACAGTGCAGCCCGTACTCGACGCTTACGCTATAGAGCGCCATAAATTACTCGGATTAAACTACTCCGAGATAAAATAACGAGAATGCGTGCTGTTTGCAACTCGCGATCTGTAGACGCCTAATCAATATTCTTTTGCGCCGAAAGCGGCCTCACCGGCTCGGCGCGCGCACAAGCCCCATTGCGTTCGCGGCGCTGGTCCTGATTCGATGCAAACATCGGCATCGATTCCGTCGCAACAACTCATCATCCGGGAGCAGCAAGGATCCGCGCGAGCGCCTCAGTATCAAAAATTGACTGTCGACAGTCCCGGATCAGTCATCCGTCGGACGACCGTCCCCTTTTCTGTTGCCCACCGCGCCTGTCGCGTCGGGCTCGGCAGACCAACGGTGCCCTACCCGGACAGACGCCTGCTTGTTATCGCGAACTTCGCTTTTAAACAGCGTCGTGGATGAAGGCTCAGCAAGGACTTCCGGAGCCGGTACAAACCGAGCATAATCTCCACTCACCTATCCGATTAATCATTAGAGGCAAAAGCGATGACTTGCACCGTAGTACTCGAGGTTCGCGTCAAAAAAGAACACGTCGACAGCATGGCGGCGGGTTTCAAAGGCTCATTCCCGGATACCCGCTCGTTTGAGGGTTGTATTGATCTCTACGCAACCCAGAGCATGGATGATCCGCAAAGTTTCGTCATCGTGGAAACGTGGGAATCACGCCCGGCCTATGAGAAATACTTTGCTTGGCGAGTCGCCCGCGGCGACATCGACAATATGAAGGCCATTATCGAGGGGGACATCTCGCTCCGGTATTTGGAACGACTACGCGCTTGATCTGAAACACACGTCCTCCCGCGTCGTTAGGGTGGCTGCGAGCGATGCGGGCTTCGATCCGCTAGTCATAGCTGAATAGCGGAAACCGAGTGGCGGACATTGACCTGAAAATCCTGCTCGAATGGGTCTGCATTTTGCGCCATCGCCTCACCGGTTCTCGGTGTTTCCTCAGCATCCGCCACGCGAAGTCGGAACCGACAGGCCACGTGTGCGCGCCGTCACGGTCCACGGCTCTGACCCATTTGGGGTCGTCACCAGCGACTCTCTATCAGCGCGTGGCGCGCCTTGATGTGGATCAAGCATCTCGTCTCATCTGGCTTGATTATGGGTAGTCAGGCTCGGTCGACGCAGACAACTGCCTGAGCAAGGTCGGCGCATGAAAGCGGGCGTGCGCTATCTGCGCCGTCCACAGCGCGCGTCGGCTTTGCGACGCCGAACTCAGGAGCATCATGAACGACAAAGCCCAAGCATCCATCCAAACCGGCGTTCGCGCGATGCCGCGCGACATCTGGGCGCTCGGCTTCGTTAGCCTGTTCATGGATATCTCTTCAGAGATGGTCCACAGCCTGTTGCCGGTGTTTCTCGTCTTCACACTGGGTGCGAATGCTGAAATGGTGGGCTTGATCGAAGGGATCGGTGAAGCGACCGCGTCCACCTCCAAACTCTTCTCCGGCTGGCTTAGCGACCGCCTAGGAAAGCGCAAGTTCCTGACCATCATGGGTTATGCACTCGGCGCCCTCTCGAAACCGCTCTTTGCCATCGCCACGACGTCATCGCTCGTCCTTGCCGCGCGCTTTTCCGACCGGGTCGGGAAAGGTATTCGCGCCGCGCCGCGCGATGCGATGGTCGCCGATCTGGTGCCTGTCGGACTGCGGGGGGCCGCGTACGGTCTGCGGCAAGCACTCGATACCGTCGGTGATTTTGCCGGGGCGCTGATCGCTATCGCGCTGATGGCGCTGTCGCATGACAATTTCAGACTCATCTTCTGGCTCGCCGTTATCCCGGGATTGTGCTCCGTCGTGGCCCTCATCGTGGGCGTGCGCGAACCACCCCGGCAACTGACCCCAATCCCGGTGACCGCAAAACTTCGAGACTTAAAGACCATTGGCCGCGCCTACTGGATCGTCTTGGCCGTGGGCACTGTCCCAACGTTGGCACGTTTTGGCGAAGCGTTTCTCATCCTGCGTGCGCACAGCGCCGGACTCCCCCTGGCGTTGACACCCTTGGTGCTGGTGGTGATGAACCTGTGCTATGCGCTGTCTGCTTATCCGCTAGGTGCGCTCTCCGACCGCGTCAACCGCGAACAGATGCTGGGTGTTGGTTTCGCCACGCTGATGGTGGCCGATATCGTGCTCGCCGTTGCGCCCAATCTTTGGTTCGTCATGGGCGGGATCGCGATCTGGGGATTACACCTGGGCATGACGCAAGGCCTACTCGCAGCGCTTGTTGCGGATACTGCGCCTGGCCACCTGCGCGCAACGGCCTTTGGCATGTTCAACTTCAGCAGCGGCATTGCGCTGTTGCTGGCGAGCTTGGTTGCCGGTTTCTTGTGGACCCTGATCGGCCCCGCCGCCCCCTTCATTGCCGGCGCGGGCTTCACCGCACTCGGTCTGTCTGGCCTGTTTCTCTACCGTCGGGCAACGCCCCTGGCCCGAGGCGTCTAGCCCTATGCACCCCCAGCCATGCCCCGCCCGCGCCGGCACAAGGGGTCTTTTCCAGCGACCTTTTCGTGCCTTGCAACGCATACGCGTAACGCTGTCACTATCACAACCTGCTGGACGATTCTGGCGTCCCGTCAATGGAGGCCGCGCGCGGCCTCCGCGCCAATTCTCGGATCTCCGCGACGTTGGTAAGATGTTCACAGAACAAGGATACGTCATGTACGGAATGGTCAACAAAGCCGTTCAGCAACTTATCTGCAAAGACTATGGAGAGGACACCTGGCAGCGGATTCGGGCGAAGGCGGGGGTCGACGTCGAAGTCTTCATGAGCAACGAGTCCTACCCGGACGAAGTCACTTATCGCTTGGTCGCGGCTGCGAGCGAAGAGCTGAATCTGCCGGCGGCGGATATCCTGCGCGCCTTCGGGGAACACTGGGTGTTGCACACAGCGCTCGATGGCTACGGTGGGCTCATGCGGGCCGGCGGAAACTCCCTGCCGGAGTTCCTCGAGAACCTGCCGAACTTTCACACCCGCGTGGCGATGATATTTCCCAAACTCGAGCCGCCCCGTTTCGCGTGTTCTGACGTTACCCCCCATTCTCTGCATTTGCACTACCATACGCATCGGCCTGGTCTTGAGCCGTTTGTTGAGGGATTGCTTACGGGCCTCGGCAAAATGTTCAACGTACCGGTCAGGGTAGAACTCCTCGAGTCTCGCGGCTGCGGTGCCGACCACGATGTGTTCGCGCTTTCCTGGCATGCCGCGTAACCATGAATAACGGCAGCCCCGCGGCAACAGTCAGCCTACCCCCAGACCAATTCGCTGCAGCCTTCCCCTTTCATCTGGCGCTGCGACACAACCTGGAGCTATTTCAAGTGGGGCACAGCCTAAGCCGAATAGCCCCCGATATCACACCCGGGATACCGCTGTCACAGTGCTTCTCGCTGATCTTGCCGAAGGAGGGTCGGCTGGACTACGCCTGGATCCTCGCCAACCACACCCGTTTTGTTTTGCTGGAACACCGCGCGGGTGCGTTGCGACTGCGCGGTGCCTTCGTGCCGCTGCCGGGCGACGATACCCTGTTGTTTCTGGCCTCGCCCTGGCTCACTGAAGCCGATCAACTGGAATCGCTCGGACTTGGACTTGATGACTTCGCCGTCCACGATCCGATGACTGATCTGCTGATGCTGCTGCAGTTCAACAAGATGGCGCTTGAAGATAGCAACGCGTTGGCCGCAAAACTCAAAGCGCGCGAGATGGCGCTCATCGACACCAATGGGCACCTGGAACTGCGCAACGCCGCCGCCAAGTTGCTCACCGGTGCAGTCGATTCGACGACATTCCCCGAACCTTTGCTTGCGATGCTCTGCTGTCATCTGGGCTGGCAGGCCGCCGTGTGGTGGCAGGTGGAGGGAGACACGCTGGGATTACAGCACATCACGGGCTCTCCCGATGCCGCACTCCAGCGATTCTTGGGCGCCAGTGCCGCCAGTGTTATCGCGATCGACAGCGGCATGACGGGGCGTGCATGGTCGACCCGTGCGCCGGTGTGGTCACATAACCTGCAGCGGGATCTCGACCCTCGACGCGCGCGCTTCGCCACCCAGGCCGGTTTAATAACCGGCGTGGCGTTCCCCCTCTTCCGGCTTGACCGGGTCCACGCCGTGGTCGAACTCTTCATTTCAACCCAGCAGCAAGAGGATGGGCGGCTGGCGACGACCCTGGCCGACATCTCGGCGCGCATCAAGGAAGTGCTCGACAGACTGGCGGTGCAGGAGCGTCTGCGCGAGGCCGAGAAGCTGAAGGCAATCGGGCAGCTGACGGGTGGGCTCGCGCACGATTTCAACAATTTATTGGGCATCATCTTAGGCAATCTCGATCTACTGGAGGACGACCTGCCGCGAGAAGGACGACAACGAAAACGACTGGATACTGCGCGCATAGCCGCGCTACGCGGCGCGGAGGTGACCCGTGCACTACTCGCCGTAGCCCGTCGCCAGCCGATGGAAGTCGGCGAGTACGACATCAATGCGCTGGTCATTGAGATGTTGCCGCTGGTGAGAAGCTCGGCTGGCGCCGCAGTCAGTGTCGCCAGCCAGCTCGCGCCGGGCCAGCTCCTGGCACGACTTGATGCCGCCGGGCTACGCAATGTCGTGCTCAATCTCGTGATCAATGCGCGCGATGCGATGGCTTCGGTACCGGGGCCGAAGGTACTCACGCTGCATACGCGCGCAGCGCAGATAGACGAAGGCTTGCAGGAAACACTCGCCCCCGGCGGTTATGCCGTGCTGGAAGTATCGGACACGGGGGCCGGCATGAGCGAGCACGTACTTGCGCAGGCATTCGAACCCTTTTTCACCACGAAGGAGCGCGGCCGAGGCGTCGGACTCGGGTTGGCGATGGTCTACGGCTACGCCCGACAATTGGAGGGCACCGCGAGTATCGAAAGTAGGATGGGCGCGGGGACCACGGTACGGCTATACCTGCCGCTGACACGCCCCGTCGCGGTGGGATCCCCACCGCCGCTTACCGCATCTGAAGACACGTCGGAGATCTCCCGCACGCCCCTCAGTGCAGCGGCGCAAGAGAGGCCGACGCCGAGCGACAAGGCCTGGCGGGTACTGGTCGTGGATGACGAGCCGGATTTGTGCGAGCTCGCCTGCTCCTGGCTCCAGTCTCTGGGCTGCCCGGTAACCGGAGTGCACTCACCCGCGGCAGCACTTGAGTGCCTGCAGACCGGCGATTTCGAAGTCCTCCTCACGGACATCGTGATGCCGGGAGGCATCGACGGCATCGCACTCGCGCGAGAAGCGCTTAGGCGTCAGCCCGAGCTGCACGTGTTGTTTGCTACCGGCGATGTATCAAGCGTACTCGAGGAAAAGGATCTCCCGGGCATCGTGATCTATAAACCTTATCGTGGCGCCGAGCTCGCCCGGGCGATGCGAGATATCGCGTAAGTATCGGACGCGCAGAGGGCCGCTGCCCAAAGACAGGAGAAGAGCCGCCCCTGTTTAAACTCAGGGCGGCACTCCCAATTGGTGCCCGAGGCCGGAATCGAACCGGCATGACCGTGAGGTCGAGGGATTTTCTTACCACTTCGGCTTTCGCCGCCAGCATCAACGCTGTTCGTGGTCTGGAGCACGCCTTCACCATAGCCTTGCGGCCGTAGGTACCCGCCGTCTGCTCTCTACACCTTCCCGCGAAGCTTTCGGTCCGGGGCTTGGCTCGGTGTTGGCTCGGATGTTTGCAGCATCCAGGGCTTTCGCCGAATTTGACGAGATCCACCTCCGAAGTTTCCCTCGGAGGGCTCAAATTACTTTAAGTCCCTTGTGTCTACCAATTTCACCACTCGGGCTATGGGTTCGTTGCCGAACCGATATTTCGCTTCGCCTCGCACCACCAGGCTTGTTTCAGCTACCCCCGGCTGCAGGCCCCGACAGGACACCCGGCCACCAGCGGGCGGTTGTTACGGTCTGAGGATTAACGCTCCGCAAATGCGCACGCATTTACGCACGACGCTAGCCGACCCTTTTGCGCAAAAAGACGCACAAAAGGGTTTTAATGCTGCCTTTTTGCCCACGGACCCCATCATTCGGGTCCGGCGCCTCCCCCTAACCTGACGCTGCATCCCGCCTAGATTAAGGCCATCGCCGCCCCCTTTTCGGGGCCTCCGGCTTCGCGCCGCGGGCGACGCCGGCAATTCTACCGCGGTGCGGCCAGAACCTGTACTCCCCGTGAACGCCCTGCGCGTCACCTCTCCGTTAAACACACCCCGGACGCGCCGATTATCGACGCGCGGGGTGTGGATGGATTGCCGACAGGTCTACTGGCGCGTTACCCTCCACCTGCCCACGCGCGATGATCTGGCGTGAGCCCCGCCGGTCATCCCTGGCCGTTTTACACGCCCCTGACGGCAAGTGGCTCGCGGCGTCCCCTCATTACCGGCAAATGACCGTCAACACGTCACAGGAGAGCGGATGAATCTGCAAGAACCCTTCTCGGCAACGGGCCGCCTCTCGGAAGATCCACGTTATATCGCGCCCCTCCTGCCACGTATCGGCGCCCAGGCCGCAACTGCCGATCGGACCCGCTCGCTGGACGCGGAGATGATCGCCGCCATCAAAAAAAACGACATTATGCGACTTTCGGGCAGTCCTGAGCTCGGCGGACTAGATGAGAAGGTCGTGGTGATCGGCAACGAATTACGCGCGATTGCCGCGCAATGTACCTCCACGGCTTGGTGTGTCTGGAATCATCTGTGCACCTTCCATCATTTTGCCGGTCTGCTCGGACCCACCCATACCGATTTCTTACGTCGAATCGTGACCGCCCATGAATGGGTGTGTTTCCCGGCAGGCGCCTCCTCCAAGGTCACGGCACAAGCGCGCACTGATCAGACGCTGCTGAGTGGCGTGGCCGCCTTCGGCTCAGGTGCCCGCTATGCCGAGTGGGTCGGGGTGGTCTTTAATGACGACGATCCGCAGGCACCCCGCTTCTCCCTCGCCGACTTGCGAGATCCGGGCATTCGCATCGAACCCACGTGGGAAGCGATGAGTGTGCGTGCTTCGGCAACCGACCATATCCACTATGCCGAGGTACCTGTGCCGACTGCGCGCGTGACCGCCTGGACGCCGATGTACCGGGCGATATTCCGCGATCCGGCGCACGCGATGATCCATGCCCGCTATCGGGAAGACTGGGTCGCCTTGTCGGTATTGTGGCTGGGTGCGATGGCCACGGGGGTCGCGGAGATCTCATTCCGGGAGACGGCTGACAGCATCCGCGAGCGGATCGCCATTTTCGGCACGAAGATGATCGAGCGACCCACCATTCACGTTAATCTGGGTCGCGCGCGAGCGCTCATCAATGCGGCAACCGACACCGTTTACGCCGCCATGGCGGAGACCGATGCGCGAATCGCGGCCGGCGTAATCCCCGTCGAGGGGGATTATTTTCGACAGACCTCGGCCGGTATGCAGGCGGTCCTGCTGTGCGAAGAGGCCATGCAGCTCATCCTTCGTGTACTCGGCGGCAACGGTCTGCGGGAAGGCACCGATTTCGAGCGCCGTTATCGCGATTTCCAGGCCATGCCGCTGCATATCAACGGGCATATTGACCGGATCACGGAGCAGCAAGGCCGCATTAGCCTGGGCCTGCCCGCCCAGAATCCGTTTTGAGCTGTCGGACCTGCCCGCGAGGAACGCCGAAGGCCACGTGCCCCAAACCGGGCGCCTTTTCTTTTCAGGCGCGGTGCGTGATCGCTGTGGTCACTGTCTCGACATGACCCGTCTGCGCCGGGCCTTGGCGCAATACGCGCATATCGCGGCCGACACCGCAGATTTGGAGGCGATTGCCGATCTGCAACCGGCCCGGATCACCACCAATCCAACGCTCATCCTGCGGGCGGCGCGCGACGTCCGCTACGCGCACATCGCCCGCGCGGCTATCCACGCCCGCGGCCTGCCGTCACCCCTCGGCGAGGTGTCCGATGCGCCCCTGCGCATGGCCATCGCCTTCGGTACCCGAATACTCGGACTCGTCCCAGGTGAGATCTCCACCCAGCTCGCGCCGAATCTGAGTTTCGACGCGGACAAGACAGAGCGCCAAGCGCATCATCTCATCGCCTGCTACGGGCAAGCCGGTATTCCTGCCGATCGGGTGCTGGTCAAGATTGCCGCCACTTGGGAGGGGATCCAAGCGGCAGCGCGCCTCGAACGATCGGGGATCCGCTGCAACCTGACCCTCTTGTTTGGCTTCACGCAAGCGCTGGCCTGCGCGGATGCAGGGGTGACGATGGTGGCACCCTATGTGGGGCGGATAAACGACTGGCACCAACAACACCATACCGCGGCGGCCGTCCAGCCGGCCGCTGATCCCGGTGTGCGTGAGGTCCTGCGCATCTGTCATGTTTACCGCCAGCGGGGCTACCGAACCCAGGTCATGGCCGCCAGCTTTCGTCATCCCGCCCAAATCCTCGCCCTCGCGGGGTGCGATGTGCGCACCATCAGTCCCGCCTTGCTTCGTCAGCTGGAAGCGAATGAAAACATCGAGGCCGTACCCACAACCGGGACACCCGAGGCCTTACGTCCCGCACAACCCTGCGATGAAGCCTGTTTCCGATGGGCCCTTAACGAGGACGCGCTCGCCACCGATAAACTCGCTGAGGGGCTGCGGTCCTTCCATCTCGATTGGCAAGCTACGCAGGCGTTGGCCACGCAATGGCGCGATGACTAATCCAGCGCTTTGCGCAATCACCTTCTGGCGTGCGGCCTACCGCACGCCAGCTTTGCGGTGACTTTGGGTCCTGTCGGGGGCTTAAGCTCGATTTCAGGGGGCAGGCCAGTTATCCTGCCCCACCATCCCTCCCCCCGGGAGGATCCTTTTATTCGTTAATTTATATAGTGGGGAGTGGCAATGACGCGCCAATCACTGGTCGCCGCGAACTGGAAAATGTATGGCACCTGGACCGGGGTCAACAACATCCTGGCCACTATCAAGCAGGGCCTTGCCCAGAATGCAGGTGGGGAAGTCGCGATTTTCCCCCCCTTCGTCTATCTCGCAAAGGTGGCCCGTTTACTGCACGGGACCAAGATTACTTCCGGGGCACAGGACATTTGCTCGGTCACCGGCGAAGGCGCGCACACAGGGGAAGTCTCCGGGGTGATGCTGCGCGACGTCGGTTGCCGCTATGTGATTGTCGGGCATTCCGAGCGCCGCACCCTTTACGGGGAAACCGACACGATGGTGGCCCGAAAATTCTTCGCCGCCCAAGAGGCCGGACTGGTCCCTATCCTGTGCGTGGGTGAGCAGCTCGACGAGCGCGAGAGCGAACAGACCGAAGCCGTCATTGCGCGCCAGCTTGACGTCATCCTGGAACATCCAGGCGGTGTGGCCAGTCTGGCCAAGGCCGTGATCGCCTATGAGCCCGTCTGGGCTATCGGCACAGGAAAAACCGCGACGCCCGCCCAGGCACAGGCGGTCCATGCGTTCATCCGCGGCAAAATTGCCGCGCACGATCAGCCTATCGCTGAAAAAATCCGGATCCTCTATGGCGGTAGTGTCAAATCGACCAACGCCGCGGATTTATTCGCGATGCCGGACATCGATGGCGGGTTGATCGGGGGCGCCTCACTCGATGCGCCACAGTTTCTGGAGATCTGTCGCGCTGCCCGCTGATGATCACGAGCGGCCGGTAACGCCTGGGATCCCGATCTCCGGCGAACGCCCGCGAAAGTCGTCAAGATCAGAGTGCCGGATGGTACCTGCCGGGAAGTCTCATGCTATCCGTTTTACCGTATAGCGCGGATCTCGCGCCATGCTCGCCTCGATGTCGATGATCCGGCTCGCCAAGTCCTGCGACCGGACAACTACTGCCTGCTGTTTTGAAATCCGTACGTAGCTGCCAGGCCTACATCCCACTTTTCACCGGCACACCGCGCCGACGGGCCCTGGAATTGAAGCGGCACGCGTCACGACTGCAGCCACGCGGCATGGCTCGATCGGACCGCCCGCTGACCGACACCTCGCCCAGCGCAAACGACGAGGTTTTCGCGGCCATCCAGAACTGTCCTATCTCGCAAGTGAAGCGGTACACCGGCGATACGCGTCAGCGTTCGACGGTCGACCCCACCGTGCAAGGCCGTGCAGATCCTGCGGCTCCAGTAGGGTGGGCATATGAGCACCGCCCACCCCGAGTCGGCGAGGCTTACTTGCGGACGCCTTCCAGGCCGATTTCGAGTTCGACGGTGGTCGATGCCGGTCCGAGATCATAATTGACGCCGAAATCTTTCCGCGTCATGACGTATGTCCCCTGAAAACCCGCCCGGTAGCCGCCCCATGGATCTTTTCCTTCACCGATTTTTGTAATCGCAACTTCGATGGGCTTCTCGACGCCGTGAAAACTCAACACGCCGGCAACACGGCCACCGTTCGCATCACCCTTGAAACTGGTGCTCTTAAATGTCGCCACGCCGAATTTCTCGACATCGAAAAAATCCGCGCTGCGGAGATGCTTATCGCGCGCGGGCCAGTTCGTGTTGACGGTTTTCGTATCGACGTTGATTTCGATACTGCTCGCTGCCGGTGTCGCGAGATCGTATTTTATGTGGCCGGTCACGCCATCGAATCGGCCGTATAGCCAGCTATAGCCAAGATGCTGGATTTTGAACTGCACGAAAGAGTGTAAAGGGTCGATACTGAAATCAGCGGCCAGCAGGTTAGTCGTGCCGAACGCGACGGCCACTAGCGTTGCCGAAATCAACAATGGTTTAAAATTCATCAAGTTCTCGTGGTATTCTTTTTTTTTTGATACAAAGACATCGCGCCAAATTCACGGCCGAATCAAGCGCAGAAAACACTAACATTTCGTTAGAATTCCGTCGCGCATGAAGTCGCGTTCAAGCCAAGCTCCTCAGCCAGATCATCCCGCAATCTGCTGGCGATAGCGATCTCAATTTTCTCCGCCGGCTCCCGCGCCGGGCTCCGCTGCCTGCGCAGCCTCCAGGCGTGAGGCGTTGCGCCTGGTCATGATCCCGGTACGGCACGGCGCCCAGACACGCAGCACGCTGGCGTACTTGCCATGCGTCTCGCGCAACGCCTCGACAACCGGATGGGTCGCGACGCGTACAGCCGTTTCGGTGCACGACAATGTAGCAAGGGTTGAAAAAAAGCGTCGCGCACTTGGCGAGCTTGGTGGGACGTTCAGCACGAGACCCTCATCGACCACCATGTGAAGCCGTGCTGAACCGGTGACCCGGGGCGGCGAGGTGATGTTGTCGCATACCCGAATCGTGCGCTGGCCTTTGACCCAAGCAGAAACTGAGGCAGGATCACCGGAATATCTCATGTCATGAGATCGGTCATTAGCGGCTTCAGCCGGTGCCTGCGCGCGTCAAACACGGACGCGTCGCCTCTCCCGTCGAAGACTAAGGACTTCACGCGGCCAGCGGAATCACAGCAACAGGACGTCTGGCCTTCTGTAGAATTAGTCCCTAAAGAGGAGCGTTTTAATGATCATTCTCATTTTTGGATTAATTCTTTTTTTAGGGATCCACGCTGTCAGAATCTTCGCCGAGCCGTGGCGAAACACCCAGATCACGAAGCTAGGGGATGGAAAGTGGAAGGGTCTTTACTCACTCGTTTCTATTTTTGGCTTCGTGCTTATTAGTGTGGGTTATGGCCAAGCGAGGCTCGCGCCTATCGTGGTCTGGTCACCCCCGCTCTGGACATGGCATATCGCGGTTGCCCTGAACCTTGTGGCTTTCGTTTTATTAACGGCGGCATATGTCCCGCAAAACCATCTTAAAGCAAAACTCGAAGATCCCATGATTATCGGCGTCAAAACCTGGGCGCTTGCGCATTTAATTTCAAATGGCACCCTGGCCGGAATCATCCTATTTGGCAGCTTCCTGGTCTGGGCAGTGCTTGATTACAGATCTTGTCGGAAACGAAGATCAAAAAACATGCGCGTCCCACAAACGAGGACATCCGTCGCGATGACCTTAGCAACCTTAGCCATTGGCTTAGCCGGTTGGGCCTTGTTTTTGCTCTATGCTCACCAGACCTTGATGGGCATACAGCCCTTAATCTGAGCGGTCTTGTGGCGGATAGTTAAACAACAACAGACTTTGTCGTTGATCGGGAAATAGCGCGTCGAATTGCAGCAGTTTCTTCCAGGTCACCTGCAGCATGGCGGTGCACGCGAGATCGTCGAATATGCGCTCAGCCTGCAAGCGGTCCCTATCGGCCGTCGCGGCTATTTTTACCCGCGCGTAGGCATAAGCCCCGTCAACGACTGAACGGTCAAAGAGGAAGATACACACAGACGACTAGTGGGCATGAGCAGGTGGAGATCGCGAGCGTGGCGGCGATGGGTCAAGTGGGTGAAGGGCTTACGCTGCGTAAAAAAGGCCGTCTTGAAAGGGTTGAATTTATCAGTTCAATAGAGCGGTGGCGTGATCCCGCGCGCTGATGATGTCGACGTGCGCGTTCAGTGTCGGCCTTATGCACCGCTGGAAAGCGGCCGCTTAGCCTGGTCGCTGGCGACTAGCCGCTGCAGCTTATCCACGAGCGCATTGAGGAGTTCGGCATGCGTATCGATTTCGCCCGCGGCGCTAGCGCCTAATTCTGCATTAGTCGCATTATCCTGGGATACCCTATCCATCTGCCGCAGGGCCACATGGCTTTGCTCGACACCGAGAGATTGCTCCCGGGCCGCGACCGCGATATCGCCTATCAGTGTATCCGTTGCAACTGCCTTGGTCGTGATCAGCAGCAGAGACGCTTGCATGTTGGCGGTCGCTTGCGCACCCAGCCGGCTGCTCGCGATGGCGGCCTCAATTTTTTCCGCTGTCTCCCGCGCAGCCGAAGCGCTGCGCTGCGCCAGCGATCGAACCTCACTGGCCACCACACCGAAGCCTGCGCCGATGTCCCCTGCGCGCGCAGCCTCCACCGCGGCATTGAGCGCCAGTATGTTCGTTTGAAAAGCAATTTCATCGATCGTTTTCGCGATTTTGGCGACCATCCCGCTCGCGTTTTCGATTTGATCAATTGCCGCAGTCATCTCCGCCATCGCCTGCGAACCGCTTTCCACCACCAAGCGGGTTTCCCCCGCCAATACTTTCGCCTTCTGGGCATTATCAGCCGTCAAGCGGATCATGGTCGAGATCTCCTCCAGCGAGGCACTGGTCCGCTCGACCGAGTCGGATTGCTCAGAGGCTCCCGCAGAGAGGGTCTGACTCGAGCGCGCCAACTGAGAGGAGGTAACCCCCAAACGCTGACCGGTCCGTACCAGATCACCCATCACGTCCGTGATCGCCTGTCGCGTGTCATAGAAACGATGAAAGACGTACAGCGTCAATACGGAAATAACGACCATTAAGCCCAGAAATTTCCAGATCAGTTGGAGCGTCTCGACATTCAGATCAGGCAGATAGATGGCGGAAACAAGGACAAATTTCCAGGCGGGAAAAAACTGTCGGTGAACACGATACCCACCGATCTCGGCCTCGGGCTCAGCACTGGCGACGGCATCCGCGATCAACCTGGCATTTTGCGCCGCCGCCATCTCTTCGGATTGGAACATCACGCGGCCACTGGCGTCGAGTACCGCCGTAAAGCCGTGTTCGAGGATCTGTACATGCTTCAGCTCGGCACGCAGCGCGTCCAGACTATCGATGGGATAGCCGGCATACCAGATACCCAGCACCTCGCCACCCGCATTGGTCAGCGGCTCGTAGATAGTCCAATACGGTTTTTGCAAAATCTCCACGACACCTTTGAAAGTCTTGCCCTGACGCACCGCAGCGATCGCGGGGCCGCTCGGATCCAGCAGGGTGCCGATCGCTCGCGTACCATCGGATTTTTTCACATTGGTGGTCACCCGCACAAAATCATTACCATCGCGCACAAAAAGGGTGGCCGTGCCCCCCATCAGACGGGCGACCTTGTCGACCCATTCGAAATTATTGACCATGCTCGTTTCGCCAAAGGAAAGCCCCGGCACCGCCTTACCGCCAATGTTGGCGGTACCTTTTATCTGCACCGGACCCAATGGCGAGATCGTACTTTTGAGAACCTGGATGGAAGCGGTGGTGAGTTTTTCGTAGAGCGCATCGGCAAGCGACAAATGTCCATTCACCAGACTAACCGCCGAATGCTCCGCCATGTCAGCGTAGCGATTGACTTCCGTGCGAACGGTCAGAAAAGCCAACACGCTCAATAGACTTAGCAGGGAGCAGATCATCCCATAGCCGAGGATTTTTTTGAGGCGGCCCGATGATCGCGACGTCACTTCCGGCAGCCGCGGAGCCCCAGACCCGCCAGGAGATTTCGAGACGGTACGATTTCCCTGCTGCAGATCTGACGGCTTGGCCCCATAAGACATCATGACACCCTCTCGCTACTGGACCGATAATATCTGCGAAAATCTGAAAGATTTTCGTTCACGTGACGGGTCTCGTCGGAATCACGACCCCGGATCCTTCTGTCAACCCAATCTTCGCTTTGCACGCACGCTTGGGGCTCGAGGTTTTGTCACCTCGGTGAGCGCGTCTCCGTGTGGAGGTTGGCGCCAATCCGGCCTTTTCCCGAATACGGGCGCGTGCGCCGCGCCGGTGTCATCTCGTGTGGAAACGTCGCGCCAGACAATCTACTTGGGCGAAACAGCGCATTGCGCAACGATTTGCGCCGCCTCGCGTTACGCTATCTCGCCGAAAACGAGGGACCAGCAGCCCAGGGAGGCCGCGGACTCAATCTCGATCGATCGATTTCATCAGTGCGGGCGGGTAGCGCTCGCCGGCAATGTTCGCGGGCGCGAACAGGGCATCCAGATGTGCGCGTTCGCGAGCCGCAAGCGAGACGTCAGCCGCGCCCACGTCTTCTTCCAAGAAAGCCACATGCTTGGTGCCGGGGATCGGCGCGATTCCTTCTCCTTGCGCGAGTAACCATGCCAAGGCGAGCTGGGCCGCGGTACAGCCCTTGGCGGCCGCTGCCGCTTCCAACTCTCCCACCAGGGCCAGATTGGCTTTGAAATTGTCGCCCCGAAATCGCGGCATAGTGGCCCGCAGATCGCTGTCGGGCAACGCATCACCGTCCCGCAGCCGACCGGTTAAAATCGCGCGCCCCAGCGGACTGAAGGGCACGAACCCAATGCCGAGCGCACGGCAGGTCGGCAGGACATGCGCTTGGGGATCCCGTGTCCACAAGGAATATTCCGACTGCACGGCGCTAATCGGATGCACGGCATGGGCGCGACGGAGCGTCGCGGCCGAAATCTCCGAGAGGCCGAGATAGCGAACTTTTCCGGCCCGCACCAAATCCGCCATCGCGCCGACCGTCTCTTCTATCGGCACATTGGGGTCCAATCGATGCAGGTAGTACAAATCAATCACATCGGTATTGAGTCGCTGCAGGCTCTCCTCGCAGCGGGCTGCCACCTGTGCCGGGCGACCATCGATGCCACGGGTACCGTCCGCATGCCGCACGATGCCGAACTTGCTGGCGAGCACGAATTCATGCCGGCGCCCGGCAAGCACCCGACCGAGAAGGGATTCATTGTGCCCTTCCCCATAAACACTCGCGGTATCGAGGAAGGTAATCCCGCAATCCAGCGCGCGATGCAGCGTACGCGCGGATTCAGCCGGATCCGCGTCGCCATAGGATTGGGACATGCTCATGCAACCCAGTCCAATCACGGAGACCTCGAGCGTGCCTAGTCTGGTCGTTTTCATCGTGTGCTTTCCTTAAGGGTGGCGTCGCGCCGGCGGATCCGCGTCTCCCCCCACGGGGGTCCTCAGGCGTAGAGGCGATCATCGTGATGACGGCGACCGCTGTCAAAGTTTGGTAACTCAAATGCCATCTAAGCGTTTGGCCCTCGCTCGTGCCCGCACTGGAGGCCGAGACGCAGGTCCGTGGCAACTTAAAAAAAAGGGACCCCAAAGCCCCTTCTATTCAGATTTGCGCGCCACCCAAGCGCACCACGGCCAGGCTGCAGTCGAATTCGGGAACGGGCGTGTCTGCTGCTGTTCGCCTCGCGCCCCTTGTGACATATTTTAAGGATGGAAACTGCCCCCCACGACATTCAATCCACCCCGTTGGAATCCCTCCACCTCGAACTGGGCGCCAAACTGGTGCCGTTTGCGGGATATGCAATGCCCCTGCAATATCGCGTCGGGATCGTCCAGGAACATTTACACACCCGGGCCGCCGCGAGCCTCTTCGATGTCTCCCATATGGGACAAATCGTGGTCGAAGGTCCTGCCGCCGCCCTCGAACGGGTGGTACCGGGTGACATCGCCTCATTAGGGTTATGGCGACAGCGATACAGTGTCCTGACCAGCGAGACGGGCGGCATTCTCGACGATTTGATGATCACCCATACGCCCGAGCACTTCTTTCTCATCGTCAACGCGGCGAACAAGCGACAGGACGCGGACCATCTGCGCGCACGGCTGGCCCGCGATTGCGCGATCCGCGTGGTGGAAGATCATGCCTTACTCGCCCTGCAGGGGCCCGCTGCCGCGAGCGTGTTGGGTGATCTTGAACCACGGATGCACACACTCGCCTTCATGAGTGCCCTCAGACTCCCTGTCGCGGGGGTGCCTTGTCTCATCAGCCGCTCGGGGTATACCGGCGAAGATGGCTTCGAGATCTCTCTACCCGCGGCGCGGGCGCTCGAATTTGCTCGCCTTTTGTTGCGCGATCCGCGGGTCGCACCGGCAGGACTTGGCGCCCGTGACTCGCTCAGATTAGAAGCGGGCTTGTGTCTGGCCGGCACAGACATTGATGCCACCCGAAGCCCCGTGGAAGCGGGCCTGTCTTGGGTGCTGGCCAAAAAATACCTTGCGCCCGCGAGCGCCCCGCCTCATTTCCCCGGGGCGCCCATCATCTTGGATCAGGTGTCCCACGGCACGCCGATGGTCCGGGTCGGGATCAAGCCGCAGAGCCGGATCCCGTTTCGACACGGCCTCGCGTTGTGCGGGCAGGACGGTCAGGTTGCCGGCCACGTCACCTCGGGCACGTTCGGACCCAGCGTGAACGCGTCCATCGCCATGGGCTACGTCGCACGTGCCTACGCCGCACCCGGAAGCCGCCTCGTCGCCACCATCCGGGACCGTCAGCACACAGCGGAAATCGTGCCGATGCCGTTTACCCCGCACCGCTATCACCGATAATCGATCAGCAGGAAGCTTTGCATGACTACGCTTAAATTCACCACCGAACATGAATGGTTGCGCCAGGAAGACAACGGCGAAGTGACCGTCGGCATCACCGATTACGCGCAACAGCAACTTGGCGATATCGTCTACGTCGAACTCCCGGCGAGCGGCGCCCGCTTCGACGCTGTCGCCAATCTGGCTATCATTGAATCGGTCAAAGCCGTCGGCGAAATCACCATGCCCATCGCAGGCACCGTGATCGAGACCAACCCACGCCTCGTCGACGAGCCCGAACTCGTCAATCAAGATCCCGAGGGAGCGGGTTGGCTCCTCCGCGCCACCCTGGACGATGCGGGCGTCCTGGAAACCCTCATGGATGAGGCAGCTTATCAACTATTCGTCGCCAGCCTCTGACGTCGACACCCAGGAGATCGGGCCCCTATGCGCCGCAAACCGACACTGACTGAACTCGAGGCGCGCGGTGATTTCATCCGTCGCCATATCGGCGCCGATCGGGCTCAGACGGAGGCCATGCTCGCCGCGCTGGGACTCAACGATCTCGAGGAGATTGTCGAGAAAATCCTGCCTGACACGATCGTCTCCCGCGCCCCGCTCGCCTTGATCGACACCATCAGCGAAAGCGCCGTCATCGACAACCTGCAGAAGATGCGCGGACGCAACAAGGTCAACGTCTCGATGATCGGGATGGGTTACTACGGGACCATCATGCCGGAGGTTATCAAGCGCAACGTTCTGGAGAACCCGGGCTGGTATACGGCCTACACGCCTTATCAGGCAGAGATCAGCCAGGGCCGGCTGGAAGCGCTACTCAACTTTCAGCAGATGGTCAGCGACCTGACGGGCATGGAAATCGCGAACGCCTCGTTGCTGGATGAAGCCACCGCCGCCGCCGAAGCCATGGCCATGAGCCGGCGGCTCTCCAAGTCGACCTCGAACCGTTTCTTAGTCGACATCGATTGTCATCCACAAACGATCGCGGTCGTGCGCACGCGCGCGCATTACTTCGGTTTTGAAATCGTGGTGGCCGCGCCGCACAAGGCTTGGCAGGACGGCGAATATTTCGGCTTGTTGCTCCAATATCCGGGTTCCAGCGGACAATTGCCGCAAGATATCGACTGGATCCCTGCGGCGGGGAAGACCGGCCTGTTGGTGACCGTCGCCGCTGATCTGCTGAGCCTCGTCCTGCTGAAGCCACCGGGAGAGATGGGCGTTGACATCGTGGTGGGTAGCAGCCAACGCTTCGGCGTACCGATGGGCTATGGCGGCCCGCATGCCGCCTTCTTCGCCACCCGGGCACGCTATGTCCGCGCGATGCCGGGTCGCCTCATCGGGGTGTCGGTCGATCGGGAGGGTCGTCCAGCGTTGCGCATGGCGCTTCAAACGCGCGAGCAACACATCCGGCGCGAACGCGCGACGAGTAATATCTGTACCTCGCAGGTCCTGCTTGCGGTCATCGCCGGCTTCTATGCGGTCTATCACGGTCCTCGAGAACTCACCTTAATCGCGGGGCGTGTGCATCGACTCCTGCAGATTTTTTGTACGGCCGTGGCGCGGCTGGGTTACGACATCACCACCTCTGCCTACTTCGATACGGTGACGCTCCACGTACCGAACCGCGCCCGGACCTTGGCGGCCCGTGCGCGTGAAGCCGGCATCAACCTGCGGGTGGTGGATGCTAATCATCTCGGGATCTCCTTCGACGAGACTATCAATCGGGGCACCGTCCGCAGTTTGTGGCGGGTGTTTGCGGGCGATACCGAGGAAGATCTTAATTTCGAGCAACTGGATGATGCCGTGTCGGACTGCATTCCGTCATTTTTGAGACGGACATCGCCATTCCTGAGCCATCCCGTCTTTTCGCGCTATCACAGCGAAACTGAAATCATGCGCTACATGCGGGGTTTGGCGCGTCAGGATATTGCCCTCGACCGGGCCATGATCCCGCTAGGATCCTGCACGATGAAACTCAATGCCGCCGTAGAGCTGCAGGCGCTGTCCTATCGTGAATTCAGTGATCTGCATCCCTTCGTGCCGCTCGATCAGGCCTTGGGTTATCAGCAGATGTTCGACGAGTTATCGGCGATGCTTTGCGCGCTAACCGGCTTCTCTGCCTTTTCGCTGCAGCCGAATGCCGGCTCGCAGGGCGAGTACACCGGTCTGTTGGTGATCCGCAAATATCACGCACTGCGCGGCGAAGAAAGCCGCGACGTCTGCCTCATTCCGGCCTCTGCCCACGGCACCAATCCGGCAAGTGCCGCGATGGCGGGCCTCGAGGTCGTCGTCGTCCACTGCGACACGGACGGGAATATCGATGTTGCAGATCTCCGCGCTAAAGCCGCGCATTACGCCGCGCGGCTTGCGGTGCTCATGGTCACCTATCCCTCAACCCATGGGGTCTACGAAGACACTATCCGAGAGGTGTGTGACGTCGTCCATGGGCATGGCGGACAGGTCTACCTGGATGGCGCCAATCTCAACGCGCTGGTGGGGATCTGCCGACCTGCCGAAATCGGCGCGGACGTGATGCATGTCAACCTGCACAAGACTTTCGCGATCCCCCATGGCGGTGGCGGTCCCGGCATGGGACCGATCGGGGTTCAAGCCCACCTGGCCCCCTACCTGCCCGAACATCCGGTGGTCAGCGGCGTGAATCCAGCGGCGGGTCCCGGCGGCACGATTGGGACGGTGTCCGCGGCCCCGTGGGGCTCGGCCAGCATCCTCACGGTCTCCTGGGCCTACATCGCCATGATGGGGGCAAAAGGCATCCGCCAGGCGACCCTGGCGGCCATCCTGACCGCGAACTACATCGCGCACCGCCTCAAGCCTTACTACCCCATTCTCTATACCGGTAAAAATGGCATGGTGGCGCATGAGTGCATCATTGATCTGCGCCCACTGAAGGCGGCGACGGGGATCACGGTCGACGATCTCGCTAAGCGGCTCATCGACTATGGTTTCCACGCCCCGACGATGTCGTTCCCAGTCGCCGACACGCTCATGATTGAGCCGACCGAAAGCGAGAACAAGCGTGAGATCGATCGCTTCTGCGAGGCCATGATCCAGATCCGGGCCGAGATCGCCGCCATCGAACAGGGGCTTGCCGATCGGGAAAACAACGTCCTGCGGCATGCGCCGCACACCCATCGTTTGTTAACGCACGAGCATTGGGATCGGCCCTACACGAAAGAACAGGCCTTCTTCCCGATGCCGGGCTTACACCAAGACAAGTACTGGCCGCCGGTCTCCCGCATCGATAACGCGAGCGGCGATCGACATCTTGTGTGCAGCTGCCCGCCGATGGCGGATTACGCCGAAGAATAACCAGTTGCCGCGAGGAGGCTGGAGAAGGATGGCGCGGAAAATCGCGAAGCCGGCGGCCGGTGCGGGACTGTCGCCCCCCTGCCAGCGCCCTTTGCGGGGCCTGACAGGGCGGCGCATAACCTTAACGTGAAGCTTGGGAGATCAGGTCCAGTCGTCGCCACCCCCGCCAAATGACGAGCTGTCGTTGCTGCCATAAGAGGAGTTGTCATCCCACGAGGAGTTGTCGACGACGCCAAAATCGGGATCATTCCCCCCCCCATCCGAGCCCCAGCCCAGATCGGCCACCGGTGGCGCCGCGGTCTCAACGCGATTGCCGTTGCCGTCGACGAAGTGATGCATCAGTGCCTCGCCCGCCACCAACCCCGCCCCGACCGCAGCCCCTGTCGCGAGGTTTCCCATCAACCCGGAGCCCATACCGCCCCCGCCCATCGGCGCGCCACCATAGCCTGGCCCGTAACCGCCGCCACCCCCCATCGGCCCGCCGCCGTAAGGGGCCGGACCACCGGGATAAGATTGCCCCATCCCGCCGCCGCCCATCACCATCGGCACCCGGGGTTGCATGATGCGCCGCAACAGGAAGATAAAGATCAGCATACCGCCGCCGATCAGAAACACTGTCGTCAGCGACACCCCATGGCTCCGGCGCCCGGCCATCATCTCGGTGGACGCGGTCTGCAGGCCGCCCTCGGCGGAACCCGACAGTCTCGACTCGAGGAGACGCACGGATTCCGGCTTCGCGAAGGGTAAGCCGGGCGCGATGCGCTCGGCGGCCTTCAGCTCGGCTGCGGCATCTCCCCTGCGCCCTTGCTTCTCCAGAATTTCGGCCTCGACATAATGGGCCTTAGCGCTGTTCGGATGGTCGCGGAGTACCTGCTCCATCATCGCCTGCGCCTGTGAAAGTTTCCCCGCTGTCGCCGCGCGATAGACCTCCTCCAAACTCGGATCGGCGCACCACGCTGCGCTCGCCACACCCAGAAGCACAATCGGTAATAAACTTTTACGTAACATTTTCTTTACTCCTAAATCTGCGCAAATGCAGCCTGACCGCCAGTCTGCACCGTCGGTCTTAAGGCGGTCTTAAGAAGACTCCCGTACGGACGGTCGTGCCACCCGCAGTCTTACTCTCATGCTCGCCATCCTACACCCCGGAACGAACATCAAGATACGTCGCTGATGCCGGCGAATGGCGTGCCTTGGCGGCCCCGGCGCCAGACATCGCCTGCGTTGTCAAATCGCCACGAACGTTTAGGATAGCGCGCTTGGGTTGCGCGATTTCCCTGCAATCCCCCCTACGGAGCGAGCCGTTATGTCCAAAATCACTTTGCTGAGTTTGATGCTGGTCACGCTGTCGCTGCACGTCGCCGCCGAGACGGCCGCGACCAGTGATACCCAGTGGCTGAGCTACAACGGGACCGTCAACGGCCAGCGATTTTCCGAACTGACGCAGATCAACCGCAGCAATGCCAGCCAGCTCGGCGAAATCTGCCGCGTCAAAGTCGACGAGGGAGGAGCCTTTCAGACGGGGATCCTACAAATTGACGGGGTGCTGTATTTCACTTCCGAGAGCGACACGCTGGCGGTCGATGCCACCAATTGCGCCGTGCGCTGGCGGCATCACTATGTCATCGAGGAGCCGGGCGGCACGCCCTTCCAAGTCAATCGCGGGGTCGCCTCGGCCAACGGCAAACTCTTCCGCGGCACCTCCGACGGCCGGTTGCTCGCCATCGACATGATCACCGGCAAGACCGTGTGGAAGTTCCAGATCGGCGATCCGTCCCAAGGCGAATTCTTCTCCGCGGCCCCCCAAATCTACGAAGGACTGGTCATCATCGGCGCCGCCGGCGGCGATTGGGGGATCCGAGGTCGCGTGATGGCCTTCGACACCGAGACCGGCCGCGAGATATGGCGGTTCTATACCGTGCCCCGTGGGGATGAGCCCGGTGCTGATTCCTGGAAAAATGCCCCGAGCGCGCGTTACGGCGGCGGCGGCACGTGGACGACCTACACCCTCGACATGTCCGCCGGTGAGCTCTTTGTCTCGGTGGGCAACCCGACGCCCGATTTCATGCCGGCCCATCGTCCCGGCGCGAATCTCTACACCAACAGCATGGTGGTACTGAACGCCGCTACCGGCAAACTCAAGTGGTATCACCAGCTGGTCTCAAATGACGGTCGAGATCTCGACCTCGGTGCGGCGCCGATGCTCTATTTCAACAGCAAGGGCGATCGCATCGTCGCTTTTGGCGGTAAAGATGGTTATCTCTACGGCGTGAACCGGGAGACCCACAAACTTGTCTACAAAACGGCCGTCACGACCGTCACGCCGCCGACGCGCATTCCGCATACCCAATCGATCCATTCCTGTCCTGGGGTCGTGGGCGGCGTGGAATGGAACGGTCCTGCTTTCGATCGGACGCATAATGCCGTGGTGGTTGGCACCGTCGACTGGTGCAACACCCTGACCACCGCCGCCAGTTTTGAATATAAGCCCGGCGTCTTTAATTTCGGCGGCAGTTTCAAATTGGATGAAAAACGCTCGGGTTGGATCGTCTCCGTGGATGGCGATACCGGCGCGCCGCGCTGGAAATTCGCCACACAGACGCCGCAGGTCGCGGGGGTGACCCCAACCGCGGGTGGCGTCATCTTCACGGGCGATGTTGCCGGTAATTTCTATGCGCTGGACGCCCAAACCGGCAAACCGTTGTATCAAAAAGCGACCGGGGGCTCGTTGGCCGGTGGCGTCATCACCTATATGCGCAATAACAAACAGTATGTCGCCCTCACGACAGGCAACGTCTCGCGGATCACCTTCGGCGCCATAGGCTCACCCACCCTCGCCCTGTATGCGCTCGGCGCGGACAATGCGGTCCCGCGCGTCGCTGCAGCCGCCGCTGTCGCCGATGGCCCGCTCAAAACGCCCGATCCCGCACATGGTGCCGAGGTGTTTGGGAGAATATGTGCCGCCTGTCATGGCGGCCGGGCAGAAGGCGCAGTCGGTCCTGCCTTGGTAGGTCTCGCAAAGCGGCTGGACATGGCAGCGACCATCCAGTGGATCAAAAACCCCTCCGCCAAAATGCCTAAACTTTACCCGGCACAACTCGACGCCCAAGCCGTCAGCGATGTCGCCGCCTACCTGCAAGGCCGCTGAAAACACCGATAAGCAGGTCCTGTTTAGGGCACAAACGCGCCGGCCATTAACCTGTGCGCGGGTAGGTCAATGGCGTCGGCGCGCGACACCCCGCGGGCCGTCACCCTGAGGGGTACATTGTGCGACGATAAGGTATTGCGGTAGTTCACGCGCGCGGAGACCTGATCGTGGACCTGACCCGCACGTCCAATTTATCCCTGAACCCTGCCATGAGCCCTGGAGATCTGCCTAATGATGCTCGCCTTTATCCTTCGGAAAAATTTATTCGGTTCGGTTTTTCTCGGCGCGCTGTTGGTGCTCAGCTCAGCTTCCTGTCAGGCCGTGATGAGTCTGGCTGACGCTTACGCTGCGATAGCGACCAAAAAGCGCGTCGATCTCACGCACGCCTTCGGGCCCGAAACACCGGTATGGCATGGTTTTGGTCAGGCCACCATGGCCGCCGCCGCCGATCCAGAAAGTCATCAGCCGTACACGCTCGAACATGACGGCTTTCACACGACGTTCTATGCGATGGTGGGTCAATATGGCACGCACATTGACCCGCCTGCACATTTCGACCCGAAGGGTCAGACGATGGATAATATTCCGCTCGAAGATATGATCCTGCCGCTGATCGTGATCGACATGACGCCCTTGCTGAAAGCAGAACCGAACCATGCCTTCAACCTCGACGATCTGCGAAGTTGGGAGCAAACACACGGCGCGATTCCGCTCAGGGCCTTTGTGGCGCTGCGGACAGACATGGGCCGTGACTTTGAAAAAAATCCGGAACGTTTCAAGCGCAGCCCCTTCCCGGGGTGGTCGCTGCCGGTCGTTAAATTTTTATTTGAATCACGCGGGACGGTCGCTATCGGGCACGAAGCGCTCGACACCGACACCACCGAAACTTTTGACTCCGAGGCCTGGCTGCTCAAGCATGGGCATTGGCAAATCGAAGCGCTGACCAATCTGGATAAAGTACCGGCCACCGGTGCTGTCATGGTCGTCACCTGGCCCAAGGTCCGGGGAGGCTTCGGCTTTCCAGCAAGAGCCTTCGCGATTCTCCCGTAGCGTAGCCCAAGCACACCCCACGATGCTTGCTGATCCGCTCCCCCCATCAGGCCTCCAGCCTAATGGGGGCAAGCTTAAGAGCAGGCGGTCGCGGGGATCGAATAGGCGCGCGCCTGCTCCGACCCCCGCGACTATCGCGCGTTACTGCACGGTAATTCGCCGTTGCTTCACCTTTTCCACTTTGGGGATCGACACCTCCAAGACACCCAGGTGGCCCTTTGCCGTCACGTGTTCGGCATCAATACCGTCAGGTAACGAGAAGCGTCGGTAGAAAGTGCCGCTGGCGCGTTCCACACGCCGCGCGCCATCTCGATTCTCCGCCAGCACATCTTTCCGCTCGCCTTTCAGGGTCAAGACCCCCGCTTCCATCGTGATTTCGATGGATTCCGGTGCAACACCCGGGACATCGGCCACAATCAGATAGCGTTCGGACTCCTCCACGATGTCCACGGGCGGCGCCCAGTGACTCGTCGCAATACTCGAACTGTCTGATCCGTCAACGGCACCCGCACGATAGGGATAAAGACGCTGAATTTCGCCCTGTAAACGATTCATCATTGACCAGGGATCATTACGTGTAAGACTCATTTTCCATACTCCTTGAGATGATTGAAGCTGCAAGCAGCCATGGCGAGAAGATGGGGGCGCTTCGTTTATTTTCAAGGGCGCGCTGTCGGTTTCAGCGGGTCTGACACAGTGCCGGGAGGTCGACAGCCCGTGTGTACCAAGTCAGCATCGCGCAGCCCTTATGAGTTCGCGCGCGCGGGCGTGCTAGTCTTAGCCCATCGAACGCCCCTTTCCAGATCGAGAGAAATGCCATGAACTTACCTAACCACGTGACTCACCGTTATCCGCTTGGGATCTCGGATCTGAATAATCTTGATCTGTTTAGTGCCGGACAACCACATGACGCGTTTCGGCGCTTGCGCGAAGAGGCTCCGGTGTTTTGGAATCCCGAAGCAAATGGCCCGGGGTTCTGGGCCATTACGCGATATGCGGATGTAGCGCAGATCTCTAAAAACCCCCGTCTTTTTTCCAATGCGCTCGGGGGACATTACATTTCCTATGACTCCATGGGGATCACAGATCCGGAAGCCCAGAACGCGTTTCTGCACATGCTTCTGGCCATGGATCCCCCCGAACATAATGTTCACCGACGCCTGATAGCACCGGCCTTCAATCCCGGGATCGTGCGTAAATTTGAAGAAGGGATCCGGCGCAAAGTCCGTGAATTACTGGATGCCGTCGCGCCGCATGGCGTCTGCGATTTTGTGACCGACATTGCGACGCCTTTGCCGCTATGGACACTATCGGAATTGCTCGGCGTACCAGAAGCCGATCGTCAAGACATCATAAAATGGTCGAACGAGGCGTTGGCGTTGCTTGATCCCGATTATTTCGCCTCACCGGAGGTCGGCCAGCATGTGTTCGAAAAGATGTTTGGCTACGGCAAGCGCATCATGGCGCTTCGACGCGAACACCCGCTCGATGATCTGACCAGCGTCATGGCGAATACGCGGATTGAGGGAGAAGCGCTGCCGCAGGCAACCCTGGACGGATTTTTTGTGCTGATGATCCTGGCCGGCAATGAAACGACGCGAAACACTATCGCCGGCGGCATGCGTGCCCTGACCGAGTTCCCGGAACAATGGCGTCTGCTGCGGGAAGACCCGGCGCTTATCCCCAATGCTGTCGAAGAAATGCTGCGTTATGTCAGCGCCATTATTTATATGCGGCGCACGGCTACCGAAGACACCGAAATTAGCGGCCAGAAAATTCGCAAAAACGATAAAGTCGTGATGTGGTACGGTGCCGCCAATTTTGATCCCGAGATCTTTCAAAACCCGTATGATTTTGACATCACCCGATCAAACGCGCGGGATCATCTGGCCTTTGGTATCGGCCAGCATTTTTGCATTGGATCGCAGGTCGCACGTATGCAGATCCGCATCATGTTCGAGGAACTCATCGCGCGTTTCCCCGATATGCAAGCGACGGGTGAATATCGCTATCTGCGCTCGAATCATCTGAGTGGGATGAAATCGATGCCGGTGGTCTTTTCTGCCGAATAAATATTCCGGCGTGAGATCATCGTGAACTTTGGCGGGCGGTGAAGCATCACGCCCCCCAAGGTCCCATCAAGACTACGGGAACTGCCCAAGGCCGCCAGGGCGTCAGTTGACCAATGGCACGTCGCTGGCAGGACGCGGCGATCACACCCCGGGGAAACGGGCGCCGGCGGACCACGGGCAAAGAGATCCTCGCGATGCCAACGATAGGACTGGGGACACGGCTGAAACGCCGAGAGCGCCCATCTTGAGCCGTCGATGCATGTCGCCTATCCAACGCAGAAATGTTGATTTGACCTGTGTGTTGGCGCAAGGTGAACTACGTCGGTCACCGCGTTTATCGTGCGTGCAATCCGGCTTGGGCACGGCATCACGATTCATAGCCTCGCAGCGCGGATTGTGGTGATGTCACTTGATACCGCCAAAATCACAGGGAAGCTTTCTTGGCAAGTGATTACCCGCCCCCACATCTGGCTCGCCGGTATAACGCCGCCCACGCAGAGGATTTCCCATGACTACATTGCGCCCGCCGCTCCATTTCAATGCCTTCGTGATGAATACCACCTCCCATATTCACCACGGCCAATGGCGACGTCCCGATGCTCGTCAGCACGAATTCAACGACGTCAAGCTTTGGATCGACCTCGCAAAATTACTCGAGGCGGCCAAGTTCGATACGCTGTTTCTCGCTGACGTCACCGGGCTCTACGGCGATGCCGATGCAGACTGGTCGGTCTATGTGCGGGAGGGTTTACAGATCCCGAGCAATGATCCGGCGGTACTGGTCGGCGCGCTCGCCACGCATACCGAAAATATCGGTCTGGCGTTGACCTCTAATGTCGCGCAATCCCATCCCTTTCAATTCGCTCGCCAGATGTCGACGCTCGATCACATCAGTTGCGGGCGCGTAGCGTGGAACATCGTTACCGGGATACAAGACAATGGCGCACGGAATTTCGGCCTTGATCGCCTGACCGATCACGCCGAGCGCTACCGATGGGCCGAGGAATACGTCGACGTCACCTACAAGTTGTGGGAAGGTTCGTGGGAAGACGACGCACTCCTCGCCGACAAGGCCGGCGGCCTGCACGCCGATCCGGCCAAAATTCATAAAATCCACCATGTCAGTGAACGCTATCGGGTTGAGGGACCCCACCTCGCCTCCCCTTCCCCGCAGCGCACGCCGCTCCTGTTCCAGGCAGGCTCCTCGGCCTCGGGGCGATGCTTTGCGGCGCGCCACGCGGAAGCCGTGTTCATCGTGGCGCCTGGCATTGACGCCGCCCGTCAGCAGATTGCCGAGACCCGCGCACTGGCCGTCGCGGCGGGACGACGCGCCGAGGACATCAAGTTCTTCCAGGGACTGACCTGCATCATCGGGGCGACCGAGGCCGAAGCCCGCGTCAAGGAAGAAGAGTACAGTCATTACGCCAGTCTCGACGGCTATCTGGCACACATGGCGGTGGTCAGGCGAAATGGCCGCACCTATCCTCCGGATACGCCGCTCAAGGACGTGGACACCCCTGGCGCCCGTGGCTTCATCGAATCGGTACGGATCGTCACACCGGACCACGAGCCTACCGTCGCCGACATCGGACGGGCGATTTCGCGCGGCACGCGCGTGGTGGGTACCCCGGACCAGATCGCCGACCGGATCGAAGCCTGGGCCGCAGTCGGTGTCGATGGCATCAACGTATTCAATTGGGTGCTGCCGGGTTCGTTTCAGGAGTTCGCCGAGCACGTGCTACCCGTTTTGCGCGCGCGCGGCCTCGCGCAGGACGAATACGCACCCGGCCCGCTGCGTCAAAAATTATTCGGCGCGCCGCGTCTGAACTCCCGTCATCCAGCAGCCCGTTACCGCGGCGCCTTCACAGGCGGCGCTGGCGCGACGCACCCTCGCGCACCTCGAACCTAGGACGTGCCGGTATCCCTCGATACCCACCAGCGTCTCGCCCTAGCCGCCCCTTGTGATCACGCGCCATGAACCGTCATCCGGATGCGGCGCGAAATGACGCAGGCTCCCCGCGGGCTTCCTCCCACCCAAGCCAATACTCTCTATGACGAAACGGTTGTCGTTAACTGCGCCAAGACACGCAGCCAGACCATGCCAGTGCCGGCAGGCTCGACGCCGATTGTGCGCATTACGACTGCCGCGCTACCGCGAAAAGCGCATGACACACCGTGACAATTTGCCGCGGGCGAGTGCTTCTGACGCTCGCTATCATGCAGATCTCTGCACCGGGTCGGGACAGACACTGACCGTCGTGCCGCTTCGACGATGGCCAGGCCCGTCGCGCACTGCCCTCTTATGTTCAACAGTAACGCGCGACTCATCCCCGTGGCGCCTCTATGTAATCCAAGACATTGGCGAGACACTCGCCATAGCGGACAGGGTACTGCGTTGAGACTTACCGGAAGTTCGCCAGGTGCCTGGAGTGGCGCCTGTCTGCTTTTAGGATCTGAGACAGGGTGACGCACGTTTGCGCGGAGTACCTGGGATCCCCGAGAGAACGCCTGCGGCATTGTTGGGGATCGTTCGGCGCAAATAACGAAGCGATATTCCCATCTGCCGGAGCGGGATCTTCGCGAAACAGTGAACCAGTTGGGATCCCGTACGATACTTACCCAAAGGCCCCTCCATTCATCCTGTGCTCCAAAAAATGGCCGGACTCGATCCTGAAGACTGCCCCCGAATCACCTGGCGGTTGCCCTCGCCCGCCCCCGCTGAGGGTGCGCATCCAGCCTTTAGCTAAACAGTAGTTCATGCGCCGCACAGAAGGGAGCGGGTGCGAGTCAGGTCAGATTTGGCCACTTCAACTGCCGCCGTTCCTTTCCCCGCATGGGTCAGATACGGGCACAGACATTTCCGGATGGCTCGCCATGGCCCCTGGCAAGCAAGCACCGAGAGCGTGCCCCATTCGTTCTTCTGACTTTCCTGAAGAATATTTCAACTCAATTTGACGGGCAGGCATTCAAAGCCACGAAAGAACGGGAGCCGTCGTCGGCGTGGCGATTCGGTGCCTGGCCGCACAGTCGGAAAGCGTTGGATAAAGGCCTGCAGGCAGATTTGCCCTTCAAGGCGCGCAAGCGGCGCGCCCAGGCACACGTGCACCCCACTCCCGAACGCAAGATGGGTCGCATCACCACGTTCGATATCGAATTCGTGCGGTTGTGGAAATTGCGCGGGATCATGATTAGCCGCCGCCAGGGACACGGTCAGCGTATCTCCTTGACTAAAAGGGCAACCCGAAATTGACAGTTCGTCGAGCGCGATACGTGCTGTTTCGGTCAACGGACAGTCGTAGCGCAGAATTTCCTCGACGGCCTGCTCGATAAGTTGTGGCGATGCCTGCAGCTTGTGCATTTGAGCCGGATGCGCCATTAGCGCATGCAGACCATTTCCCATGAGATCCGTCGTGGTCACATTGCCCGCCACCAGCAACTGGGTACAAAGGCTGATGATCTCAAGATCAGTGAGACTATCGGATTCTTCCTGTGCCCGGATCATTGCGGAAATCAAATCCTCGACGGGTTTCCGTCGGCGTGCAGCAACCGTTTCTTTCAGCAGCGCGCTCATTTCGACGTAGCTCTCGCGCAGGCCTCGCTGAGTCGTGACGTCTCGTTCGGGATCATAGCCCTGCAGAATTTTATCGGACCAACGCTTCAAATCAGCGCCATGTGTGGATGGAACCCCCAACATCTCGGCGATGATCAGGGTCGGTAACGGCCCGGCGAAACGTTCGATAAAATCGATTTCCGACTCGTCCTCGAAGGTCGCCAGTAGCTCGTCGGTAATCACCTGGATGCGCGGCTTCATCGCTTCGATCGCGTGTGGCGTGAAGGCTTTACTCATCAAAAGTCGGATGCGTCGGTGTGCCGGATCATCCAGCAGGACGAGCGGCGGTTCGTAGGCGGTTTGACCTTCGCGCCCACTGACACCCGTCGCCGCCACCCGTCGCATGTAGGAGTCGGGGTGCGATTTGCGCGCATCTACCCCGAATTTTTTATGCCGCAGGACACTGCGTACATCATCGAAGCGGGTCAACAACGTGCGGCCGTACGCCGTATCGCGATAAATTGGCGCATGGACGCGCAGGGAATCGTAGAGGGCGTCGGGATCCTCACGAAACTGCGCGTCGCGCGCCGTCAAAGCTGCCCCGCGCGGTAAGGAAAGATCATCATCTGGGTCTGACATAAATCACTCCGACGTGCGTTTTTTGGCTTGTAGATGACTGCGGACAGGATCACGATTCACCCCTTGCACAGGCAAAAAAAGGCCATCAGTGCGCTCAACGGTTCTCAAGATGTCTCACGCTTTTGCAGTGCCGACGTTGTCCCCATGGCGTCGCCCTGCGACACAGCCGGCCGCCTGTGCCCACCAAGCAGGTCTGGTAGCCACCGCTCGCATTCAAGCCAGTGCCCGCGTGATAATGGACGACCTTATCCCCGGGCTGCGCACAGTATCGATCACGCCCGTTCGCGTCACGCCGGTTGCAGGGTGATGAGGATCGCGCGATTGTCAGTGGCGGATTATGACCGACCACCGCCCCACGGCACATACCTGCGGTAACGTGAGATGACATGCATCGGAATGTGGGGCCTGGATAACGCCAAAGGAGCACGCGCCATCGCGGCGGCCTGATCCGCAGAGCAGGATCGGCGACCCACACTGGAGTGTCCGGTTCTCGCCATCGGCTATGATCAACCCCAGCACCCCCCGAGGGAACTCATCATGACCCCAGAAGAATTTCGTAGCGCCGGCCATACGCTTGTTGACTGGATTGCCGACTACCGAGCGCGCCTGGCGCGGGGCGAGTACCCAGTCCAGGCCACCGTCAAACCCGGTGAGGTGATCGCGCAGTTACCAAACTCAGCGCCGACCCACGGCGAGCCGTTTGCGGCGATGCTGGCGGATCTGGACACCATCGTACTCCCGGGCATCACCCACTGGCAGCACCCGCGCTTCTTCGGCTATTTCCCGGCCGGCGGCTCGCTGACTTCCGTGCTCGGGGACATGGTCTCGACAGCATTCGCCGCGATTGGACTGAACTGGCAGGCAGGACCCGCACTCGCCGAAGTCGAGCAGGTCATGACCGACTGGCTGCGCGATCTGATGGGCCTACCCGACACTTTTAGCGGTGTGCTGCAAGACACCGCCTCGGCGGCGAGTTTTGTGGCACTGGTCTCTGCGCGCGAGCGCGCGACGGCCTACAGTGCGGCACGCGGCGGCTTGCAGACGGGCGAGCCCCCGTTGGTCGTCTATACCTCGCAGCATGCCCACAGTTCGGTGGAAAAAGCCGCCCTCTTGGCGGGTTTTGGGCGCGAGCACGTACGTGCACTGCCGGTAGATACGTCGTTTCGGATGGACGCGGCCGCACTGACCGCTGCGATCGCGGCGGATCGAGCCGCCGGGTTGATGCCTGCCGCCGTGGTAGCGACGAGTGGCACTACTGCCGTCACCGCCTTTGACCCCGTCGCAGAGATTGCCCTGATCACCCGGCGGGAAGGCCTCTGGCTGCATGTCGATGCGGCCATGGGCGGCTCAGCGATGGTGCTGCCTGAATACCGGCATTTGTGGGCGGGCATCGAGGCCGCCGACTCAATCGTCGTCAACCCCCATAAATGGTTATCCGTGGGGTTTGACTGCAGCCTGTACCTCGTGCGTGATCCGGAACATCTGGTGCGCGTCATGTCGACCAGCCCGAGTTATCTACAGACCGCCGTGGATCGCCAAGTGCGTAACTACCGCGACTGGGGCGTTCCGCTCGGTCGGCGTTTCCGAGCCTTGAAGATCTGGTTTGCACTGCGCGATCAGGGCACCGAGGCGTTGCGCGCGCGCTTACGCGAGCATGTGCAATGGGCACGCGATCTGGCCGGTCTCGTCACGACCGAACCCGAATGGCACGTCGTGGCGCCGGTAACGTTACAAACGGTGTGTCTACAACATATGCCTGCGGGTCTCTCGGGCGAGGCGCTGGATGCGCACACGCGCCGCTGGGCCCAGCAGGTCAACGACTCCGGTGCGGCCTATGTGACCCCAGCCGTGGTCAACGGCCGCTGGGTCGTGCGGATTTCGATCGGCGCGGAACACACCGGCGCCGAACACATCGCCGAGCTGTGGTCGATCCTGCAGACAGCGGCGCGCGCGGCCAACCCGCTGAGCGGTGCTTCGCGATTCGGTCGCGAATACCCGTGAGCAATACTTCCTCGCGCGAGGGTACCGGCAGCGCGGCACGCGCTGCCGGTGGCGTCTGTAACTTGTGGTTTGGTTTTGCTTTGCCGGCCATAACGATCACAAACGCGAAGAGGACAAAATCAACGATGCGCTGACCGAAGGCACCGGTCAGCGCTTGCCATGCTGTACCGGCTCAGTATCGCGTCACCGCAGGGGAGGCCTCCATCCTATCCGGAGAAAATCATGCCCCATGCCAGAATTGGCGAATGCTCCGTCATTAACCTATTTTTTAAATTAAATTATTAGATTGTGATGATCCGGTGGAGAAAATACTCCGCCCGGCAAGCTGCCGGTCGCCAAAGCCTTGATAGCGTCCGGGCAGGTTCGAGCCACAGCCAGCGCCTTCAATAGGGCACGCGAACTGGGCATCAATGACTTGACCGGGATGTGTGTCGTCATTCTTGGACTCACATCCACCGACTTCCACGAGAGCATGAATACCCATGCAGACCACTGTGTTTGGCAGGACGTGTACCACACCAAGACGGCGAACGGCGGTGAGGTGTACCTAAAGTTGACCGTTATTGATGACCTGTTGATCGCTTCTTTTAAGGAGCTCTGACGATGAAATGCCCAGGCTGCGGCGCGACACGCGCGACATGTCTTATACCTACAAGGGCGAAAAGACCCGTATTCCAGCGGTAACAGGTGACTTTTGCCTTGCCTGCGGTGAAGTCGTCTTGAACCGTGAACATGGTGATCGTTACAGCGAAATGATCGGCTCGTTTCAACGTCAGGTAAATGCCGCCTACGTCGATCCCGACTACATCGCCAAGGTGCGCAGGAAGCTCGATCTTGACCAGCGACAAGCCGCCGAACTCTTTGGCGGCGTCAAAGCGTTCTCGCGCTACGAAAACGGCAAGACCAGGCCGCCGCTGGCCCTGATCAAGTTATTCAAATTGTTGGATCGGCATCCAGACCTGTTGGAAGAAGTCAGAACCGCCTGACATTGTCGAGGCTCGCTATTCTCACCTGCATGAATCGAGCGCGATTTTAGAGAACCTTTCCAGCCACACAGGAGTACACACTGCCGAACCTGATGGATTCCGCTTGGGGGGAAATAGCAGGCGATAAATACCGAAAGAAATTACGAATCCTGCGGCTTCTCTTGCAGCCACACCTTGACCAGAGATTGATAGGGCACATCTCGCGCGTTGGCAGCAGACTTTATGGAGTCAAGAAGATGTTGCGGTAGCCGCAATGAAATCGTCTGGGTGGACGGCTTTAGATTAGGCAGTACAGCCACCCGTGCTTTTTTCCAATCCGCATACACCGTTGAGTCGTTCTTTTCCCAGAACGCTCTTTCCGCGGCCTCACCAGAAAATGTCGGGATGGGGTTAAGACGCTTGTTCATGAATCACGCACTCCTTCCGGCGCATGTCTCTGGCCGATATTACCGGGATGAACTGTCCGACGCCTATCAGTGTAAGCGTATTGAGGACGGCGTGCGGGAATCGACGCAGAGCTGGCGTGAGGTGCTGTTGAAGTTAAAGTCCCGCGGGATGAATGCACCCCAATGAGCGATTGGGGACGGCGCGATGGGTTTCTGGGCGGCGCTGGAAGAGATCTACGGCGAGACCCGCCAACAGCGCTGTTGGATGCACAAGACGATGAATATTCTCAATTGCTTTCCGACATCGGCACAGCTGAAAGCGAAGCAGTCCCTGCACGCGATCTGGCAGGCGGAGACGAAAGCGGATGCTGAAGTGGCGTTCGAGTTATTCATCACGACCGATGAGCCGAAGTACCCCAAAGCCACTTTGGGCCTGCACAAAGAGCGCGAAGAGCGCATGGCTTTTTATGACTTCCCGGCTGCGCATTGGCAGAGTATCCGCACAAGCAACCCAATTGAATCGAGCTTCCCAACTATTAGTCAGCGGACCATACGTTCGAAGGGCTGCCTGTCCCGCGACGGCATGCTGTATATGATGTTTAAGCTGGGTCAGCGTGCGGCGAAAAACTGGAGACGATTACGCGGTTTCGACTACCTGGCGAAGCTGGTGATCGGCATCAGGTTCAAAGATGGGATCGAGGTGACAGAGATCAACCAGGCCGCCGCCTGATCTATCCGACTGAACACCAGAATTGACCATAGCTCGTATCCGGTAGATACGTTCCAATCCATAACGCATACCGGTTCGGGAATGATGAAAACCGAAACGCAGAAAAGCCACCAGCAGCCCCAGGCAGTCCAATGTGCTGGATTGACCCCGCGCTGCCGGCTGCGTATGGCGTTGCATGAAGCCGAAGTACAAACGCGTCTTCGTGCAGTACGCCAAGAAGGCACACAAGCTCGTGCAGCTGGCGATTGAAGACGCGGTGGCGTTGGTTTGTGACTCACGAGACATCGGTGAACTCAAGGTGGGTGATCTGACGCGGTTGCTGGAGCGCTTACTGCACGGCTGCGCCAGACATCAGGAATGTGACTTGGTAGCCTGACACTTGAGGATGAGTCCAGACCCTGTCTTGCGCACCAACTGGAGTCTGGTCTAACCAGGCAGGGCTTATCGGCGAGCTGCCTCGTCCCTGCCGACGGTCGCCATACCGCGTTTAACCAAGCGAGCCTCATCGAAATAGACGTGGTCCCCCACTTGCTGATATTCCAGACGCGTGGCGCGTCCGCTGTCCCTGGTGATGGCTGATGTACGATGCCGTCGTTTGAACGAGAGACGAGAAGGGCCGCCCACCAACGCTTCCCGCAGCACTCTCCCGCGCAAACGTCCCGTATTCCGCGGTGTCAGCCCCATCACATGAAAAATCGTCTGGGCGATATCGGCGTTACTGACCGGGGTCTCATCGATAAAACCCTGCTTGAAATCGGGCCCGAAGGCGGCCATGTTATTCAGCGTATTGGCGCGACTGAAAGCACCGTGCATACCCTGGCCTTCCTGCAGCACTGTGTCGGAAATTTGAACCGCTGTTTGCTGCGGCGCGCCCGGATCGCTGGCAAAAGTTTTGAAGTTGACGACCATTGCCGGACGCGGCATCAAGGCAGTCCCGGCAAGGCCGATCGCCTGCAATGGCAGAGTACCGGGAATGATCGCCAGCTGCTCGTCGACAAAAAGGCCCCCGATATAATCTTGCCGCAGCAAGAAAACGGCGAGGGAACGCAGCCGGTCGGCATTACCATCCGGGAGATACACCAGATCAATCCCACCGTTGGCGGCGACGATCACCTGTGCATCGGTCTTGCCATTATCAATCCCGGTGCCACCCACCAACCCGTTACCCGCGGCCGGGCGTTGCCGGTGCGTAGCCGTATTGGGTTGGTCCGGTTCAATCGCGATGTACCGATCAATACCGCCGACGGTGACCGTCGCATCGGGATCGAACAGGGGCAGCGCTAAGGCATGGGCGATGTCGATCGCCAAAAACCCGGGCGGCAGCCAACCCGGCACGACCGTCGGCTCATCGGTTTTATTCGCCATGCCGAGATAGGTAAATTTGGAGGCATAGGCATTAGACACCTGCCCGCTCGCATCGATCTCATGTTTGCTGATGGTGGCGAAGCCGTGGTCCGAGGTGACGAACACATCCGTGTTGGCAGCGACCACCGGGTTCGCGTCCAGATAAGCCAGTACTTGGTGCAGATTATTATCCACGTTGGTGATTGCCGCGCGTGAGGTTGGGCCATTAATGCCGGGCACTACCCGATTCAGGCTGTCGCCCTGATTGTGTTGGGTGCCATCCGGATCCCGGCACCAGAAAACCGCCGCAAAAGCACCACCCGCCGTGTTGAACAGGGGTAACACGGCCTTCGTCAACGCGTCTGCAAAATATTGCTGCTGAACGACGTTTGCCTGGTGTGCACCCGGTGTCCTGACATCGCCGGCGGGTTGATCGCGACGCGGGGGGATGAGCGCGAGTCCCGCGGCGCTCAGCGCCGCCTGCACGGGCTGAGCGAGCGGAATACCGACACCGGGCGTGCCGGTCGAATCATCGATAAAAACCGTTTCTCGCAGCGGAATAAAGCCGGCTTCAGGACTCAACTGGGTCACATCCTGAATGCCCACCGGACCAAGCTTACCGATCGACGCGGTGTGGTAACCGTGTTGCCGCGCAACCGCGAGGAACGATTCCTCGTCAAGATAATTACCCCCCTTGAAATGCTGATTTAAATCGGCCAACACCTGGTTATTTTCCAGAAACGGCGTCGGTGTTCCGGTCTTCTTGCCTGCGATTTGACCGCCCTCGAAAATCCGGTAACTCCCGCTAATAAAATTGGCGAAGTCGCCGGTATCACCCAGCAAATGTCCGGTCGCAATCGTAGCTGCATTCGGCGTGGTGAGGGTCGGAAACAGCGCGTGACTATTGGGGAAATCGACACCGCGCGCCCGTAGCGCGAGCAGTGTCGGTGCGTCCGCCGCCGTCACCGATCCGCGACGCAATCCGTCCGCTACAAAGAGGATGATGTTGCGATGCGGTTTATCGCCACTACTCGCGGCGAGACGGGCGGTATCGGCGAGTACTCCCGGTATTGGCCAGAACATGATCAACGCGCAAATCGCGCCGATCGCACTCCACACTCGCGTCTGCATGCCCCCTCCTGATAAGCCGATAATCACCGATTATAGGCCGCCGGCATGACGCCAGGATGACGCGGATGCCGCCCGTGCCAACGCGCGGCGCAGGGCCCCTTTAAGATTTGCACTGAAGGCGCTCGCGGACAGCGTGTTCGCGCGGTTACGGCGTCGGGCGAGCCGCCGATCCGCCGAAGGGGTTGATCGCGTGCTGCGCAACAAGCCAGGTCGCACTGGCCGCAACGATGCGCTGCACAAAGGCGCTATCCGAGGCGTGCAAACGGAAATGGTCCCCCTCGAATAGCAGACGCACTTTCGGCTCAGGTACCGCATCCCACAGCGCGGCACGGGCACTGGCCGGGATGATTCGATCATCACGCCCCTCAAGTACCAGGAACGGGCCGGCTAGACGCCGCAGATGTGGGATAGGCTCACAAGGTTTAAGCACGGGCGCAAGGAGGTTCGCCAGCAGATGGCGAAACCACGTCGGCCGAATCCGAGTCTCCTCCCGCATCACCACCGACAGCGGCGCACCACCATAAGCGAGCACCATCCAACCCGCCGGGTGTCCCGCGCTGGCCGCCAGATCGGCCGCCGCGGGCACCGCTTCTGCGCCCAACGAGAAGCCCAACAGGCTAAGCCGCCTCGGCGCCGCCCAGGGCTGCGTCACCAACCAGTCCATGACGGTGCTGATTTGTCCGGGTAGCGTTGGAATCATGCGCGGAAGCGTAAAAAAAAGACGCCAGAAACCGAAGCCTCTCGCCATTTGTAACGCCGTTGGCCATTCAAAAATTGCCACCGCGTTATTGCCGGGTGGTCCCAGCATGTCCAATAAAGCAGCGCCACTCTGGCGGCCACCGACGAGGAGGACCACCGGCAGCCGATCGCTCGGTAACGGCTGCGGCAGACTCAAATCGAAGGTCATGTCACCGAGTGCCTGGCTCTGCAGCCGGATTTGGTGGACGCGCCGCCCGGGGAAACCCGGTAACTCACGGGAAAGTACTCGGCGCCCATGCTCGGGCGGCACCAATCCGACGTCGCTGTGCGCGGTGATCGCACACCAGACAAGTGCCCCCAGGGTGAGGCTCGCGACCGCCGCCAAGACAAGCGCGGGCACGGTCAAAAGCCGCCCGATGACGCGCCGCTCAGACATCCCGATTTACGTGCATGCATTGCCGTCCTGAGGTGCCGAACGCGCTCATACGACGGTACGGCCGGCGGTAGCGCAGGCCGCCCGCCGAAAAGACCGCAGGCAGGCTTTTCGACGTCCCGCGTACTGCCCCGGTTCGCCGGGGACAGGCGCCCGCGAGGGCCTGAGTTCCACCCACATGTACAGTAGCAGGCCCTTTCCCGACCCAGCAGTCACCTGGGGACACCCGCCCAGAATTTACCTGTATCCGCTAGGAGAACCCGGAAGCAGGGATCGCCCGCATCGTGCCGAACCGGCCGGAGACCGCCAACGCCCAAGACACCCGCTTTCTGTACGAACTCAATGCAGCCTTTGATCGTGCCGCACATGACGACGATATCCGGGTCATTATTCTGGCTGTCAATGGCAAGCATTTTTCTTCCGGTCATGATCTCAGTGAAAAGGACTGGCATGCCGCCAGGCATGACTATCCGACCATCGGCTCGATGTGCGGCTTCATGTGCGCCGGCGCCGACGCGCAAATGGCGCGTGAAGAGGAAATTTATCTCGGCTTCAGCGAACGCTGGCGCAATATCCCCCAACCGACGATCGCGGCTGTGCAGGGCAAATGCATCGCCGGCGGCCTGGTGCTGGTTTGGCCGTGCGATTTGATCATCGCGACGGCAGACGCCCGCTTTACCGATCCCACCGTGAGCTTCGGCGTCGGTGGCGTCGAATTCTTCAATCACCTCCGGGAAGTCGGAGTGCGTAAAGCCAAGGAGATACTGGTTACCAGTGATGCCCTTTCAGCGCAGAATGCGCGCGCGCTGGGCATGGTCAACCAGACAGTCCCCCGCGCGCAGCTGGGTGAGGCCCCGTTGGTGATGGCGCGCAAAATTGCCCCGAAATCCCGCTTCGCGCACAAGCTGGCCAAGAAAGCGATCCAGGGTGCGCAAGACGCACGGGGTCCGGATGTGGCCACGCAAAACGCGTTCCATCTGCACCAGTTGGCGCACGCGCATTGGCTCAAACTTATACGATTTTCTGATGGATCCGACCGGTCTGCAGGAGGCGACTCGCACAGCATTGAGGATCAAACTTGACGCCGGATGAGCCGGGACGGCACATCAGATTCAGCGCGTCGTGACCGACGTGCCCGCGCTCCCCGGGGCGCCGTAAAGCGCCCCGGGGACACTCGAAAACGACGCGCAACACCGCGCCAAAGCGGCGCGGCGGCTCGCCCGACTAAACGTCAGGCCGCGGCGACGTTCATCACCGCTTTGACTTCGAGGAACTCTTCCATCCCGAGCTCACCCCATTCGCGGCCATTACCCGACTGCTTATAGCCGCCGAAGGGTGCCTTGAAGTCGAGACCCGCGCCGTTGACGTGCACGTTACCGGCGCGTAACCGGCTGGCCACATTTTGCAGACGCACGGGATCAGTACCCGACACATAGCCCGACAGCCCGTAGACCGTGTCGTTCGCAATCGCGATGGCATCCTCGTCATCCTTGTACGGAATGATCGCCAGCACTGGCCCGAACACTTCTTCCCGTGCAATCGTCATCTGGTTATTCACCTGCGCGAAAATCGTCGGCTTCACGTAATACCCGTGCGTCAAGCCTTCTGGCAGGCCAAGACCGCCACAGACTAGCTGTGCCCCTTCCTTGATGCCTTCGTTAATGAGGTGCTGAATCTTGTCGAACTGCACCTTGCTCACGACCGGCCCAATGGTGGTCGCGTCCGACTTCGGATCGCCCACGATAACCTTCGCCGCCGCCGCTTTCGCGATGGCCACGGCTTCGTCATGGCGAGCCGCCGGGACCAGCATGCGCGTCGGCGCGTTACAGGATTGTCCGGAGTTTTGGCACAGGTGTTGTACCCCCCGCGTAATCGCGGTCTCGAAATCTGCATCATCGAGAATAATGTTCGCCGACTTGCCGCCCAGTTCCTGGGACACGCGCTTGACCGTATCCGCGGCCGCCTTAGCGACCTGAATGCCCGCACGGGTAGAGCCCGTAAAAGACATCATGTCGACATCCGGATGACTCGAGAGCGCGGCACCCACCGTCGGGCCATCCCCGTTGACCAGGTTGAAGACGCCACGGGGCACGCCTGCTTCGTGAAGAATTTCCGCCAAAATCGCCGCATTCAGCGGCGCGACTTCGCTGGGCTTCAGCACCATCGTGCATCCCGCGGCGAGGGCCGGTACCACCTTGCAGGCGATCTGGTTAATCGGCCAGTTCCAGGGCGTGATGAACCCGCAGACGCCGATCGGCTCACGGCGCAGCGTTACGTTGCCTTGCTGGGTTTCAAATGCATAGTGCTTGAGGATTTCCACTGCGGTCGCCAAGTGCGCCGGCCCCATGGCCGCCTGCGCCGCTTTGCTGAGCGACATCGGCGCGCCCATCTCTTCGGAAATCGTCTCTGCCATTTCGCTGTAGCGCTTCTTGTAAGCGGCGATGATGGCTTCGAGCAGATCTATACGTTCTTGCCGCGTAGTCCGCGAAAAACTCGGGAACGCGGCCTTAGCCGCCGCGACCGCCTTGTCCACATCCTGCTGGTTGCCCATCATGATCTGGCCGATGACCTGCTCCGTCGCCGGATTGATCACATCGAAAGGCTTCGGCACGCTCGGATCGACCCACTCGCCATTGATATAGAACTTGAGACAACTTTTCATAGTATTTTCCTTGTTGGGTTCAGTAAGGTCGGCGCAACAGTACGGCCCGACCTGCGCACGAAAACGGCGCCCATTATAATCACCCTGCGCCGACCTCGTCCTTCGCTTGCCCCGTGCATCCCCCAAAACCCTGTACACACGGGAGCTCGGTCCTCTTTTGGGTCTCTTTTGCGTCCACAGGGCACCGGGTAGCGCTCCCTTTTAAGCCCCATATTCGCCACTTTATTGCATATAATAAAGCCCAACCGTCGCCTGCGGCACCCAGTCGGTACCTGTCGGGGTGGGCGGTAAAAATTCAATCCAAACCGAAATTGCCGAGGTTGTAACCAATAAGTTCTCCTGGGCGCACTTGGCCCCCGACCACCCTATGAGGATCCACATCGATCATCTGACGGGCCAGTGCGTGCTGTCGGCCTTTGGGTTCTGACGCGCACTTCCGGTGCCCCAGGGGGGTAACCGGGTCGGCGCTGACCACACGCGTCACCTAAATATCGGCTAAGAACCCGAATCGTCGCTGGCAACGATTCTGCGTCTACGCGTTGGTCATGCTAGATACCCCGAAAGCTGTCGCTTCAGAGATCGAAGCGGTCGTCGGACCGCTGTTCCGCCTGACGTCGGACGCCGCATCACCCCCAACATCAAGACAAGCACGATCGCGGCCGACAACTTGCGCTGTGCTACATCCCCACGCCTTATTGAAGAAACCCCACCCATTACAGGAGTAAAATTCATGTCCGTGGTTTCCCTGTCCTCTACACGAAGTCGTTCGTCACGACGGACCCGCTGAAGTATTGAACACGCCACCGCTAGTCGTTGATCTCGACGGGACCTTGCTGCGTTCGGATTTGCTAGTCGAGTCTGGTTTCGCCTTTATCCGACGTCACCCCGCGCGCAGTCTAATGCCACTCAAGTGGCTCCTCTCAGGTAAGGCGACGCTTAAGACGCGTCTTGCTTCGGAGATCGCGCTCGATATCCCGTCGCTGCCTTTCAATGAAGGCGTCATTGCCTTCCTGCGACAAGCAAAGGCCGAGGGCCGCAGTCTGATTCTGGCAACCGCCAGCCCCCAGCGGTACGCGGACGAAATCGCTCGTCACCTCGGACTCTTCGAGCGCGTGCTGGCCACACACGGCGATATCAACCTTTCAGCCCGTGCCAAACGCGACCTGTTGGTCCGTGAATACGGCGAAAAGGGCTTCGACTACCTGGGGAATTCGGCAGACGATTTGGCAGTCTGGCAAGCGGCTCGGCATGCCTATCTCGTCAATCCCGAACTGGGTGTCGAAGCAAGGGCCACTCGGCTGGGTAATGTCGCGCGCGTGATTCGGTCCTCCCCGTCCGACCCTTGGCGCCCTTGGCTCAAGCAACTGCGCGCACATCAGTGGTTGAAAAATTTGCTGATCTTCGTGCCCCTGCTGGCATCGCACCAGATCTCCCACCCTGATTTATTAATCAGGGGTCTGTTGGCTTTCTTTGTTTTTGGTCTGTGCGCTTCCAGCGTCTATCTACTAAACGATCTCCTTGACCTAGAAGATGACCGCCAACATAGCACCAAGCGCACGCGCCCCCTCGCCGCCGGCACCGTTTCGATTAAAGCCGCTCTACTGGTGTGCCCGGCGCTTCTGATGGGCGGGTTCGCCGGCGCCACCTGGCTACTCCCCCGGGAATTCACGCTCGCGTTGACGTGCTATTACGCTTTGACGTTAGCTTATTCCCTGGTACTGAAACGAATCATGACAGTAGACGTCATCACGCTGGCCATGCTCTATACCATGCGAATCGTCGCCGGGGTATTTGCATTCGATGTTGTGCTGACCTTTTGGATGCTTGCCTTTTCCATGTTCCTCTTCCTCAGTCTGGCTTTAGTCAAGCGTTACGCGGAATTGCGTGAAGCGCGCACCGAAGGAAAAAATGAGGTTACGCCTGGACGCGGCTACTACCCGGCCGATCTAGAAATGATTGCTTCGCTGGGAACCGCCTCTGGCCTCCTCTCCGTCATGGTTTTAGCGCTCTATATCCAGGACAGGAGCACCTTGGCACTGTATCGTCATCCCCAAGTGATCTGGCTCGCTTGTCCGCTGTTGCTTTATTGGGTTACCCGGATCTGGATGGTCACGCACCGTGGCTGGATGCACGAGGATCCCGTGGTCTTTGCGATGAAAGACCGCAATAGTCTGATCATTGCGATTTTGTTCGCCATCGTCTTCTGGGCCGCCTCATGAACGCGACGCTGACTTCGTGGGGGAATTACCCCCCTTACCCACAAAGCGGTACGCCATGCCACTGGCGTGGGGACATTCAACAAGCGGTGACGGACATGGCCACACAACACGGCACGCTCCTGGCCTTCGGCAACGGACGCTCTTACGGCGACAGTTGCCTGGCGGCAAGCGGCCATGTACTGCACATGCGTGCGCTCAACCGGCTCATCGCCGCCAACTGGGACACCGGTCTCATTCGAGCCGAGGCCGGGGTCACCCTAGGCGAAATTCTAGCGATCTCTATTCCCAAGGGATGGTTTCTTCCGGTCACCCCAGGAACTAAATTCGTTACCCTCGGTGGGGCCCTGGCTAACGATGTGCATGGCAAGAACCACCACATCAGAGGCACTTTTGGCTGTCATGTGCCGCGCTTCGGCCTATTCAGAAGCGATCGCGGCCAACTCACCTGCGCTCGACACGAGAACGCCGAACTGTATGCGGCAACCATCGGGGGACTGGGTCTGACCGGCATCGTCGACTGGGTGGAATTGCAACTGACCCCGATAAAATCCAGCCTGATTGAGACTACCCAAATACGCTTCGGAAGCTTGGACGCGTTTTTCGACCTCTCGGTCGAACTGGACTCGAAGTACGAGTTCGTCGCGTCTTGGATCGATTGTCTGGCAAAAGGGAAGTCCGCTGGACGCGGCATTTATCTGGCGGGAAATCACGCTGAGGAAGGACCGCTCACATTGGCAAATGTGTCGGAGCTTCGTGTCCCCTTCACACCGCCGGTTTCCATGATCAATCGACTGTCCTTGCGGCTTTTGAATAAAGTCTATTACGGGATGCACCGCGCCAACCGTCACGACATTCGGGTCGACTATGATCCATTTTTCTATCCTCTGGACCGTCTCCTGAACTGGAACCGAATCTATGGGCCAATCGGATTCCAGCAATACCAATGCGCAATTCCGGATGCCAGCGCCGCGGCGGCAATTCGGGAGTTACTCGGCGCCATAGCGGCTACGCATAGTGGCTCCTGCCTGGCGGTACTGAAGCGCTTTGGTAAAGTGGCATCGCCAGGGCTGCTCTCGTTTCCGCTACCTGGAGCGACGCTAGCCTTGGATTTCCCTCATCAGGCCGAAAAGACGGCAAATCTGTTCGCAAAACTTGACGCCATCGTGCGTGAGGCTGGGGGGCGGCTTTACCCGGCCAAGGACGCACATATGAGCGGATCTGATTTTCAGGCATCCTACCCGGGATGGGAGCGCCTCGAAGCACTCCGAGATCCTGTCATATCCTCCAGATTCTGGAGAAGAGCAACGCATGCGTGACTTTCTTTTCAAGTCATTTTTTAAGCCGACACTTAGCCCGCGAGCGACCTATGTTAATCGCGCACTCTACGATAGCAGCGATAGGAGAATTCTTTTGAGCACTCACTCTCTCAGTGGCGGCCATGCTGACATTGACGTCCTTAGATTTCGGCCTTCCGATGACGGGCTTGATGCCTTTTGGCGAGAGACTAATGCATCCTCCTTTATTGTCCCATTTCAGGATTCGGGGAACTAAACCGTGACATCTAGAAGTCGGTGCCGCGTCGATTCTGGAATATCCGGCTCGTTTCTAGCGGCGCTTTCGATCTCTTTTATTGTCTTAAGGCTGCGAATAAACCCTTCTTTTTCTTTGAAGTTCTTCGTAGATAACTGTCTGGCGTATGAAGACGGCTCGATATTTCTCGGCGCAGCTTTGAGCATGGGATTCAAATCACTGTGGCAGCCATACGCCGGATATCTCCATTTTTTTCCCAGAATGGTCGCGCTCTTGACGTCTTATCTGCCACTAGGAGTGGCACCTCGCGTATTTTTTGTAGGCTGGGTCGTAGCTTATTGCCTCATGCTGTATGTGATGGTGCGTCGCCTGAGTTCGCTTCACTTTGGCATCATGGGAAGCATCCTCGTCAGCTTCTTGATCGCGGCTCAACCTAGCATAGGTGAACCCTTCTTCAATCTAACAAACTCTCAGTGGTTTCTCGCAATTGCGCTCGTTTTAATCGTCTGCATCCCCTGTCCACGCGAGCGGACCTTTTCGGAATTTTTGCTACTCTTAATGCTGTCGTTGAGTGGTCCGTTTTCTGTCTTACTGAGTCCCGTCATCGCGTTACGTCTTGCCATCTTCCGTGACTGGCAGCGATTCCGCCATGGCTACTTAGCTTTCAGCATCGGTAGCGCGCTGCAGCTACTGACTATCGTGGTGAATTTCTCGAGCACATTGCCCAAGCAGATCGATGACACGATGACTCCCCTGCCCAGCAGCACGGGGGGAATTGGGGATTGGGTAGGCATTATTGATAGAACGGTATTTTTCGGTGGCCATGGACCGAGCGTAGTCTCTCTTTCCATAATATTCTGGCTGACTTTTCTATACCAACTGATGTTCGCCTTAGTCGATGAAGCTCGCGGCAACATCCAGACGAATCGACTTAACCCCAGATCGGTAGCGTTGATGCTATTGACAGCAGGTATCATCCTCGGCGCCGGGTTATTCAAGGGCCACAATAATCTGCCGGCTATCGGCCCGCTAAGCCGTGACGCTAGATATTTCTTGGTGCCGTATTCAATCGTTGCTTTTTTGAGCGTCGCTTTGGCTAACGGCCACAACGTGAAGCGGCTTTTAGCACCCGCGATCCTAGTACCGCTATTTTTATTACTTTGGGTTAAGGTCGAACGAGACAATCTTCACTTTCAGGCCTATGCCTTACTCGCCGAGGGCGGCCATCGTGTTTCCGTACCCATTGGGTCCGGGCAGCCCCTAATACTGGAACCAAGCTCGATCGGCGAACGATGGCGTCAGCACTCGAGGCTCCTATCCCTGGGTCAGCATGACTTTAAAATAACTGATACCTCGGAGTGTGCCCAAGGTACTCCGATATCGAAGACACCAATATGTCGCCACGTCACCTATGTCGAAGACGCTTTCAATCGCTGCCGCAACGCTCGTGCAACTGACTTGGAATTCAGTGTTCATGTCTATCAATCGTCGAAATCGTCGAAAGTGACCGTTATCTGGGGCGCAACGCCCTGGGAAGGCTATGAACGCTATTTTCCCGCAGGTATTACCTCCATGCAGTTTGCATTTTTAACCAGGTACGCAAAACGTCCGCTGCGCTACAAAATAGTCCCGGATGACACTCAAGCTACGTTAGATACCACCAGTCTTCATCTCTACTGTTTGGAGTAAGAAAATGCCTAGTAGCCTAGTTTCTCTTTATTTCGACCCGGAAGCCGGATCGCTCGGACATCGACATCGGTCTCCGACGTTCCACTAGGGCGGTTGAAATGCCAAATATTCTCGTCATTGGAGCTACTTCGGCTATCGCCAACGCTTGTATGCGTCGCTGGGCCGATCCGGGAGTCCGTTTTTACTTGGTCGGGCGTTCGGCGGAAAAACTGGATCAGGTAGGGTTTGATCTGGCGGCACGAGGCGCATCAGTTCACCAGTACATTCTCGACCTGAACGAGTTAGATGGTGTCGCTGATATGCTGGACGCTTGTTGTGCAAGCATAGGCTGGATCGATATCGCACTCATTGCCCATGGCACCTTGCCCGATCAGGCCGCGTGCCAGCAAGACCCAAAGGTAGCAGTACAGGAATTCACCAACAACGGATTGAGTGTCATCGCGCTCCTGACGGACTTGGCTAACCGTATGGAAGCGCAGAAATCAGGCTGCATCGCAGTGATTTCCTCGGTAGCTGGTGATCGCGGGCGCCCTTCGAATTATCTCTATGGCGCCGCCAAGGGGGCAGTAACAACGTTTTGCAGCGGTCTCCGTGCTCGTTTATCGAAATCTGGCGTGCACGTTCTAACGATCAAACCGGGGTTCGTCGACACCCCGATGACTCAGCGTCTGACACTGCCCAAGCTGCTGATAGCAACTCCTGAAAAGGTGGGGCGAGACATCGTGCGCGCGGTTGAGAAACGGCGCGATACCCTGTACACCCCTGGGTTCTGGCGCTTAATCATGCTGATCACCATCCATATCCCAGGGTCTATCTTCAAGCGGCTCGGCCTGTGATGGTCGTCAGGATTAGCTGAAATGGAAAGAACTAAAAGCGCTCGTATCGTGTTGCCGGGCGGAGCCGGACTGGTAGGTCAGAATTTGGTCGCCCTGCTGAAGGAGCAGGGGTACTCGAACCTTGTGGTGCTCGACAAACACCGCACGAACTTGGAAATTCTGCGCAGAATGCATCCCGAGATCGTGGCGGAATATGCTGATCTGGCCAGTCATGGCGAATGGGAAAAGCGCCTTTCCGGTGCCGAAGCGGTAGTGATGCTGCAGGCGCAAATCGGAGGTAATGACGTAAACCAATTCGAGCGCAACAACCTCGACTCGAGCCGACGCGTCCTCGACGCAATGAAAAAGAATGGCGTTTCCTATCTTGTGCACATCAGCTCCTCGGTGGTCGAATCGGTCGCCAACGACTGGTATACCAACACCAAGAAGGCGCAAGAACGTATGGCAATGGATTGTGGGATCCCCCATGTCATCCTGCGCCCCACGCTGATGTTCGGCTGGTTTGACCGCAAACACTTAGGCTGGCTTTCGCGTTTTATGCGGAGAGCGCCGGTATTCCCTATTCCCGGTCATGGCCGCTATATGCGCCAACCCCTGTACGCCGGCGACTTCTGCAATATCATCACCAGCTGCATAGAAAATCGGCTCACCGGTGCCTTCAACATCTCCGGCCATGAGCACGTCGATTACATCGATATCATTCGCCAAATCCGGCATGCCATCGGTTCCCGCGCCGTGATCCTCCCTATTCCGTACTGGCTGTTTCATGCCCTTTTGGCCATCTGGGCCGTGTTTGATCGAAATCCCCCGTTCACGACACAACAACTGGCAGCATTGGTGGCACGCGACGATTTTGAAGTAATCGATTGGCCGGGCATCTTTGGTGTCACGCCCACTGCATTCGCCGAGGCGATTGCCCTCACTTATCACGATCCGGTTTACAGCCCCATCGTGCTGGATTTCTAACCATGTTGAGCGAACGCATTGCCGTCCTAGGCGCCGGCCCCATGGGCTTGGCAGTCGCCTACCAATTGGCCCGGGAGGGCCATTGTCCCGTGGTATTCGAAGCCGACGACCGGGTTGGGGGTATGACTGCCATCTTCAACTTTAACGGCCTCGACATTGAGCGCTTTTACCACTTCCATTGCACGTCGGATCAGGCTTTCCTGCAAGTGCTCGAGGAGTTACAGATCTCCGACAAAATGCGCTGGGTGGAAACAAAAATGGGCTATTTCTATCAGGGCGCACTGCACGCGTGGGGCAACCCATTCGCCTTGCTCCGGTTCCCGGGGCTGAGTCTTATCGCAAAATTTCGTTATGGCCTACACGCTTTTCTTGCTACCAAACGTAAGGACTGGCGGCCCTTGGATAATCTAGAGGCTACCGCCTGGATCAAACGTTGGGTGGGTGAGGAGGCCTTCGAAGTGCTGTGGCGCAAGCTGTTCGATTACAAATTCTACGACTATGCCTACGGACTTTCTGCCGCTTGGATCTGGAGTCGGATTCGCCGCATCGGGCGCTCCCGCTACGATCTGTTCCGGGAGAAACTGGGCTACTTAGAAGGAGGCTCAAATACGCTCTTGCAGGCTTTAACGACCGACATCGCGCGTCACGGTGGCGAGATTCGTCTGTCTTCGCCGGTGTCGCGGGTGATCATTGAAAACGCAAACATCAAAGGGATCCAGCAAGGCGATGTCTTTCATGCCTTCGACAAGGTGATCAGCACCATCCCCCTACCCTATGTACCCCGCCTCATGCCCGACTTGCCGTCGGAAGTTCTGCATGTATTTCAGGCCATAAAGAATATCGCCGTGGTCTGCGTCATTGCTAAGCTGAAAAAAGCCGTGACCGAGAATTTCTGGCTGAACACCAACGATCCAGACATGGACATCCCCGGCCTGGTCGAATATACCAACCTGCGACCCTTGGAACACCACATTGTCTACGTGCCGTTCTACATGCCCGCTGAACATCCCAAGTTCAAAGAGCCTGATAGCGCCTTCCTCGACAAAGTGCGCCGCTATCTATGCAAAATTAACCCAGCCCTGACGAATGACGATTTCATCGACCTGCGAGCCAGCCGCTACCGCTACGCTCAACCCATCTGCGAGCCCGCTTATTTAGATCGCCTGCCGCCCGTGGCGCTGCCGGTACAAGGTCTATGGCTAGCCGACACCTCTTATTACTACCCAGAGGATCGGGGAATTTCCGAAAGCATCGATTTCGGCCGAAACCTAGCGCGAATGGCAATAACGTGATCAGGCATTTTATCAGTGCTCAATTTCTACGTTTCGTGGTTGTCGGTACTACTGCCGCATTCCTGAACTGGTCTTCGCGTTATGTACTCAATATTTGGACGTCGTTTCCTGTGGCCGTGGCCGTTGCCTACGGCATTGGTATAACCGCAGCGTTCACTTTGAATAAGCGATACGTGTTCCCGTCCTCTACCAGACCCGTTCACAAACAAGCTCGAGATTTTTTGATCGTAAATTTGTCCGTTTTCCCAATAGTATGGGGATCTTCAATGTTGTTGCGGCGAGTTTTGATGGAAACGATGTTCGTTAATTATGCTGCAGGGATTGCACATGGCCTCGCAATATTCGTACCAATTTTTGCCACGTTCTTGATTTACAAATTCTTCACTTTCAGGCAGAAACGATGAACGACGAAAAGAAACTAACAGACCTCTATCGAATACGTTTCAAAGACGAATTCTTGCCCAAAAAAAATAGAATATGGGAAATTTTATGCCGAAATTTCTTTCAGAATTTTATTAATCGGGACGACGTCGTTGTTGACGTCGCTTGTGGCTACGGAGAGTTCATAAATAACATAAGAGCCGGAAAAAAAATTGGAATAGACCTTAATCCGGATAGCAGAATACACTTGAATCGAGAGATTGACTTCCGAATGATCTCTGCGAATTCCCTCGACACCATAGGCATCGCAAAGGCAGATGTAGTGTTTACCTCAAATTTTCTAGAGCATCTTGCGGATAAAGCTGCATTGGACGGATTTCTTGATCAGGTTTTTAGCGTGCTGAAGCCGGGTGGGCGTTATCTCATTTTGGGGCCGAACTTGCGCTATCTTCCTGGAAAATATTGGGATTTTTACGACCACCACCTTGGTCTTACACACTTGTCTTTATGTGAAGCGCTTAAATTAAAAAATTTTAAAATCATCAAATGCTTAGATAAATTTCTGCCCTATACGACGCAAGGTAGTTTGCCTACTCATCCTCTGTTGGTTCGACTCTACTTAAATTTTCCATTTGCTTGGAAATTTCTGGGCAAGCAATTTTTTTTAATCGCTCGCAAGCCTGAAAACTAAAGCGGTCTCGCTCCAGGCGCTTCTGCTACCACACAAATCCATTGCGCTCCCACATCAGTAGCTTGATCCGGTTGTACCGACGGTTCGTGAAAACGTACAAGTGCTCGGACACTCTTATCATCCTTTCCTGTAATGAGTCAACCTGTAAATCACTGACAATGGCGCCCGGCTTCCCCTTTCTTGATGGCGCTGCTAACGGTGCAGTTCCTCCCGATAAACTCTGCGTAAAGTATCTTCTATCTTATGGGACGTCATAGCTTCTCGTAGCGCCGCATTGATTATTGTTCGCGTTCATTTGCGTTCCTCATTGAATAAATGTGACGAGCCGCGCCTCGATGAACATAGCTAACTACCGTCAACCAACCGTATAAGTATCCGTAACAAATCATTCGCTTTTCGCCATAATTCTGTCTTGTATCCTAAAACTCAAACGTGACGCTGGTAAAAACTTGGTTAGCATCAGAAAAGACCAGGCCTCGTTCGATTAACGATGCCTGTCTCTTGGTCTAGTGCCATGTCAGTTTCGATTCCATCGATGGAATGACATAAATAATCATCTATATTCAAAGACGATTATGGAGATGCTTCCTGTCGAGATAATGCATTAGTGCGGGAGGGATATGAAACCCAAAGCTAAACCTCGACCAAGACTTAATCTGTCGTGCGCTGAGGCGATTCCGGCTCGCATACAAACTACCGATCCGCAATCCTTCCCGCCGCGCAGTGGCGGCTACTGACAACCCGCTGGCTTCGCATGCGCGTAAATGTCCCCACCAAGACTGCTGCCGCGGGGTTAGCGATACCTCGTCCATCATCCCTAATGGCTCCTCACCTTCGAGGTCGGCAACCTCGCGGATTTATCGCCGCATCGTCATGATGGGGTTGGTGGATCGCTTACGATCTTCTGCTCATTGAGGGTGTTCAAGTTCTGATAGGTCGTGAGTTTGCTGTCGAAGATGAGTTCCTTCGACAAGGAGCCCGTACGGGCCGTACGGGCCTTCCAGAACTCGATGAAGCGTAAGATTTCATCGTTCTGCTGATCCTTGCGCAGATCCGCATTGGCATAGCAGAACATTTGCTGCTGCGCATCCTGGGCGAGGAAGGTGAGGATGCCCTTTTGCCGGCGGCTGCGCTTGGAGATGTAGTGTCTCTCGAGCAGTGCGTCTTCGCCGTGGAACGGGATGGTATGGAAGTCCAGGTGGAAGGACTCTCCGCGCTCGATTCCCACGGTGCCCAGGGCATCGAACCAGTAGTGCATGAGCATGGGGTAACAGCGCGGGTCGATGCGACAGCTATATTCGGTGAGGAAGGAGCGCTTCGGGATGGCATTGAAGCCAGCAAAGAGCGCCAGGCGCGCATTGCATGGCCAGCGGGGAGCTGCACGGTGCTCGGCAGCGACGCGCGGTCGATGACCTCTCGAGGTGTAGCGCAACCAGCAGCGGGATGAACAGGAACAGACCACCGAACTCGGTGCGAAAGTGCCGCAGTTTGAGGCTGAAGGCGCGCGCGTCGGCCACGGGGGCCGTCTCCACGCGTACGTTCGCGGGTCGCTCCTCATCAGCGCGGCGCGGCAATTTGGCGAAGCCGTGGGTCTTCAGGATCTTCCAGACCGCCGGCGCGCTCAAGGGCTGATCCTGCTCCGCAAGCGCCCGCCGGATATCGTAGATGGAGCAGTTCTGCTTGCGCAGGGCATTGACGTGAGCCTAGTCATTTACGAACTGACGATAGCTGCAATAACGCCCTTCAGATGACGAAACCTCCCTGGTTTAGATCAAGCTGAAAGCCGAGATAAAAAAAAGCACTTCGACGTGCGCCCACGAGGGGTCTTCCGTCACGGGGAACAGATTCTGGGCACCGAATCTCCTTTGCGTCCACAGGGCATTGGGATCCCCTGCGCACGGTGTGGGCTGCCGTTGTCATCAAGCACCGCACCCACCGTATCCCAGTCGAGCATGCCGTGACGATCAACGGTCACCCGCAGCACCCAGCCGGTGCGCGTCGGCGCGGTGAAGAATCCATCAAAAATGAAATTACCGAGGCTATAGACAATCATTTTGCCTTTGTAATACTCCACGCCCTGGGTCACATGCGGATGTCCCCCGACCACCATATCGGCACCCGCATCGATCATCAGGCGGGCCAGTGCGCGCTGCCGCGCCGACGGTTCCGGCTCGCGTTCCCATCCCCAGTGCATCATGGGAATAACGAGATCGGCACCTGCAGCGCGTGCCGCCCGAATATCGGCTATCACCAGCGCATCCTCGCTCCAGGCGATCCCGGGCCAGGTGGGTCCGGCCTCGAAGCTGCGCGGCTTGAACTCGTCATAGCCCAACAGGGCGATCCGCAGCCCTTTCCGCGTAATCCACAACGGGGCATGCGCTTCAGTCAGATTCCGCCCGCCCCCGAAATGCTGAAAACCCGCTTCGTCAAGGTGTGCAATCGTCTCCAGAAACGCTGCTTTGCCGTAATCACCTGAATGGTTGTTGGCGAGCGCCAGTGCCTGAAAGCGCCCTTGCAGGACGCGCAACGCCGCAGGCTTGGCCCGGAACGTATAAATTTTGCCGGGTTTAGCGCTACCCCCCGTCGCGACCGGGCACTCGAGATTGGCGATCGCCAAGTCACTGTCCATCACCGTCGAGGCGAAATCCTGCAGCGGATCGCCACCCTTGGCGATCAGGCGTCCGGGCCCATCGTCCAACATGATGTCACCGGCGAACACAAGTTTGACCGATACGTCGCGCGCAAAACACGCCCAGGCGAAAAGCAGTAGCGCGGCTGCTGACCAGCTACGGGCACTCATGGCGCGCGGGTGTCCGTGGCTGAGCTCTCACACCAGTACTGCAGTTCGCTGTCCCGCGCCGGCTCATACACCCGCTGCCGTCCGGTAAAACCATAATGCGCTGCGTTTATCTGCGGCAACGACCAAGAGCCCTGTTGCAGAATGATCGGGGCATCCCCGGTATCCACATAGACATATGTGTGCACCGCCGCGTGCGCGGGCGGGGTGGTCTGCCACACAACGCGGAACATCAGATAGGAGCCTATCTTCAGCACTGGCGCACGATAAGGGTCGACGTCGGGCGCCACCTCCAGGATTGTCGCCTGCCCTCCGTATTCGTAATGACAGCGGATCTCGGCACGACTGACACCTGAAAACAAGCAGCAGCAGAGCGCCACCAAGCACCCGACTCGCCGGCAGCTCACGGGCGCGCGGGGGCCTGGCGCCGTTGGGATTACACGCACGAGACGGGCATTCTGAAAGGACCTCCGGCGATAAATGGGAGCCGGATGGTACCCCCGGGGGATAACGCTGAACAGCACGAAGCGGCCCCGCGCGTTGCACTGGAAAAAACTAGTGAAATAAACGCAACGCTCGCATACTGCTTGCGCTCAATTACGGCATCGCCCCGCCGCCGGCCGCGTGCGAGCCTCCAACCCGCAGCACGGGCCTGGGGCGGGTTACGGTCGATGCCTCCTCGAGCCCTCGTCAACCTCAACCGGAGCTTCACATGAATTCCTCGCTCGCCGCGTTCATAGCGGATATTGCCGCCGGCACTATCCGGATCGTCGATTTGACCCATACCCTGTCGAGCGACTTCCCGCCGCTGGTGCTGCCCCCGCAGTTCGGACAGGTCGCCGCCTTCAAAATGGAAACCATCTCCCACTACGACGAGGCGGGTCCGGGTTGGTACTGGAACAATTTTTCCTGTGGCGAACATACTGGCACGCATTTTGATGCCCCCGCGCATTGGATCTCCGGGCGGGATCAACCGGCGAACACGGTGGATACGATTCCACCTGAAAATTTTATTGCGCCCGTCGTGGTGGTGGACGCGAGTGCCGAAGTGGCCCTGGATCCCGACTGGCTGTTGAGCGTGGCTTTCCTGGAACAGTGGGAAGCGCAGCATGGCACAATCCCCGCGGGCGTCTGGGTGGCCTTGCGCACCGACTGGTCCAAGCGGATCAGCGATCCGGCCGCCTACGTCAATCTGCGGGAAGATGGCGCCCATACCCCGGGTCCCTCGCAGGCCGCCGTGGAATGGCTCATCGACGCACGCAATGTGCATGGCTTTGCGGTGGAGACGATCAACACCGACGCGGGACAATCCTATAGTTGGCCGATGCCCTATCCCTGCCATACTCTGATGCACGGCGCCAACCGCTACGGTCTGCAATGTTTACGTAACCTCGATCAATTGCCGGCCACGGGCGCAGTGCTGGTGTCGGCGCCGCTGAAGATTAAGGGCGGCTCAGGCAGCCCGCTGCGGGTCCTGGCACTGGTGCCTCAGTAATGACCATGACGCGGCACGCTACGTTGGACTCCGTCGGGAAATCGGATGGCTGAGCGATCTTTCAAGGCTGAGGTCGAAAAACTACGCGCCCCACCCGGCTCAGTTTTCCATGGCGAAGGCATACTGGCCGTCACCAAGGCGCTCCTCGAGTGCGGGGTCGGTTATGTCGCGGGCTACCAGGGCTCGCCCATCTCTCATCTCATGGACGTGCTCTCGGACGCCGAACCTATCCTGCAGGCGCTCGGCGTCCATTTCGAAACCAGTGCGAACGAGGCGACGGCAGCCGCGACACTGTCCGCGTCCGTGATGTACCCAATCAGGGGCGCCGTCACCTGGAAGTCCACGGTCGGCACCAACGTGGCCTCCGACGCGCTGGCGAACCTCGCTTCGGGTGGGGTGACCGGGGGCGCGGTGATTATCCTCGGCGAAGATTACGGAGAGGGATCTTCGATCATGCAAGAGCGCAGCCATGCGTTCGCGATGAAATCCCAAATATGGTTGCTGGATCCTCGACCCAACCTGCCGACTATCGTGCAGACCGTCCATGATGCCTTTGAGCTGTCTGAGGCTAGTCGCACACCGGTGATGCTTGAACTGCGCGTACGCGCCTGTCACCTGCACGGCAGCTTTGTCACCCGGGAGAATATCCGCCCACCGTTCACTTTGCGGCAAGCGCTGGAGTCGCCCGTGCGCGACACCAGTCGAATTGTCTTACCGCCGGCGAGTTATTTGCATGAGCAGGAAAAAATCACCGAGCGCTGGCCCGCGGCGGTGCGTTTCATCGAAGCCCGCGGATTAAATGAATTTTTCGAAGGCGAAATTGCCGATCTCGGCATCATCATGCTCGGCGGACTGTACAACAACGTGCAGCGCGCGCTTATGAGTTATGGCATGTCCGATCTCCGCGGCAACTCCCGGATCCCGCTCTACGTCTTGAACGTCGCTTACCCGATCATTGACGCCGAAGTCATCCGCTTCTGCCAAGGCAAACGCGCCGTGTTAATCATCGAGGAAGGTCAGCCGGATTATCACGAGCAGGCTATCCATGCGGTGCTGGGCCGCGCCGGCATGCACGTCAAAGTCCACGGCAAAGATCTGCTCGCCAAGGCAGGCGAGTACACCGTCGCTGAGCTCAAACGCGGTCTAGCCGGCTTTCTGCAGCGCCACCATCCGGCGGCGCTCGCGAAACCCGTCGCCGTCGGTCTTCCGGCCCGCGGTCCGCGCGATCCGCAGCCGGCCGAGACCCCCGCCAGCCCGAGCGTCAGCGTGCCGGTACTGGCGGGGATCGTCCCCGCGCGTCCCCCGGGGTTCTGCATTGGGTGTCCCGAACGTCCGATTTTTTCCGCCCTGACCTTAGTGCAGGAAGAACTCGGGCAACACCATATTTCTGCAGATATTGGTTGCCACCTGTTTGCTGCTATGCCGCCCTTTCACCTGGGCGCCTCGACCATGGGCTATGGCCTCGGCGCCTCCAGTGCAGCCGCGTTCAATGTGCCCGCGAGTAAACGATCGATCGCCATGATGGGAGACGGCGGTTTCTGGCATAACGGCTTGGCGAGCGGGATCAGCAATGCCGTATTCAACAAGGCGGATGGGATCATCGTTATCGTGGATAACAACTATTCCGCGGCGACTGGCGGACAAGATTTACCTTCTTCCCGGCTGGATAAGCACAACCGCAGTACACGGCATGCCATCGGGGAGGCGTTGCGCGGCGTCGGTGTCGAGTGGATCCGAACCGTCGACGATACCTATGACGTGAATAAAATGCGAGACACGCTGCAGGAAGCGCTGACGAGCGATTTTCAGGGTCCCAAAGTCATCGTCGCGCAAAGCGAATGCATGCTGAATAAGCAGCGTCGGGAGAAGCCGTTGGTCGCCGCTGCAGACCAGCGCGGCGAGCGCGTCGTACGAGAAAAATTTGGCGTTGATGCGGATATCTGTAGTGGCGATCATGCGTGCATGCGCCTGTCGGGGTGTCCCTCGCTGACGCTCCGCAATAGCGGAGATCCGTTAAAACCGGATCCCGTGGCACACGTTGATGACGGCTGTGTGGCATGTGGGCATTGCGGCGAGGTCGCCGATGCCGCGATTTTGTGTCCCTCGTTCTACCGCATCGAATGGGTGCGTCATCCCGGCGGTTGGGAGCGCCGTCTGGACAAGTGGCGCCGTCGGATCGTCGGCTGGCTTCAGGACCGTCAGCGCCGCACGCTCGCCGCCCGGACGCTCTATGCCGGAGATCCCGCGTGACAACCGTGCGCCGGCTGGGGGACGATCCGACGCGGCCCATTACCATTGCGGTCTTGGCGATGGGCGGTCAAGGCGGCGGTGTCTTGGTCGACTGGATCGTCGATCTGGCTGAGCACAATGGCTTCTTGGCGCAGGCCACCTCCGTGGCAGGCGTGGCGCAACGTACCGGGGCGACAGTCTATTACCTGGAGCTCTTCGCCGAAGCGCATGTACAAGCGCTCCGCGGCCCACCCATCTTCGCGCTCATGCCAGTCCCTGGAGAGGTCGACATCGTCATCGCCTCCGAACTGATGGAAGCCGGGCGTGCCCTGCAGCGTGGGCTCGTCACGCCAGACAGGACCACACTTATTTGCTCGTCTCATCGCGATTACGCCACGCTCGAAAAAGTCGCGCCCGGCAACGGGATCGCGGATGCGGCTGCCGTCCTCGAAGCCGGTCAGACCCATGCCCTTCGCTTCCTGCACGAGGACATGAAAGCCCTAGCCCAAAAAAGCGGGAGTGTGATTTCGGCAACCTTATTTGGCGCGCTGGCCGGCTGCGGCGAGTTGCCGTTTAGTGAGTCGGCATTCGAAGCCACCATTCAGCGCGCTGGCATCGGAGTCGAGGCGAGTTTGCGGGCCTTGGCGGCCGGCGTGCGCGCGATGCGCGAACCGGTCCGTGTGGAATTAGCTCCTGATCCGATGGCGACGTCGCCGCGCGAACTGCCGACGCGCGCAGCCAGCCCGGCGGTTGAACCGTTACGCCAGCGCATCGCCAATACGTTCCCCGCCCACGCCCACGCGATGCTCGGCGCCGGGCTGCAACGGGTGCTTGAATATCAGGACATCGCCTACGGCCATGAATATCTTGATCACATGACCCGGCTACAGATCCGAGCGGACGCATGCGGGAGTGCCGTCCAGGCGCATCTCGCCACCCTCGAGGCGGCGCGCTGGGTGGCGGTCGCGATGGCCTACGACGACATCATCCGGGTGGCCGATCTGAAGACGCGTGCCAGTCGGACCGCACGAGTCCGGGCCGAAATCGGTGCCGGTCCAGACGAGGTGGTAGGGACCGTGGAGTACTTTCACCCGCGCCTTGAGGAAATCCTGGCGCTCCTGCCGCCCCGCTTGGCCAACGGGTTGGCCCGAAACCACTGGCTGACTGGACTGCTCAGTGCTGCTCTTGCGCGGGGTCAGCGCGTCCGACCGCACACCGTACGCGGCCACCTGCTCCTGCACGGTCTCGCGAGCTTGCGGCACTGGCGCCGCCACAGTCTTCGACATCATCAGGAGCGCGCTCACCTCAGCGCCTGGCTCAGCCAGGTGCTGGCGATCATGCCGAGCGATTACGCGCTCGCACTCGAACTCATCCGCTGTCGCCGCGTGATAAAGGGATACAGCGACACGCATGCGCGCGGCAACAGTAAATTTGATCGACTCTCCCGTGCGGCTACGATGTTACAGGGACGCGCCGACGCGGCCACCGCCCTCGCTGCGCTGCGCGCCGCTGCGCTCGCCGAGCCCGGCCTCACCCTGCTGACACAACGTTGGCAAGAACTGGGTCTGCCGGAGGTAACCGAGATCTCCGTAGAAACGTCCTAATCGGTAGCGACTTTAAAACGGGTTGTTTGGGTGATACGGGCTGGCGGACAGCGGTGATCTTTGGGCGCCGCCCCGCATCGACATGTCCACATTGCGCAGTGCCGAGCGGGGGATCCACGGGTGGGCACAGCAGTTCCACCCTTCACATCGAACGTCTTTTTCCACGCAGCCTCTCCAGCTGTTGGACCTATACAACCGAGAAGATGACGCTTGCCGCGGCTTCAGTTGAATCCTCACCATGATCCACCATGAGGGGAGGCGATGACGCCATGTTCTTGACACCCAGGACGACGGCCAACTTAGGCGCCGCGTAGCTGCTGCCTGACGAATAACGTTATACTAAACTCGCAGATCAGGATGACAAATCCCCAGGTAGAATGAATCGACTTCGCGAGAACACAGGGGATATCATGAAATTTGAGACGTTGGTCGTGCATGCTGGCTGGACATCGGATCCGACCACTAAATCCGTCGCGGTGCCTATCTATCAGACCACGTCTTATTCCTTTGACGACACCCAGCACGGCGCCGATCTGTTTGACCTGAAGGTGTCAGGCAATATCTATACGCGGATCACCAACCCCACCAATGACGTGCTCGAACGTCGCGTCGCCGCCCTCGAAGGCGGTGTTGGCGCGCTGGCCCTCGCCTCCGGGCAATCCGCCATTACCTATGCGTTGCTCACCATCGCGGAAGCGGGAGACAACATCGTCTCGACGTCGACACTCTATGGCGGAACCTACAACCTATTCGCCCATACGCTACCGCAAATGGGTATTGAGGTCCGGTTTGCAGACTACCGGAAACCGGAAACGTTCGCCGCGCTCATCGATGGAAAGACCAAGGCGATATATGCGGAATCAATAGGTAATCCGCTCGGTAACATTACGGATATTGCGGCCCTGGCTGACATTGCGCACCATCATGGCGTGCCGTTGATCGTCGACAACACCGTGCCGACGCCGTATCTCCTCCGTCCTTTCGAACACGGCGCCGACATCGTCGTTCATTCCCTCACAAAATATCTGGGCGGTCATGGCAATTCGCTGGGGGGCGCTATCGTCGACTCGGGGAAGTTTCCGTGGGCGGACCATCCGACTAGATTCAAGCGTCTCACGCAACCCGACCCGTCTTATCACGGCGTGGTCTATACCGAAGCACTCGGCGCGGCGGCCTTCATCGGGCGCGCGCGTGTGGTTCCGCTGCGCAGCACGGGTGCGGCGCTCTCACCGTTCAATGCGTTTCTCATCCTGCAAGGGATCGAAACACTTGCCTTGCGCATGGAGCGCATCACGGACAACGCCTTAGCCGTGGCCCGTTATCTGCAGGCACACGATAAGGTGCAATGGGTGAATTACGCTGGGCTGCCAGATCACGTCGACCACGGCTTAGCGCAGAAATACCTCGGCGGGCGCGCATCGGGGATCCTCACTTTCGGGGTCAAGGGGGGCATCAAAGGCGGCACCCGTTTCCAAGATGCGTTGAACCTGTTTACCCGTCTGGTCAATATTGGTGATGCGAAGTCATTGGCCTGTCATCCGGCCTCGACGACCCATCGGCAATTGAATCCTGAAGAGCTGGCCAAAGCGGGGGTGAGCGAGGACATGGTTCGCCTTTCCATCGGTATCGAGCACATTGACGATCTCCGGGCAGATCTCGAACAGGCCTTGGCCCAGGTCTGAACACGCGTCGCGCCGGATCCATCCGGCCACGTCGCCTATGTTTGTTCGACGAATGTACCGATCGCGATCGCCCCACCGCTGCGGCCAGATGACTGCGATCTCGCCCTTAAGCGCAGGGGCGAGCCATCGGGATGTCCGCGAGGCCTTGGCTGCTCAGCATGCCGTATTGGCGTCAGCTATCAATTGTGAAAGTAGCACGTGCTGCGCTAAGTAAATTTATTTGCAGATCCGATAAGGTGTGGTCGCCAAAATGCAGGGAACGGGCGACCATCTGGAAGCCGTGACTATTGGAAAAAACATGGCGATCTTACAGCGCTGCATCCGTGGAAGGGCGCCGCGGCGGATCGATGGCAATCGGTCGGCGAGTACTGTGTTGACTCGATGAACTGCTGTCGCCGGTAATCCAGGCGGGCGTCAAGCCGCCCAAAATCCCCCCTTGTCCGACATCTTCCGCCGCTTATAAGCAAACCGCTCAGCACCTGCGCGAGAAACGCCAAGTTCGGCTTCATTGTCGTGGACATCGCCGCGTTCACGCCGATAACCATGCCCGCCTGCTAGACCCGAACCTGTTACTCAGCCTCCCATGCCATTGGAATAGACGCTATCTATCTGCGGATCTGGTCAGATCGGATACGCACTAACAGGCATAGAAGGCCGGGTGGAGTTTTCTAGCACACAAGCTGTCTTGGTGGTACGCAGATAGGTGTTTAACTGTACAGGTGCTGTCATGGCCGACAACGACACGACCCGGTGGACGGTGACGGTTTCCAGGGAGACCGATCTGGCGCTGCGCGCTTTTCTCGGCTCCCAGGGAATGCGCAAGGGCGACATCTCGAAGTTTATCGAGGACGCCGTGCGCTGGCGGATGTTCGATCAGAACGTCCAGGCGGTTAAGGCGCGAAACGCCGACATTCCAGCCAGCGAGTTGCAGGGTGCCATTGATGAAGCCCGCGCCGCCGTGCGCGCAGAAATGTGGCCAGCCCGACCCAGGCCGGCGTGATCGGTCATGCAGGTTGTTCTTGACACCAACATTCTCATTGCCGCCCTGATTACCCAAGACACCCCGCCGGATCATGCCTATCAGGCCTGGCGGGCGGGGGAATTCACCTTGCTGTCTTGTGAGCAGCAGCGGGAAGAAATCCGTCGCGTCACCCGGCGCGGCGGGGTCAAATTCCGTATCCGGCCGATGGAAGCGGAGCGGATGGTCAATGCTCTGCGCAACCTGCGGTGATGCTGGAACCACTGCCGGCCGTGGATGCGTCGCCCGATCCCTACGACAACTACCTTCTGGCCATGGCCGCCGCCGGCGACGCCGATTATCTGGTCACCGGCGACAAGCGCGACCTGCTGGCGCTGGAACGGCACGGCCGCACGCGGAACATCATGGTGCGCAGCTTCGTGGCGCTGCGGGAGGTCTGAACCATGTCCAATGCCTTGCTTCCACCCGGCCATGCTGCACAAACGGTAACCGTGGGCACGGCCTCCGCTCTGCCGGCGTTGTTCGCGCCCAGCCCTGACGCCAGCCGGCGCTTCGTCGAGTTCTTCTCCGTATACCTCGATGGGTAAGGGCAGCCGAAGGCGTCAAGCAAAGCGAGATCGCCGTTGATGCTCTCAGTTTTTTGTAGAATCTACGCATGATCGACCCGGAATCGCTACTTTCAGCCTCCTATGCCGCTGGAAGAGGCTCAATCTAGCGCCCTGCCCCCCAAATCGGATATGCTCCGGCTGCGCACAAGGTTCCCGCAAGGGACTTAAATTGGAACGCGGTGTGATGCCGCGGCTGCCCCCGCAACTGTGACCGGCGAGCGAGTATTCAAGAAGCCACTGAGGATCCCCTCGGGAAGGCGAATGCAAGCAGTGACCCGGGAGCCAGGAAACCCGCCTCGTGCCGTCGTCCTGTTACCGGCCGGGGTGCGCCAGTAGCTGCGAGGGAAACCGTCGCGACGACACTCACGGAGTCGTCGCGCTTCCGTCTGGTCACGGACGGTTTGATTTAGCGCTTATGCGCACACGCGTACGACTCCTGGCATATCCTCGTTAGGAGCGTCAAGCCGTGCGATTATTTTTGGCATCTACCCTTACTCTGTTGATCCTCACCTGCAACACCGCGGTCGTAGGCGCCGAGAGCGCCGCCGCCCTAGATCCCGTGATCGTCACCGCGACACGTATCCCCACCCCCGAGTCGCAGGTCGCGAGCAGCGTCACGATGATTACCGCCGAGGACATCGCGGCCAAACAATATCAGACCTTACCCGATGTGCTCCGCGACGTCCCTGGCCTGAACGTCGTCCAGAGCGGTGGCGCCGGGGGTCAAACTTCGCTGTTCATGCGGGGGACGGAAGCGCGCCACACCAAGGTGTTCGTCGATGGCATCGATGTCAGTAATCCCGCCAGTCCCGATGGCGGCTTCGACTTCGGAACGTTCCTCGCCCAAGATATCGAAAAAGTCGAAATCCTCCGGGGGCCGCAAAGCGGTCTATATGGCTCGGATGCGATTGGCGGGGTGGTCAATATCATCACTAAATCCGGGAACGGTCCCGCCCGCTTCACGGCCAGTATTCAGGGTGGCTCATTCAATACGTTTAATCAGTCGGCTGGCGTTACCGGCTCGAGCGATCAGTTTCACTACGCGGCCACGATTGATCATATGAACGTCGCGGCGACGCCTGTCACGCCGCACGACCTGTTGCCTAAAGGCGTGCGCCGCGTCGATGACTATACGGACAATCTCACCGGCACCACCAAACTTTCCTATGATCTCACCGACCAGTTGGATGTGGGTCTTGTCGGGCGGTATACCGAGACCCGCCTGCGGATCACCGGGGATAATCCCAACCTCTACCCGTCGCCACCTGAGGGTCAGCAAACCCAGAACAATACAAACTCCTACTATACCCGCGGCACGGTTCATCTCATCTCGTTCGCAGGCGTTTTCGAGCAAACGCTCGGCGTGGCCTACAGCAACATCACCTTGAATGACATCGCGCCCGCCACCGATGGCCCACCCACGACTTATCTCGGCGATCGGCTCAAACTCGATTGGCAGGGCAAGCTAAAGCTCGATAGCACCGAAACCCTGCTATTCGGTGCAGAGCATCAACGCGACGAGGTGCGCCAACCGATCCCCGCCAGCACCGTGACCGACGCGGGTTTTGCCGAGCTGCAATCGACCCTCAGCGAGCATTTATTTAATACGCTTAACGTGCGCTACGACAACAACGATCGTTTCGGGAGCAAAACCACCTACCGCGTCGCACCGGTCTATCTCATCTCGCGTACCGACACCAAGTTGAAAGCGAGCATTGGCACGGGTTTCAAGGCACCCACCCTGGAAGAGATGTACCAGAACATTCCGGCATATGGCTTCTACGCGAATCCCAATCTCCGCCCCGAAACCAGCTTTGGCTATGATCTGGGCTTCGAACAATCCATCCCGGCCTACCAATTAACCGGGGGTGCGACTTATTTCCGGAACGACATCCGGGATTTGATTGCGGGCAATGCCACTTACACCACGCTCATCAATGTCGGTCGCGCTCATACTCAGGGCGTCGAGAGTTTTCTGCGCTACCGACCGCTGAAAACCCTGACGCTGCGGCTGGATTATACGTATACGGAGGCTGTAGACGATGTCCTGCGCGAACCTCTGCTCCGTCGCCCAAAGCACAAGGCGAGTCTTAACGCGAACTGGCAGGCGTCCGCACGTCTGTCCTTCACCGCGACCATTCTGGGCGTGAGCCAGTGGGTCGACGGCAATCGAGATTTTTCGGTACCGCGGCTGGACGCCGCGGGCTATACCACGGTTAATCTTGCGGCTAACTTTGCGCTCACGGATAAAGTCGCCCTGTTTGGCCGACTCAATAACCTGTTCGACCGTCGCTATGAAGATCCTATCGGCTTCCTGCAACCGGGTGTGGGGGCCTTTGCAGGAGTAAGGGTGACCTTCTGAACCGCGCGCGCGCGGTGGTGCTCGTGGCGCTTGTGCTCGGCAGCGCCAACACTGCCAGCGCGTCCGGACCGCAGCGGGTGATGTCCCTGAGCTTGTGCACGGATGAGTTACTGATTTCGCTCTTGGCGCCCGCCCGAATCGCGTCCGTCACGTATCTGGCCCAATCCGCCGACAACGCCCAGCGATGGCGCGAAGCCGCCACACTCCGCACAAACCATGGCACGGCGGAAGAAATACTGGCGCACCAACCCGATCTGGTCCTGACCAGCACCTACACGGGGACGACGGTGCGCGCCCTCCTCCAACGCGCCGGCACACCGCTGGTCGAGATCCCGAGCGCGCACAATTTTGATGAGATAAGAACGATCACGCGCACTGTCGCCCGCGCCGTCGGCGAAGAAGCAAAAGGCGAGCGCCTGCTCGCCGACATGAACCAGATATTGGAAAATCCGGCCGCCGCGCGACCGACGCCCCCCATTCGCGTGGCGGCATGGGATGGCAGTGGGACCGTGCCGGCCCGAGACACGTTGTTCGACGCCATCCTCACGGCCGCCGGTGGCGCCAATGTGGCTGCAGCACAGCATGGCACAGGACAAAGCGCGTTCAGCCTCGAAGCCTTACTCCTCGCACACCCCACCGTCCTCGTCTACGGGACGGCCGACACGACCGCGCGTAACCTGCACACGGACTTCAATCAGCACCCCTTGCTACTGGCGCGCTATGCGCAGCGTCGAATATCCCTTCCCGAGGTACACTATGCTTGCGGTACGCCCGACACGGCTAAGGCAGTCGCCGGGCTCCGCGCGAAGCTAATCGCCGCAACCGCAACGGTCCCCCCATGATCCGTCATCACGCGCCACTCATGCCCGCCCTCCTCGGCCTGCTCGGGATCACCTTCGGCGTGTCCCTGCTGGTCGGTGCGGTATGGTTGAGGCCCCAAGATCTCCTCCCGGCACTGTTCACGCGACCATGGCCGCTGGCGGCGCTGATCGTCATCGATCTCCGCCTACCCCGCGCAATTCTGGCCTGCCTCGCGGGTGGCTCATTAGGTCTCGCCGGCGCGGTCCTGCAGGGGCTCACCCGCAATCCACTCGCTGAGCCGGGCCTGCTCGGCGTCACCACGGGTGCAGCACTCGGCGCCGTCATCGCCCTGTACTTTGGCCTCACCGCAGCGGGGGAGATCTGGGGACCTGTCATGGGGATCGTAGGGGCGCTGGGTGCCAGTGCACTGACCTTCCTGCTCGGTCGCGGGGGTGGGATCCTGTCGCTCATCCTCGCCGGCGCCGCGGTCTCCGGACTCATGAGTGCCTGTATTTCCGTAGCGTTAAACTTGGCCCCCAACCCTTACGCTGCCTACGAAATCATGACCTGGCTGATGGGCTCACTGGTCGATCGCAGCTGGCATCATGTGCTGCTGGTGCTGCCGTTTGTCGCGGGGGGGGCCGTCCTGCTGGCGATGACGATGCGCGCGCTCGATGCGCTGGCGCTCGGTGAAGATCAAGCCATGAGTCTGGGGATCAATCTGGAGCGCCTGCACGTGATGGTGCTCGGCGGCACTGCGCTGGCGGTCGGCGCCACCACGGCCGTCACGGGTGCCATCGGGTTTGTCGGTCTTCTCGCGCCCCATCTGCTGCGACCCTTCGTCGCCTACCAGCCCGGGCGACTGCTCGCACCGTCCGCACTCCTCGGGGCCTTACTCCTGCTCACTGCAGATATCCTCACGCGACTCATTCAGATTGGACCTGAAATAAAGCTCGGGGTCGTCATGAGCCTGCTCGGGACCCCGTTTTTCTTCTGGCTCGTCGTCCGCGTACGGCGTAGCGGACCATGATCTCACTCACCGCTCGCCACCTCAGTATTCGGCGCGGCGGCCGTACACTGCTGGACAACGTCTCGCTGCGCGCCGAAGCCGGCGAGTTACTTGCTGTGGTGGGCGCAAACGGCGCGGGGAAATCGACTTTGCTCACCGCCCTCGCCGGCTTGCGCAAACCCGACGCCGGGCAGGTAATGCTGAATGACGTGCCACTTTCTGAGCTGACAGGAACCACGCTTGCCCGCATCCGCGCCTACCTGCCCCAGAATCCACGTTGCGAATGGCCCCTCTCGGTTGAGCGCCTGGTGGCGCTCGGCCTCACCCCCTCACTGCCCCTGTTCGGCGATCTGCCGGCGACAGCCCGTGCGCGGGCAACCGCCGCACTGGCCGACTGCGATCTTCTGGCGCATCGGGAACAATCCGTCACGACGCTCTCCGGTGGCGAGTTTGCGCGGGCGATGCTGGCGCGGGCGTTCATCGGGAACCCCGACATCCTCATCGTGGACGAGCCATTGACGGGACTCGATCCACGTCATGCCATCGAAATCGCGACTCGACTTCGCGCCTTCGCACGTGCGGGAAAACTCGTGATCGCTTCCTTGCACGATCTGACGCTCGCTGCCCGTTATGCGACGCGGATCCTCGCCCTCCGCGAGGGTCGGCTGATCTGCGATGGACCCAGTGGACAGATCCTCAACGCGGAAATGATCCGTGCCGTCTTCGATACTGACGGGAAAATTCTGGGCGAGGTCGATTATCCTTATGTGGATTATAGAGGGCCGACTTGATGGGCGAGCAGCGCCGCTGGTCGACCGCGTCTAATGGCATAGCGGGTCCCATCAGCCCCTCAATTGGCCGCAAGAATTGGATATCTTTGCCACGAAGGAGACACTTCATGATCTGAAAGCTACGCATACAGCGTCTTGCGTACTCTGATTTCGTGGCGCTGCTCGCGCGTGAAGGGTTCCGCGGGGGTGGCGGGGCACAACTGCGGCTGCTCCTCAACACAAGCCGCTAGAACCGTTTGGGTGCGGCACTCTGGACACGACCGTTAGCGGTGTCGCCCTAACGCTAGGCGTCGGCTTGGGTGCTCAAAAGATCGAGACCGTTATAGGGCCCGTGCGGCAGAGAACACGTCGCGTACATAACCGCCGGCGCGCTCCAAGCGACCCTTCTCGTCGCCCCGGGCGGCGGCCATCGAACTCGGCCGGAAGTGGTAGTGCGCAGCCAGCTCGAGCAGGGTCCGATTGAAGCGTCGACGTGAGGTGCAAGGATGGCCTATTGCGGGTGTCATCGCTCGCATTTCGCCCCACAAGGGGTTGCCGCTACGATTTTAGCAAGCCTCGCCTAACCTGCAACTTGAATGCTAATTTAGCGCCGAAGGTGTCCAGTAACCCAAACCGAGTAGAGCGCCCAAAAGTGAAAAGGGAAAGAATGAGCGCTATTTTGTCGACTGGGTTTCTAACGAGCCGGCTCGACTTGATTACCGGCAGCGCGCGCGGGCTGCTGGAAAGCCTGCCGACCACCCATCCCTTCGTGGACGCCTGCAAGCACATCGCTTTTGCTGCCGCCACGCGTTGCCGATTCCATCCGCCTACCAGCGCGGCCTTACATAAAGATTATCCGGTTATTAGATACCGGAAGCCGCTGACATCCACCTCATTGACCCATCGCCGCATAAATTTGCGTGCCATCGCAGAATGGTTCGTCAAATCCGTATTGCCTATCAGAAGTCTGCGCTCAATGACCTCAACCTCATTCCACCTCTATCCATTAGCCCAACTGTTACACTGGGAACAGTACGAAATGCGCGCTGACATGCGAAAGCTTTCAATCCTGTCGGCCGATATGGATTACTCCACACGGCCAGACGCCAAGTTTTCCATCGACTTAATCTGATGTTAAGAATAGCCAAAAATCTTTACGACTATCGCGAGCTCATGGTCACGCTCGCGTGGAAGAACATCGCCTTGCGTTACAAGCAGGCGTATCTCGGTATAGTCTGGGCCATCCTAAAGCCTATCACGCTCATGCTGATCTTCACTCTTGTGAGGAGCTTCATCGGTATCGAAAGCGGCAATATTCCTTATCCGATCCTCACCTTCGCAGCCCTTCTGCCGTGGACTTTTTTCCAGGAATCGGCGTCGGATGGGGTCGGCAGCGTGGTCAGCAACGCCACCTTGATAAAGAAAATATACTTCCCTCGGGAGATATTTCCGATCACCGCCGTGCTGACCAAAGTAGTAGAGCTAATCATCAACTTCGTGATCTTGGCTGGATTGATGCTGTGGTACCACTTGATGCCCAGTATTTATATCCTCTGGGTACCCCTGCTCATCGGCTACACAATTCTGGCGGCTTTAACTATCGCATTCGTAGGGGCAGCGCTAAACGTCTACTACCGAGACATGGCCCAGGCTTTGCCGGTCGTGCTCTCGCTTTTGATGTACGTCTCGCCGGTCATCTACCCCTTGCGGCTCGTCAAAGACAAGTTACTTGTCAACCAGACGGCGGGCGAGTGGTCCGACACGCTCTACACACTGTATACCCTAAACCCGCTAGCCGGCATCATAGATTCCTTCCAAAGCGTAGTCCTTCGAAACCAGCCGCCAGACTTGGCCGCCCTGACCCCGGGGGCAATCGCGATCGCGGTTCTGCTACCGCTGAGTTATCTCTATTTCAAGCGTGCGGAATCGTATTTCGCTGATGTCATCTGAGCGAGAAACCCATGTCCATCATAGAAGTAGACCATCTCACCAAGGAATATCGCTTGGGGACCCTGCGGAGTCTCAAACAGACCCTACTCAACGGCGCCGCCTTTCTAACCGGAAAAAAAATGCCGGAGGCCCCGTTGTTCAAGGCACTAGATGATGTCACCTTCTCTATCGAGCAAGGGGAAGTCGTCGGCATCATCGGACACACCGGTGCTGGCAAAAGCACCCTGCTCAAAATGCGGGCCAAGATCAGTACGCCTACGCGAGGGACCGTCAAGATGAATGGCCGCATTGCACCGCTGATCGAGGTCGGAGCGGGCTTTGTTCCGGACTTCACCGGTCGGGAAAACGTCTATCTTAACGGATCCATCCTGGGTCTTTCACGCAAGGAAATCGATCAAAAATTTGACGAAATAGTAGATTTTTCCGAGATGGCAGAATTCATCGACACGCCGGTCAAGCGTTACAGTTCAGGCATGCAGGTAAAACTTGCTTTTGCCGTCGCGACTAGCATCGAGGCGGAACTCCTGATTGTCGATGAAGTACTGGCGGTAGGGGATTTGGCGTTCCAGCGCAAGTGTTTCGATCGCATAGAAGACATGATCAAGCGACAGGGAAAAACCGTACTGCTCGTCAGTCACAACATCAGGCAGGTTGAACGGTTGTGTAACCGAACCATACTCCTGAGCCGCGGCAAGATCGTTTTAGACGGACCATCTCACGACGTCTGCAACGCTTTTTATGAAGAAAATGACAACAAAATATCGAATCAAAAATCTATCGAAAGAAAAATTCAAAGCACCGGAGAAGTCGAACTTCTAGAAATAACTTGCGTGAACGCGGCCGGAAAATCAATAAGCGAAGTAGTTTACGGCGAAATGGTCACTGTTGCAGTGCGCCTAAAAACAAGCAAAGCGCTCGAAGGACCGATCTTTGTTATCGGCATCCATACTACGGATTTTGTGTACATAGCAACCATCACTAGTCACCAAGAATTTCGTGGAAGAACATTGCCTACAGGCGTGCACGAAGTGCGCCTTTGTCTTCCCCAACTTCCATTGCTGCCGGGCGTATATTCGCTCAGATTTAGTCTTGATATCGGGGACCCTATCAAGAACGTGCTATACGGAGAGAGTCTCTCTAAATTTCTCGTCATTAATAATGAAATTCAACGAACTTCGCCCGCCTGCGAGGGATTGATTTTTTTGAGCGGAAATCAATGGTCACTTGATGTTAGGTGAAGACGGTAACCATCTGGAAGCCGAAGAAGTAAATGTAATCGGTTTCTTCGCGACTGGGACGGATTGAAAGCCATTTCTGATGATAAAAAAAATACTGATTATTACCCCGACACCTACTCATCCTCAGGATGCAGGTAACCGCGCAAGAATTCACCGTTTTGTGAACGCTCTCCTCCAAATGGGACATGACGTTCATGTTGCCTTTGTTAAGCGCGAAGCTGGCGATGTCCCTTCAATGGAGGCATTTCTAGGGCATCGATTTCATGCGATCAAACTCGTGCCCATTTTCGCAACCAGAATACTCGACGTCGGATGTGGTGCCGGCGTACTAGGTAAATCAATAAAATGGCGCCAGGCTGCGGAAGTACATGGCGTCGAACTGGCGATCGGTGCCGCCGGCAACGCAGGGGACCATCTTGACCGCGTATGGGATCGCCCGATTGAATCCGTTTTGCCAGAACTCTCGGATGACTACTACGATTGCATCATTGCCGCCGACGTACTCGAGCACTTGAATCATCCCTGGGAAACACTAAAAAGTCCTAGCGCTAAACTGGCACCGAACGGAAAAATGGTGATTAGCTTGCCCAATGTGCAGAACTGGGGAGTGGTTTTCGACCTGCTTGAAGGGAAATGGGATTATCGCAGCGAGGGCATTCTTGACCGAACACATCTACATTTTTTTACCAGAAAATCGGTCGAAGAATTATTCTGGAACGCGGGCCTTAGAATTTCACACATCGGAACGACAACACGGGGGCCTTCGCTTCCAAACAATTTCACGAAATCTCTTCGAAAATTAGGCATGGAAACTGAGACGCTAGAGCAGGACGCCGAACCATTCTAGTTTTTGTTTGTCGCCGAAAGACCCAAATTACCCGCCCCACCTAGGGCTGCCATTATCATTCTCAACTGGAACGGGAAAAAGATACCCTCGAATGCTTGGCATCTGTCTACTAACTAGATTACGTCAACTATGAAGTCGTCGTAGTTGACAACGGATCCACCGATGATTCAAGCCGCGCCATTGCCGATCAATATCCGGACGCTAATATCCTGCACACCAGAAAAAACCTTGGTTATGCCGGCGGCAATAACGTAGGTATCCGGTGGGCACTCGACCATTCAGCCGATTTTGTTCTGATATTGAATAATGACACGATCGTCGAAAAAAATATGCTTAGCCAATTGGTGACGATGGGTCTGCTAGATGATCAGGTAGGGCTGATCGGCCCGACTAATTATTACTACGGCAAACCGACTATTGTATGGGCCGCTGGCGCAATGCTGAAATATCGTCCAAAAGATGAATACATAATCCTAGGAGGCGGTGATACGGAAAATTCTTGGAAAACGGCTCTTCAGGTTGACGCATTAATAGGAAGTGTCATGCTAATAAAAAGAAATTTTTTCGAAAAAATTGACTTTTTTGACGAGAAATTTTTCCTTTGTTGGGAAGAATTTTACTTATGTGCACGTGCGCGTGAAGTTGGTTTCAAGTGCCTCTTCGTCCCAGAAGCAAAGCTATGGCATAAGGTGGGCAGCTCTCTGGGAAAACCTGAAGAGCCTTTAAGAATCTATTTTAATATTCGAAATAAAATGCTCTGGACAAAAAAACCTTCCGAAGCAAGCGACAAATCAACTGCATCAGGAAGCCTTCCAAGAATTTATTCGGATCATATGGCCTCCATTTGTCTTGCCGGAGACCGATACTCCACGTGCAAAAAAATTGCTGTGGGCAATCTTCAGTTGGATAAAAACCATCACGCGCAATATTTCTGATCCGAGGAACCAGGCAATCCTCCTCGCTTTACGTGACTATTACATGGGAAGATTTGGTAACTGTCCGCCAAAATCAGGAATTTCCGAAAACAATCGGTACACGAACAAACAGAGTCATGAACAGCGCCAAGATGAGCAAATTCCTTGTTATCTCAGATTCGTATCCCCAACCAGATCAAGCTTCTGGCGATCTGCGGTTTTTCACATTACTCACCCTGCTGGCGCTCAAACACCAAGTCCTTTTCTGCGCAACAGGTCCGAACGGCACCATCCAAGCGTGCAAAAACACCGGCTCCCGGCTTGAAGAGGCAGGTGTCCTGCTGGGCGATATCGGCTTGCAGCATGTTCTCAAGAATTTCAAACCCGACATTGTCTGGTTCGAGTTTTTTCATAATGTTCGCGCGGATTTTCTAGGGTTACTTCAGCACCACTGTCCACGGGCCCGAATTGTGGTGGATTCAGTCGACGTGCATTTTAACCGCTTTGAAGCCCAGGCTAGGCTAACCGGAAAGCCTGAGGACGAGTTAAAGGCACAGCAGGTCAAGGCAAAGGAGCTGGCGGCTTACGCCGTCGCCGACATGGTCATCGCAGTGAGCGAGGATGACCGGCAACTAATACGGCAGACGCTGCCTGACCTGCCGGTCGAGATCATTCCCAACATCCACGTCATTCCCGCTTTTCGAGACGGCAAAAAGCGTGTGTATGGCGAACTGGTGTTTGTAGGTGGGTTTAAGCATGCGCCCAATGTGGACGCCATGCTGTATTTCTGCAGCGAAGTCATGCCGATCATCATTGCCGCGCGTCCGCTCACGCGACTTAAAATTATTGGCAGCCACCTGCCGCAGGTCGTTGGAGCACTTGCAAATGAGAGCATCGAAGTGGTCGGCTATGTCCCGGATACGGCCCCCTATCTCCAAAGCGCTTATGTTTCCGTCGCCCCTCTGCGTTTCGGCGGCGGACTGAAAGGCAAGGTCGGTGAAGCCATGGCTCATGGATTGCCAGTGGTAACGACCTCTTTCGGAGCCGAGGGTTTCGCACTCAAAGACGGAGAGGACCTGTTGGTCGGGGATAGCGCCGAGCGTTTTGCCGCGCAGGTAATTGCCTTGTTAGAGGACGATGATTTGCATGAGCGTGTTGCGCGCCGCGGATACCAATTTATTAAACAGCACTATTCCGTCGTCGCCGTGCAGGCCATGATCGACTCGGCATTGCAACGCTTAGACAATTTGCCACCACGCAGTTATACGTTACACCGGCAGTTACGCATACGTTTAGAGCGCTGGTACAACCACTACATTGGCTGGCGCATTGGTGCTCAAACAGACAGCGGTTCTCCGTAGTTCAGAACGGATTTCAGGTAGAGCTTCTGTTTTAACAGTTTCCGTTTGTATGTTCCCCGTAAAGCATTGAAGCCAGTTTACAGAATTTCTGTATGGCCAGGTCCACAGGCCTGCCAAACGATAAAGACTGACCCTAGGGCTCACCCTGTAATGATTTTCGGTAATAAAACAGAAGACGTAAAAGCGAACGTTATTATTATCATTCCGACGTACAACGAGCGTGGTGATGTTGGACCGTTAATTGAAGCGCTGCATACGGAGTTTGGTTCAATAAGACATCACATGGGCGTTCTGGTGGTCGACGGTAAACGATCCGGCATCCTCGTGATTCCGAGATAGCGAGAAGCCTGCCAATTTGTCTGCCTCGACGAGGAGGAGCAACAGGGGATGAAGAACGATTCATCGTTGACACCGCGGCAGCGGTATTGGCTGGGTCATTTACGGGCGTGCGAAGCCAGCGGGTTATCGGTTCTGGCCTACGCGCGGCGTGAAGGATTGAAGACAGGTAGCTTGTATACGAGCCGTACGCGCCTGAGCGAGCGGCAACTCAAGTCATTGAGGCCGTTTGACTTCGTGCAGGTCAAGGCAGAGCAGCTGCCGAGGATGTTGCGCATCAGATGGACCTGGCAGCGGCGCTGCCACGTGGCGTCATGAATGTGCTTGGTGATGGCTTCAGTAAGTCCACCGTGCTGATCTGAGATGACAGAGCTGGACCCAGACGGTTGGACAGGGATCGAGTCCTGCTAAGTGAAATCTTCTGTCTTACTACTTTTCGTCCGTTGGCGAGGGGGTTAGTGAATGGGTGTCTCGTTAGTACTTTTATCTGTCGACGGTGCTTCTAAGTTTTGAGGTCAACCCACCGCTCTCCTTTATTCTGTTGAAGATCGTGGCTCTTAGAATTGGACCCCGGAAATTGGACAGCGCCGTCAGGAGGCTGATCGAATTTACGTTGTCAATTTCGTTGACTGTTTTGGTATCGCTTTCGGACTTGTGCGTGGCTGAAGCGCATAGTTCCAATCACCGTGGAATTCGTGTCGATGGAGCGCAAGGGCCTCGATCTGCTCGTCTG
>CAIKBL010000086.1 GCA_903825645.1 uncultured Pseudomonadota bacterium | reverse complement strand
TCTGGCGTTGGTCACCGCGCATACCGGGAGACCGGGCAACGGATCTCATCAGCCACCGCAGACCGTCGCTTACCCCGATTTAAAACTTACCCCACCAAGTCTATGCCTTCTCGCGGCTATGGCCAGAAACACGCGCTTTCTTTCAGCCGCGCACACCGTAAACTGGCGAATCACTTTCGAATTTCGTGGCGAAGATGCCGTTAACGTTCACCGAGAGGACACTCACTGATGCGGTCTTCACGAAATCCTGGCCGCAAACCGGCACATCCCGGCGCGGTACTTCGGTAAGATGTGTTACCTGATTTAGGTTGGACACAAGGTGAACTCGCGACGCGACTGATGGTGCGTCGTCAAACGGTGTCCGATCTACTTCATGAAGGCAAGTCTTTTACTGCAGAAAGGGCTATTCGAATTGCCGGAACCTTGGGCGGCACACCAGAGAGTTAGATTCGTTTGCAAGGGGCACTTGATCTGTGGATGAAATTAAATTCAAAAAAATCCGGCGATTGCATCGCAAGTTCTAGGCGCTGAAAAGAATAATAGCGCTGTTACGTTTTATTGAGCACCGTGGGTTCAGGCTAAAATCAGCTGACGCGTGTCACGCGTAACCTGCAGGAAAAAGGCTTTTCTCAATCATTACCTGCCAAATATTTCTTCAACGGACGCCTTGTCGGCCGGCTCGGCCGGACTCAGGTAAAACTTCTTCATGCATTTTTGCGCAAGAATCTGAATATTACGGAAGCGCCGATCGCTATTGCCCTGGCACCGATCAATGAGTGCCGCGCGACACCCGGCGAAATCGGCTCGATGGCGGACGTCACGCGTGTGACCGGCCCGCCGGCCGCTGCCTTCTGCCGGAAGCCGCGGAGCGATTCTTCAAAATGTTGTCAGGAAAAATGCCGACTGAGAGCGTTTCCGTACTTTCGACAGCTGGGTTGGTACTATCACCTGTAGCCTGACCGGGCGATTGACCGCATTTTGCGTGAAAGGAAGCCGCTATTTGGATCGTGAATCTGGCGCTCAGGCGTCCGTATACCTTTGTCGTGATGGCGCTGCTACTCCTGATGGCCGGGGGCACTGCCCTCAGGGAAATGCCGTCAGACGTCTTCCCGAATATCGAGATCCCGGTTGTCGCCGTGGCCTGGACCTATACCGGGCTCAATCCGGAAGATCTCGAGACGCGACTGACCACCCCCTATGAAAAAATCCTCACGACGCTGGTGGACAATGTCCAGCACACGGAGTCGACGACCTATAACGGTTCGGTCGTCGTCAAGATCTTCCTGCATCCCGGCGCCAGTGTCGATGCCGCCAATGCCCAAGTAGTCTCGGCCTCACAGTTCATCCTGCGCTTTCTGCCCCCGGGGCTTCAGCCGCCGATGGTGGTCAACTACAGCGCCTCGAGCGTGCCGGTGCTGCAGTTGGGTCTGTCTGGCAAAAATCTGTCCGAACAGGAAGTCAACGATCTGGCGCTGAACGTCCTGCGCCCGCAACTCATCACGGTCCCCGGTGCCGTGATTCCGTTACCGTATGGCGGAAAAATGCGGCAGATCATGATCAATCTTGATAATCGGTTGATGCGTTCGAAGGGCGTCTCGCCGGCCGACGTGCTGAGTGCCGTCAATGATCAAAATCTGATTTTTCCATCCGGCACTTCCAAAATCGGCGGCAAGGAGCTTTATGTCCGCCTGAATGTCACGCCTCGTACCGTCGCCGAACTCAATGAGTTGCCTATCAAGCAGATCGACAAGACCATCATTTATCTCCGCGAGGTGGCAAGTGTCATTGAGGGCTTCGCGGTCCAGCAAAATATTGTGCGTAACAACGGATTACGCAGCGTGCTGATGATTATGTTGAAGTCCGGGCAGGCGTCGACGCTTGATGTGGTGGCCGGGATTCACGCGGCCCTCCTCCGCGCGAAATCGATCCTGCCTGAGCAGTTTAAGGTCTCGCCACTTTCCGATCAGTCGATGTTCGTGCGATCAGCGGTCGATGGCTTGATTAGAGAGGGTGTGATTGCCGGGTGCTTGACGGCCTTGATGATTCTGCTTTTTCTGGGGAACTGGCGGAGCACCCTCATTATCGCGGTATCGATTCCGTTGTCCATCCTGACCTCCGTGATTGTTCTCAACATGCTTCACGAAACGATTAACCTGATGACCTTGGGGGGACTGGCGCTGGCCGTCGGTATTCTCGTGGACGACGCGACAGTGATGATTGAGAGTGTGAGTCAGATCATCGAAAGTGGGGATGCCAGCGATGTCGCGGACGCGATCCGCCGCGGCTCGCAATCGATCGCTGCGCCCGCGCTCCTGTCCACGCTCTGCATCTGCATTGTATTTATGCCCTTGTTCCTGCTGAGTGGCGTGTCCCGTTATCTTTTCGTGCCGCTCGCCGAAGCGGTGGTGATTGCGATGCTCGCGTCCTATGTGCTCTCCCGGACCTTGGCACCCACGATGGCCATGTACATGCTTAAGTTGCACGTGCATGCGCCCGAATCCAGACATTTATTCGTCCTTTTCGAGCGGGGTTTTGAACGGAGATTTGCGGCTTTACGCGCCAGTTACCAGGACTTGCTGACGAGCTGCGTCTCAAGTCCTCTTGTGTTTATTCCGACTTTCCTGACGGTGGTGGCGTTAGTATTCCTGTTGGTGCCTTGGCTTGGGCAGGATTTTTTCCCCCAGACAGATAACGGCCAGATTTTGCTTCACGCGCGAACCAGTACCGGGATGCAGATCGAGGAAACGGCAAAAATCGCCGACGAAATCGAGTCATTCGTACGTGCCAAGCTGCCTAAGGACGAAATAGAAAATATCGTCGACAACATTGGGCTGCCATTAGCGCCGCTCAATCTCATTCACGCCACGTCAGGGGTCGCCGGCGCAAACGACGTGGATATCCTGGTTTCACTGACCGCCAGCCATCATCCGACGGCAGATTACGTGCGCGCATTGCGTCGGCAGCTCGCGCGACAGTTCCCGGAGGTGACGTTCTATTTCTTGCCCGCCGATATGGTGACGCAAATTCTGAATTTTGGCTTGCCGTCACCGATTGATATCCAGATCGAAGGCGGGAAGATTGAGGTGAGTCACGACATTGCGCAGAAACTCCTGGCGAAACTCAAAACAATACCGGGGCTGGTGGATCTGCATATTCATCAAAACATGGACTACCCGACGATTGATGTCGACGTTAATCGCACCAAGGCTTTGCAGACCGGCATGACCGAGCGCGATGTGGCTTCCAGCGTCTTAAATTCACTGAGTGGGAGTTTTCAGATAACCCCGATGTTCTTCGTCAACTGGGTCAATGGGGTTAATTATAATCTCGTCGTCCAGACACCGCAGTACCACATGCAATCGCTCAGCGATGTGCAGAATATTCCAGTTACCGGCAAGGATAAGTCGAACGCGGCTATTCTGACGGATGTCGCGTCAATGCGTAGGGCACATCAGATGGCGATTGTGTCGCACTTTAATATTCGTCGCGTCATCGATGTTTATGGGGGGCTAGAGGGGCGCGACTTAGGGGCGGTGAGCCGGGATGTTGAAAAAATCGTGAGCGAGGCGAAGAAGAAGTTGCCGCGGGGCAGTTTCATCACCATCCGCGGTCAGATCGAGACCATGCGCGCATCGTATGCTGGGCTACTGACCGGACTCGCCTTCGCCATCGTCCTGGTGTACCTGATGATGGTGGTCTACTTCCATTCATGGCTGGACCCCATCATCATCTTAATGGCGCTGCCCGGCGCCATGGCTGGGATCGTGCTGGTGCTCTTTTTTACCAAGACGACGTTGAGCGTGCCGGCGTTGATGGGCGCGCTCATGAGTGTTGGCGTCGCCACCGCCAACAGCATTCTGGTCGTGAGTCAGGCGCGGGAGCGGCTCGCGCTGCACGGACAGGCCGCGCGTGCGGCGATAGAGGCGGGGGTCTTGAGGCTTCGCCCCGTCATCATGACGGCGTTGGCGATGATTATTGGCATGCTGCCCATGGCACTGGGTTTGGGCGAGGGGGGCGAGCAAAATGTGCCGCTGGGTCGTTCGGTGGTCGGTGGCTTGTTGTTCGCCACGCTCGCCACGCTTGTTTTCGTGCCAGCCGTGTTTGCCTGGCTGCATAAAAACACCCCCGTCACGCCCCCTCAACCCGCCGCGTTGGAGGGCGGACGATAAATACTGCAATGCGCCGTGCTTTATTCGGCGCGTCACAAGACGGCAGTGCCTGCCGCCGCCCCGCCATTTTCAGGGCGTGCGGCCTGCCTCGAGGTCGCCGCTGTCGCGGCATTGCCGATATTCGAAGGGGGCCCTGATCTTGGCCCGGATCCTGTAGACGCGTCAGCGTTCGGGATCGATAGCCAAACTTAACCTAACTGATACCGAAGAGCCCCGCGTATACGCCGAAGCCGGTGGTGATGAACAGAATCAGCGCCACGACGGCGGCATAGCCGCCTTTCAATCGATGAGGCTCGGGTAAACGCCGCGCGAGTAGATACAGAAAGCCCAGGACGGTGGGAAGCAGTAGGGCGTTCATGACCTGTACGCCGATGCTTAGCCGGACCAAATGAACGTCGGAGGCGACGATCACGCCGCCGATCAGGAGTGCGACGGTATAAATGCCATAAAACCAGGGTGCCTCCCGCGGGGTGTGCTCCAGCGCATGCTTCGCACCGAGCACCTCGCCCAACGTGCGCGCAGCCGTCAGCGTAATGACGATGGTGGCGACGAGCGCTGAGCCTGCCATGCCCATGGCGAACAGTATTTTGCCCCAGTGCTCGCCGAGAAACGGGGTGATCGCGCGCGCGATATCCTGGACAGTATCCAGCGCACCGCCCACATGGGTCTTCCCTAAGGTCGCGGCAGTGGTAATGAGAACAGCCATCATCACAACCTGGGTCACGATCGCGCCCAGTGCCGTATCCCACCGTGCGGCGGGCAAATCGCTTATCGTCAGTTGCTTCTCCACGACTGCGGATTGTTGATAAAACACCATCCACGGCATGATGACGGCGCCGATGTTGGCTGCGACCAGATATAAGTATTTTGGATCGCGCCACGGAATGGAGAGCGAGCCTGTGATCATCTCCGCGGTATCGGGATGTGTTTTCCATGCCACCAGCAGGAATACCAACTCGAATGCGCCGACGGCGATGGCGATACGCTCCACGGACAGATAAGAGCCGGTATACGCCATTACGATGAGGCTGGTGATCACCAGCGTCATGGTGATCCCCGTCGGGATCCCGAAAAGCAGCCCCACGCCCGCGAGCCCGCTGAGCTCACTCATGAGCCCGCCGAGACAGGCCACGACCAAGGTCCCCACCGAGAGCAGGGCCCAGCCGCGGCCAAAGTGTTGCTGGATCAATTCGCCGTGCCCCTTGCCGGAGACGATCCCCAACCGCACGGTGAGCTCCTGCACGACAAACAAGATCGGGGCGAGCACAATCTGGAGCATCAGCAGCTGATAGGACCATTGCGCACCACTCTGTGCGGCGGTGATGACGCTGCCCGCGTCGGTGTCCGCCAGCATGACCACAACGCCGGGGCCGGCAACCGCCGCGAACCGCGCCCAGCGAGAACGGGTGGGCGTGGGTGTGAGGTGACGAGCCTGATTTGCCATGCGGCAAGATGTCCTAGGTGTGTTGATTTTGTAAAGGCAGGGGCACGGCCGCGCCCACCCGCGCGCGCGTGATGCGGCCACGAGGAGCAACGCCCCCGCGGCGAAACGGGTGGGATCCCGTGATGGACAGTGCGGGCTCGGCAATCATCCCCGTCGCCCTCTATGAGCCAGGCGTATCGCGGTCAAAAGGGGCCGCGATACGCGATCTGCAGGGGGCGAGCTGTGCCACGTGAGACGGTTCTTAAGGATTGTCTTTTTGTTGCGCAGGGCAGGCGTGTACGGCATGCGGCATTATTGGGTACCTTGCGCGGCCTTGTCTATAAATGATAATCAATCCCGTTTAGATTCAGATGATGTTAAGGGCTTTTCGGCGCAGACACCGCGAGACTTGCCCTGAAGCGCGACCTAAGCAGGGCGCCATGCAGGGCTTCGCGCGGATTGGCAGGTGAACCTCAGTCGTTTCCGGGCGGCTGAATTTGCACCCAATCCTGGTGGGCGTGTCGACCATAGGGGCGGCGTCAGGTGCATTTTTCGCCCGGGCAGACGGTCTACGGGTGGTTCCGGCGTTTCGTGCGCCCGCTCCTGTTCCGCACCATCCATGACGTGGCACTGCTGATCGAACGCGAACGTGCCGGGCGGGAATGCCGCCCCACGGTGGGCGTCATCGACAGCCAGACGATCAAGGCCCCGCTGGCCGACAAGCGCGGTTTTGATGCCGGAAAGAAGGTCGTCGGCCGCAAACGGCACATCGCGGTGGACACCGATGGGCGGCTGCTGGCAGTGATCCTAACCACGGCCGACATTTCCGACAGCGCCGGGGCCATGCCGATCCTCGACGCCATCCGCAAGCGCTGGCTGTGGATCAAGCATTTCTTCGCCGATGGCGCCTACGACCGTCGCAAGCTGCTCGACAAGGCTGCCTCCCTCGATTTCGTCGTCGAGGTCGTGCGCCGCTCCGAGACAGACCCTGGCTTCAAGGTGATCCCGCGCCGCTGGGTGGTTGAGCGCAGTATCGGCTGGCTGACCCGATACCGCCGTCTCGACGTCTCCGAGGTAATGATCTTTCTCGCCGAGGAAACCTGCTGGTCCGACGAATCAGCCACCTCTGACATTCTCCAACAGATGGGGTGATAGGGGCTCTCAGCCCGAAGACGGTGGCTGCTCCTCAGAGGATGATGGAACGTGGTCCGTGTGCATCGGCCGGCAGGTGTCCGGGCTCGTCCGGGGCACCGGCATTTCCTGGCAGTTCGGGCGGAGCCGTGGTCCCAGCATCGGCAGGTAAGTCGGGCCTCACTTCGGCTGGCCGCGCGCGGCAGGCCAAGGAAGTCAGGAATGAAGGTAGGTGGGGCAGGTCCCGAAAACGAGGCATTTTCGGGACGTGGGCGTGATTTGAGGGCGTCGCCGCCGTCAAGGGGCAAGCCCTTGACGGACGTCACCCTACGCCCCTGGAACAGCGGGCCCTCCTGCCGGGGCGCGCGAAGCGCGGCGGGGGGAGCGGGGTTGATCCCCAGCCCCCCCTAAAGAATTCCTTCTCGGTCTCGCGTCGTTTCTCCTTTCACCCCATAGGGTAGAACGGCGCCAACATGACGGTAGAAGGGTTTTGCCATGCGCCTGAACATCAAGAACGACGAAGCCCATCGGCTGGCGCAGGAACTTGCGATGCTGACCGGCGACAGCATGGCGGCGGCCGTCACGGAAGCGGTCCGGGAACGCCTCGACCGCGTGCGCCGCGAACGGGGCATCCCGCTATCCGACCGCTTACTGGACATCGGCAAGGATTGCGCGGCTCGCCTGAAGGAGCCGTTCCGTTCCGCCGATCATGGCGACTTGCTTTACGGTGACGACGGATTGCCGCGATGATCATCGATACGTCGGCTCTCATCGCCATCCTTCGCGACGAACCAGAAGCCCAGTTTTGCGCCAGGGCAATCGAGAGTGCCGCCCAGCGGCGGGTGATCGATCTGGTTCTGCAGTGAGACCGTGAAAGGCGCGCAATCCAGCGTCAAACTCTATGCATTAATAGAAACCGTCAAGGCGAATGGGCTCTAGCCTTACGCGTACTTGCGCCGTGTGTTCGCCGGGCTGCCGCAAGCCAGCGCGGTCGCAGACATCGAAGCCCTGCTGCCTGAGCACCCGCACGAAGACGCTGCCGAAAGCGAGTTCCACGCGCTTCCTTGTCAGGGACGGCGTTGCTCGAGCGCTTATGCTCGGACTAAAATATTCGTCAGGTGATCATCAAGTGATTTATTTTTCTGCACAGCTTATGTAGGAGTCTCCGGTCATGGGCCCCGTGCCGATTCCCTTTCAACTGCGGGTTCCCGAGTCCGCGATTGTCGATCTTCGGGAGCGTCTCGCGCGTACGCGTTTGCCGGATCAGGCCCCGGGCGAGCCTTGGGCCTACGGCACGGACGTCACCTATCTCGGGGAGCTGGTGGAGTACTGGCGTGGTGGCTTTGACTGGCGCGCGCAGGAAGCGCAGCTAAACGCCTACCCGCAATTCAAGGTGCCCCTGCACGGGATAGACGTCCACTTCTTGCATGTGGAGGGCAAGGGGCCTAAGCCCTGTCCGCTGCTGCTTTCACACGGCTGGCCGGGTTCAGTGTTCGAGTTCATGGAAATCATTCCGCGCCTGACCGATCCCGCGCGCTTCGGTGGAGATCCGGCCGACGCCTTTACGGTTGTCGCGCCTTCGCTGCCCGGCTACGGGCTCTCGTTCACGCCAGGTCAGGAGCGCTTCGCACTCGAGCGGATCGCCGACTGCCTCGCCGAATTGATGACAGGGGTGCTTGGTTATGCGCGGTTTGGGGCTCAGGGCGGCGACTGGGGCGCCTTCGTGGCCTCCCGCCTAGGTGCGGTCCACGCGGAGCGGCTATTCGGGATCCATATCAACCTACTGGCGGTGCCGCGGGATCCAAAGCTGTTCCTGAATGCGACTCCCGAGGAGGAGGTGTTCGTCCGGGAACTCGAAGTCTTCCTGAAGGAGGATATCGGCTACCAGTGGATCCAGGGCACCCGGCCGCAGACGCTCGCCTTCGGCCTGAATGATTCCCCGGCAGGCCTTGCCGCCTGGATCCTTGAAAAATTTCGCGCTTGGTCCGACTGCGACGGTGACGTAGAGAGTGTATTCACGAAGGACCAGTTGCTCGCCAACATCTCGTTGTATTGGTTCACGGGCGCCATCGGTGCGTCGTGCTGGCCTTATTACGCACGCATGCACGGTCTCTGGCCGATCCCGGCGGGCGGCGTGAAGGTACCTACCGGCTACGCGGCATTCCCGCGCGAGATCCTGCAGCCACCGCGCTCGGCGGCCGAGCGCACGACGTACCCGGACATCCGCCGCTGGACCCCAATGCCCAAGGGAGGGCACTTCGCGGCCATGGAGCAGCCCGCGGCGCTCGCCCACGAGATTGTCGAGTTCTTCAGGCCCCTGCGGCCGCGCTAAGGACGCTTACGCCGAGGCGCCAGAGCGTGCGAAACGAACGTTTGTCGGCGAGGCAGGCGACCGCGCGGCGTGAGTTCCTCGAAGTGGCTGGCCTCGACGCTAGCCCCCGCTTGGGTACTGCTGCCGCCGTGACTTTCAGTATCGGCGCGCATCGAGATGCTAATCCCTGAAGATATATTCCCCCGGAGTTCGCGATTTCGACGTGATGCCGGGGTGTTCCTACGGACGACGCTGGCCTGAACTTCAAACTGCGATATTGAAGGCGCGCATTCTGTTTGGCGGCGATTTTGTCGATCGTCTGGATCTCCTTCGCGAGTGCTTTTATCTCGGCATCCAGTATCTTCAACGCGGCGCGGGCGTCTTTCAACGATTGCCCGGCTAGCTTTTTGTCAGACCCAGGCTTATTCACTTCCATCACGGCGCTTTGTGCGTGCATCTTGAATTTCCGGAGAAAAAAAGAGGGTGATATCGCGCCGGAGAAGACCCCCGCGCTTTTGCTTTTAGCCTCGGCCAACCGCGGCGCGGCGACGACATGTTGAGTCGTCAGACCGGGCGCGCGAACCGGCATTTGCTTCGCGGTATCTCGCATGCCCGCATGCGCCTGATAGTGCTCATTGATGCCGTCGATGTCGAACTTGAGCGTGGGAAACCTCTGCGACTCGTCAAAGATGGCTTGGGTGATCACCTAACTCGGAACCTTGTTGCAATCATCCTTGAGACGGTTCACCTATTTATGCCCATTCCCGATGGCCGTCGGCGACGCGGACCAGAGCAGCAAGTCACCAGGCTGATATGCTTCCGTGTCATACATGTTTTTATTCGTGAACTCGACGCCGACGACACCCAGTGGGCCTTGGCTTGTTTGGCCGTTCGGCAGTTTAAAAAGCTCGCCTTCCGTGGAAATCGAACGTGCTTAGTTATTTCAGCCGTGTTTTATTTTTTTATGGATTTTTAACCAATTGAAAAATAAAAATTCAAAATAAAGATTTGGAAAAAAACCGCTTTCGGTCATCGGTTGATATCCAACTACCGAAAATCAGAACAAAAAATCGATCTGTTGGCGGCGACGCTTTCCGGCAATGTCCAGGATTTTGCCAGCGCCGCATGAACGCATAACGCTTTCCCTGGCGGTGGCAGCACGAGCCTCGAAGCGCGCGCGCTGGTCGCTTTGTGCGCGCCAGTAGATTGCGAACCGGTGGTGAGGCAGAATCTTGCATGCGAATGCTCGGTCGCGACATCCGTGCACAGGCGTCCAATGCCCATCATCTTGAGGATCACCATGGAACAAGCCCTCCAGATCTCTCTTCTGAAAACGCTGCTGCATCGCCTTGAACACGGGGAAAATCACGATGCCGGCTGCCAGGTCGTGAATCCCGCAACGGTCTACACGGCGCCAGATCTTGCGCAGCGCGAGTGGCAGACGTTTTTTCTCGATCACCCGCAGATTATCGGTCTTTCGGGCGATCTCCCGGCGCCGGGCCACTACCTCGCGCTGGAAGATTTCGGGGTGCCGATCCTTGCTGTGCGGGATGAAAGCGGCCGCTTCCGCGCCTTTGTGAATGCCTGCCGGCATCGCGGCTCTCAGCTGGTGCCGCCAGGTCGCGGCACGGCGACACGCTTCGTGTGTCCGTTCCATGGCTGGATGTATCGCGCGACCGGAGAGTTAGCGGGGATCACGGAGCCCGCACAGTTTGGGGCTATCGATCGGACCTGTCTCGGACTGGTCGAATTGCCTGCTGCCGAACACTGTGGGCTCCTGTTCGTACATCCCCAGCCCGGGGCGGCGCTCGAGGTCTCGAGCCTGCTGGGTGGGCTTGAGGCGGAGTTAGCGAGCTGGGATCTGGGCAGGCAGCGATTCACCGGGCAGAACGAGGTGAAAACCCGTATGAATTGGAAGCTCGCCAACGACACCTTCGGCGAGACTTACCACTTCAAACGCCTCCACCGCGATACGGTCGATCACATCGCAGAAGGCGATGTGGCGACTTACCATATTTTCGGCCGCAACCATCGGTTCGTGTTTCCGACCAAAGCGATGGCGAAATTGCGCACGAAGCCGGAAGCGCGCTGGCGGATTGGGGGCAGCACCACGGTGCTCTATTATCTTTTCCCGAATATCCAGCTTGCGGTGACTGACCGTCAGATCACGCTCTTTCGAATCTATCCGGAGGGTGCAGATCCCACCCGCTCGGCGACCCAGATCAGCCACTACTTCACCGAGGAGGCCCTGGCGGGCCTTGCTGCAGGCAATAAGACGATTATTGATCATCGCAATATTTACGATCCGGCCGCGCGCGACGGGAATGCGATCCTGTCTTTCGAAGGCTTGATGGAAATCATCAATAGCACCCTCGAGCAGCAGGATTACCGAATGGCGGAGGCGACCCAGCGTACGGCGGCGAGTGGTCGGATACCGGAATTCATTTTCGGGCGTAATGAAGCGCCCCTGCATCATTTTCACAATACTTTCCGCGCGGCATTGGATCTGCCGCCGTTACGGCAGCGCTAGCGTCACCGTTCCAGGCGTTCGGCGGTGGATAGCGGGAAGAATTCAGCGATCGGCCACCAGGGCGCGGATTGCGTGGGCCATCCATGTCGGCAGGCGCGACCGCGCCGAAGTGACTTCTTTCAGTTCGGACGGTGGCAGCTTGGCGCGCAGCTTCTGGATCACTTCCCCCGCTTTTCCCGGGCTTAGCCAAGCCTTCGACCATCTTGACGACCGACGGCGCGCGGGTGCCGAAGCGGCCTTCGACGGGCAAGACATAGATGCCCCGCCCGGCGCGCAATAGGGTGCCGCGCTGCACCAGGCGGGACAACACGTGATCCACGGCGGCGCGACTGCCCAGATGCAATAGTTCTTTGGCGACCAAAGACATACCCTCCGGCGCTCCGGTAGCGTGTTCCAAGACTTGGGTATAACGCCACAGTAGTAACAGTCGACGGTCACTCCCTCCCATCCGGCAGCGCGGGATTGATCGCCACGGCCCGCCGGCGTCCATCTTCCTCCGACCTTGCCCGGCCGCGCTCGTTGAGGATGGCGAGCGCGGCGCGCAGGTCGCGGTTGTCCCGCACGCAGTTCGGACCGTACTGGTAGAGGCGCTTCGTCGGCACGCGATCGGTGTCGTTGGCCTCCGCTTCGTTGCGCAGCTAAGAATCAAACCGGATCGCCGCGGCAAGAGATGGCGGTGTATCCAGGTCGGCGAGCAGGCGCCGCGCCTCGTTCAAATGCCACCCCACGATGCTCGCCGCGGCGCGGATTTCTTCGGACGCTATCGTCCCGATCGCGCCAGGCGCCAGCACATGGAGCCAGGCTGCCAGCCGCGCAGCATTCTCCGCCGCCTTGGCCGCGACATGGCGCACACCGCGAAATGCGCCTCGCGCCCCCAGCTCACACTCGACCTCGTCGTGAAAGCGTATCCACTCGGCGCGTGCCTGCGGCGACAGATCGGGCACCGCTGGCGTGAGACAGCCGTGCGTGTCGGCGGCGAGCGGTTGCGCGAGCAGCGCGCGAATGCGCTCGCCGAACAGCGCCACCTGCGGCGTCGCCTCGGGCGCCGGGCGGTAGGCGCGCGTGCCCTGCTTGCTCCCGGGCCAAGCGATCAGGAAGCGCGCGATGAAGCCGGTGCCGCGCGGCAGCGTGCCGACACGCTCCAGGAAGCCGCGCAATGCCTCGCGCTGGAGCATCAGCCCGAAGGCAGGGCGCCGGCCGCCCAGCACGAAGGCGGGATTGGAGCGCCGGTCGATCGCCATCTCGCCACCGTCCCACACAGCACGTTGAGCAGCGCAAGGTTGCGCAGAATCGTGTCCTGGCCCATGCCGAGCGCACCGAACACGGCGCCGGCCTCGGCCGAGAGTACCCCGCCGCCCGGCCAGCCCTTAGGACAGTCTACAGGCGGCTCACTTTCGGAAGAGCAGCCATCTTTCGGTCGAGCGTGAGCGTCGTTAGTTCTGCACGACGGTAGTCGTCGGCAATCAGACGGTGGAGCAGGCCGCATCCGGCGCTGGCTTCCAGAGCGGCGAACACGCCCGCCCCGTTCAGCGGCATCACCAATCCGCTCCTGAGCACGCTGGCAAGTCCGGCCCGCGCCTCGGGTTTGGACACGCTGTAATGATGTTGCAGGGCGATATAGGCTTCGCCGATTACCTGATTCGAAGCGAACACCTCGGCATCGTCGCGCTCAATGAGCGCGGTCAACTTGCGCACACAGTGTTCGAAGCCATCCTCGGGATCGCCGGTGGCCAGCCGCACGAGGATCGAGGTATCAATCCCGAAGCGCGCGGTCATGGGGCGTGTTACGGAAGACTTCGAGATCGAAGGTGCCTTTGCCACGGCGCAGCTTGTCGCGCAGCGGCGCGAGGCGCGCCCGATCGACTTGTCGCGCGCGCAAGACAAACCCCCCGGGACCTTCCTCGAGTTCAATCCGGTCGCCGGGTTTAACCCCCAGCGCGTCCAGAACCCGCGCAGGGAATGTGACCTGGCGCTTGGCGGTGATTTTGACGAACATGGCAACGGTTTCCTTGTGCTTTACCTTACTTAAACTCCATGTTGGTAAGGAGGTTGCGTCAAGCCAGTGACAGTGTGGGTCACAGCACGCGCCGGCCGGAATGCCATCCAAGTGGAGCAGGTAAGCCGCGTCGCTCTTGCCATTCTTCCCCGCGGCATCGCAACGAAACAGGAAGCCATCACCGTTGCTGCTGAAGATGAACGGAATGTCGCGCGTTTCAGCATAGCCGAGGGCCTGCTGGATACCGGCGTTGACTGCGTGGTGGTTGTCTTTCGACTCGATGACGGCGGTGGGGACGTTGGGCCTGTAATAAAAGGTTTAGTCGGCGCGCTTTTGTGCCCTGCGCGCGTGGAGTTTCCCTCGCACGTAGATTCGCCCGTCGGTGAAGCCGACTTCCTCGCGAACCTGCATGTCGACGTTCCACCCCGCCGCAACGCTGCTGAGCGTAATGAACTTGGTGCAAATGTCACGTTCGCTGAGAGACTTTTTGTTCATGCGGCGATGCGCCGTGACACGTCAGTCCGGAAATCCACCCGGCTGAAGATGTCGCCACTGGGCAAGCTCATATACCCAACACCCGCGTGGCCGCTCAGGCCGCACGCATCGGGCGCCCACGATTCTGGCCCTTCAGATGCTCGGCGAGCTTCGGGAGACTCCGTATCGTTGCCCCCACTTTCTGTTCGGCGATTCGAAGTTCGTACACTTTTTGCAGGTTCAGCCAGAATTCGGCGCTGGTCCCGAAGAAATGCGCCAGGCGCAGCGCGCTATCGCCGGTAACCGCGCGCTGGCCGTTCAGGATTCCGGTGATCCGGTTGGTCGGCACCCTGAGCTGCCGGCCAAGTTGGGCAGCGCTCATGCCGAGTTCCTTGAGCTGTTCGGCGAGATGTTCGCCGGGATGGATAGCGGTACGTGCCATGCTTTGTTTCCTCAGTGATAGTCCACGATCTCGACGTTGACCGGGCCGGGCGACCCGCCGGGCCATTCGAACTTCGTGCCCTTTGGCGACAAGTTAGCCGCGGCGCCGCTGTCATGTTTATGGGGCTGAGATGACGATAGTCGACAACCCATTGCAGTTGCTCGGGAACGCACTCAACGGGGCGCTTGCCGGGGGACGGTTGCGAGATTTCGTCAGTCAACCATATCGGTGCCCGGCGCGTACCACAGTACCAAAGCACGTGAGAGACCGCTTCACCCTGACAGCAGCGGCGGCCTTCACCGTGGTGCCGGCGCTGGGATCCTCAATGCTGGGGTTTCGGGCAAAAAAATCCCAACCGATAATCGTTGGGATTTCAGATCATGGTGCTGGACGGTTCTCGCCCGGAAAACCGGTTCTTCGGTACAAATAGTAGCCTCGCGAATGGCAAGCAGGCTTGTGGAAAAATACGGTTGGCCGTTCCTGCCACGCCCGGCACCGCGTGGATTTTTCGGCCTAACTCAACGCATGACCGACCGCGTTGACATAGATCGAATAAACGGAGGTGCTGCCGCAGAGGAATAGACGGTTGCGTTTGATGCCGCCGAAACAGAGGTTAGCGATGACCTCTGGCGTATGAAGGTGGGCGAGTAAGGTCCCGTCCGGATGGTGGATTCTTACCCCATTCGTGTCGACGCCTCCCCACCCCCAGCTACTCCACAGGTTGCCCGCGCTGTCACAGCGTATGCCGTCCGCGAAACCGGGTGCCGCATCGGCAAAAATTCGAGGATTGGACAGCGCGGCATCCTTGACGTCGAAAACCACGATATTGCTCGGATTACTGGGGCCATCGGTGGCGGCGGTATCGCTGATATAAAGTTTCTGAAAATCAGGGGAGAAGGCCGCCCCATTGGGTCGACGCATAGGGCCTTCGGCGGCAACGGTCACGTGCCCCGAGGGGCTGATGCGATAAATCCGATTGGCGGGGTTTTCAAAAGTCGCTTTGTGGCCTTCATAGGGCCCCATGATGCCGTAGCCGGGATCAGTGAAGAATATCGAACCATCGCGATGCACTGCCGCGTCGTTTGGGGCGTTGAGCTTCTTGCCCTCAAAGTTATCGCAGAGCACAGTCCAGTTGCCGTCGTATTCACGACGTCGTACTCGTCGGCTGTCGTGCTCCATGCTGAGCAGGCGCCCCTGATTGTCTCGGGTATGGCCGTTCGCATAGCCGGAATCATCCTGATAGACGCTGACCTTGCCGTCCTCTTCTGTCCAGCGCAGTACGCGATGATTAGGGATGTCACTCCACAGCAGGCACCGCCAGTCACCCATCCAGACCGGTCCTTCGCACCACAACGCCGCATCGGGACCGGTCCCGTGCCAGAGTCGTTGCAAAGTCGCATTGGCCTGAAATCCGTTAAATCGTTTATCAAAAATTTCGAACGCAGGCTCGGGATATGACACGGGGATGTTCCCTGTCCAGTCTCGATCTCGCCCAAATTTGTCGGTGCCGGCGAATGCGGCTGCGGTTGACAGTGCCGCACCCGCGACACTCGCGCGCAGAAAATCTCGCCGTGCTAAAGGTGGAAAATTCGATGTGCCCATGTCTCTACTTCCTATTGGTTCACGTGACTACACGCACTGGCACGTGCAGATGTGCGGACGGCGGATGCTGATGTTCTATATTTAACAGATTTAGAGACCAAAAGCGCTATTAGGGGATGTAGCGGGCCGGCTGCATCAAGCGTGGCAACATGCCCGCCCGAATGCCCGGCAGGGGTGGAAACTGGAGACGGCATTGCGCTGGTCAGCCTCGACTACTAATCGGTGAGCGGGGCAGGGCTGCGTTTGATCGGAAGATTTCAAGCTACTTGTCGCATGGGCAAGTTGACTGCAGTGCGTTCTTCGATTGGATTATCTGATTCGTCGCGTGCCTTTTTGTCGGCTTTCTCTGGGTTTAAGTGGACGACGATGACGCGGCGCCAGTTTCTTGTTTGACGCTTCCAGCGAAGCGGGTTTTTGAGTCGCGCGTCCGCGTACAAGTCGTGGCGTATCGC
>CAIKBL010000085.1 GCA_903825645.1 uncultured Pseudomonadota bacterium | reverse complement strand
TCATGCGCCGGGTGAAGCGGTCGAAGGACGCGGTTGTGCGGGCGCTGGCCAACCTGCGGACCCACGGCTTTCTGGACTGGCTGCGCCGCTGGGAGGCCACGGGCGCCACTGACGGCGGACCCCCGGTCAAACAGGCGACGAACGCCTATCGCCTGGCCTTGCCGCCGGCGGCCGAGAAGCTGCTGGGCCACCTGGCCAGCCCGCCGCCGGCGCCCGAGGACATCGAGCACGCCAGGGCCGCCCGGATGGCCGCTGTGGTCGCCATGGTCGACGGCTTGCCGCTGGATGAGCAACCAGCAGCGGCCGGTCTCACCGGCCCCCTCGCGGCGGCGCTAAGCCGTCTTGGACGGGGGTTGATGCGGAAGGAGTGTGAGTCCGCCGAGCGGTCTGAATCCGGACCTAGTTGTTAATAAGAAGGATGCGGAGCGGCCTACCGGCCACAAGTCATCCCTAAGCGGCGTTCGGCGCATAGGGTGCGCCGAACAAAGAGGCTTTTCGGGGTGGAGTGGCGGCTTTCGCCGGCGCCCAAACCCGAGACCAGGCGGCGGTTGAAGCGGCGCTGGGGAAGCTGTGCGACCGGATCGCTAAGGCCGGAGGCCTTGGCTCGGGGTCCAGGCGGGGGCCTGGCGCAGTCGTCGGGCGGGCGTAGCCCACGCGATGAGGATATGCGCCATTGTCCAGAAGATCGGATTACGCGTCCGCTGGACGAGGGACCGGTCCGGGTGTCGGGCGGAGCCTGACCGCAGGGTCGATGGGCGTAGCCCAAGCGACCCGTAACTGCGCCATTGTCCTGAATCTGCCCTTTCAGCCGGCATGGGCCAACGATGAAACTCGGCCTAGCGGACCCGGAGGCAAACCCCAAACCATGCGGCGGTTGAAACGGCGCACGGGGATCTATGGCCTAAAGCCAGGTGCTGATCACGAAACGACGAAAGGAGATGAGTGCGCGCTTATACGTTGACTATCGTCAACGTCGCTTGGGGGGTAAAACAGCACCATGACCACGCCACTCGCCTTGCTCGGAACGGGTGATCTCGCAACCCGCTGGGGCTACTCGCGCCAGGGCGTGCACAAACTCGCGGCCGGCCCCGACTTTCCGGTGCCCGTGGCGACGGTGAATGGAGGTCGAATTCGGGTCTGGTTGCTGGCTGACATCGAGGCCTATGAGCAGGGCCGTCCCGAGCTGGGCGACCAGGTCGCCAAGCGGAGCAAGCAGCGAGGCTACTACCTGGCCCGCCTCAAGGGCGCGCAGTCGTCTTAGGCGCGACGCGGAATATGTGAGTCAGACAGCGGCGGCACACGTTGGGTTGCCGCCCTACCCCAAGGCCCGTTACACCATTATGGTGCAGCTTGACTTTACACCATAGTGGTGTCATTTGGTGACATGACAGAAAAGCGGAAGCCCACCTACGATCTTGAGGGGTTCAAGGCCGCATTTGCGAGCGTTGATCGCCTGAACGTCACTGGTGTCGCCCTACGCAACGCCGCCGGGCTTGGTTTCGGCCGGGATGAGATCGTTGCGACGATCCAGACGATGCAGCGCGGCCACTTCTACAAGTCGATGACCGCCTATGCCGATCACCGAGTTTGGCAGGATGTGTACCACGTCCCCTCACCTGCCGGCGTGCTGTACGTGAAGTTCACGGCCGACCTGGTCACCGAGTTTTTGTTGCTGTCGTTCAAGGAGAAAGACAATGGCTGAGAATCCAGTCTGTCCCGAAACCGGCGCGCCGATGCGCCGCGACGCGCGGCCGATGACCCTCAATTACAAAGGCCAGTCGATCACCTTCGATATGCCGGGCTGGTATTGTGACGCCTCGGATCAGAGCGTCCACACCGGCGAGGACATGAAGGTCTCTGACCGGATGCTGAACCTGCTCAAGGCCCGCAGCGAGGGGTTGATCGAGCCCGAAGGCATCCGCCGTATCCGCAAGAAGCTGGGGCTGAGCCAGGCCGCTGCCGGCGAGCTGATCGGCGGCGGCCCGCGCGCCTTTCAGAAATACGAGGCCGGTGATCTGTTGCCGAGCCGGGCGATCAGCAGTGCGCTTGCGCTTCTCGACAACGATCCGAAGGCTCTCCGGGTGCTTGAGGCCCGGTATCATCCGGCCGAGGGTCATCAAGCCCTACAGGCCGCACACTAAGCGATTAATACGCTAAGCGAATATCCGATTTTGGGGGTCGTCTTCGAGGGCAAGGGTTTTGATCTCATCTTCGTTCCTACGTCACTGCGATGAGACCAAAACCCTCCGTTAGCTGGAACCCTGAATCTGTCTCACTGGTGCTGACGGCGGACAGCCGAGCGCGTTGCCGCCCTGGAGGGCAAGCAGTGACCCTGGAAACCCGCCTGGCAAAGCTTGAGATGACGAGCACCGTCTATGACCGAGCCATCATCTGGACCGACCGCGGCCCCGCTGGCGAAAGCCTTGAGCACGCTATTGTGCGCAAGTTCGGCCACGCCATTCCCGAGGACCTCGTTGTCATTGTGATGCGCGACAACGGGCGTGATCGTCTGGAGACATAGGCGCTACGTCGCCGGGGGTAGGCCCATGAGGGCAATCTGTTCGCCGTCCCGATCCAGCCTTTTGCGTCCAGGTCGCCTGCCTTGAGGAAATCGCCTTCCACAACGGCTTCATCACCCGCGACCAATTGAAGGCCCGCGGCGAAGTGTTCGGCAAGACGGCCTATGGCCGATACCTATTGAACGTCGTAGACGAAGCAGAGAGGTAGTACTCTCAGCGCTTTTCTATCGACGGAGACGGATCGTCGTTGACTTAATCGGGTGAATTAGCGTTGATTTCAATGAGGCGAATAAATTGCGATCCGGCCGCAGACTGCGTATAGGCGCTTTTGTGTAACGCTAAGATCCTCTCCCTGCCGGAGATCGAGCGCCAGTGTTCGGAACACAGGGTCGGCCTATTGCCGAAGTGGTCAATAGATCAAATCCTACGCCCGACCCGATATTCAGATAGCTTTCGGAATTGTATCGTCAGTGAGTCCTATGAACTCCCTTTTTCAGAATAAGGGCGTATTACGCCGCTGGACAATTGCCTGGGCGACGCAGATGACGCGTCGTATGTTTGAAGATGCGGACTATCGTCGCAGCATTGCCATCCGCAGCTTCCGCTTTCTCCGTACAGGTCGGATCGACCCAATCAGTGCGTTGACCACGCCGAGAGATACTGCAGCCCTGTTCAGATCTCTCCAGGCAAGCCTTCCAAAAGATCTTGGCGGAACATTCGAGCGTGAATCACCCTACGAGGGATGGCAGTCAGTCAATCGGGCTACGCCCCGAAGTACGGCAGAACTCTTGGGTGAACTAGCGCGCCGTCAAGGCCGACTGCCACGAATTTCGCTTATCACGCCCGTTTACAACACACCTGAACCACTTCTTCGCGCACTCGTAGATAGCGTCCTAGCTCAGATCCATGGCGACTGGGAACTATGCCTAGTCGACGACGGCAGCACCACGCCACACATCCGGCCGCTGCTAGAGACGCTCGCATCAATTGACGATCGCATCCGCCTAGACTTTCGTGAGACTAACGGCGGCATCAGCCTAGCGACCCAATCCGGCACCATTCTGGCCAGCGGCCCCATACTCGCGTTTCTGGATCATGATGACGTGATTACGCCCGACTGCGTTGCGGAACTAGCTATCGCCTTTTCCGACAACCCAGATGCAGACATTGTCTACAGCGATAACGACAAGATCGATATGTCGGGATCTATATTTTCGCCCCAATTCAAGCCGGACTGGTCATCAACTTTACTACTTTCGCACATGTATCTGTGCCATATTCTATCGGTTCGGAGATCACTATACCTGTCACTCGGAGGCTTTCGCTCTGAATTCGATGGTGCGCAGGATTTTGACTTCGCATTAAGAGCATCAGAGCATGCCCGACAGATCATCCATATACCTCGAATTCTCTATCATTGGCGAACGGCCCCGGGGTCCACAGCTGTGTCGGGTGATGCAAAGCCCGAAAGTATCGGCGCGGGGCTAAGAGCCGTTCAGCAGACGGTTGACCGTCGGGGGATCCTGGCCACCGCGGAGCAACCGACCTGGGCCGCATCCATCCGGATCGGTCACTATGCACTGCGCTTCGCCAACACCGGTCCTTCCGTTTCGATTATAGTCGCACCGACGCGGGACATTTCGGCGGCGAAGCGCTGCCGGGCGCTGCTCGAGAAGACCGCCTATGAAGCGATGGAGATAACCTTCGCCGAGGAATTGCCGGATGAGAGCTTGGGTGCATGCTTGAATCGCACAGCCCTGGCGTTAAAGTCCGATTTTGCCCTTTTCCTGTCACCGCACCTGGAGCCACGGGATCGGAACTGGCTGAGCCAGCTTTTAGGCCATGCTGTGACCGCATCCGCAGGCGCGGTGGGGGCGAAGCTTGCGTCTTCCGACGGCCGAGTGGTCGAAGCGGGCCTCGTGGTCACGCCATCTGGATGGGTACTTAAAGCACTATCCGGCGAGGACGTGTTTTCACCTGGCCCGGGTGGCTACCTAAAGGCCACGCGGGAGTGTTCCGCTGTCTCTTCTCTGTGCCTGCTAACACCACTTGGAGACTTCGAAGACGTCGGCGGGTTCGATGAGGCGCTCTCCGACGCTCTGGCCGGGCCAGACTACTGCCTAAGACTGTCTAAGAAGAACCGCCCGACTCTTTGCTGTACTGAGGCAGAACTATATCTCAATTGCCCCATTCCACAGCCGAAGGCGAACGAGGCATCCATATTCGTCAGGCGTTGGCGCGGATATCGAGACCCGTTCTACAATCCCAACCTAGCTGCGACATCTGGGTCCTTCCGTCCGGCACGCAATCGGCTTCCGAGCCGGAACGTCACTCCCCCGAGGCTTGCAGTTGTGACCCACGACCTTGCACGGGAGGGCGCGCCGATCACCCTACGCGACCTTGTGCTCGGATTGAAGGATGTCGGGGCCGCTAACCCGGTGGTGCTCTCGCCGATCGACGGGCCACTTGCCGATGACTACCGAGCGGCAGGGATCGAGGTCCGGCTATTCCGCCCGCCAGTCCTCGACCAGGGTCAGTCGGCGTTCGTTGCGGGATGCGAGGTACTTGGTGGCACTTTCCGCGACCTGAATGCGGATACGGTCCTCGCGAACACCCTGCAGTCGTACTATGCAGTGCATGCGGCGCGGTCTGCCGGGCTGTCGGCGATCCTGTGCCACCATGAAAGCGGTGCGTGGCGGAGCTATTTCGACAACCTTCCGTCCGTACTTCGACCCATGGCGTTTGCCGCTTTACCTCTTTCCTATCGGGTTACATTCGTCGCGGACGCCACGCGCCGCGACTGGGATCCGCTGAACCTGAAGGAAAATTATCGTACGATCCGGCATGCTATCCCAAAGCAGCAAGCGGAACAGACCCTCAAGCGGTGGGCCCGCGAAGATGCTCGGCGGCACTTGGGCGTCGGCGATGAGGACTTTGTCCTATTGGTAGTAGGGACGGTTTCTCAGCGGAAGGGTCAGGCCGAACTCATCGAGGCAATGGCCTTCCTGCATCCTTCGGCCGTACGGCGCGTCCGCACGTTCATCGTCGGATCGCTGAGCGAGCCCAGCTATTTGGATCAGCTCAAGACCGCAATCGACGCATTGCCGCAGCATCTCAGAGGCCGCATACTCGTCACTGGAGCGGTACCGGACATTGCTCCCTATTTCCGTTGCGCAGACGCCTATGTGTGCACGTCGCGGCTCGAAAGCGCGCCCCGGGTACTACTTGAGGCGATGAGCTTCTCCCTGCCGATCCTGACTACGCCGGTTTACGGGATACCGGAAATGGTGGAGGAAGGGGTGAATGCCCGCTTTTATTCGCCTGGCGATACCCGGCGGCTGGCTCAGCTCGCAAGCGATCTGTTCGCGGCCCCAGCCGTCCGCAGTGCCATGGGTAAGGCCGGGCTCGACCTTCTCGCCATGCATCCTGACTTCAACGATATGGTCTACGATTATGCGGCGCTTGTCCGAGAGGCGGCACTTGCTAGCTGATGAGCAAACCCAGATCGCTCAGCTTTTTGATGCCTTTCTCATGGCCTTAACACAACCTGGGCCAGGGTCGCTTCGGCGATGTCTTCCATGCACGGCAACCGGACCCGCTCGCCCAGGCTGATGTTCAGGCTGCGGGGTTCGGCTGCGGCTGACGGAAGAACCGTCGGAGCTGCAGCCGATGGAGCACCATCTTCGACCGTGACCGGGTGGAAGGTAGGCGCTACCGCCGCCGCATACCGCGGGTCTCTGCGCCAACCGTGGACCATGTTGACGTTCAGGCCCCAGCGCCGCGCGATGGACGCTACAGCCTCGCCACCAGCTTCCACCCCCTCAAGGATGCGGCGCTTGAACGCCGCATCATACTTCAACCGTCCTTCAGCCATCCGGCCCCAAACCCCGACGCACAGGCACGCGGGCTCAGGAGTCTGGGGCTAAGGAAAATCAGAACAAGGGGGGTGTGGCCGGACGGTTACGATCACAAGATCACCCGGCTCGACGAGCGGTCCCCAGGAGTTACGCTCAGCAAGACTGAGCGTAACAGGCACCCAGGCGCCTGCTCAAGAGGGGGGTGACCGGACCGTCAACTCGGGGTCGGTCATGTCATAGCTGTAATTGACCTTAGTCCGGTGCTGGCAATTGGTTATCCATGTGAGGCTGCCATAGGCGCTGCAGGCGCCATCCTTGATCCAGCCGCGCTTCGTCGTAAGGGGAAGGCTAATTGTGAACACATATTCAACCGCCGGGCGCGTCACACTCCGCCCCGAACCATAGCCGCCCATAGCGCCTCCAGTGCCCGCCAGACTATCCCAAATCATTAGCAGGTTGACCGCGCAATATGTCGCCCCTTGTCCGACGTTGAAGGTCTAAAGTAGGTGAGGAGGGGACATTGTGAGCAGCCGGATCACCTTGGGCGGTGAGTTAAAGTGACGAAACGGCTTGGCGGGCTTGCAGGGCGCGGGGGCGAGGCATCCCAAAGCGTTATCCGCCAGCTCTCAACACTCAGTGCTTTTGTTCCGACAGCGCCCCTTGCGGCAGACTGCATTCACGATACGCTTGAAAATTCAGTCAAGTACACGCCCTGCCCGGGGTAGCAGAACGGTTCGCTGCCCATCTTTCGCATTGCTACAAAGCAGTAATCCACCGCGTTATGTGCGTTTGCGAGTTGCCCCGTTTGCACCTGTTTTTCTAGAATTTGCAGAAAATTCCTTGAGATTTCCTCCTGGATGGAAGCGCAGCCGGCGAATGAATGAAGGCGTGCCTCTAAGTCGCACCTATTGAACAAGCTCGCCGCACCTCGTTTTGCATCGCGTGAAATCATGTCATCTACGTAGCGGAAATCTATGACCTCATACCCATTAACACGCGCAACATCGAAATAAACAGTCGGATGAATGTTGTAGAACCCATGCGTATTGTCGCCAAATGTCGGAAGCACTTTCAATGCAACGCCACCATCGTTTAAACTGTTATGTGTGTATACGAATACATTCGCCGCATTGAATACATGTTCGGTCGTTCCGCAATCAACAACTAGATCGAATTTGCGTGGGGCTTCGACAGCGGTATTCAAATCTTGCCGATAGGTGGCGCGGTCATCATAGGTGTCAACCGAGGCATATTTGGTCAATCCGAACAGCGAATAAAATAGCGCTTGTCGGTTTGAGTGAGCCGAACCGCTGTCCAAGATGCCGCGACACACTGCGTCGCTATCCGGTCCAAGTCGCTTCATGGCTTCCGTGCGCAGAACGTCTGCCGGAAAAAACAAGTCCTGCGGGCCAAGTTCCAACACGGAATCCAAGCCCTGCAGCGCCCCCCCTTCAGCAAGAGAGCCGAACCACTCCAAGATGCAAGCGTTTATACCCAAAATCCTAACTCCGAACCTGCAGGTTGATTGCAGTCAGCGCAGCTGCTGTCAGCGAATGACTGAGGCCATTTCGCGCTTATTGTCCGATAATCTGGGTCCAACCGCAACGATTCCCGATAATCTGGTCGCCCTCGCCGCTGCTTTTAAGCCCCAACGCGCTTGCAGCGCCAGCGCACACCTGACGACCTCTGACCACGGGGTAGAGGCGCAGAGTGTCAGTAAACAGTCGCTCGTGAGTTTTCCGGCCTTACCCCGCTCGCGCAGTCCTTCTCTAGGCGTCGGTTTCATTCCAGTCAGGCAAAAGTACGGTCGTCAATACATAGACGTGTGAACGGGACCAACGCCTTTTCGGCGTCGGATCACCTAAATGCCGAAGCTCCTTTCAGGAATCCTTGCGCCGGATGATTTCGTCCAATGGGTCGAAGTCCACTGGCAGTTCACAACTCGCTGAAATCATCCAAACTCATTTCGGGATAGTCCTTTAGAGCTGGCCGCGGACCATAAGACGTTCCAAGATCAATTGCTCAACGCGACGTGCCATCTGTTCCTCAGTCGGGAAGGTTCGTGCGAAATCTAGGCCCGCGGCGCGCCTTGCCTCAAGCTCCTGAGGTCGCTGCATTAGGTCTGCGAGCTGGCTTGCCATCATCTCCGGGATGGGGTCGGCCAGGAAGGCAATGTCGCGACGGTCTTCATAGTTACACTCATTACCCGGCCGATCGAGATCCAACACGGGGCAACCGCTCGCCATCATCTCGTAGGGCACTAGGCTCGGGTTGGTCGTGGAGAACACGATTCCGAGGTCAGCATTGGAGTACATAGCCGACAGATCCTCGATGGTTGGGACAATCTCAAGCAGGGTTGCTGGAAAATCGAGCGTGTTCCGGTTGATTGCGCCTGAGCCAAAGAGGATGATCTCCACATCTGGTCGCCTGCGATGGAAGTGGGCGAGCGCCATGGCGCCGATTTCAAAGCATCGGCGCGGCATGTCTGGCTTGGCGAAGAATACGATGTTGGGGTTCGACCTGGTCCGAGGTCGAGGGAAATATACCTCCCGGTCGACTGGGAAGCGGAAGTGGTCGGCTTCGGACGCGTAGTCCTTCTTCAACAGTCGCTCGCACCAAGGCCCGGAGGTAATACAGTACAGCCCCTGGCGATAGGTGTTCTCAGCCAATACGTACTCTGATCCCATAGGGGCGAAAGCCGGTTCGAAGTCCTGCACGAAATACATGATTTCGCGCGTCTGTTCCTTGGCTCGAAGTGCGGCGTCGACAGTGGTCCAGTGGGTTGCGAATATTACATCGCTCTTGCGGAACTTGCCATCATAGGCTTTGACCTCTCCTTCGAAGGGATAGAAATGCTTACGCACCAAGTCCTTTAGATTGGAAGCCTGATCGTCCGAGCTGGTAAAGTGCAGAACCACATCATGCCCGTAAGACTGCAAGTGGTGTGCAGCTCGCAAAATGTTCCGGTGACCGCCGCCGCCGATGATCAGGCGGGGTATCACCCAATCGATCTTTAGTCTCCGCGGTGGCGTGGTCGTTTGCGCGGTTGAAGGTAACTCAAGAGCGGCAGCTTGGCCGAGAAGGGCTTCTCGCGCAGCCCGCGCAGTCGCTTCAGGACCAAACCGCTCAAGGGCGGATATCCGTGCCCGGGCACCCATTTCAGTGCGAAGCTGTTGGTCCTCGACCAGAGCCTCTAGCGCCCGCCCCCAGTTCGCTGGGGACGACGCAAGGATGCCGGTGTCTCCATCCCGGATCGCGGCGGCGAAAGGCTCGGTGGCGGAGGCGATCGTCGGCGTCTCGACCAGGGCAGCCTCGAAATACTTAAGTTCGCTCTTAGCTTCGCAGAATGCGTCGCCGACTTCAAGCGGCGCGAGGTTAATGTCGCAGGTACCGAGCAGCCCAAGCATCTCTAGAGGCGGCACAAACGGGCGCCGGACGATTCGTTCGCTTACCGCATCCCACTCAGGCTCAAGGTCAAGCAGCCCGACAAGTAGGAATTCGACATCTGGACGACGCTTGAGCAATGCTAGCAACGACGGTGCCACTTGAGCAAAATCGCGCTCGTGAGTACGGCTGCCGGAGAAGTAGCCGATGCGGATCCTTTCGCTCGACCGTCTTGTCCGGTCCTGGAGGATGCGGTCCGCCGCCTCGATCTGCGCCCGGTTAATCGAGTTCGGGATTATTCGGACCGGCTTGCCCACTGCCTCTACTGCTCTGGCCAGGGGGGAGGTCGAGACCGTGGCAAAATCGCACGCCAGAAGCAGCTTGCGGTAACGTTCGACTCCGTCGCGATATTCATCCTGTTGTTGGGGGCTTAGATGTTGAAACCCGTGAATCTGATCGATCAGGCCCGGCTCAAATACTAGGTCATCGACATCGAAGACAACCCGGCCACCATTGGCGCGCGTGCGCTCCATGACGTCTTCAGTCCGGAACCGCTCCTGATAGGGCGCCCGGAAGAATACTACGCAGCGCGCACGCCAATCCTCAGTAACAAGGTCATAGCAAGCCGATTCAGGATGTATCTTCACCCTGAACCCCTCGCTGGTCAGCGCTTCGGCAACATTATATACTCGGTAGCGCTTCGACTCGCCTTCCCAGCAACCGATGAAGAATACTACATCGAAGATTTGCGGTGTTGGACGTACGCCTTGCGTGGCGACCAAATTGATCGTTGGATCTGGCCATATGGTCAGAGGGAATTCGCCGTAAGAGGTGCCGTGGGAAGGCGCAAAAAGCCCGTGCAGGCCTTCTGCAGTCCCAAGGCCCAACTTGCGGCGAATCAACGCGCGGGTCGCCGGCCAACCATTTTGGCTGAAGAAGCGAGCCAACGCGGGTATGCGCCTCATCAGCTTCAGTGGACCAAGCTTGAGCGCACGTATAGGCGCGGTCAGCTTCCATGACGTGGAGGCTCGGTACTGATCAATTACCTCCAGGAGCTGCATTGAATGGTCTCGGCGCATGGCCTCACGACGGGCCATTTCATCAAGCAACGCTTTGAGCCG
>CAIKBL010000084.1 GCA_903825645.1 uncultured Pseudomonadota bacterium | reverse complement strand
CTTGACCGGACAGGACGTCGGCCTCGCGCAGCTTGTGAATAATCGCTTCCGTCGTAAACCGTTGTTTTGGCATGGTCCTTTACCCTCCGTTCCTCAATTTTAGGGAACATCAGGCTGGACCAGTTATTCCAAGTCAGGTCAACGGCGCGACAGAGCGTGGGTTGAGCGTCCGTTTTGCTCCCTTCGTCAGAGCGCGCTTATCGACCGCCCTCGAGTTCGCCGCCGTCTGTTCGGAATCTGCCCGCGATTGCGTGCAGAAAAATCGCTGATCCTCGCTTTCAACCCGAAAAACTCCCCAATCCTTCTCATAATCTCCACCCATACGCTGGGAATTGGACGTTCGTTCCAGAGGCGCGATGAGAACACCGAGTCGCAAATTCCGCGGGCCCGCGCCGTGGAGTTGCCCCGTCACGCCGCGATCCGTCGGCTTTTTGTCGACCAGCGGATGCTGAGCCAAGGTGTTCGCGAGCAGCGTCGAGCGACTGCGCGGCACCTTGGCCAGACTACGCCCAACGATCAATCGACTGATTGGGCGGTCTCGCGAACGTCTTTAAACGTGGGGATAGACTTGATGACCCGAATGACATGCGCGCCCGTAATCTGCGTCGTGCACTCAAACTGCCGTGGCGTATTGGCATGGCGCGGGCACCACAGGAAATTCTGGTTCTCGAACATTAAGGCCGGATCATTCCAGCAGCCATTACATGGGTGCCAGTTAATGATGCGATACGGGGTGTAGAACTCCGTAGACGGCAAGCTAAAGCCGCTGATGAGTACGCACTTAGCACCCGCCGCCCAAGCCAACCAAGACAGACCGCTCGAGAGACCGACCATGAACTCGCAGTGGCGCAGGTAACGGGCCGCTTCCATGAGCGAGATCCCCGTCTTGTCGACCGTGCCGTGCGGGATGTGAGTCCATTTGAGGCCGACCCCATGCTCCGGCTTCTGGTCGATACACACAACCTCATAGCCTGCGTCCTTCAAGAACTTCACCACTTCCCGCCAACCGTAGGGGTTGTTCCACTGCTTCGCCGCTGACGTCGCCTGCACCGCAATGCAGACATACCGCTGCTTCATCGGCCGGGACTCATCGTCGAGCGCCAGCGTCGGTGATACCTCAATGGGTTCAAGGCCTAAAATATAAGCGGCGGTCTTGTGTAGCCCCACATGCCGGAAATCAACCGGCTGGTGGTTGCACTCCTTGTCCGCGAAATACACGCCTAAGGCGTAGGACGCGTAGAAAGTGTCGGCGAGCTTTTGTTCCTTGAGCTCATCTTGAGTGACGAAGTTCAGGTGTGGGTAGGCATTCTTGACGAGCGGGATAATGTGCTCGGAGAGGCAGACCGTCACCCGGGCTGTCGGATGCTTCTTGGCAAACTCATCCGTGTAGGTGAACCAGGCAAAGCTGTCCCCGACCGTCCCCGGTGGCTGATGGATCAGGACGTTCCGATCGGTCAGGTCCATCGAGTGGTCGAGGACCGAGCGCGGCTCGACCTTGGACTTAGGGTCCGCATCGACCACCCAGACTTCGAGGCGAAAGCGCACGTAGTAGCGCTTGGTGGAGTTGACCCGCGCACCCTTCACATCGACGTTGAAGACAATGTTGCCTGTATCGATATCCGTGAGGCGGATCCGCCAAAGGCCGGTGCCTTCCGCACGCTCAGGTAGCACCACGCGAGCGCCGTCGTTAAAGTCGTACAGAATCCCTTCAGATCCCACCTGAGTCGGCGTCTCCGCCAACGGAAAATGACCGGCGTAGACAATTTTTTGCGGTTCCGCGACGGCAGCAGCCGGGGCCTCCGAGGCCGTGGCTACCGAGCTGCTCTCGACTTTGGCGGCGATGGAATGGGCGGTCTCGTCAGTCGTCGGCATGGTCAAGGCGCTCAGTTGCAAATGAGGTGTGCAACATAACAACCCAAACCGAAAAAAAGTGTGAACCAGCTAACTGTAGCGAAAAGACTGAATGTCCCTAGGAGGGGGCTTCGGCGCCCCCTCCTTCGTACGATCAGGCAACGCCCGCGATCCGTTCAGCAGAGACCAAACCATTGCGCGACCCATTCTGGTCGTGGACCGGGAAGTCGACTGGGCGGGCAGCGTCCCCCGCAGGCTTGATCTGAGTACTCATCCCCAGCGATTCGCCATCCGACTTGCGCCGAACCGACAACCCGGCATGCATATCGGCCGTCAGGCGGATGGATGAGATGAAGGTGAACGCATGGTAACCGCGACCAATGCCCGCTTTTTGCAAGTCCGGCCGATAGTCGCAAGCGAGCACTTCACCCAAGAGCATCCCGTCATGCAGCACTTCCAATAAAACCGGGAAGTCCGGGTTCGCCAGATCCTGCGCCCAGCCCTCCAGCTTGAACCCGCCGTGCACCTTTTCCCCATGACCACGCAGCTTGCCCGTCGTCTTGATGCCTGCTCGCGCGAGAACCGGATTTAGACCCTGAGCCAACGCTTCGCCCTGCTCCGGACGCGGCGCGCACAGCGCAATCGCATCCGGCGCGCGGACGTTCGGGAAGCGTGCAACGAAGTCCGCCACGTTGTGGAATTCATCCCGAAGCGTGCCGGCATCCGCAAAGGTCTCCGACCAGGCGCCCTCCGCCAAGACACAGTCGTGGGCACCCAAGTCGAGCTGATAGTACTCGACCTGCTCCGGCGTCCAGCCCTGCGTGATGGTGATGCCATTGACCAAGTTCTTGGCCAGAAGCAAAGTGCCGTCCACCAGCATCGAGTGGCCCGGCGAGACGGGCAGATCTCGGCATGGGACGTTGTCAAAGAAAGCAGTGGCGGAACTCACCATCGACAAGATCATCCTGAAGGAAGTCGCCGAGGCAAAATATTAAGCCCAACGCGACGGCGCTAGGCGGTGGATCGGGTGCGCTCACAGCACCGGTATTCCGAGCGACGGATCTATCG
>CAIKBL010000083.1 GCA_903825645.1 uncultured Pseudomonadota bacterium | reverse complement strand
TCTTAACTGGCCCACGGCAGTCGGGCAAAACCACGTTCCTTCGACACGAAGCCGGAGAACAGGCCGACTACGTCACTTTTGACGATCCGCTCGGACGCCACCTTGCTGCTGTTGATCCTGCGGGTTTTCTCTAGCGATTCACGCGATGGATCCAGACCGGCGCGATCTTTGGCTGCGAAGCCATGTCGCGACCGACCTTGAGCGTGATGTCCGGCAAATTCTTAATATCTCAGACCTCAGGGTATTCAATCAGTTTCTCAATTTGGCGGCCACTCCTCATAGCCAGGCATTTCACCCGGCAGATCTATCGCGCGAACTGAGGATCACACAACCCACCGTGAAGTCCTCGGCGGGGTTCTCGAGGCATCTTACGTGGCGCATTGCCTGCCATCTTGGTGCCGCAACTATGGCAAACGCGCGGTGAAAACGCCCAAGTTCTATTTCTATGATGCCGCCCTCGTCAACTTGCTGACACGTCAGCCGGATGCGGCCTCAGCACTCGCGGGCCCGATGGGTGGACCCCTGTTGGAATGCGGGGTCGTCACTGAGGCTGTGAAGGCTTTCATGTCGCTGGGGCGAAAACCCGACATGTACTTCCGGCGATCCCACGATGGGCTCGAAGTGGATCTGCTGATCGTGATAGATGGCCGATTAAGGCCGGTAGAAATCAAGTTGACTGCCCCCCCTGGCGCGGGTCATGTCGAACCGTCCCATCGATTTCTTGCCGTGGCGGGTGTCGAGGCAAGTCAGCAGGGGATCCTTGTTTGCCGGACGGTCATTCAACGGGCATTGCCGAATGGTCACACCGCCATGCCATGGCAGTCCTTTCCTGACTGGCTCCTGAAACGTTTAACTACCCCCGTTATTTGACCCGTCATAACCTGATCGTCATCACCGTGCGACACAGCACCGAAAACCCGCCCGTTGCAGGCAGGACGACGCTCAACCACCGTGCGGATAGCGACTCGGTTTTTTACAGGGCCGGAGAGGGCTTCATGTTGTGCGCGATTGAATTGTTTGTAAGACGATCAAACCGGCACAAAATCCGGATATTCAAAAATATTCAATCAAAGCTCCCACATCACATAGGAATCTCCCGCGACCGCCGCCTCAAGCATCTTAATCAGGGGAAGTGCGCGCCGCGCCAGACTGACCGGCGGCTCAGTTTCATCATCAGCCGCGTTGGAGACCGCATCGGCTTGCGCCGCCATCAATAGCTTCTGGATGCCTACGAGCGCCACCGGAATGTCGCTCGCCATAATCGCGCCAGGGATGTCGCCGCTGGCGCCCATGGACCGGATGAGACCTAGGGCAACCTCGCCGAACATCAAAAATTCAGCGGCATGCGGACTCCGAAACCGGATCAACACAGACACCTCCTCGAAAAAGCAAAAATGACCAGTCCAGTATAGGCTTATGTTGTGATAATTTTCCGCCGGATGCTGGCTCCGAAGCTGGCGAGGAGATACAGTGTTCAGACGCCTCCAGCCGCATTAACGGTCAGGGCGCTCAGATTCTTTTTATCAGGAGTGGGAATATGCCGCTGGAAATCAAAAAAAGCGTCAAACAAATGTTTGCGGAAGCGATGGGCGAAATTGAAACTATCAAGGTCGACCAAGCCAAGGCACTGCTCGGGGCGGAGGGGATCACGTTCATCGATTTACGCGACCCACGGGAAATCTGGCGTGATGGCGGCGTTCCGGATGCGATCAATGTCACCCGCGGCATGCTCGAGTTCTGGATTGATCCGGGCAGCCCCTATCACAAGGAATTCTTTGCCTCCGGAAATAAGTTCGTATTTTTCTGCGCCGGCGGCGTCCGTTCGGCCTTCGCCGCCAAAACCGCGCAGGACATGGGGCTCACCCCGGTATGCCACATCGAGGGTGGCTTTGGTGCTTGGAAGAAAGCCGGTGCGCCCACCCAGACGGTCGAACCCAAACTCGCCGGTACCGGGAACTAAATCTCGCGGCAGCGCGCTTCAGCGCGTTCGCGCAGCTTGCATCGCGGCCTAATGCGCGCTGGGAATCGCGTTTTGGGCGCGCGACCAGCGTCTAAGCACGCCATGCTCGGTCTAGTTCAATATCGACAGCCACTGCGTCAGGATCATCGGATAATCGAAGGTCCCGTTAGTCTCCCTGCTTTGCTGCACGCTCCTCGAAGCTCTCGCCTTGACGCCTCTGCATTGCCCTCATAATGCTTTGAAACGCGGTTCAAATCCCTCGGTTTATTCGGGACCTTGCAACCTATTCGAAAACGTAGGAGCCCCGCGGCAGTCTGCGCGTGCGACGTGCCTCATTTGCGACGGGTGTCTTTGAAGCATCTGAGTTTTGGCGTAAGTGTTCGACGATTGCCTGTTCAGGCTGTTGTCTAACCGCGCGGGCCGATCTCGAAAAGAAGCGCGCCTTCGCTACTTGAATTACGCAGACTGACGTCGCCCATCGGAGGCCAGTGCCCATGTCTGGCCCCAGCAACCCACCGCGGCGCTCACAAGCGGGGATGGCGTTTCTCGGCCCGTCCACTTGATCGCGGTATTTAGGCATCACTTCACTTTTAGAGGATACCGATCAGGATGCCGGATAGTTTCCAGACCAAGATCGATATCAAGTTCGGGCCAATAATAGTGGCCCGGGGCAGGTTCGATGACGTGAACGACTTTCCCGCTTGGTGCATGCTGAAACCAAGGAAAATCTTCAAAGGAGAGAAACAACTCTTCATCTCGGGCCAGCAGCCAGAACCCGTGGCCCGAAACATTCGTGACTTCAACCACCGAAGTGGGCGTCCCAAGCTGTCTTGAACTCATCAACGTGCGCCTTAATTATTTGTTCGATTTCTCTTGGTTCGGTCTCGGACAGCTTGTAATTCTTTGCCAGTTTCACAGAGGTTCAAGCCAGTACTTGGCTTCGCCCTGCCCCGACATGACATGGATATGTACTCGCGGTTCTTCTCGAGAGAAAACATAAAATCGATACCCGCGCTCTCGGAAAACTGTCGGGCTCATGGCTTGAACTAGCTATATTGCTTTATCGATGATTCAATTATGCCTCGACTCTACTCGCCCGTCCTCTCACGTTGGAGATCTGGTCTTGCGATCAGCGCCTAAGATGGATTCTGCTAACGGGCTCGCAACGAAATAGTCCTCAAAGATAACGAATAGCGCCATGACCGCGCCCACGAAATAGCACTCGACATTTTAAATTTTGAATAATTATTTTGAAAAAAAAAATCCTTGGCGCTTCTGTGTCGCGCCAATGATGCAGTACACGGACCGACATTTTCGTTACCTTGCGCGACGTTTATCCCGTCACAGCCACCTTTACACCGAGATGGTCGTCGCCACGGCGCTCCTGCGCGGAGATCACAAACGCCTGCTCGCCCATTCGCCACAAGAATATCCCGTTGCCCTGCAGTTGGGCGGCAGTGTGCCGAAGGAGCTCGCAGCAGCCGCGCGGATGGGCGAGGACGCGGGCTACTGTGAGATCAATCTCAACGTTGGCTGCCCAAGTGATCGGGTCCAGTCCGGTCGCTTCGGCGCCTGCCTCATCGCCGAGCCGGAATTGGTCGCCACGTGCGTTGCTGAAATGCAGCGCGCTGTTCAGGTTCCCGTCACCGTAAAAACGCGTCTCGGGGTCGACGATTGCGATAGCTACGAACACTTGGTGCACCTAGTCGGCTTGCTCGCGTCCACCGGCTGCAAGGTACTTGTGCTGCACGCCCGGAAGGCATTGCTCAATTTCTCGCCGCGAGAGAACCGCGACATTCCTCCACTCGATTATGCGCGGGTTTACGCCATCAAAAAGGCCTTCCCTTCGCTCACGGTGGTTATTAATGGCGGAATAAACTCCCTACAGGAGGCGCGCTCGCATCTGGAACACGTCGATGGGGTGATGCTCGGCCGCGCCGCTTACGCGCAGCTCAGCCTGCTCAGGGAAGCCGACCGCGCCTTGTTCGGGGCGACCGAGTTGCCTGTAGACAATCTGACGTTGCTCCAGACTATTACGCCCTATCTCATCGAAGAAGCGGCAAAGGGTACCGACCTACGTCACATGACGCGACATTGGAACGGGTTACGGCAGGGGGAGCCGGGCGCCCGGGAGTGGCGCCGCCTGATTGCGACGCATGCAAGCCGCTCGACCTTGAGTCCTGCGGACGCCATCGCCGAGGCGATTGCCCTGCTCGTCGCGGGCCCGCACTATCCCGAGCAGACCGCGTAGCGCTATGGACCGGGTTTGATAAATTTTAACGTCATGCGATCCGACTCACCAATCGCAAGATATTTAGCGCGATCTTGCGCGCCCAGCGCAAGCCCTGGCGGCAGCGCCCACACACCACGGGGATAATCCTTGGTGTCGCGCGGGTTTGCATTAATCTCAGATTTTTTCATGAAGCGGAAACCCAGCGATTCGAGATGCACAATCAGAAATCGCTCCGATACATAGCCTGAGCGCGCCGTGATCACCGGATCTCCATCATCGGCGCCGCGGTGCTGCTCGATCCCCAATATGCCGCCGGGCTTCAAGACCGCTAAAATTGCTTTATAACGCGCATCCAACTCGCCATTACCGATCCAGTTATGGGTCGTGCGCATCGCCAGGACCATATCCGCCGAATCCCGGGAGCCAAGCGCCTCGCCGAGGATTCGCCTCTCAACCTTATCGTAGACGTCAGGTGCAGCGTCCAGCTTCGCGTTGAAAGTATCGAACGTTTGACGGAAATACGCCTGATCCGGATCTCGTGGCTGGGTGACGGTAATAAGCTTGCCTTGCGCGCGAAGTAAGGGTGCGAGGATTTCCGTGTACCACCCGTCAGCGCCTGGCAAGATTTCAATCACCGTCATCGACGGCAGGAGACCGAAGAAATCGAGCGTTTCCCCGGGGTGTCTATATTGATCGCGCGCCCGATGTTCGGCACTACGCTGCGTCCCGGCGAGTAACGTATCTAGTCCCGGAAACCCCGTCTGCGCCAAGCAGCTGCGAGGGCCGTTCAAGCAAAAAATCACGGTCAGCGCAATGAAGATCCGGCCTGCCACAGACATCCGGATCGAGGCGTCACGCTCACTCCTGATGGTAGATCTCCGCCCCGCTCGCCACAAATTCACGAGCTTTCTCCGCCATGCCGGCTTCCAGCGCGTGCTCCGTGTTGCCAATTTGATTCGCCTCCGCATAATCACGCACATCTTGCGTAATCTTCATCGAACAAAAATGGGGCCCACACATAGAGCAAAAATGCGCTAACTTGTGGCCTTCCTTCGGCAGCGTTTCATCGTGGAAAGCGAGCGCGCGTTCCGGATCCAAGCTTAAATTAAACTGATCTTCCCAGCGAAACTCAAAGCGAGCCTTGGATAACGCATTATCTCGAACCTGCGCGCCCGGATGCCCTTTGGCCAAATCAGCCGCATGGGCCGCAATCTTGTAGGCGATGATCCCTTCACGGACATCATCCTTATTAGGCAAACCGAGATGTTCTTTCGGCGTGACATAACAAAGCATGGCTGTGCCGTACCAGCCGATCATCGCCGCGCCAATCGCGGAAGAAATATGATCATAACCAGGCGAGATGTCTGTCGTCAGCGGTCCAAGCGTATAAAAAGGCGCCTCCCCGCAGACTTCCAGTTGCTTGTCCATGTTTTCTTTGATGAGCTGCATCGGGACATGTCCCGGGCCTTCGATCATCACCTGCACATCCTGCTGCCAGGCGATTTTGGTCAACTCGCCCAGCGTCTCGAGCTCGGCAAACTGAGCCTCGTCGTTGGCATCTGCAATGCAGCCCGGGCGGAGGCCATCACCGAGCGAAAAAGCGACGTCATAGGCGCGCATGATCTCGCAGATATCTTCAAAGTGGGTATAGAGGAAGTTTTCCTTGTGATGCGAGAGGCACCATTTCGCCAGAATCGAGCCGCCGCGGGAAACGATGCCTGTCACGCGCTTGGCCGTCAGGGGAATGTAGGGCAGCCGCACACCAGCATGAATCGTGAAGTAGTCAACACCCTGCTCTGCCTGCTCGATCAGCGTGTCCCGAAATATTTCCCAGGTCAGCTCCTCGGCCTTGCCATCCACCTTTTCGAGCGCCTGATAGATGGGCACGGTCCCGATGGGCACGGGTGAGTTTCGGATAATCCATTCGCGTGTTTCGTGAATGAAGCGGCCTGTCGACAGATCCATCACCGTGTCTGCACCCCAACGGGTCGACCACGCCATTTTCTCGATTTCCTCCTCGATTGAGGAGCTCACGGCTGAATTTCCAATATTCGCGTTAATTTTGACCAAAAAGTTCCGCCCGATGATCATCGGTTCGGACTCAGGATGATTGATATTGTTGGGAATAATGGCACGCCCGCGCGCGATTTCATCACGAACAAACTCGGGCGTGATACGGGCGGGAATGGCCGCACCGAAGTGATGTCCCGGGTGGCTGACGCCCAGCTTGGGATGGCGACTCACCAACGCTTCAAGTCGCTGACCTTCCCGGATGGCCACGAATTCCATTTCCGGAGTGATGATGCCGCGACGCGCGTAGTGCATCTGGGTGACATTGAGACCGTCCCGCGCCTTACGCACGGGTCTTTGAAACGAGAACCGCAGATGTGCGGTCTTCGGGTCATTTGCGTGCTTGAGTGTGGCATGGGAGCTCGGCGATGTCAGCGCAACCGTATCACCGCGCGCTTCAATCCAGGCCGCACGCAGCGGCGCCAAGCCTTTTCGCACATCAATGACACTGTTGGGATCCGTATAGGGACCCGACGTATCGTAAAATGCCAGCGTCGGATTTTGCTCCGTGCCTAGGCGCCCCTGCGTAACCGCTTGGGTGACTTCACGCATCGGAACCTGAATGTCGGGCTGACTGCCCTCGACGAAAATCTTCCGGGACTGCGGAAACGGCGTCGTGATCTGGCTATCAAGCGCGGCGGACTCGTGCAGGATTTTGTCTGGTAAGGCGTTCATCGCGTCTCCTCATTGCGGATAGGGGGGAACAGATTACCGACTGGAAAGCCCGGTGACCTGAATATCCTTCATCAGGGCGCTTGCTTCCCTACGCCGGCATGATCCGGGTCAGGTTCAAAGGGTGTGTCTCAGCTCGCTCGACTCTCGGGCAAATATCAGTCGAGGAGCACCCCTAGCTGCTGTCGTCAGTGCGACTATAACGTATATAATCCACTACATTCAAAGCCTTTCGGCGCGCAGATCGACCTCCAGGTCGCTTGCGAAAAACCGAGATGGCCGCGCTCACCGATGTTTTGAGGATACCGACGATGGATGTCAATCAGGCTCGCTTCAATATGGTCGAACAACAGGTCCGGCCGTGGGAGGTCCTCGATCCGGCGGTACTCGACGCCATGATGGCGGTGCCCCGTGAGCAGTTCGTCCCCGAGGCCTACAGACTTTTAGCTTTCTCGGACATTCGCATTCCGCTGGGCAAGGGGCAGTCGATGTTCCCACCCAAATTGGAAGGCCGACTCCTACAGGCCCTGAACCCCCAAAAGCATGAACGTGTGCTCGAAATCGGCACCGGTAGCGGCTATCTAGCAGCGCTGCTCGGCCATCTCGCCAAGGAAGTCCTCAGCGTCGAACGGCATGCTGAATTCGTGGCTGATGCCGCCCGCCGACTCCGCCTCGCGGCGGTGACGAATGTCGAATGCGTGGTTGGTGACGGATTGGAAGGATGGCCCTCTGCCCAACCTTATGATCTCATCGCCATCACAGCCTCCTCCCCCGCGCGCAGACCCTTGATCGAAAGGCAGCTTGCTTTGGGGGGACGACTCTTCATCGTCATCGGCACGGGGCCGGTCATGGAAGCGACGATCATCACGCGCGAAGCGGACGATGTCTTCCCGGCCACCGCGCTCTTTGAATTTGAGCTGGAGCCCTTAATCGGGGCCGCGCTTAAGCCCAAATTCGAGTTTTAAACAGATGACGGAAATCGTACCCGCAAAATTGCAGGCCTTGCGTTCGAACGAGCCTATCGTGATTGTCGATGTGCGCGAACCCTGGGAATATGCACACTGCCATATTGAGGGTTCCCAACTCATCCCGCTCGACACGCTGCCCGCGCGGTACGCCGAGTTGTCACCGACTGCGCTGACCGTCATGGTTTGTCACCATGGCATGCGCAGCCACTATGCGGCTGACTTCCTACGTGGATGCGGATTCGAGCGTGTGCTGAACCTGAGTGGGGGGATCCATCGATGGGCCTGCGAGGTAGAACCTGCCATGCCACAATATTGACCCACAAGCCCTCGACAGACGATGTCGCTTATCGCCCACATCCCCGTCTATCTGGGCTGGAACGGTAGCCGCTTTTAGACCCCGGAGCTCGATTTGCTGTTCACCAAAAAACATTCCCCCGGCCTGTCCCGCAGGATGTTTGCTTACTGCGCCGGATTAACGCTGGCGCTCGTGCAGGTTAGCGCCTTCAGCGCGAGTCTCTTGGACGCCTTGAAACTAGCGGAAGCATCCGATCCTGTCTATCAGGAAGCCCAGGCCACCGCCTTGGCCGTCGCGGAGGGGATCCCGCAGGCGCAGGCGCTGTTATGGTTGCCCCATTTGGACTTAACCAGCGGCATTAGCTACAACAGTCAGCGGATCAGTACCGGCAGTGGCTTCAGCAACACCGGTGACACGGGTTTTCGGAATTACGATTACAGCCTGAATATTGTCCAACCGGTCTACCACGCCGACCGAAAAATCCGACTTGAGCAGGCTAACAAGCGACTGCAACAAGCCCAGACACAACTAGACGCTGCCCATCAGGCCCTGATGCTCCGGGTTGCCGAGCGCTATTTCGATGTATTGGCTGCGCTGGACGATCTTTCCTTCGCGCGCGCAGAAAAAGCGTCGCTGGCCAGTCAACTCAATGAGGCCAAAACGCGGTTTGATGTCGGTGTCATTGCCATTACCGACGTCGAGGAGGCGCAGGCCGGCTATGACCGCGCGCTCGCCGAGGAAATCTCCGCCATTAATACCCTCGAAAACACCCGCGAAGCACTTCGCGAGGTCACCGGGAGCTATCCCCAAAGCTTGATGCTCCTGGGGGCTGATCTGCATCTGGCGCGTCCGGTGCCCGATAGCATCGAGAACTGGACCGATACGGCGCTAGCGCAAAATCTCGACATCGGCGTCGCACAAATCGCGACCGAAATCGCCATGGAAGAAATTGGCGCACAGTCTGCGGAAGGCAACTACCCTACGCTCGACATCACCGGCAGCGAGGGAAAAAGCGCGCTGGGTGGACGGCTGGGCGACGTGACGGAGGGTGGCCAAATCGGTCTGCGACTCAATGTTCCCCTCTATGCGGGCGGGAGCGTGTTATCGAAAACCCGCCAGGCACGGCACGAGCATTCGGCAGCAATCGATCGCCTAGAGCAGGCCCGCCGCGCGGTATATCGTGCAACGCGAGAGGCATTTTTAGGGATAGTCTCCCGAATCAGCTCTGTCAAAGCCTTGGGACAGGCCGTGGTCTCCTCCCAAACGGCCCTGGATGCCACCGTCGCCGGCAGTGAAATAGGCACGCGCACCATGGTCGATGTCGTCGTGTCCGAGCGTGCCCTATCTCAGGCACGTCGCGATTACGCGCACGCCCGCTATGACTATATCTTAGACCGGTTGCGTCTAAAAAAAGCGGCGGGCACCCTCGCCCCGGCGGATATGGCTGCGGCCAACAAATTGCTGAGCGCCGCACCAGCGGAAAAGGCCAAAGCCTCTCAAAACACCCTGCGCCGATAAGCATCGCAATTTTTCTCGTTCCTCCGCTGTACAGGTACAGGACCGCATGGGCATGAACTTCGCTAAGGGAAAATGTGATCGCACGCTCAGCCAACTTGTCGTTGTCGACGTCCAACATCAGCTCTGTGAGGCGATGCCCGCAGATCGGCTTGAACAAGTATTGAACCACACCACGTTGTTGGTGCGCGCGGCCGGGCTGCTTGAAATTCCCCTCTTGCTGACTGAGCAATATCCGCAAGGTCTCGGCCCGACACACGCCCGTCTTAGCGCCGTCCTGCCAACTGCAACGCGCCCCTTGATTAAAACCACGTTCAGTTGCGCCGCGCTACCGGCTTTTCTCGAGACCGTAAGCCAACATCCTGATCGGCGGCAGCTCATTCTCGTGGGCATGGAAACCCACGTCTGCGTGCTGCAAACTGCTCTCGATCTGTTCGCGCTCGATTTCGAAGTCTTTGTGGTCGAAGATGCCGTTTCCTCAAGAGCACACGCCAACCGCGTGAATGCCCTGAGACGTTTGGAGCAAGCCGGCGTGAAAATCACCAGTGCGGAATCCCTCGTATTTGAGTGGTTGAGCGACGCGCAACATCCTCAGTTCAAGACACTACTCGCCTGCCTGCGATAGGGCTTACTGCGCCCGCGCCGTACACGGCGATCTCGATGTGCTGCTCTGCGTCAGCGAAGGGCGTCGTCGACCCGGGTCAAAATACGGTGCGTCGCACCGCGATTCGCCTCCACAATGAGACGACCTCGCCGACCGGTATCATCCCGCGCATCGCTATCGGCAAACCAAGCATTCACGATTGCACTGACGCCTGCCACATCGGGGGCGCTCTGCAATGCCCCGCCTGCCGCCAACTTATGCGTAATCTCCAGAAAGTTGAACATATGCGGCCCCACGACAATGGGGATCCCGAGTGCCGCCGGTTCGAGGACGTTGTGGCCACCAAGCGGAACGAGACTTCCGCCCACGAAGGCGATATCGCAGGTGGCGTAAAAACGCGTCAATTCGCCCATGCTGTCCAGTAAGAACACGGTGGTGTCCGCCTCGCATCGCAGATCTGCACTGCGACGCTGAACTTTCAACCCGGCACGAGTGCACAGATCAAGGACTTCAACGAAGCGCTCAGGATGTCGGGGCGAGAGGATCAGCAGCAAGGATGGAAAACGCGCTCTAACCTGCGCGGCCGCTTCCAACAGTAGGCCCTCCTCCCCTGGACGCGTACTCGCCGCCATCCAAATCGGCCGGTTCACACCTAACCGTCGACGCAGGGCGGCGGCCTCTTCGTAGACGCTGGGGGCAATTTGGATATCAAATTTGAGGCTGCCAGTCACCGAGACCCGCGCTGGGCGAGCGCCCAGATCACACAGTCGATCGGCATCTGCCTGGCTCTGCATCGCAGCATGCGTCAATGCCTCGAGCATTTGTCTCATCAAGGGCTGTATCCAGCGATATCGCCGGGCCGATCCCGCCGAGAGCCGGCCATTCACCAGCAATACCGCAACGCCTGCTTGTTGACAGCCTTCGATGACATTAGGCCACAGCTCCGTCTCCATCAGCAGCAGCAGACGCGGCTGAAAATGCGCTAAAAAGCGCCTCACAATGAATGCCAAATCATAGGGGAAATAGGCATGACTAACGCTTTGGCCGAACTGGCGCGTCACCGCGTCACAACCCGTCGGCGTCGTGGTCGTGAACAGCACGGGATAATCCGGATAGCGTTCGCGCAATCCCTTGACCAGCGGCACCGCCGCCGCAACCTCGCCGACCGAGACGGCGTGGATCCAGATTGGGCGCAAGCCGAATGAGCCTCGTGCGTAGTATCCGAAGCGCTCCTGCCAACGATGTCGATAGGCCGGATTCGAGCGTCCTCGCCAGAACAACCGCAGCAAAAGCAGAGGTAGAAACCCGAGGTATAGCACGCGATAGAGAAGCCTCATCGCATGACACCAGTAACAGTTTTGACCACCCTCACAATACGTTCATCGGCGCTCGCGGACATGCGTGGCCAACCCCTGGCGCTACGCCGGGTGTCCACAGTTCAGCCAAGCGAGATAACGCGCAATCCCGGATTCAATGCCCTGACATTCATCCGGATAACCCGCGCCACGCAAGGCGCCCAGATCGGCACAGGTCCGGTTCTGATAGGCACCCAACAAGTCATTCGGGAAAGGAATATAGTCGACCGTCCCGGTGCCGTGCCAGGTGATGATCTCGCGTGCAACTTCGTTAAAGGTCGCCATCTTCCCAGTGCCACAGTTCAAGATTCGGACCCCAGCCGAGAGCGTGCCGCACCACAAGGTCACCGCGACCACATCCTCAACGCTCACAAAATCTCGACATTGCTCGCCGGCTGAAACCCCATGGGAAGCGCCGAACAAACGCACGGTCCCGGTCTCCTTGAGCTGTTGATTGAAGTGGTACACCACACTTGCCATCCGGCCCTTATGCTGTTCACGCGGACCATAGACGTTAAAGTAACGCAGGCCTGTCACGGGAATGCGCAACGCGCCCGCACGATGTCGGACATGCTGATCGAAAAGCAGTTTTGAATAACCGTACACATTGAGCGGCTGCTCAAATTCAGGCGTCTCGATGCAGTGCGCGTGCGCGCCATAAACGGCCGCACTCGACGCGTAAACCAGCGGGATCTGCAAAGCTTCACAGCCGTTAAGGACGGCCTTTGAATAGCTGAAATTCGTATCCAGCATGTAACGGCCATCCCACTCGGTGGTATCGGAGCACGCGCCCAGGTGATAGATGATCTCGATCGATTTCAACCACGCCGCTGAGCTCTGGACCACGCCACGAAAATCCTGGTAATCCAGATAATCGATGATCTGGGTATCCGCCAGGTTCTGGAATTTGTGGCCATCCGTGAAATCATCGACCACCAGAATATCGTGCCGCCCGCGTGCATTAAGTGCGTGGACAAGATTGCTGCCGATGAACCCAGCTCCCCCGGTCACGACTATCACAGTGCATCCTCCTTAGGCCGCGCGAGTTTATCGATAATGCCGGTACTCGAGAACCCGGCATGAAAGGGTAAGGCTAGGACACGGCCGCCCGCGGCTATGACCTCAGCCGCCCCGGCGATAGTAGTGACATCATAATCGCCGCCCTTCACCAACACGTCCGGTAGCACCGCGGCAATAAGCTGCTGCGGCGTATCGGTATCAAAGGTGACGATCCAGTCCACCCCGCGCAACCGGGAGAGCACCTCGACACGCGCCGCGAGTCCATTGACGGGTCGCCCCGATCCCTTGATGCGTTGCACGGACGCATCCGAATTAACCGCAATGACGAGACGCTCGCCGAGGGCTGCCGCGGCTTCCAAATAGCGGACATGGCCAGCATGTAGCACATCAAAACAACCATTGGTCAGCACGATCCGCAGGCCCTTGTGTTTGGCCGTCTTCACCGCCTCCAACAGCTCAGGAAGAGTCAGGACCTCGGCGCCGGCGCACACCGCAGGACGCGCCGTCAATGCATGCATCTCTGCCGCCGTCACAATCGCCGTCCCTACTTTCCCAACGGCGATACCGGCGGCGGTATTCGCGAAATCAACCGCCCGCTCAAGCGCGATGCCTTCAGCGAGAGACCAGGCTAACGCCGCGCAAACCGTATCGCCCGCGCCCGTGACATCGAACACGTCGCGCGCGCGTGTCGCGAGATGGGTGACACGCCCGGACGCCGCTACCAAGGTCATGCCGTGCTCACCCCGGGTCACCAAGACGGCGCCCAACGCATGTTCACGGCACAGGGCTTCAGCACCTTTAACGATCGCCGCGTCGTCTTCACACTTGCCGACGACTGCCTCGAACTCACTCAGATTTGGCGTCAACAAGTCTGCCCCACGATAGCGCGCAAAGTCGGTCCCCTTCGGATCGACAATGACGATTTTGTCCGCCTGTTTAGCGCTCGCGATAAGCGTCGAGACGTTGCTCAATGCTCCTTTGGCGTAGTCGGAGAAAACCACCACCCGCGCGTCCTTGAGACAGGCCAGTAAGGCAGCATGCACCGCCCCTTCCAGCGCCGCTGGCGGTGTCGCCTCAAAATCCATCCGAATCAATTGCTGGTGCTGGGCGAGCACCCGAAGTTTGACGGTTGTTGGGATTTGCGGGCAGCGAATAAAATGCGTGTTCAAGCCGTGATCATGGCACAGCGCTTCCAGCACGTGGGCATCCGCATCGTCACCCGTGATCCCTATCAGCGAGACGGTTGCGCCCAGCGCCGCCGCATTGGCCGCCACGTTCGCCGCCCCCCCGACACGCGGCTCATCGCCCACCACCCGCACGATGGGTACCGGCGCCTCAGGCGACATGCGCGTCGCAAGCCCGCGCCAGTAGCGGTCGAGCATGATGTCACCGACCACGATGACGGAAGCAGACAGGGTATTTTCAAGAAGGCTAGTCATGCGCTGGATCTGGTTATAATCGGATCGGTACGTGCCTGACCGCGTTAACCTTAGAGGTGCCCCAGTGCGGGGTCACGCGCGGCAGTGACCGGAGTGGAATCTTAACATATGCGTTTGTTTTTCCCGTTCGCGACTGTCTTACGCGCCTGGGGCTGTTTACTCGCCGTCGGTGGGATGCCGCTGACCGGCGTCTGTGCGGCTGAGCTGCAGAGTTTCCACGCGCTTTATACCGTGCGCACCGCCGGGCTAGAAGTGGGTCAACTCGAGCGACGTCTCACCTTGGCACCTGCTGGGCACTATCGATTCACCTCGGATCTGCGGCCCACTGGATTGGCGGCGCTCCTGCGCGATGCGGGCGAAGCGGAGATCAGTGAAGGCGAAATCAATGCGAACGAAGTCCGTCCGCTCGACTATACCTTCCTGCGTCACGCGGGCGGCAAACACAAATCCCAAAAGGTACGTTTTGACCGACGCGACGGCAAGGCACTCTTCAGCGATAAGGCGGGGAGCACCGCGTTAATTTTCCGTGGACGGGTGCTCGACAAGCTGTCCTACCAGTTAGCCTTGATGCGGGATCTCTCTCACGCGACGACGGCACTGGACTATGTGGTTGCGGATGATCGGCAGCTGCGTAGCTATCACCTGCAGCGTGTGGGGGAAGAGACGGTGGCAATCCAAAATCGTGCCGTAATCGCGCAAAAGATTGTGTATGCCCGCGCCGGAACGCAACGACAGACTACCCTGTGGTGTGCTGCCGAGTACGGTTATCTACCGGTGAAAATAGCGTATCAGGATGAACACGGCAAAGTGACCGTGGCAACCCTCATCCCGTCGCCAACCGCTTCGCCCTAAGCGGGCAAATATTTCAAATATTGCCAGATTTCAGCATTTTGATGAGTTCTGGCGCCGGAATGTAACCCCCGAGCTCTTCACCGTCCTCGGAGAAAACGGCCGGGGTACCATGGACGCCTATCGATTGTCCCAACTCGTACTGCGCCGCCACCGGGTTATCACAGGTCTTGTTTACCAGGGGCTGTCCTGCTTTGGCGGCGGTGAGCGCCGCCTTAGGATCGGCTGAACACCAGACCGACACGGCCTTGCGGTAGGATTCGGTATTCAGACCGGTACGTGGGAATGACAGATAGCGCACCGAAATGCCGGCGGCATTCAGCTCCGTGACCTGCTGGTGAAATTTCCGGCAATAGCCGCAATCGATGTCGGTAAAGACATAAAGCGTGTGCTGCGGCTTACCATTCGTCGCCGCGAATTCGATGACATTAGACCGCTGTCCGGCAAAAGCACTCACGCGGGCGACCGCGCGCGTCACGTCCGTAAGATTGGTCTTGTTGCGCAAGTCGAAGATGTCTCCCCTGACGGCGAAACGGCCATCCTGCGTCATATAGAGCACCGTGGCGCCCAGCATCACTTCATACAGGCCTGGAATAGGTCCAGGCTTGACGCTGGTTATCTTGGCATCCGGCATAACGGCTTTTAGCTTGGCCGCCAAATCAGCTTGTAGATGGGTGTCCGCGGAGACACTCATGGTGACGGCTAGCAATCCGAAAAAAGCGGCCAAGTAGGGTTTACGCATGCGACGGGCTCCGGTGTCCATAAAATAAGGGGACAGGCGAGATTGTAGGCGGTCGTGGTCTGGGCAGCCAGAGACAGTGATTGACATCTGGACGGCGAGCCCGTGGCCTATAGGTCGACATCTCGTCGCTCGCCACCGCTAATCGGATATTTAGTTGCAATTTTACCCGGACGGTAGTGCCTCGGGCGGTGCTTGACGACGATCGCGGGCCGCGACCGTTACACTGCACCTGACGCGTGTTGAACCGAGCTGAGGGGCGCTACTAGCCCAAGGCCCCTGGGGCGAACTTGACCCTGCGCCGCCGACAATCCATGGCAAAATAAAACGGCGTCGCTTTCGACGCCTGGAAGGCAGAGAGTTGTGATGCTCGAGATCCGCCCAACGCGCCCCGCCAACCGGCGTCTCGAATTGCCCGAAGTGCTCGAACTACTGGTCGCAAACGGCGTGCTGAGCCCGCGCACAGCGCAGCAAATCGCCGCCAATATCCGCGTCAATGATTCTCGGCACCCTTTCGTCCAAATCGCCGCACAAAATGTACCCAGCGCCACAGTGCCGCCGTATCTGCTCGCACTGGAGACCGTGACGCGCCTGACGGCCGAGAGCTTACGCTTGCCCTATGTCCGGATTGATCCGCTGAAAATTGATGTGGAAGCGATCACGGGCTTGGTCTCTCAAGCCTACGCCACCCGGTTCGGTTTTATCCCCATCGAAGTGCGCGACGACGCCGTCACCATTGCCTCGGCCGAGCCCTTCGTGATTGAGTGGGAGGCGGAAATTGCCCCTATCATCAAGCGTCGTATCCATCGGGTGCTCGCCAACCCGACAGACATCACCCGTTATCTCCGCGAGTTCTATGGCGTCAGTCGATCGATTTTCAAGGCAACGGCCAGCAAGGCGGCGGAGCGCCCCAGCGGGATCGAAAATCTTGAGCAGCTCACGCAGCTAGGCCAAATCGGTGAGCCGGACGCTAACGATCGGCACGTCGTCCATTTGGTCGATTGGTTACTGCAATATGCGTTTGAGCAGCGCGCCAGCGATATCCACTTTGAACCTAGGCGCGAGGACGGCAATGTGAAATTCCGAATTGATGGGGTATTACACCTCGTCAATCAGATGCCGACGCCCATCATTTCGGCCATCACAAGTCGGATCAAATCGATCGGGCGCATGGACGTCGCCGATAAACGCAGGCCGCAGGATGGCCGTCTCAAGACCAAAACAACGCTCGGCAAGGAAGTCGAACTGCGCTTATCCACGATGCCGACGGCTTTCGGCGAAAAACTCGTGATGCGTATTTTCGATCCGGAGAAACTTGAGCAGCCCTTTGCCGCGCTCGGCTTTGAAGCGGCCGAGATCGACGCCTGGAACCAAATCGTCGGACATCCCCACGGGATAGTTCTCGTCACCGGGCCCACCGGCTCAGGTAAACCGACGACGCTTTATTCGGCGCTCAGGGCCATCGCAAGACCGGCCATCAATATCTGTACGATTGAAGATCCGATCGAGATGGTTGAAGCCTCCTTCAATCAGATGCAAGTACAGCCTAATATCGAACTTGATTTTGCAGCAGGGGTCAGGACCTTATTACGGCAAGATCCGGACATAATCATGGTCGGGGAAATCCGCGATCGGGAGACGGCTGAAGTGGCGACACAAGCGGCCCTAACCGGACATCTCGTGCTCTCGACCTTGCATACCAATGATGCGCCCTCGGCGATTACCCGACTGATGGATCTCGGAGTCGAGCCTTATCTGATTGGGGCCACTTTGCTCGGCGCGATGGCCCAACGTCTCGTCCGAGTGCTGTGCCCACACTGCAAAACCGACACCGCGCTCGATCGCCGGGCGTGGCAGGCACTCGTGGGTGCCTATCCGTTGACGGCGCCGCAACGGATGGCACGCGCCACGGGTTGTGACGAATGCCGGAACACCGGTTTCCGCGGTCGCGAAGGTCTGTTCGAAATCATGACCGTGAGCGAATCCGTCGCGCATTTGATTCGTCCCGGCGTGCAGACGTCGGTATTGCGGGAGATGGCGATCCGCGAAGGCATGCGGCCACTGCGACTGGCGGGTGCACACAAGGTCGCCGCTGGCAAATCAACCTTCAGCGAAGTCCTTGCCGTGGTACCTCCCGCCCAACCCGCCGGGCCATCAACGCTTTAATTCGCTAGCCACGTGGATGGTGAGTTTGGTGGAGCTGCTTCAGGCGCGCCTGCGCCACGTGCGTGTAAATCTGGGTTGTTGAGATGTCCGCGTGCCCAAGCAACATCTGAACGACGCGCAGATCGGCCCCGTGATTCAGCAGGTGGGTCGCGAACGCATGCCGGAGCGTATGGGGTGACAGCATCGCGGTGATCTCGGCCTTGCGGGCGTATCGTTTAATCAAGTACCAAAACGCCTGTCGCGTCATGCCGGCACCCCGGTAGGTCGGGAAAGCGTGCTCAGCCGGGCGTCCGTGCAACAACTCGGGCCGCCCGTGCTGGAAAAACCGAATTAACCAGCCATGCGCCTCCTCGCCGACGGGCACAAGGCGTTCGCGATCGCCCTTGCCGATGACGCGAACCACGCCCTGCGATAAGTTAATTTGTGTCACGAGAATACCGACCAGCTCAGAGACCCGCAAACCGGTCGCGTAGAGTAGCTCAAGCATGGTGCGGTCTCGCAACCCCAACAGCGTCTCGGTATCGGGTGCGGCGAGCAGGGCTTCAACCTCGATTTCAGACATCGCTTTCGGTAGGGCGCGCCCTATCCGAGGACTGGCGATCCGTTGGGTCGGATCGGTGGCAATCATGCGTTCGCGAACGAGGTACCGGAAGAATCGACGCAGCGCGGAAAGGCGTCGCGCCGCCGTTCGTGTCGATAGGACGCTCTCTACGCTGAGAAAAGAAAACAGCTCGGCTTCGGAGGTCGTTTCAAGACTGCCGCCAGCGTGCCGGATAAACACGCTGAGTTTCGCCAGATCGTTGCGATAGGCCTCGAGGGTATTGTCGCTGACGCCATCTTCCGCCCACAGGCTGTCGAGGAAACGCCCCACCAGCGGGTGGATGTCCGGCGCGGATTCTCCCTTTGGAATCATGTCAAAATCCTGTGCGCGATCTGCTTGTCCGAATCCCAACCTAACGTTAGCCTAGCGGGGCTTTAATCCTAATCAAAAATCGCGGAACTGCACATGAGCCCTACAGACTCACCCACACAAACGAATATTACAAAAGGCTTGGCACTCTATCACTCGGAAAGTTGCTGGTTTTGCGCCAAGGTCCGACAGACGATGCGCGATCTGGGCGTGACGCTGGAAATGCGGGACATCGATCACGATGCGGGACGCCGGCAAGAGTTGAGCGCGGGTGGCGGTAAAGCCCAGGTTCCCTGCTTGAGAATCGAAGACGAGCCTAACCAGATCAGTTGGCTCTATGAATCGGCCGATATCGCCGCCTACCTCTCACGACGTTTCGCGCATTAGGCCGACGCGCAAGCGCGGCCTATTTCAGGCACATCGCATCGGCGCGATGTGCCTTGATTCGCTAATCCCTCAGCCGGCTTGCCGTCTGCTGGACGCAATTTTTTCCTTGATACGCGCCGCCTTACCTTTCAAATCACGCATGTAGTAGAGCTTCGCCCGGCGCACCGCGCCGCGACGCTTCACAACGACATCCGCCACCATCGGGCTGTAGGTCGGGAAAACGCGCTCAACCCCCTCACCATGCGATATCTTGCGCACAGTAAACGAGGAATTCGCACCACGGTTTCGTTTTGCGATAACGACCCCTTCAAAAGCCTGAAGGCGTTCGCGAGCTCCCTCGACGACTTTGACCTGCACGACAATGGTGTCACCCGGAGCGAAATCGGGAAGTTTGCGCTCGGTCAGCTCGGCTTCTAATTGGCGAATCAAATCGGTCATAAGGTACTCCAGCGTTTGAGCCCGTGGTAAGCACGGAATTATAGCGGATAAAGCTGCCGTGATTAAGTCCGGTCGTCGGTTTTTTGTGATATTTCTGTGGTGATCTCGCGGATTATCTTCGCGATCTCCACCGGGTGACTCGCTTGTTCGAGCAAATCAGGCCGCCGGACCAGGGTTCGGCGAACGGCTTCGCGCAGCCGCCAGCGCGCAATCGCCAGGTGATTACCACTCAACAGGACCGGCGGCACCGGCTGCCCATCGATGATTTCGGGTCGCGTATAGTGTGGAAAATCGAGCAGCCCATCCATAAAGGATTCGGCAATTGCCGACTCGGGCGCGCCGATGACCCCGGGGATAAGGCGAATGAGCCCGTCCATCAATACCATGGCGGGTAACTCGCCGCCGGACAGCACGTAGTCACCAATCGACCACTCGGCGTCGACATCATGCATCACCACCCGCTCATCGATCCCTTCATACCGACCGGCCACGAACACGAGTTGCGGGCATTGCAGCAACGCCGCCATATCCGCCTGGACCAGGCGACGCCCCTGCGGGCTCAGATAAATGACGTGGGCCTCGGGCAATGAGGCGCGCGCCTGACGGATGGCCGCCCGAAGCGGCGCGACCTGCATCACCATCCCCGGCCCTCCCCCATACGACACGTCATCGACCGTCCGTCTCGCGTCGTGGGTGAAGTCGCGGGGATTCAGCGTGTTAAGTTGGAGTAATCCAAGAGAAGTAGCCTTGCGGGCAAGCCCGACCTGCGCAAACGCCTCAACGAATTCCGGAAATAACGTGATGACAGTAAAAGCGTGGGCCATCAATCGTCGATATGCCAGTCGACCAGAATTTTGCCTGTGTCCAGATCCACGTTGAGGACGTAGCGTTCGCGCACGAAAGGGATCAGGTAGTCGCGATCGGCACGCGACACCATCACATCGTGATCGCCGGCTTCCATCATACGCACCACGCGCCCGAAGTTATGGCCGTCGACATTGACCACATTAAGGCCGAGCAAGTCCGACCAGTAGTACTGTTGCGCCGGTAATACTGGCAAGTTCGCACGCGGGATAGCGATTTGGAGGCGCACCAGAGGCTCGGCCTCCTCTCGGGTCCCAATGCCCGCGAACGAGACCAGAAGCGACGGCCCCTGACTTTTGGACTCGAGGATTTTGACTGCTTTCCACCCGGCAGAAGAGCCCAGCAGCCAGCCCGGATAATCGAGCAGGTTACTGCGTGGTCGCGTGTAGGAATGGATCTTCAGCCAACCTCGGGTGCCAAAGACACCAGAGACGTACCCCATCATGGCCAGCTCCCCGTCCGCAGCCGTGGATTGGGCCGGGGGGAGCAGATGATCAGGCTGCAGGGACATGAGGCTTATCGCCGGCACTTAAGATATCGGCAAGTCCCCACCGACGGGGAATTGCCGGATAGCTAGGCGACTGCGGCAGTCTTATTGAACTGTTTGACGAGGTTCGCAACGCGATCGGAGGGCTGTGCGCCAGTCGAAATCCAGTATTCATAACGTTCACGGGCAATCCTGAATGGCACGTCTTGCTTGACGGCGATTGGATTGAAAAAGCCGAGGCGTTCAATAAAACGGCCATCGCGCTTGTTACGGCTGTCTGTCACCACCACGTGATAGAAGGGCCGAGCCTTGGCGCCTCCGCGCGAGAGTCTAATCGTGACCATCTATATGCAACCTTCCTTTATGAGTACGATACGGGAAACTAAGCCCTGCGCCACTTGGCGGGGGGCACATTGTAAGGGGAACGCCGCCTGTAGTTAAAGGCTTGCCGGTCGCCCCCCATAAATTTGAAAGCCCAGCGTGCAGCTTCCTCACGACATTGCCACCCGCAAACGATCGCTGCGCCACACGGCATTGGCTGGTCGTGACCAGCACACCCTCACGGATCTGCAGGCGTCGGATCGGGCTATCTTTCATCAGTTAACGGCGCACCCGAAGCTTGTGCTGTCCGAAAGCGTGTTCGTATTCATCTCGGTGCAGCAGGAGATCGATACCCGCCGTCTCATCCAACATCTGCACCGTCAGGGGCGCGCTGTGTTGGTGCCACGGCTTCATGCGTCCGAGATGTTCGCCGTACCCTTTGGCGACTGGTCAACCTTGTGCATGGGTCCCTTGGGGATCCCGATGCCGCCGGCGCTTGAACCCTATGCTGGCACCATCGATACCGTGATTGTGCCCGGCTTGCGATTTTCGCTAGACGGGCATCGCCTCGGTTATGGCGGAGGATTCTACGATCGGTGGCTTACCGCCCATCCCACCGTATTTCGGATCGGCGTTTGCCGAGAGGATGAGCTCCTCTCGGCGGTACCCCGTGCTCAACACGACCAGGCGGTCGATCAGATAGTCACCGAGCGCCGGGTAATCCACATCACCCGGCAATTTAGGACCTGACTGGCGCGCCTACTCCGCCGCGTCGACCGCTTTCATGCTGAGCCGAATGCGGCCCTGCTTGTCGACTTCCAAGACTTTAACCTTGACGGTATCGCCCTCACGGAGCTTGTCGCTGACATTCTCGACGCGCTCATTAGAAATCTGCGAGATATGCACGAGACCATCTTTACCCGGCAGAATGTTTACAAAGGCGCCGAAATCCATCAATTTTTGCACGCGTCCCTCGTAAATGGCGCCGACCAGAACGTCCGCCGTAATCGCTTCCACCCGTCGCTTGGCTTCTTGGCCCGCGGCGTAATCGACCGAGGCGATTTTCACGGTGCCATCGTCTGTAATATCGATGGTCGTGCCGGTTTCTTCCGTGATCTGGCGGATGACGCTGCCGCCTTTACCGATGACGTCTCTGATTTTGTCTGGGTCAATCTTGATCGTAATGATGCGGGGCGCGAATTCCGACATCTCGATACGAGGTGTACTCAGCACCTGATTCATGCAATCCAGAATGTGCAGCCGACCCTGCTTTGCCTGGGTCAAGGCCACTTCCATGATTTCGCGCGTGATACCGTTGATCTTGATATCCATCTGCAGCGCGGTCACCCCACTCGAGGTACCGGCGACCTTGAAATCCATATCGCCGAGATGATCTTCATCACCCAGGATATCGGACAGCACCACAAAGGCGTCACCGGACTTGATGAGGCCCATGGCGATACCGGCGACAGGCGCCGTCAACGGGACACCCGCGTCCATCATAGCCAAGCTCGAACCGCACACCGAGGCCATGGAACTTGAACCATTTGATTCGGTGATCTCGGAGACCACACGGACCGAATATGGGAACTTGGCCATGTCTGGCATCACAGCCTGAACGCCCCGCTTGGCGAGACGGCCGTGCCCGATCTCACGACGCTTGGGCGAGCCGACACGTCCGACTTCGCCGACGGAGAACGGCGGGAAGTTGTAGTGCAGCATAAAGGGTTCGCGGCGCTCCCCTTCAATGGCATCGATGATCTGTGAATCACGCTCGGTGCCCAGGGCCACGACGACGATGGCTTGGGTCTCCCCGCGGGTGAAGAGTGCGGAGCCGTGTGTTCTCGGTAGGAGACCCACTTCAACCGCGATATTACGAATGTCTGCCTTGCCACGACCGTCTATACGGGGCTTACCGGCAAGGATATTGCCGCGCACCGTATCGTACTCAAGCCCTTCGATGCCGGTACCCACCACAGCTTCCGTGGCCACTGGGTTTTCACCGGTCGTCAACGCAGCAATGACTTCCTTCCGCAGCGCGGAGAGACGGTCGCGACGCTGCATCTTGTCGATAATGAGGTAGGCTTCGGCAAATGCCGCACCATAACGGTCGCGGATCAACGCGTTCAACTCGGTGGGATCACCCGCCGGCTGCCAGTTCCAGGATTGTGGTTGGACCTTCGCGACGAGGTCTTTGATGGCGTTGATGGCGGTCTGGGCTTGCGTGTGCCCAAACATGACAGCGCCCAACATCACTTCCTCAGAAAGTTGTTTCGCTTCTGATTCGACCATCAACACCGAGCTTTCGGTACCGGCGACGACCAAATCAAGCTCGGAATCATCTAACGCAGCAAAACTGGGGTTAAGCAGGTATTCGCCATTGCGATAGCCCACGCGTGCGGCGCCAATAGGTCCCTGGAAAGGCATACCCGAGAGCGCGAGTGCGGCGGAGGCGCCGAGCAGTGCGGGGATATCCGGATCAACCTGCGGATCAAGCGACATCACCGTACAGATGATCTGGACTTCGTTGGTAAAGCCTTCAGGAAACAACGGGCGGATGGGACGGTCGATCAAACGGCAGGTCAACGTTTCTTTCTCGGTTGGTCTGCCTTCGCGTTTGAAGAACCCGCCCGGAATCTTGCCGGCGGCATACGTGCGTTCTTGGTAATCCACCGTCAGCGGGAAGAAGTCCCGCCCGGGCGACGCCGTCTTGGCACCCACCACGGTGGTCAGCACGATCGTCTGTCCCATGGTGACCAGAACTGCGGCGGTCGCCTGTCTGGCGATGCGGCCTGTCTCGAGTTGAACCTGATGGTCACCGTACTGAAATGTAACGATATTAGAAGTCATGGATGATTAACCGTCGCTTGCGAAATGAGGTGATAAGAAGCGCGCCTGATCCTCGCTTAAGGATCAGGCGTGGAGACCGCGGACAGCGGAACAGCAATTACTTTCGGAGACCTAAACGTGCGATGAGTTCACGATACCGATCGCTGTGATTTGTCTTCAGATAATCGAGCAATTTGCGACGACGATTAACCATCCGCAGCAAACCCTGTCGGGAATGGTTGTCATGCGCATGCGATTTGAAATGCACGGAAAGATCTTCAATCCGGGCCGACAGGAGCGCGACCTGTACTTCGGGGGAACCCGTGTCACTGGCCCCACGTTGATAACCTTGCAGGATTTCCTGCTTCTGTTCGCTCTTCAAAGTCATTAACGCGCTCCTAATCTAGCTACGTACTCTGTTATTGCGGCGCGCATTCTACCCGCGCACCCCCCTTTATCACAACCTTTTTATATGAAAATCATCGGGTTTCTCACGTCTGCTCCGTCAATCCGGAGTTCACCAGACGCTTTGGCCGGACAATTCCATCTTCACTCAGGGCGCCAATTCCGAGAAATAAGCCCTGCCCCTCATACACTCTAACCGTCGCCGCACCGGATTTGCAGTCCGGACAGTGCACCGGCTGCCCCTGTCGAAAACGTAGTACCCCCGCGGGCTCCAACGCCACCGACGGGAGTCCCGTCAGCGCCACATCCATCGGGATGAGCAGCTCGTCATAGTCTGCCGTCGCGTAGTCTTCCACTTGGAAAAGGCGCAAGGGTGACGCCTTTCCGATATCAAATGGCCCCGCCTCTAACCGGCGCAATGCCGATAGATGGGCGCCACACCCCAATATTTCACCGAGGGTGATGGCCAACGAACGTATATAGGTCCCTTTGGAGCAGCGGATGTCGAGGGCCAACTGGTCCCCTACGTGTTGCACCAAGTCGAGAGAAAAAATCTCGATCGGTCGGGCCTTACGTTCAATTTCAATTCCCTGCCGCGCGAGCTTGTACAGCGGTTGCCCGGCGTGCTTGAGCGCCGAGTACATCGGCGGCACCTGCAACAACGGTCCCCGTAATTGCGCCAGTGCCGCTTCAATGTCGGCAATGCCGGGGAGCACCGCACTCGTCCCGGTGATTTCCCCTTCGATATCTCCCGTCGTAGTCGTTTGCCCGAGCTTCACCCACGTGTGGTAGCGCTTATCGGAGTCCAGGAGAAAGCCGCAGACTTTGGTCGCTTCGCCGAAACACAAGGGCAAAAGGCCGCTCGCGGCCACATCCAGATTACCCGTATGGCCCGCTTTTGCGGCGCTGAACGCACGGCGTACGATCTGGAGCGCCTGATTCGAGCTGACACCGGTCGGCTTATCGAGGAGCAGGATACCATTCACACCACGCCAATACCGCTTGGCTCGTTCAGCTGGCATCGGCAATTAAACTGGCGGCTTGGGCGCTCGGAGTAGCTCGCCAATCCGCACACTCCGCGCGCTCGATCCATCATGCGCGAGCTTCAGCGAGGGGACCTTCTTCAAGCGCAGATCCTGGGCAACCGCGGTTCGGATCTCCGGCACCCGCAGCTTGAGCGCGGTGATCGCGTCAGCCTCGTTCGCCGCACCCAGTACGCTCACGAAAATCGTGGCCACCGACAGGTCACTGGCAACCGCCACATCCGTAATCGTCACCATCCCGAGCCGCTTTTCCCGTGCAATCATCATCAGGAGCGGGGCCGCAATTCGCTGAATGGCCTCCGCGATCCGCACATTCCGGGTGAACTCACGCGGCATCGCAATTCCTGTCGCTCAAGTTCTCGCCACTATCGTGCGTTCATACACTTCGATGTTGTCACCCGGCTTCACATCATTATAATTCTTGACGCCGATCCCGCATTCGGTCCCGGCCCTGACTTCGTTCACGTCATCCTTGAAGCGGCGCAGCGATTCCAGCTCCCCTTCGTAGATCACGACATTGTTACGCAGCACGCGAATAGGGTTGTTCCGCTTCACCGAACCACTGTTCACCAAGCAACCCGCAATGGCGCCCAACTTGGAAGAGCGGAAGACGTCTCGGACTTCCGCCACGCCGACGATGGTTTCGCGAATTTCGGGTGCCAGCATGCCCGTCACGGCGGCGCGCACTTCGTCGATGACATCGTAAATAATACTGTAATAGCGGAGATCGAGCCCTTCTTCATCCACGATACGACGCGCGGCGTTATCAGCACGCACATTGAAGCCGACGATAAAGGCCCGTGAGGCCATTGCCAAGTTGACATCGGACTCGTTAATACCGCCGACGCCGTTGGCGATGACATCCACACGGACTTCTACATTACTGAGCGCCGTCAAGGATTCGGTCAACGCTTCGGCCGAGCCCTGCACGTCCGCCTTGATCAAGATCTTCAGCGTCGCCGGTCCACCGCCATCTTTCATCTGGGCAAAGACGTTCTCGAGTTTGGACGCCTGCTGACGTGCTAGTTTAGATTCACGGCCTTTATCCTGTCGGAAAATAGCAATCTCGCGCGCTTTTCGTTCGTCATCGACCACCATGGCCTCATCACCGGCATTGGGTGGGCTGGACAAGCCGAGGACTTCGACAGGTTCCGACGGTCCGGCGCGTTCAACCGTCTGGCCAAACGCATCGACCATCGCCCGCACACGTCCGAACTCTGTCCCGGTCAACAGCACGTCACCCCGGCGTAGCTCACCACGCTGGACGAGCACGGTGGCCACGGGGCCGCGACCTCTATCCAGTCTCGACTCAATAACGACTCCTCTGGCAGGACCATGCGGAATCGCGCGTAACTCAAGCACTTCGGCTTGTAATGAAATCGCTTCGAGCAACCGATCGATGCCATCGCCGGTCTTCGCAGATACGGGGACGAACTGCGTATCACCGCCCCAGTCTTCCGCGAGGACACCGCGACTCGAAAGTTCTTGCTTAATCCGTTCGGGATCTGCGCCCGATTTGTCTATCTTGTTCACCGCCACGATCATCGGGACCCCGGCGGCCCTGGCGTGTTTTACCGCTTCTTCGGTCTGTGGCATCACCCCATCATCGGCCGCGACGACCAGTATGACGATATCTGTGACCTTGGCACCCCGCGCCCGCATGGAGGTAAACGCTTCGTGGCCGGGAGTATCGAGAAAGGTGATGTAGCCGTTCGGCGTTTCAACCCGGTAGGCACCAATATGCTGCGTAATGCCACCTGCTTCACCCGCCACGACGCTGGTTTTTCGAATGTAGTCCAGTAACGAGGTTTTACCGTGGTCGACGTGCCCCATGATGGTGACGATCGGTGCGCGCGGCAGCGAATCCGCCTCCGCCCCGCCCTGGGCACGCGCTTCGGTCTCCATCGCATCTTCGCGGGTCAGCTTTGCCCGATGGCCCATCTCTTCGACGACAATGGCAGCCGTTTCCTGATCGATCATCTGGTTGATGGTCACCATCGTGCCGAGCTTCATCATGGCCTTGATGACTTCGGCCGCCTTAACGGACATTCTCTGGGCGAGTTCGGCGACGGTCACGCTTTCCGGGATCAGCACCTCGCGAATCACCGGTTGGGTAGGTCGCTCGAAGCCGTGTTTCGCGCCCGAGTGCGCAATGGGACGCCGCTGTGGGGGCGATTTCTTCTTGCGTTTGCCGGATTTGTCCGTCGCGACATGCAACTCTTTGCGTCCCGCATGTCCGCGGTTATCGCGATCGGGCGGTCGCGCGTCCGGACGCACTTCTGGTCGCTGGGTGAATTCGGGTCGCGGGCGAGCTGCCGGTGGCGACGGCGGCGTCGCGACAACGGGTGTCGGTAGTATTTCGGGTGCGGCGGCGACTGGCTCTTCCGGCGGCGCTACGCTGACCGTCGCCGCGGGGGTCTCCTCGTCAACGGCAACGATTGTCACAACGGGTTCCGGCGCGACGGGCGCTGCTTCCACTGACGGCTCAGGAACGACGACGACTGGCGGCGGATTCAATGCCTCCGCCTCGAGTCTGAGACGTTCGGCTTCGGCGACTTCTTTCTCGATGCGAGCGGACTCTTCTTCTGTCACGACGCTACGCTTGACGTAGGCCTTCGTACGTCGGAATTCCACAGCGACTGTTTTGGACGCCGTAGGTCTCGTGGCAACCCCCAGTCGCCCCGCTGGACTCTTGCCTTTTTCAGCAGGAATTTTGATCTCGCTGACCGTTTTACGTTTCAGCGTAATTTTGGAGGGTTCCGAGGTTTGGTCGTCGCGACCGTGAAGCTTTCTCAAATGCGTGAGCAGCTGGCTCTTTTCGCTTTCGTTGATGATGTCCGGAGCTTGCTTGTTCGCCAGCCCCGCTTCTTCGAGTTGTGCGATAAGCCGTTCGACTGGAACACCTATCGAATTAGCAAAGTCTCTTACGGTGATTTCAGCCATCGGTCGCTCCGGATGTGGTGGCGGCGGCGACAAACCAAGGTTCCCGCGCCTTCAAAATCAGCTGAGCTGCGCGCTCAGCGTCCAGGCCTTCTATCTGCGTCAGATCATCAACGGCCTGCTCAGCCAGATCTTCCATCGTCAGGATCCCGCTTTCGGCAAGCCGATAGGCCAAATCCAGATCCATTCCTTCCATCGCGAGCAGATCCGCGCCGGGCGTTGCACTGCTCATTTTCTCTTCCGAAGCGATGGCTCTGGTCAGCAACAAATCCTTCGCGCGTTGCCGCAACTCACTGATCAGCGTTTCATCGAATTCTTCGATGCCTTGCATCTCGTGCTCGGGGACGTAAGCGATTTCCTCAATCGTGGTAAACCCTTCCTGGACCAGGATGACGGCGATTTCTTCGTCGACATCCAGCAAGTCCATGAAGGTCTTCTGGGCTTTCTGGGTTTCAGCTTCGCTTTTGGACTCGGCGTCGGTTTCCGTCATGACGTTGAGTTCCCAACCCGTGAGCTGGCCGGCGAGCCGAACGTTTTGACCGCTGCGCCCGATGGCTTGCGAGAGCTGCTCTTCCACAACCGCCACATCCATGCTCTTAGCATCCTCATCCACCAGAATGGAGACCACTTCAGCAGGTGACATCGCGTTGATGACGAATTGCGCGGGATTTTCATCCCAGAGAATGATATCTACCCGTTCGCCGGCCAGTTCGTTGGACACAGCTTGGACTCGGGAACCCCGCATACCCACACAGGCACCCACGGGATCGATACGCGGATCGGTGCTGCGCACCGCGATTTTCGCGCGCAGCCCCGGATCACGGGCCGCGCCATGGATTTCGATAACGCCTTCGCCGATTTCAGGGACTTCAAGTTTGAAAAGCTCGATAAGCAATTCCCGCGCCGTGCGGCTCACGAACAATTGTGGTCCGCGCTTTTCGGGACGTACTTCAAACAGATAACCGCGAACCCGATCGCCCGGTCGCACCACTTCTCTCGCGATCATGTGCTCCTTCGGGATCAGCGCCTCGGCATTACCGCCGAGGTCGAGATACACACTCCCCCGCTCGACACGTTTGACGACCCCCATCACGAGGTCCCCTATCCGACTTTGGAAAGCCTCGACCACTTGAGCGCGTTCGGCTTCACGGACTTTCTGGACAATGACCTGTTTTGCGGTCTGGGCTGCAATACGCCCGAAATCAGCAGCTTCCAGCGGCTCCTCAATGAAGTCACCCGCGAGGATCGCGGGCTGCTGGGCTCGCGCGTCTTCCAGCCAGATTTGGCGTTGGGGGAACTCGAGGGCGATCGGATCGTCAGCCTCCAGCTCAAAATCTTCGCGATGCTGAATCGGGTCGACGACAGCCCATCGCTTGTACGCAGCGTATTCGCCGGTACCGCGGTTGATGGCCACGCGCACGTCGATTTCATCGCCGTAGCGTTTCTTTGTCGCGCTAGCGAGTGCCGCTTCGAGGGCCTCGAAAATAATCTCTTTGGCAACGCCCTTTTCGTTGGAAACGACGTCGACTACGGTGAGGATCTCTTTATTCATACTATATTCAGCCCGTATGCTTGCGTCCTGTGGCCCCGCGTTTTGCGGGCCCCTTCTCCGGCCACTCTGGCACGATTCTGGTCCGATCAATCGTACCGAACGTGAGTTCGATTTTCACATCGTCGCATTCGACGATCACAGATCTCTCATTTGCCTCGCGCAAGATCCCCTGCAGATTCCGCCGCCCCTGTTGGGGAATACGCAGTTTAATCTGTACGGGGCTTCCGCAAAATCGCTGGTATTGTTCTACGGTGAAGAGCTGGCGATCCATCCCGGGTGAGGAGATTTCGAGCTGATAGTCTTCGGCCACGGCGGACTCGGCTGCGAGCAAATCGCTCACCTGCTTACTCACCCGCTCACAATCAGTCACTGCGATGCCTTCAGGATGGTCAATATAGACGCGCAAAAGAAGCCCGCGCGGCGAACGCTGCCGTTCGATCCCCCACAGTTCGTAACCCAGACCGTTAACGGTCGGGCCGATTACCGACTCAAGAGCGTCACTCGAAACCAAATTTTATCCTTATAAAACAAAAAGCCCCGAAATCCCGGGGCCTTTTTGCTTAGATGGTAGCGGGGGCAGGATTTGAACCTGCGACCTTCGGGTTATGAGCCCGACGAGCTGCCAGACTGCTCCACCCCGCACTAGCTAGGCCGCGCATCGTACTGACTCGAAACATTTTTTTCAAGAGCAATTCGTACTTATTCTGAACTCAGCGCTTAATCGCGCAACGTGTGCCGACAATGGCCGGAGAGAAAGCGGGGAGCCGCACCTGAGCAGGCACGGGTGACTGGATAGAAAAGTCTTTTAGATTAATCTGTTACGAAAAATTGAAATATACTTGCGTGGAAACGCGCCGTCAGTGCGACACGTTATTTGTCCGGGCGCGCGGCACCCGCGCTCGCGCACGTGCCGCGCGAGGCCGCCTCGCAAAGCTGGCCGTCGGTCCAGATCGTATTCGATAGGTTGGCGCCAGAAAGCGTCGCCCCGCCCAATTTCGCCCCACTGAGATCGGCAAAAGACAGGTTCGCCCCGGTAAGATTAGCCTGCGTCAAGTCGGCGCCGTGCAGGGTAGCGCCGGTGAGATCCGCCGCGCCCAGGCGCGCCGCAACCAGACGCGCTTCCGACAGGTTGGTATAGGCCAGATTAGCGGTGGTCAGATTCGCCGAGGTCAGGTTCGCTCCCCGGAAATTAACATTCCTCAGATGTGCCCCTTGCAGGCGTGCACCCGTCAAGTTCAGTCCTTGTTTGTCGCAAAAATCCCACACGATCGCCGGCGTCGCAGCCGCCTCACACTGCACACTCGGCTTGGACTGCGGCCACCGCAGCCACCAGCCGAGAAGAAAAACGCCCACGGCGACGAGCCCTACCGCGAGATAGAGATGGCGCGGGTGGACACCGCCGCTAGCGAGCCCCTGCCAGACACGGTTCGAATGCTCGCGCCGTTGAACTTCAAGCGGATCTTCGGCTTGTCTGCGATCCGTGCGCAGACGATTGTCCGGGCCGTCGATACTCTTTTCGCTCAAGCGACGCCGCTCGGCTTGCCGCTCATCGAGCCGACGATGCGTTTCTTGCGCGCCGGCCTGTCGATAGAGATCGAAATCGGGAAATTCGCGTGCAGGATGCCATTGCTCGCCATCGGCGCTCAGCAAATCCTCCGCTAAGATCCGCCCCAGTCCGATGTTCCGCTCGATGAGTGCCACGGGGTACGGACCTCGTTGCTCCTCGCCGCGACGGACATACCATAGGTGACCTACCGGCATCGCATCTCATCCGTATCCCGAGGGTGCACAATCGGCCTGCTTGTTCTCATCAAGTTTTAGATCTCTCTGCCGCTGGCGTGTTCATGAAACTCGACATCCCCGTGCCGGTTAGTCTTGGAACAAATTGGAGTCCAGCGCTCAGTCGGGCATGGACGCTTGGTCAGCTTCTCGACGTCACGGTTATCGGCCCTACGGACCAAAACTCGACCCTACTCCAGGTCGGAGGGGTGACAGTTGCTGCTGCTGGGCAGATCCCCTACGGTCCCGGGGACAGCTTCACGGTGCGTGTGACCGGAGTACAGTCGCCGGTGTCGCTCTCCATCGTCCCCAATGCCGCCCCGCTCCCAGAAGTCGATGTGTCCAGCGTTCAATCTGCTGCGCTGCGCACGCTGCTCCCGGCGCAACTGGACCTGAGCCCAGCACTGCAGGCCTTGCAGAGCGCTGCGCCCTCCGCAGACACCCCAGCGGTCGACATGCTACTACGCCAGCTGCCGACGCTCGCTGAAATCGCGTCGGCCCCTAAAATCCTGGCGGCCGTCACCCAGAGTGGATCGGGACTCGAGGCGACACTCGCGAATCAGTTGAGCGGCGGCGCCAACACGCCTCCCCCGCTCTCCGATCTGAAATGGCAGGTCCTGCAACTCTTGCAACAACTGGCGCCTATGAAGGACGGGCAACCGACCACGCCACCTGCCATCGCGCCCATCGTCGCACCAGTGCCGCCGGCATCCCCCGCAGATCCGATCGCGGAGAGCGCCGACAGGATAGCCGCTGCCCCCGCCCATCTCAAAGCACTCGCCGAAGGTATTTTGGCGCGCATTACCACGCGCCAAATCCAGACAGCTGAAGCGGCTCAGCAAGGCCAAGTCTACGGACAGTTCGAGATCCCCGTCCGCGTCGCTGGGCACCCCGATGTCCTGACATTACAATACGCGCGTGAGGGTCCCGCACAGCACGAACAAGACATTGCACACCATACTTTGACGGTAACGGTTCCATTGCCCAACGACGCGAAGCTCACGGCACGCCTCACCCTTCATGGCGAAAACTTATCCGTGGTTGCCTGGGGTAGTGATGCCGCGCTGAACCAGCAACTACAAGCCCGACGCGAGGAATTCCGGACGAGCCTCGGCGCCTCCGGATTTAATATCGAGACCCTGGTCATCGCCCCGGTGGAAGCCAGCCGCACGCAGGCATTCCTGCCGCATGGCTTGATCAACACCCAAATATGAACACGCCTAAAAAACCGGGTCGGCCATTAGCCGTCGCTTTACGTTGGGAAGGATTAGGCGCCCCTCAAGTCGTTGCCAAGGGCGAAGGCGAAATCGCCAAAAAAATTCTCGCCTTGGCCGCCCAGCACAAAGTCCCGCTGCGCGAAGATCCCGCCTTGGTTGAAGTGCTACGACACGTCGATTTGGGCCGTGAAATACCTGAGGCACTCTATCGTGCCGTCGCGGAAGTCATCGCCTTTGCGTATTCGTTACGGCCCGCTCAAATTCCCGCGCGCGTTACCGAGGAAGCTTCGCGCGCGCCTGGGCCATCAACGCCTTTGCCTGCGTCACCAGGGCCGCGTTCTTAGGCTCGAGCTCGCACGCGCGCTGCGCCATCGTTGCTGCTTGATCGTAGTCACTATCCGCGTAATTCAATTCCGCGAGGCGAAACCAGACCTGACCGTCACCCGGTTTTATTTTCATCGCACGCTCAAGCGTCGCACGCGCGGCCCCGCGATCGCCCCGCGCCTTGGCGATCTGAGCCTGCGCCAACAGGCCGCGCACGGCCGGATCGGTGGCTGGCGCGATGTCAGGTAATTTGTCTGCTTGCGCACTATTGACGGCGACTGGCGGGAGTGGCTTGTCTGGCGCTTCTGGTAGTGGGAAAACTTTAATTCCCGGTTCTTTTGAGGGCTCAGCTTTGACCACAGGCGTCGCTACGATTTTCCGCGACGAAACTGCGGATGGTGGCGTGAGTGAACGTCCTTCGACGGGTGCTGAGCGCGTCGGCGCGTCACCGCACCCGGCTAAGAGCAATACGGTCCCACATAACGGCGAATATCGAATCATCTTGCCTAATAAGCGCTTCATTTAATGTGCACGTCCAAAGATTGAGGTAGGGCCAAGCGAAGAGTTACCGGCACCGCAGGCCACGGTCTTCGCAGGCAGAAAATTGATATTCAGCGGGACATACAAGGCGTCCCCACAACCGGCTTCGGTCAAGGCACTGCCATCGCGAGTCAGCCAGTGCCATTCGACTGTCGGTGGCGGGTCCATCAAGATAGGCTTGGCACCTATTTTTCGAACGGCCTCCACCCAAATCTTTAACGCGCCGGCCGCACCGGTGAGTCCCGCGGATTTGTTGTCGTCGCGGCCGATCCATACCGTCATGAGATCATTACCGGTGAACCCGACAAACCAACTGTCACGCGCATCATTCGTCGTTCCCGTTTTACCCGCAAGGGGTAGCTGTTGCGGAAATTCGCGGGAGATACGACTTGCCGTCCCACGCTCGACCACTCGCGTTAGCAAATATCGCGTCAGAAACGCGGTTTGCATATCCGTCACCCGCTCCACTTTCATACCATAGCGCTTGATCGGATTGTTCTGGTTATCCACGACCGCCTGGATGGCACGGAGCGGAATGCGGAAGCCATCGTTTGCGATAATTTGATAGAGCTGCGTCACCTCAAACGGGCTCAGGTCGAGCGCGCCCAAAAACAGCGCCGGGAAGTGGGACACTTCTTCTTCGACACCAAAGTGCAGCAGTGTATTACGGACCGCCTCAATCCCTACCCTGAATCCGAGATCAACCGTCGCGAGATTAAGCGAGTTCGCAAGCGCGTCCTGTGCGGCAATGGTCCCATGATAGTTCCCCTCGTAATTTTTGGGCGTCCATATTTTCCCGTCTTCGCCCTGCCAGGTCTGCGGCACGTCATGCAGTGGCGTTGCCACATTAAAATCCCGCAGCTGCGACAGCGCCGTCAGGTAAACGAACGGTTTGATCAGCGACCCTATCTGACGCTTGGCGTCTAGCGCGCGATTGAAACCGCCCAAATCGTTACTGCGACCACCGACCATCGCCTTGATGTCCGCCGTCCGCGCATCGGTCACGATGACGGCGGCCTGCAACTGATCTTTTTGTCGCGGCATCGCATGCTCGAGCTCCCCCACGCCCGTCGCCACGGCTTGTTCAGCTGCAGACTGCGCGAGAATATCGAGGCCGGTGAACACCTTGAGGCCCGCAGATCTCAAATCGCTTTCCTGATAATCCTGTTGGAGTTGCCTGCGTACCAGATCCAAATAAGCCGCATATCGACCCTCGCCTTCCCAGTCCCCGTGTCGCAAACCCAGTGGGGTGTTTTTAAAAGTTTCAGCATTCGCTGCCGAGATGAGTCCGCTCGACGCGAAAACATCCAGCACGGTCGCGCGGCGCGACAGCGCACGCGCGGGATATTTTAATGGGTTATAACGTGAAGGTCCCCGAATCATGCCAATGAGCGTGGCCATCTCGGGCGTCGATAATTCGCTTAATGGTCGGCCGAAGTAAAATCTAGCCGCGAGCCCAAAACCATGGATCGCGCGACTGCCATCTTGTCCGAGGAATACCTCGTTGGCGTAAGTCTCAAGAATTTCGTCCTTAGAAAAACGGCGTTCGATTGACAACGCCATGAGCGCTTCATTGAGCTTACGCGTCAGTGTGCGTCTTTGATCGAGATAGAGATTTTTGACGAGTTGCTGCGTTAACGTGCTGCCGCCTTGGGCAATATGTCCATGCACTACGTTCACAAAAATTGCCCGCAATATACCCGTCCAATCAACACCGATATGGGTGAAATAGCGGCGATCTTCCACAGCGGTCAAGGCGCGGACGAAGTAATCAGGAAGCTCATGTCGAGCAAGCGGCACCCGATCTTGAAAATCCACCGTGTGGATGCGTCCGATCTCGAGCGGCTCGACACGCAACACGCCGGGTTGCGCGCCTCCATCTGCCGCGACGATTGCGGAAATCTGATTGCCGGAAAAATCGAGGCGGACGGCGCGCGACGCCTCAGCGCCATCCACAAAATAAAATCCACGGGTCACCACTTGGATGTGACCGTCCTCTCGCCGATATTGCCCTGGACCGGAGGGATGAGGCACTTCGCGGTAACCCAGCATCGTCAGCACTTGCGTGACCGTCGCCGGCGAAATCTGCATGTCGCGGTAGAGATCAAGCGGACTGGCATAGATACGCGCAGGCAGTTCCCATTTACGGGCGTTAAACGCCTCGACGACCTTGCGATCAAGCCAGCCCCAGTACACCACCCCCGCCAGTGCACACCAGATAGTCAAATGCTTGAGATAAAAGGCGATCTGATCGCGCAGCGCAGTTCCGCGCTCCGGCGTCTGCTCTGGGTCGGACTCGTTTGGAATCATGCGCGCGCGCCGCAGAAAAACGTCGCGGGTATTTTCATCATGACGAGAGAAAAGTCTCGGAAGCAGACAATGGTTGGTTCGCAGTTCGACTGCACAACGATATCGGCAGGGTGCCCTATCGGGCAATTTTTTTTCAGCGGGTCGGTCGGGTTCGCGGGAGTGGCTGTCTATTCATTCAGCCCAGACACTCCCGCAAGCGCAGTCTTCGGTATTACCTCAGACTACTTCTTCGCAGCGGCCTTCTTGGCTACAGCCTTCTTCGCTACTGCTTTCTTCGCTACTGCCTTCTTTGCGACAGCCTTCTTGGCTGCCGGCTTCTTCGCAACCGCAGGCTTCTTCACGACGGCCTTCTTGGTCACTTTCTTCACTACTTTTTTGGCTACCTTTTTAGCAGCTGGCTTCTTCGCCGCAGCTTTCTTGGTTACCTTTTTTTTCGCTGTCGCCATATCCATAATCCCCTTCAACAATGGTTTAAACAAAAAATGCAACACCACACGTGGCTATATACATTACCTTTAAACCTTATGCAAAGGTTTAGTATGAATTTTTTCTGTGTGTGCGTGTTTATGTTTCGTCTGCGCCACATAAAATTCAATGATAAAAACAACACCTGCACGCGACCTAAAAATAGTTCGCCGCGCCTTCAATAAAATTGCCCTCGTCGCTTCAAGCGTGCATCACGCCTCAAGCGCTGCGGCCACCCGCGTTCGGATCTCCTGGACGCTGCCGGTACCTGCTATCTTCGAAAACTGTCCTTTACCGCCCGTTTTTATCTGTTTTTGATAAAACTCGATCAGCGGCTCAGTCTGCTCGTGATAAACGTCGAGACGCTTTTTAACCGTTTCTTCACGGTCATCATCTCGTTGCACCAACGCTTCACCTGTCTCATCGTCGCGGCCGACTTCGCGTGGAGGATTGAACACGACATGGTAGGTCCGCCCCGAGGCGAGGTGCACACGTCGCCCCGACATGCGTTTAATTATTTCTTCATCGCTCACAGAAATTTCGAGGATACGATCAATCTCGACACCGATCCTAACCAGTCCTTCGGCTTGCGGAATCGTCCGCGGGAATCCGTCGAAAAGAAATCCACGCGCGCAATCGTCGGCCTGCAAACGCTCTTCGATCAGACCGAGAATAATGTCATCCGACACCAGACCACCCGAGTCCATTACTTTCTTGGCAGCGACGCCGAGGGGAGATCCTACCTTGACGGCCGCGCGCAGCATGTCACCCGTGGAAATTTTAGGGATCCCGTGATCCGCACAAATGAAATCAGCCTGCGTACCCTTCCCGGCACCTGGACCACCCAGCAATATGACCTTCATGTTAGCTCCTCTTAGCAGTTAAACTCTGTCCGCCGCCGGTGCCGATCGGCACGCGGTCCAATCGTTTCTAGCGGACGGTGAACAATGAAATTCGAACTTGATACGGCGCGTGCGGGGCTCAGCGTCAGCGGATATGACGAGGGCGGCATCCTCATCGGCGACACGCGCCACACCCGCCCACTGGTCATCACTCCCGAGGCGATCCATACCGATCTCCTCCCGCACAGTTTCGCTGAGCTCTCCCTCGACCATCTTTTTGTGATCGCCGCCCTCGGCGCCGAGATATTGATTATCGGGACCGGAAGCCGACAGATCCTCACGGATGCGCGACTCATCGCGCAAATGGGCGCGCGCGGCATTGGCGTGGAAATCATGGGGAATCCCGCCGCCTGCCGCTGTTACAACGTCCTGGTCGCAGAGCATCGCGCCGTTGCGGCAGCCCTTTTCATCGGGGGGTGATCTGCCGCGGACCGCATTACAACTCTTCAAATAAGCTGTCGACAGAAAACCCTTCTCCGACGAGGATCTGGCGCAGCCGACGCAGCGCCTCCACCTGAATCTGTCGGACCCGCTCGCGGGTAACGCCAATTTCTGCCCCGACCTCTTCGAGGGTCGCGCCCTCGCGACCGTCCAGTCCGAACCTTCGCTCGACGACTGCACGCTGCTTGTCGCTCAATTGTGCCAGCCAGGCATCGACATGTCGCTGCATGTCAGCATCCTGCAGGAGACGCGCCGGATCACCGTTACGGACGTCAGGGATCATATCAATCAGCGTCTGGTCAGAATCGCGGCTAACCGGACTATCCGCTGACACCACCCGCTCATTGAGGCTAAGCATGTGCCGCACGTCTTCTAACGGGCGGTCAAGAAAATGGGCCACATCTTCCGGGGTCGGTTCGCGCTCGAGTGTCCGCCCCAGCTGACGGGCCGCGCGCAGGTAAACATTTAATTCCTTGACGATATGAATCGGCAACCGGATCGTGCGAGTCTGGTCCATCAAGGCACGCTCGATGGTCTGCCGTATCCACCAAGTGGCATACGTCGAAAATCTGAACCCGCGCTCCGGATCGAACTTCTCAACTGCCCGAATCAGACCCAAGTTTCCCTCTTCGATCAAATCCAGCAGGGGGAGTCCGCGATTCATGTAGCGTCGCGCAATCTTGACGACCAACCGAAGATTGCTTTCGATCATGCGCCGTCGACCGGCTCCATCACCCTGTTGCGCCAAGCGGCCGAATTTGACTTCTTCCGCCGCGCTGAGGAGCGGAGAGAACCCGATTTCATTGAGATAAAGTCGCGTCGCGTCATGCTCACCGTCGGTGAGATCTGCGCTCGCCGCTTCCCGCGTTGCTGCTGCGTGAGACGCGGCGGCCCCCGCTGAGTCCGGATCGATTTCGAGATCGTCGTTCGCTTCCGCAGCGAACAACTCATCGTCGGTTATGCCGGTGGCGTTCGCGAGAGTATCGCTGGGAGTTTGCGGCGGATCGGTGGACGGCTCGCCGGGACCCTGATTTTTATTTCGAGTACCGGCCATGGGGAGGATGCCTACTAACGTTTAGGGAGGTATTGGAGTGGCTCGACCGCCTTACCCCCCTTTCTGATTTCGAAATGTAGCATAACCTCCGAAGCGCCGGAATCGCCCATCAGCGCAATAGGTTGTCCCCGATCAACATGTTGGCCTTCTGTGACGAGTAATTTGTCGTTGTGCGCATAGGCACTCAAAAACCGCTCGTCATGCTTGATGATGAGCAGCTGTCCATAGCCGCGCAGACCACTGCCCGCATAAACCACTTGTCCGGGGCCCGCCGTGCGCACGGTTTGTCCGCGCCTGCCGCGGATCTCGAGTCCGATGGAACCGGTGGCCGACACTGCCCTCGACATTTTTCCTTCTGCCGGCCAAGCCCACTCGAGACTTTTATCTTTAGCGCTGATCTCTTCCTTGACGCCAACTTCGGCTGGCGCCGCAGGCTTAGCGGGGGCCGCGCTGCGCAACGGCGCGGCATCGCTGGTCCGCTCAGGCCCAGGTCCTGGTTCTGGTGCGGGAATCGTCCGCGCGGACGTGGCGAGCGGCATAGCAGGAAGCGGGGACACCACCACCCCGACGGCTGGCGAGGCGACCGAATTCGTCGCGCCGGTTGGATTGATTAACAGCACCTGCCCCACGACGATATGCTGCGGATCTTTGATGTTGTTCCACTGGATGAGTTGCCGATAATCCACGCCCAATCGCCAGGCGACCGAATAAAGCGTGTCTCCCGCTTTCACCCGATAGGATTTTCTGTCCTTGATGGGATGATGATGCCGTGACGCGTCGGGTTTCGAAGCCTCCGCGGTGCTGCGCGCGTGGCGATGCGTAGGTACGGATGTCTTTTGCTCTATCGGTGCGAGCTCTTCGTTCGCACATCCCGCCAGCGACAAGGCTATCGACACGGCGAAGACCCATCGAAGGTGGCCTGATGACGACATCGAGATCCCCTTACCCCACGCCATCGATGAGCGGCACGAAACTCACCCGTTGGAGCGCCTCTTCACTCAGGCCTTCCTCGGTGCGCCTGATGAGCGTGAGGGTCTGTTCGCCGGGAACGCCGACGGGCATCACCAGTCGGCCGCCGATCGCCAGCTGCTCCAGCAGCGGCTGTGGCACGACACCCGCAGCGGCCGCAATCAGGATGGCGTCGAAGGGGCCGTGGATCGCCCAACCCAGCCGCCCATCGCCATGCCGAACCCGCACGTTAACGACGCGCAACTCATGCAAGCGCTCCCGCAGGCGATTCGCGAGCGCCGCGATGCGTTCGATGCTGAAGACCTGTTTTGCCAGTTTAGAAAGGAGAATGGTCTGGTATCCACAGCCCGCCCCGATTTCCAGAACGCGGCTAACTGAGCCGGTCGTGAGCAATAATTCGGTCATCGCCGCTACGATGTAGGGTTGTGAAATGGTCTGGCCGAAACCGATTGGCAGCGCGTTATTTTCATAGGCGCGGCTCGCCAAGGCCTCATCCACAAAAAGATGTCGCGGCGTATTTCTGATCAGGTCGAGCACCTCTTCCGAGTTGATACCCATCCCTCGCAGCTGATCGACCAAGCGATTCCGCGCGCGTTGGGACGTCAGGCCAATGCCGTGGCGGTCATTCATTTTGAGATCGGGGTGCCTGGATTCAGCCAATTGTCCATGTCTTCCATTTGTGTAAACGCGGTGAGATCAGTCTGCAAGGGCGTGATCGAAACGTAATGATTAGCAATCGCGTGAAAGTCCGTACCCGGCCCTGCATCGAACCCCGGGGAGCCAATCGCACCGATCCAGTATACGGGACGATTCTTCGGGTCCAATTGTCGCACGCTCTGCGCGTCTCTGTGACGTCGTCCTAGCCGCGTCACCAAGTGCCCCTGGCAGCGAGCCCCGGTGGGCACGTTAATGTTGACGAGTTTACCTGCCGGCAGCGGGCTCATCTTGAACTGCGCCACCAGTCGACAGACCACCTCCGCCGCTTCCGCGTAATCCGCGGTTTCTCCCTGGAAGGCCAGTGAAATCGCCAGCGCCGGATAACCCAGCAGCGCCCCTTCCATCGCGGCGGCAACCGTCCCGGAATACAGCACATCTTCGCCCAGGTTCTCGCCCGCGTTGATTCCGGCGATCACTAAGTCTGGGCGTTTCTCCAGCATGCCGGTCAAGGCAAGGTTGACGCAATCGGCGGGGGTACCATCCAGCGCATAGGAATCCTGCGCGAATTCATGCAATCGCAGGGGACGATCCAATGTCAGTGAATTACTCGCCCCGCTCCGGTTACGCTCCGGGGCAACCAGGGTGACTTCAGCGATAGACCGGAGTTTCTCGGCAAGCATGACGAGCCCCGGCGCACGATAGCCGTCATCGTTACTGAGTAGGATCCGCATCTACCCGCGTTTCTTTTGGGGCAACAAGAACTCAAGCAGTGCTTTTTGGGCGTGGAGACGGTTACCTGCTTCGTCCCACACCACGCTGTGCGGGTGGTCAATCACCTCGGCCGCGACTTCTTCACCCCGATGGGCGGGCAGACAGTGCAGGAATAACGCGTCCGATCGCGCGCCGGCCATCAGGGCCGCGTCGACCTGAAAGGTCTCAAAATCACGGCGTCGCTGCGCCGCTTCCGCCTCCTGTCCCATGCTGACCCAGACGTCGGTTGCGACGAGATCGGCACCGGCGACGGCCGCCTGTGGGGTTGCACAGATTTCGATATCCGCGGGTCCCCGCACATACTCCTCCACGCGAGGCAGGTAGCCCAGCGGGCACGCTATCGCGAGCTGGAAACCGAAGAGTTGTGCCGCTTCGATATAGGTGTTGCACATATTGTTGCCGTCACCTACCCAAGCCACGCGGCGACCCTTGATATCCCCCCGGTGTTCCCGAAAAGTTTGCATGTCTGCCAAAAGCTGACACGGGTGCAACCGATCGGTGAGCGCATTGATGACCGGAACCGTCGCCGCGGCCGCCAGCTCCTCGACAGTCTGATGAGAAAAGGTCCGGGCCGTGATGGCATCACACATTTGCGAGAGCACGCGCGCGGTGTCTTGAATGGGCTCTCCGCGCCCAAGTTGTGAATCGCTGGGGGACAGAAAGATCGCACCGCCGCCAGCTTCCCGCATGGCCACCTCGAACGAGACTCGAGTGCGCGTCGATGATTTTTCAAAAATCATCGCCAAGACACGGTGTTCAAGCACCGGCGAACGCACCCCTTCGGCGCGCTGACGCTTGAGTTCCGTGGCGCGACCGAGGATCGCGAGCAACTCTTCGCGGGTGAGATCAAACAAACTCAAAAAATGACGTACAGACACCTTGCGCAGGCCTCAACCCAGATTCGTCGCGTGCATTGCCCAGCCATGGGGTCGCCCTGACCCGCCAGAAAATTCAACCCGGAGCGTCAATCCCAGACCTCGCGTCGGGCGCAGAATCTGGCGGTGGGCTAATCGCAATTCGCGCATTGCAGAGGACCGGCAGCCCCGAAACAGTGAGCCCGGCCGGGTGGCCGGGCTCACGCAGACGAGAGCTGCTCCGTACGGTCAATTCATGAAGAACGGTAGCTTGTGGCCGCCTGCCTGCATAAACATGAGCATCGGGATCGACAGCATCGTGTTTGCGCGGGAGGCCAGAAAAGCCACGCGGCGGGCCTTGGCCTTTTCGGCGTCTGTAGCTTGCACAAGACCTAGCACTTTCTTTTGGTTTGGCCAGATAAGGCCCCACACATTCAGCAGCATGATCGTGCCAAGCCAAGCGCCCATGCCGATGGAGGTCAACTGAATATTGTGCCCGTTCGCCCCCAAGCTGAAAGCACCCGCCAGTCCTGCTTGCGCGTACTGCGCCGAGGACTCGAGATAGAAAGCCCCGGTCAACCAGGTCGCCAGCGCGGCCCAGCGAAACCAAAAGAGTGCCCGCGGCGCTACATACTTAGTAATCGCGGCGGCCCCGGGTCCGCCATTACTGGCTTCCGCATTGGCCTGGGCAAGCGCGCCGACCTGCACGAAATTGAAGTAATACAGTAGACCGATCCACATCACACCAACCACGAGATGCAGCCAGCGCACCAAAATACTAACGTCTATCATGTCCCCTCCCCAGAGTTGCACATTTTATTGTTCCTGACCGGGTCAATTCGTCATTATTCAATCACACGCCGGCGACAATTTTCGCCACATAGGCAAGCACGATCGCCAGAATGACACCAGCCGTCACAGTGCCACCCAAAGTCTCTAATGGATTCATTATGTTATCCCTTCAGTTTCAGCAAGCGGGTAAATTCGCGAGCAACAAACCCCATTGTCTTTGACGCTCTCCCAAGATTCAAGTCTGCAGTCCCGCCGCGTCCGTTGGCGCGTGCCCCAATAACCCTGCAAAGCATACGTTTTTTTGCTGCCCCTGCTCGCCTACACTAGACGCGCTCTCGACTTTCTGTCACAGAAGGAACCCGTAATGGATATGACCCAAAAAATTCAGGATCTCATCTCACAGCATCGCATTGTGCTGTTCATGAAAGGGACACCCCAGTTTCCGCAATGCGGCTTCTCAATGCGTACCGTGCAGGTGCTGCAGGCTTGCGGCGCCGAATTCCACCCTGTGGATATCCTAAGCCAACCGGAATACCGGCAACATTTGCCGCAGTTTTCCCAATGGCCAACCTTCCCCCAGGTTTTCATTAATGGGGAATTGGTCGGCGGCTGCGACATCATGCTGGACCTGTATCAGCGCGGCGAGTTGAAGACCATGGTGGAAGCCCCAACCGCCAACTGAGGAAACAGGGCGGAACCCAGGCCGGCTAACCGGCGGGTTCCGCCTCTGTCCAGACTAGGCGTCCCCCGCTGGCTTCTCCAATGTGGGCAAGGCGCTCGCGATGCGCCGACAGCTCCTGCGCGTCCGCCACCACTACGCGCCGCTGCCGTGCGTGATTCACGCGCAACGATACGCTCTCACTGGGCTCGCCTGAACTCGTTTCGGCCTCCAGCACCAACGCGCTCTGGCCGCCGGTCAGGGCGAAGTAGACATCACTCAGCAACTCCGCATCGAGCAGCGCGCCGTGCAGATTACGATGCGCATTGTCGATCTCATAGCGCTTGCACAACGCGTCCAGGCTATTGCGCTGCCCCGGATGACGGTCTCTGGCCAGCCGCAGCGTGTCGAAGATCTGGCAGTAATCCGCCAAGCACCCCCAGGCCGGCCCCAGCAAGGCTAATTCATGGTTAATGAACCCGACGTCAAAGGGCGCGTTGTGGATAATCAGCTCCGCCCCTTTGATGAATTCGATAAATTCAAGGGCGACTTCCTGAAACCGCGGGTACTCCCTCAGCTTATCCAGCGTAAGACCGTGGACTTCAGCCGCACCCTCGTCGATTTCCCGCTCCGGATTGAGATAACGATGAAAGCGCAGATCCGTCATCCGGCGATTCTTGATTTCGATGCACCCTATTTCGATGATGCGGTGCCCGTCCTCAGGCGCAAGGCCCGTGGTTTCAGTATCCAGTACAATTTGCCGCATAATTTTCGCTCCCTTTACTACGCCGCCATTAACCAGCCACTCAGCCGCCGAGTAAGACGTCGATAGCCAAGTTGGCGAGGCGGTCGACCGCCTCGTTTTCCGGCACGCCGGAATGTCCCTTCACCCATCGCCACGCCACTTCATGAGGGGCTTCGGCTGCCTGCAGCCGCTGCCAAAGATCGGCATTTTTGACGGGCGTCTTGCCTGCCGTGCGCCAGCCACGGGCGATCCATCCGACCAACCATTCCGAGATCCCTTTCTGTACGTACTGAGAATCCGTAAAAAGGGTCACCTGACTCGGTTGCTTCAAGGCTTCGAGTGCCTGAATCGCCCCCATCAGCTCCATCCGGTTGTTGGTGGTCGCGCGCTCCGCACCGGACAATTCCAGCACGCGGGTGCCGGACCGTAGCAGTGCTCCCCAGCCACCCGGCCCCGGGTTGCCGCGGCAGGCACCATCTGTATAAATAATCACATGTTCACTCATCGGGGATGACCTTCCTCATGGGGCTTTTGGGGGATCGGCTGTCGCGTGGTGGGCTCGACCACGCTGCCCGCCGGAAAACGCCGACGCACTTTCCACGCGGTCCGCAGGGGACGCGCCGACAACACTCTTTTGCGCGCCAACACGCCGTAGACGTTACTCGTCATGGGCCAGAAATGTGCCCCTAGCCGTTCTAAAAAGGCGAGGCGCTGATGCCAGCGCGGGCTGGCAATCGGTGGCCTAAAGCTCGCGCGCAGGACGCGCTCTATATCGAAACCCAGCAGGCCTAGCCAGTCTTTGAGACGGGACAGCGATAAGAAATGGCCAGACCACGGGGCATCGCCCCGCCAGTTCAACGCCCGTCGGTAAAGACCAAAAAAACTCCAGGGATTAAAGCCGAGAATGAGTAGATGTCCTTCACCAATCAGAATACGCTCCGCTTCCCGCAACACCCCATGGGGATTAGGCGCAAACTCAAGCGTATGCGGGAGCATCACCACATCGATGGCGTTGGCTTGTACCGGCAAGGCATCTGCGCGGGCCACCACGCTGATACCTTGCCCGGCCGCTGCGTTCAACCCGATCACCAGGCGGTAAGAGATCCGGCTCGTCGTGGTCAGATCGCGTGCACTGTCCCCAATCTGCACCAAGTGGTACCCAAAAAGGTTGGGCAGAATGTCGCTCGTGATGGTCTCCTCCGCCTCGCCGAGCGCTTGTCCCGGGAGGGTGCCATACCAGGCCAGCAAGCCCGCAAGGTCCGGCAGGCTCGACCCGATCCGCGCATTCGCCTCATTCATCGATAATCCTCTTGTTCGCGATGTCGATCGCCCGCGTTTTACATCATGCGTGTGCGCTTGAGCGCGTGAACTGCCACGTCGTGCTGGACGGATCGGATCGGGCCGTCACCATACCAAATCGCGGTTCGATCTGATCTCCCCGCTGATCTATTTTGCGGCGTTCCGGAGACTCAAAAGGCGGTACGTTTGCCATTAGAATTGCAATTTAGTGTCTTTTAGGGTTGACGCTCTTTAGGTTCAATGTCTAGGATAGCCCCCATGCGACGGCTCAAAAGACATCCCTGGTCCGCATTCATGTGGCTGACCATGACGCTGTGCGGCGGCTGTTCCGAGGACGGCCTCAAGCCCGTTTCGAGTCGGTTGCCCGGCCCTGCGCCGGTGGCTGAAATCGCGGACCATGCAACCCGACATGCTGCATTGACATCCCTTTCCGCAGGGTCCGTCGTGCATGAGGGTGCCCGCGCGCGCGACTCGGATGCCGCCGGTCTGTGGCATTCCTTAGCCCAGTCGCTGATCCTCAAAGGGGTTCAACGGCGCGATGTGCGCCGCGAGATGGACGCTTATCAGGCACAGCCGAAATTCCTGCAGGCGGCCTCAGCGCGGGCAACGCCCTACCTGTATTTCATCATGACGGAGCTGAAGAAGCGCCACATGCCGCCAGACTTGGCGCTCTTGCCCATCCTCGAAAGTGGCTACGAACCCAACGCCCATTCGCCTTACGGGGCTACCGGACTATGGCAATTCATGAACGGCACGAGCAACAAGTTCGGCCTGCAACAGACCCAGTGGGTCGACAATCGGCTGGATATCATCGCTTCCACGCAAGCGGCACTGGATTATCTAAATACGCTACAGGGTCAGTTTGGCGGCGATTGGCTGCTGGCCATTGCCGCCTACAATGCCGGTTGGGGCAATATTGCCCGCGCCGTTGAACAAAACCAGCGGGCCAAACGCCCGACCGATGTGTGGTCCATCCGGACCAGCGAAGAGACCCGTCATCTCGTCGTGCGGCTGCTCGCACTCGTCGAACTTTATCGGCACGCGCCGACCAACAACCTCGTGCTGGAAGAGGTCCCCATGGCGCCCTTTTTCGCGCCGCTGGTACTCCGCGAACCAACCGATCTCAAACAACTGGTCAGCCTCGCACGGATTGACGAGGCGACGTTTCGGGCCCTGAATCCCGGCTTCAGACGGGGACATACGGGTCCGAGTCATGATCAGCGTATTCTGGTACCACTCGCCAGTCTCGAGGCTACCACGCGGATGGCGCAGACACTTGGCCCGTCAAAGCCCCCGCAGGCCCCTGCCGAAAGACTTGCCGCCACGCCGAACCACAAGATGGGCCCGCCGCGCACCTATGCCGCGAAGCAAGGGGATTCACTGTGGACCATCGCCCGTCGTTACGACACGCGGGTCAGTCAACTCGAGCAGTTGAACAAGCTCAGTCGCGATACTCCGCTCAGGATCGGCCAGCTCATTGTGCTGGCCCCGACGCCAGGGCATGCGGCGAGCCGTCATGCGCAGACGCAAGCGCGCGCCCACAAGTACCAGGTTCAGGACGGGGACACGCTATGGACGATCTCCCGGCAATTTAAAATCACGATCGACCAGCTGCTGAGCTGGAACAATCTGAAGGCAAAACGCTCGTTGCGGCCAGGTCAGCAACTCATCGTCTCCGAGCCGGCCTAAAGCCCACCCGCGGCGCCTAGTTCATCACGGCGCGCAGCTGGCCACCCGGATCGCTTCTCCCCCGCGAAGTCCCGCTTGTGATCCCATCCCGGCACCCGTCGCCTCGCGGGCGGCGAAACTGTATCGCCAAGCCGGAAATCGTTAACATCTTAAAGACGAGAGAGGTGCGGGCGTCGTCCGCGCTCCGTTCTTTCTTGAAAGGAAAGCCATGGTGTTGGATCTATTGAAGTCAAAAATAAGAGACATCCCTGATTTCCCTAAACCCGGGATCCTCTTCAAGGATTTAACCCCCGTGATGGGAGATCCGCGACTACTACAGCTCGCCGTCGACGCGCTCGCCGCACCCTTTCGCGCTGGCGGCGTCACCATGGTCGCCGGTATGGAAGCACGCGGTTTTATTTTCGGCAGCCTGGTCGCGCGTGAGTTGGGTGTCGGCTTCGTGCCGCTGCGCAAGGCCGGTAAGCTACCCCATCAGATTTATCGCGCCGCCTATGCACTCGAATACGGCGAGGCCGTGCTGGAAATGCACGTTGATGCGGTAGGCTCTGGGGATAAGGTTTTGCTGGTAGACGACTTGCTCGCGACGGGTGGCACCGCCGTTGCAAGTTGCGAATTAGTGCGCCGCACCGGCGCCGCGATCGTGGGCTGCAGCTTCGTCATCGAGTTGGACGCCCTCCAAGGACGCGCACGTCTCGCCCCGCATCTCGTGCATGCGCTCATTAACTACTGAGCGCAGCTATAGACCCCCGCATGTGCATTCTCCTCGTCGCCTATCAGGTTCACCCTCAATACGATTTGGTCATCGCGGCTAACCGCGATGAATTTTATGCGCGACCCACCGCGGCCGCAGCCGTGTGGCCGGGACAACCGACCCTGTGGGCAGGCCGTGACTTACAGGCCGGTGGGACCTGGTTGGGCGTCAACCAGCGGGGACACTTTGGAGCGGTAACGAATCTTCGGGGCGGCTTTTCCCCTGCGGCGGGTCTGTCGCGAGGTCATCTGGTCCGCGACTTTTTGCAAGGACAGGAAGGCGCTGAAACTTTCATCGACGCACTGCGTCCCGACGCCTCACGTTATGCGGGCTGTAATCTCATGCTGAGCGATCACAGTTCCCTCTGGTGGTGGTCTAACGACGCCTACCGACGACTTGAGCCTGGTGTTTATGGGATCAGTAATACGCCGCTGGATCAGGCCTGGCCGAAGGTCGAGCGTCTGAAGTCTGCTTTTGCCCCACTCTGCCACTTGACCGGCCCCCATTTGACGGAGGCCCTGTTCGGGATCCTCCTGGACGGCTCGGCGATCGGCTGCGTCCCCACGGTACCGGATCTGCGCCGCCTAGAGGAGACGATTTTCGTCCGGAGCCAGAGCTACGGCACCCGGTGCTCCTCAGTGGTCTTGCGCAGTCCGGTCGAAGAAAGTGTGGATTTTGTCGAACGTCGCTACACCCCTGACGCCAAAAGCGCTGGGGAAAGTCGTTTCGTGATCGCGATGTTGCCCTAACTCCCACCTGTATCCGGGCGCATCCAGCAGCGCCGCGAACTCGCCTCGCCGACCACGGTGAAGTGTCCGTCTGCCGGCTATTTTTTCTTTTTCACTGCTAATTTTGAGGCCAAGATCGGGGGGGAGGCCGCACTCACCGGGGCTACGGTCGGCACCGGCCATTCTTGTTTCAGGACCACATCACCAATTTTCTTGCCCGGGGTCAGTTGCCCTTGATAGATCACGTAGCGGCCGCCAGGCTCAGTATCGGTCGCGGGACTTTCGGTCCAAATCCAGATGTGACCGGCGGCCGTATCGAGAATCAAGGCTTTTTCGGTCCCAAAATCGGAACCGGAACTGATCGGAATCGCCTGGTAACGCTCATCCGCGCTCGCCGTAACCATCATGCCGGTGAAGCCGCCGATCAGCAGTACACGTTTCATCCTATTCATCCGGGTTTTGCCCCTTGATTTCTGATTCCAAGTCGATCCGGCCAAAGTTGTCACCGAACCCTGTCGCGCGCCTGCGCGCCCCTGAGTCGAGCACACCGGCTCCACAAGCAGACCAAGCGCACAATTGCTCTGGGTTAGCGGCCAAACGCGCCACCACCCTAAGCGCCGGCGACATCGCCGTTGCACCGCAGCTCGATTCAGGCACGTGGGGCGTGGACGAGCGTCTTCGGTATTTTGATCATGGCCTCACCACTTGCGCCACTCACACGTGCCGCCAACCAGGGCAATGCGGCCTGCCAAAGTCCTGGCGCTTGCGCGAGAAAGCCCTGCCGCATCCGGAAGTAGGCGCCGTCGCGTGCGTAGATCACGTGGACAACGGGCGCCAAGGGCGGCTGTTCAATCGCAAGCGCTGGCCAATCAAGGTTCCCGCCGCGTGCCACAATGCCGGTGAGTCCCGCAGCAAGGCCTCGCAGCTCTGCCATGATGGCCGCGCAGACGCGCGCCTTGAGATAGAGATCGCGGCTATCGTCAAAGGTACAGCTCAAGCCGTCCCGCGCCGCGAGCACCGGCAGCGCGTGATCGCCGAACTGCCATGCCATCGCGACCGACGGATCGTCTTCGTCGGATAACGCAGGGCTAACCAAGTCGTCATTCCCGGGGTCCGGCGCAGTGCCTATCTCCGTCGTTATCCCGGCCTGTCCCGCAACCTCCGATGGCGGAGATCCTGTCGCTGACGCGCGTCCCGCTGGGGTGGTTTCCACACAGGCAACGTGCTGACAAACCGTCTCCGCGAGCATGGCTTCGAAAGCCGCCTCCGTACTCAGCCGCGGCACGCTGAGCATCACCCGCTCCGCATCGAGGACTAAAACGACCGCCCCTGGTCGTTCGCGGAGGATATCGATGCTTGAAACGCGTCCGAGTCGCGCCTGCGTGTCTTCGAGTTGCCTCACGAAGCGTGCGGCGCCCGCGCGCCATCGCGCCTTGCCGCCTGCGCGGGTCATTTCTGCACGGTTGGCGCTGATGAGCGCATTAAGCGCCCGCTCGGCAAAATAACGCCGTAGTTCCAGATCGCCCGACGCGACCGTGTCAAGTGCCGTGGCGTACGCGTTGGGAGGCGTTTCCTGCGCCAACACCGCCACGATGCACGCCGCCGACGCGACCAGACACCACAGCAGAGCCGGGAGCCGATGACGAAGCGTCGACGAGGACGGCCTCACCGATCATGCCGGTGCTTGATTCAGCATCACCAGCGCTTGCGCATGAATCACGGCATTGGCCGCAGCGATGACCCGTCCGCCCCCCCGTACCGGGGCGCCGTCCCAGTCGGTGACGAGACCACCCGCGCCTTCGACAATAGGAATCAGTGCGGCAATGTCATAAAAACCCAGGCTGGCTTCGACCACAAGGTCGACATGACCGGCGGCCAGCATGCAGTAGGCATAGCAATCTGCGCCGAAACGGGTCATGCGCACACGACCCGAAAGTTGTGCGAAGGCTGCTTGCTCGAATGCGGAGACAAACATGTCTGGCGTCGTCGCGAAAAGCGAAGCGGCCGACAGGTCCTGCGTCCCACGCGTGAATAAGGCCGTTGATGAATTGCCACGATGCCAGCGTGCGATGCCATCCCCACCGACGAAGTACTCACCGACGTAGGGTTGGGACATCAACCCGAAACGCGGTCGCGCATCTTCGCAGAGCGCGATCAACGTCCCCCAGGTCGGTAACCCGGAGACGAACGATCGGGTCCCGTCGATCGGATCAATCACCCACACGTAGGCCGAGTGGCCCGGCGTCTCACCGAACTCTTCCCCAATCACGCCATGCGTGGGGAACCTCGCCCGGATCGTTTTTCGCAGGACCTGCTCCGCCGCCCGATCGGCTATCGTCACCGGATCAAAGCGCGCGCCTCCCTTATCATCGATGTGCACCGGCGTGCGGAAGTAAGGGAGCACGGTGGCCGCGGCGAGAGCGGCCAATTCAGCCAAAAAAGCAGTGATTTCGGTCGCATTAACAGCATTCATGGCGGTTCCGACTGATCCGGTAGTGGGGATCGTGACTGGCGGGGAGTGTACTCTGCAGCAAAGCGCTAATGAAGGTACCTGACTTTCCCGGGGCGTGGGCGGCGGAGGTTGACGTTTACGCACGCGCAGTCACGGCTTTCGGGTGTGCGACATTGGAGTGCGCGTGACGTTTGTTGTCGCCCCACAAGGCCATCGCCCCGACGTGAACAGCCGCCTATGCGGGCACAGACAACTAACGCTTGCGGCGTCCTTGCGTGCGCTCTATGGTCGCGGCAACTTAACGCACGATACAACCGCCGCAGATCCGCCAGCGATGATTCACCGCACACCGTTTTTCACTCTTTTGGTCCTACTCTTGGCTTGCACCGCGCGCGCCGATGAAACACGCCTATCGCCCTACATTCCGAAAATCACCGGCCAGGAAGATTTCCTCTACGTCTGGACCCTCGGGGTTGACGGCTTCGGCGACGAGCAGGACAAGCTGGTGACCGTAGATGTCCGACCCGGCTCACCGGGATACGGGAAAGTCATCCATTTTCTGTCGGTCGGCCGGCACAACGAAGCGCATCAGATGGGACTCACGGACGATCGCCAGTTCCTCTGGGCGGCCGGTCTCGATACGAGTGCCATCTTCGTTTTTGATGTCCATACCGATCCGGCCGAGCCGAAACTCGTGCAGACATTGACGGATTTTGTCGCGGACACCCGCGGGATGGTCGGACCCCATACGCTGTATGCGCTGCCCGGGCGGATGTTGATCACGGGGTTATCCAACAGCACTGATCGGGGTGGCCACACCGGCATGGCGCAATATAGCAACGATGGAGCATTCCTCTCGGCCGTCTGGATGCCCACTGCGCAGACGCTACGCGGGACGGTCGGCAGCAGCGCGCATGCGGATGGTTTCGGTGGCGATGTGCGGGCCCTGCCCCGTCTCAACGCCCTGTTTACGTCGTCGTTCACCGGATGGAACGACTACATGACGGATGGCAAACGGACGTTACGCAATCCTGATTTCCGTCATTTTGGCAACTCCGTCGTGCTGTGGGATCTGGCAAGCCTGACGCCGATTAAAGTATTCGACGTGCCTGGCGCGCCGATCGAAATTCGCTGCGCGCTGTCCAATGCGCATGACTACTGCTTCACCGTCACCGCGTTGACTGCGCGACTCCATCTGATCGCCCGCGATCCGCAAGGCGAATGGAGAATGCAACCGGTCGCCAATATTGGCGCGCCCCCAAAACACCCCCTACCCGTTGATATGTCGATTTCCGCTGATGACAAGCGGCTGTGGATCAGTACGTGGAATGATGGGATGGCACATCTATTCGACATCTCAGCCCCCCTCTCACCAAAAGAGATCTACAGCCGCCATATTGGCGAGCAGGTAGCCTCCGTCACCCAGAGTTGGGATGGCAAGCGTGTGTATTTCACCTCGTCTTTTCTCGCGAGTTGGGACAAACGCCAGGGCCCGCATGGTGAATTACAATATCTGAAGGGCTATCGCTGGGATGGCCGTGCGCTTAGGCCGACGTTTGCCCTAAATTTCGTTGCCGAAAAACTGGGCCGCCCGCACCAGATGGTGGCGGGTGCCTATTCCCTTTATGCCCCGCCGCCCACACGCCCCTTCCCAGCACCGCCTAGCCATCGGGCATCGGGATGGCATGCGGCACCCCGCGTTAACCCTTAAGCCCCCTTATCTGGCAGCCGCTTGAGCGGGCGATGATGCGGTGCGGAGCGCTTAATCGCGCGTCGCCAATCGACGCGATCACGGACCCGCCTTTGTTCGAATGGCGGTCGTGATCTCTCCCGGCCCCGGGGATCGGTTGGGGAGTTTCCAGACCCCGAGGGCTGTTATCATGGCCCCTGCAGCCAAGCCGGATCCCCCATGCGTACACTTACCCCCGAACTCCATCAGCATTTTCTAACGCGTGCGAAACGCGTCTCCGGTGCCCTGGCGAGCGCCCTCGAGGCCATAGGCCCCATTGGCTATCATCGCCGCAGCACCAGCGATCTCGGGGTGCATCTGGCCCGCATGGTCGTCGGTCAGCAACTTTCCACGCACGCCGCCAGTACCATCTGGGGCCGCGTGACGACGGCTGTCGGAGAAAGTCAGGTGCTCGAGTTCTGTATACCTGATAACTACGACACCCTGCGCGGGTGCGGACTGTCGAACAACAAGGTAAAAGCCTTGTTGTCACTCCGGGACGCAGAGGCCGCGGGCGCGTTGAACGTCAAAGCACTCTCAAAATTGACGACGCTTGAGCGGAATACGGCCTTAGTGCGACTCCGAGGCATCGGGCCCTGGACCGCCGACATGGTCTCGATGTTTTTCTTCCACGAGCCGGATATCTGGCCTTTGGGGGATCTTGCCGTACGTAAAACCTTTGAGCGCTATGTCAGCGCAGACGCCCGTCACGATGTCGAGACAGGAGCTGCCCTTTTTGCCCCCTACCGTTCATTTCTGGCGCTGTATATGTGGCGCATTGCTAATAATGGCCCGCTATAGTGAGCGCCTCGTCTATTGTACCGCCATCGCCGGCGCGCAAGGCACGCCCGCTCCTTAACAGATGTCACAGAGAGCACTTACAATCGGACGCCTGCTTGGGGCCCGCGGCGTTCTGCGTGATAGCGAGGACGCACAGCACCCGCCCGTGCCCGCCTTAGGGCGCCAAAGCGCCATAGAGGTGCGCTCTTTGTATGCTCTTGATGCCACAAGGCGGCGCGCGACCTCGAGCATCCGCGCACGATTAAGAAGACGAGGTTGACACGCCGATGACATACACAGAAACCAGACAGGCTGGCCAGCGAATTGCCGTGGTCGGCAGTGGCATTGCGGGACTGAGCGCCGCCTGGCTGCTCGCCCAACGTCATCGCGTAACCTTATTCGAGCAACGCGCGACGCTCGGCGGCCATACGAATACGGTCGGGGTGGAAATAGATGGAGGTGAAATTCCGATCGACACCGGCTTCATCGTCTACAACGCGCTGAACTACCCCAATCTCGTCGCGCTGTTTGACCGTCTCGGAGTGCCCACGGTGGCCAGCGACATGTCGTTTGCCGCCTCGCTCCGTGCGGGCTCGCTGGAATACGCAGGGACCGACTTGCGCGGACTGTTCGCGCAACCCCGCAATCTCATTCGCCCCAGGTTCTGGCGGATGTTGCGGGATCTGAAACGTTTTTATGCGGAGGCACCAAGCTATCTGACGGGCCCAGCCGCGCGCTTATCGATCGGCGAACTCCTCAGCCACGAACGTTACTCGAGCGCCTTCGGGGATGATCATTTGTGGCCGATGGCCGGTGCAATTTGGTCGGCCACCGCCCAAGATATCCGTGACTACCCGGCTCGCTCGTTCATCGAGTTTTTTGCGAACCACGGGCTGCTTCAGTTGTCGGATCGTCCGCAGTGGCGGACCGTCTTAGGTGGCGCCCGGGAATACGTCCAGCGTCTTCAGGCCGCCATGCCCGAGACCACGATTATCCATCAGGCGGTCACGCACGTGGCGCGTCAACCGGCACAGGTCGTGCTGCACACCGGCGATGGCCATGCCCACGCCTTTGATCACCTCGTTCTGGCCACGCATGCGGATCAGGCCTTGCGCTTGCTGGCGGCGCCGACACCCGAAGAAGCGCAAGTTTTGAGCGCGTTCCAATACAGTCGCAACACCGCCTATCTGCATGAAGATCCGACCTGGATGCCGAAGCGACGACGCGCCTGGGCGAGCTGGAATTATTTAGAAGCCGCGCCTGCCGTAGGTCCCGCCCAACTGTGTGTGAGCTACTGGATGAATCGATTGCAGCCACTGGCCACAACCCGCCAGTTTTTTTTAACGCTGAATCCTGCCGAGCCACCGCATCCAACGCTCACGCACTATCAGACTGTTTATGAACATCCACAGTTTGACCTGCGTGCGGTCGCCACACAGCGTCAACTCTGGGCGCTGCAGGGTCAACACCGGACGTGGTACTGCGGGAGTTACTTCGGCTACGGCTTTCATGAAGATGCCTTACAGGCAGGCTTGTTGGTCGCAGAAACCTTGGGTGGCGGCCGTCGCCCCTGGCCAATGCCGTCCCAGGCGAGCCGGATCTCGCTGCCGACAACCCGCGACGCGCTTTCCGTTGCTGCATGATAGCAACATCGTCTGCACCGACGCTGTGTGAAGGAACCGTCTACCATCGACGGCTTCGGCCCGTCCACCACAGCTTTTCCTACCGGGTGTTCTATCTGCGGATCCCCTTGGCCAAAATGGGCCAGCTACCCAATCGTTGGTTGAGCCGCGACCGCTTTAATCTGCTGTCCTTCATGAGCCGGGATTATGGCCCACGCGACGGTACGGATTTCGCCGCCTGGGTGCGCGCGCGCTTGTGCGACGCCGGTTTGTCGCCCATTGAAGGGGACATTGTCCTGCAGACTTTCCCCCGCGTCCTCGGCTATGTCTTCAACCCGATCAGTTTGTGGTTTGTGCATGATCACACCCAAGCGCTCAGAGCCGTGATCGCCGAGGTGAGCAATACCTTCGGGGAGCGCCACAACTACGTCATCGCCCATCCCGACGGGGCACCTATTCTCGGCACCGACTGCCTCGTTGCGCAAAAACTGTTGCACGTCTCCCCCTTCTGCGAAGTCAAAGGACATTACCGTTTTCGCTTCAGTGCGCAGGACGGCCATTGGACGACGGTAGTGGATTATTACGCGGGGCCACTCGTCTCCGATCGGCTGCTCGCCACCCACATCACCGGGGTACCCCGCCCGCTGACCGCAAAAAATACGCTGTGGGCATTCCTCCGCTTCCCGTTGTTTACCTTCGCCGTCATGGCCCGCATCCACTGGCAAGCCCTACGGCTGTGGCTCAAGCGGGTGCCTTGGTTTGCCAAACCCGCACCACCTTCAACTGAAACCTCACGCTGAGCCCAACCCATGTCCCCCACCGAATTATCCGATCTTCACCTGCCGAGCGCGGCGCGAACCTTCTGCAAACTACTTGATCGACTCGATACGGGTACGTTGACCTTCACCATGCCCAGCGGGCCCGTAGTCCACTTAGTCGGCACCCATCCCGGTCCCACGGCCGATCTGACGCTGCGCGATTGGGCAGTCGCTGAGGAGCTTCTGCGCACGGCAGATGTCGGCCTCGGCGAATGCTTTCGGGACGGCCGGGTGGAGACCACGAACCTGACGAGCTTGTTATGTTTTTGTGCCGCTAATGAACGCGCGCTGGCAGCCTATTTTTATGCGCGACCGATAGCGGCTGCCTGGTTATGGCTTAAGCACCAGTGGCGAGCCAATACTCGCCGGCAGGCACGCCGTAATAATGCTGCCCACTATGATTTATCGAACGAGTTTTATGCCCTTTGGCTGGATTCAACGATGACCTATTCGAGTGCGTTGTTCAACACCGAGGACCGTCATCCCCAGGCCGACACACTCTCGGCCGCGCAAACGGCAAAATACGCCCGCATCATTGCCGAGTTGAACCCCCAACCCGGCGCACATCTCCTGGAAATTGGCTGCGGTTGGGGCGGTTTCGCTGAATATGCAGCCCGCAGCCATGGACTGAAAGTCACCGGCATCACGCTTTCCGAGGCCCAGCTTACCTATGCCAACGCGCGAATCGTGCGGGCCAATTTGCAGGATTCGGTCAAATTCGCGCTCATTGATTACCGTGACGTCGAAGGAACTTTCGACCATGTGGTCTCTATTGAAATGTTCGAAGCCGTGGGCGAACGTTATTGGCGGACTTACTTTAAAACCCTGCAACAACGATTGCGGCCTGGCGGTCGCGCCGTGGTACAGGCCATCACCATCACAGGCTCCGCCTTTCGACGCTATCGCCGCAACAGCGATTTCATTCGCGAATACATTTTTCCGGGCGGTATGCTGGCACCCGTTGAGCGCATGATGGAAGACGCCACGAAAGCGGGGCTTCACGTCAGCCCGCCACATCGCTTCGGTGCCGACTATGCACAAACCCTCCGTATCTGGCATCAACGGGTGATCGCGGTCAGTCATAAAATCGAAGCGCTGGGCTTCGATCGCCGGTTCCAGCGGCTTTGGCAGTTCTATCTCAATTACTGCGAGGCAGGTTTCCGCAGTGGGCGAACGGATGTGATCCAACTAACACTCGCGCGTCACTGATCAGCCCGCCCGTGTCGCATTTTCGATGGCTCCCCATTCTGCTCGGCTTGTTCATCGCAAGCGACGCGCTCGCGGCCCAACCGCTTGCCGACTGGCAACTGACGGGGCAGGCCACGATGCGTTATTTCGGGTTGCGGATTTATACCATTCGGCTCTGGACTCGTCACGGCGTCTTCTACGCCGATCAGCCTTTTGCCCTGGAGCTCGAATACGCGATGCGCTTTAGTGGGCACGATATCGTCGCGCGAACGCTGCAGGAAATGCGCCACCAGGGACGCCAGGATGAAACTCAACTCGCGCGCTGGTCACTGGATATGCACCAGATCCTGCCCGATGTCCATGCTGGCGATCGCTTGATAGGTATCGCACTGCCTGGTCAGGAGGCACAGTTCTACCTAGATTCTCGTGCGCTTGGCAGTGTGCGTGATCCGGCATTTGTTCGGGCGTTTTTTGATATCTGGCTGGCGCCGAGCACCAGCGCGCCGGATGTGCGCCTAGCGCTTTTGTCGCGCTAATCGAGGGTGACGTGTGCATACCTGCGACAAGTGAGCGCGGAGAAACCCGAGCCCCAACCCCTAAAACCCCGGTGATTGCCCGTGGGATAAAAGATAGCGCTTGTGGTCGCTTTTCTTATCGAGAGCTTCGATAACCCTCTCAAAGTCGTGGTGGGCTGCTGTAAATTAGCGCCATCACAGAGACAGGATCCCGCCGGAGTTTTGCGTCAACGCGCATAGCCTTTCCGCCGGTGGTGGCCCGGCGAAAGTGATGAGCCTACAGGCCTTGTCAGACGCCCTTAGCCTGCAAACAATCGACCGCATCTGGACCCGTTGAACAGAACTGACCGGCGAGTACACCGGCATCTGCGTACGCCACGGCCGCCCGAAGCGTCACCGTGCCTCAACCAAGATCGGAACGCACATGCGAATGGGGCCACCTGGCGAAGTTGATGACGGCAGCGATGTCCGGCGATAACATTCGGTACGCATTAAGACAGCGGTTCGAATTCGTCCCGTGTGCCCGGGGATACATCGCCAGACGCTGGGTGGCGAAACCAACGTTCACCCGTAGGCGCCTGCATGCCGAATGGCCGCGCTGGTGGTCGCTTGAAAGCCATCGCGTATCTGCGCAAAACGCCCCTCTGGCGCCCCCACGCGGCGGACACAGTCCGTGCTACGGCGTTTGGGGTAGCGTTCTCCGCAGTTTCGGACCGCCGCCAGCGCTCGTCGTACGGTTGGTTGGCCTATCCCGCCAAACGGGGGTGACAGGCGAACGCTTCAGTGCACGGAACAACCCAAGACCGGACAAGGATCGCTGAAAATGCCGCTGAATGCTCGCCTGCAAGACTGGTCCGGGAAACGCGTCTGGATTATCGGGGCGTCCGCCGGCATCGGTGCGAGCCTCGCTCGCGCACTCGGCCAACGCGGCGCGCGGGTTGCCCTGTCCGCACGAGATCGCGAGGCGCTGGCCATCGTGGCCACGGGTCTCTCACCTGAGAATACCGCCATTCTCCCACTCGATATTACGCGCCCAGCCGAAATCTATGCGGCGAAAGAGGTGTTACTTCAGGTATGGACCGGTATTGATCTCATCGTCGTGATGGCCGGTGATTATCAACCCATGGGGGCGTGGAATCTTGATCTCGAACGGGCGGACGCCCTGCTTGCGGTCAACTTGCATGGACCGCTGAACGTCCTTGATGCCGTTCTGCCAGCCCTCCGTCAACAGGGTGAAGGTGGTGTTGTCCTCGTCTCCAGTGTCGCCGGCTATCGGGGACTCCCGCTCAGTCTGGTCTATGGACCGAGCAAAGCCGCGCTCATCAATCTGGCCGAGTCCCTGTATTTAGACCTCCACCCGAAAGGCTTGTCGGTCTATCTGGTCAACCCCGGCTTTGTCCGCACCCGGCTGACGGCCGTCAACGATTTCGAGATGCCGGCCCTTATCTCGGCCGACGAGGCCGCTGCCGAAATCATGGAAGGACTCGCCCGGGGTGATTTCGAAATCCATTTTCCGCGTCGTTTCACGCGATTACTGAAACTGCTCCGGCTACTGCCCTATCGATGGTATTTCCCTCTTATCCTGCGCAAAACACAATCATGACGCCAACGCCGCCGACCCTGACCGATTATGTGGCCTTCTGGACCTCGCTGACGCCGGCGTCGCTGACAGACTTGTCGCGCTACTACACTGCGGACGCCTACTTTCGCGATCCCTTCAACGAGGTGACGGGGCTTGCGCCAATCACGGTAATTTTCGAGGCCATGTTCGAACGTTTAGAAGCGCCTCGCTTCGAAATTTTGGAGACGATCAGCGAAGGTCAAAGCACGTTTTTAATTTGGGATTTCACCTTTCGCATACAGGCCTTTCGACCGCAATTGACGCGGCTCATCCATGGCACGACGCATGTGCGCTTCGCGCCTTGTGGGCGCGTCAGGTATCACCGGGATTATTGGGACGCAGCGTCTGAGCTCTACGTCCATTTTCCCCTGATCGGCGGCGTACTTCGCTATCTGCGCAAACGCTTCGCGTGATCTAAAGACGGCTCCGGTGGCCATGCAAGGCCTTGTCGCTGGGCAAATACATTGGCCTCGTTTCTCGGCATAGACACGCAGCGCCAATACGGGAAACGGCCCGTGCCTTGGCGTACCCTCATTTGACGCCGCGGGCGAGCACGAGACCCCGCAACCCTATCGGAGTCTGCGCCGCGATTAAGCCTGCGCCTCGCATGAAGCGCAGACGACTCAAGGCAGCCGGAAAAGTGATGTGAGTAAACCTGCTCGATGCAGATAATCAATGAAGTCGAACACCGGCAGGACGAAGAACCAGGCCATTCCATCGCGCACCGCCAACATCAGCAAACGCGGATCGGCGGCCACCGTTTCCGGTAACCGGAAGCGCACTAAAGCCGGCACGAACCGCGGGGTGACCGCACAATAGTCGGCATAGTCCTGACCAAAGGTCTGGCGCAGAAACTGCTCTTCCCGGATAACCAGCGCCTCGTACACGCGCCACAAGCCGAGCGGCAGCAAGACCATAATAACGAGGTGACAGGAAACCAGGGCGATGCCACAGACGCCCACGAACGAGCAGACATAAAGGGGATTGCGGCAGACCGAAAAGGGCCCACCCGTAATCAACCGCTGGTTCTTGTAGCCCCCCAAAAAAGCGGTGCAATACACGCGCCCCATCGCGCACAGCGCGATCAGCAACGAGCCCACCGTTTTAACGAGTAAGTACCCGCCCGTTCCGGACACCAGCACGGGGCTCGTCAACACCGTGGCAAGGAGGCCGAGCCCGAGCAGTACCTTCGTGTCCCGACCACGCGTTTTATTCAACAACATTGCCACTAAAAAAATCCTTTTCGTTCATGCTGCCCAGCACGTCCACCCCATCGCGACCCGTGCCGCGACCGTGAAGCCGCCTCAGGCAGCGCTGCGCGTCGTCCGTTCGGCGCCCACCGCACCTGCCGTGGCGGCCGTGAAGGTGAGCACGCCATCCGATAGCGACGCCTCGCGGATGATTTTACGGTCAAGCAGGTAATTCTGGGTGTTGCGCCAGGGATCATGATCACCCTGACGCGGAAATAGGTGCAGCGCACGCTGCATGTAACCCGGCGAAAAATCACCGATCATCGGGTGGGGCGTCATCCCCTGCTCGCCCGGTCTTAACCGCGGCGTGCACTGCTGCGTCCCGGTGGCCGAAAGCTGATTGATCACCCGACAGGCAAATTCCGCCACGAGTTCGGAACGCAGCGTCCAGGAGGCATTGATGTAGCCCAGTGTATACACGAGGTTGGGCACATCCGAGAACATCATCCCCTTGTAGGAAAACGTGGTTGAAAAATCAATGGGTGTGCCATCTCTGCTGAAACGCGCTCCGCCCAGCCATTCCAGTTCAAGCCCCGTGGCGGTGACGATAATATCCGCGGAGATTTGTCCACCGGATTTAAGACGGATCCCCGCGTGGGTGAAGGTCTCGATCTCATCAGTCACGACTTCTGCCTTACCTGATCGAATCGCCTGAAAGAGATCACCATCAGGTACCAGACACAATCGCTGATCCCACGGCGCATAGCGCGGCGTGAAATGGGTCTCGACGTCATAATCCGCGCCCAGTTGCTTGCGGATCATGCTCAATAATTTCTGCTTGACCTTGTCCGGATTAATCCGAGTCTGTTGATAAACATAACGTTGAAACAGGATGTTCTTCCACCGCACCAAGCGGTAAGCGAGTGACTCCGGCAGGATGCGCCGAAGCACCCCTGCGATAGCATCTTTAGCAGGCAGTGAGACCACATAGGTTGGCGACCGTTGCAGCATCGTAACCTTGGCCGCAGTTTTTGCCAGGGCGGGCACGAGCGTCATTGCGGTCGCACCACTGCCAATAATCACGACCCGCTTGCCCACGTAATCGAGCGTGTCGGGCCAACGTTGCGGATGGACCACCGCACCTTTGAATTCTGACTCGCCCGCAAACTGCGGACAATGCCCGGCCGAGTAGCGATAGTAGCCACTGCACATCAGCAACATATTGCAGGTGAACTGGCCCTCGCCACCGCTCTGCGGTCGACGCGTCGTAATCGCCCACCGCGCCTCGGCTGAGGACCATGCCGCCGAATCGACATGATGGTCGAAATGAATGTGCCGCTCGAGGCCACGCTCCTTCGCCGCATCCTTCACATAGGCAAGGATTGACGATCCATCCGCAATGGCCTTCGGCTCGAGCCAGGGTTTGGAGTCATAGCCCATGGTGTACATGTCGCTGTCCGACCGGATCCCGGGATAGCGGAACAGATCCCAGGTTCCCCCCAGCGTTTGGCGACCTTCCAGGATTGCGAAGGTCTTGCCCGGACACTTGTCCTGCAGCTGGCGCGCGGTGCCGATGCCGGACAGCCCAGCGCCGACAATAATGACGTCAAAATGATCCATGACAGACTCCTGGTTTATGTCCACACGCGCGTGAGTCGGGGCCACAGCGCGCCGTGCGCGTTTACCGTTTACCGTTTACCGGAAAGCGGGCATGACCTGCTCGGCAAAATCACGCAGTACTTTGCGTTCCGAATCCATCGGGGGCCACAGATCGATTTCGCGGATGCCGCCCGCTTCCAGACGCCGCACGTGGGCGATGATTTCATCCGGCTCACCAATGAGCGTAGTGGCCTTAATCGCCTCCGGCGTAACAAACCGGCGCTCTTCAGGTTGGAGATAAACCAGATGGCCGTCATGGATCTGCCGGAAGCGGGTGGCTTCGGGCAGGCTCATGCGTTCGACATGCTGCAGATAGTCAGGCCAGATGGCCTGAAAATGCGACGGGACGACCACGTCATTGCGCCCGTTGTCTTTCCAGATCTCATAATAGAAATGCAGCTCGCAAGCGATCCAGCTGCCGGTTTCATCGATGACACGGGCATCAGTCAGTTTGTCTCCGGGACGCAACACGCAACTGGAGGTGATGAAGGCCGTATGGAAGTCCGTGGGCAGCACACGACTCGCCTTCGCGGCCCCTGCCTGTATGTGGGCAAGCTTGGGCGCGACGACTTCCGGCTCGCCGCCGACCGTTATCCAGCCATCCCCAAACTTACCGGTGGCCTCCAGCGCCTTAGGGCCGTTTGCTGCGACGTAAATGGGAATGCGGGGCTCGAGTTCGACAAAACCACGCTCCCGGTGCAGAAACTGAATCTCACGGGTTTCCCCGCCATAGGTGTAATCCACGGCCTCACCGTCGAGTAACGCCCGGACCACCCGGAGGTATTCGCGAAACTCGCCGACCCGCATCGGATCTTGTCCCATCACCCGCATGGCCGTGTGTCCGGTGCCCAGTCCGAGAAAAATGCGCCCCGGCGCCAGTGCATTGAGGCTCCCGATGGAATGGGCCGTGACAGGCGCAATTCGTGTCCCCGCAATCGACACGCCGGTGCCGATCTGAATGCGTTTCGTGTGATGCGCCGCCAGCGCCATGGTGGCATAGCAGTCAGACCAAAGCATCTGCGAATCCCCGACCCATGCGCGGTCGTAGCCGAGCTCTTCCGCGTACCGAATGATGTCCCAATTATTGATGTGCGTGCTGACGCCGATGCCGAATTGCATATCTACTTCTCCCAAGCTCACGATGTTACGTATTAGACCGGGTACGCGCGGTCTGTTCAAATCACCGGCGAACGACGCTCACTTGCCGAGTCGACGGCGACCGACTTCAGGATTTACGCAGCACGCGGGCATTTCGCCCGCGCGCAATTGCTCAATGTTCGCGGCGACCGCCTGGCCAATCCCGGTCAGGCTGCGTTCGGTGGCACCGCCCACATGCGGGGTCGCGATAACATTTTCAGCGAGCAGGGGATCGGCCGGGTCGAACGGCTCTTCCCAGAACACATCCAGGCCTGCACCGGCCACGCGCCCCGCGCGCAGCGCCGCTAGCAGGGCGTCGTAGTCGACGACCGGTCCGCGGGCGATATTCACGAGGAAGGTGCCGGGCTTCATCGCCGCAAAGGCATTGGCATCCACCAACCCGATATTCTCCGGTGTGGCCGGGGCGGCAACGATCACATAGTCCGCTTCGCCGAGCACGGCAACCGTTTGCGTGGCATCAACATGCAAATCCAGATGGACGTGGGGATCTCGCGCGCGACTGCCCGATGGCCCCCTGCGCGAGACCGCGATAATGCGTGTACCAAACCCGGCCAGCCGGCGGGCGATTTCCTCGCCGATCCCACCATAGCCGAGAATCACGACCGTACTACGCCACAAACAGTGACCGAGGGGCGAGCTTACCCGTCGCTCCCGAAACCGGGCAAACGCGAGGGGGAGTTCGCGGCCCAGCATCATCATGTGGGCAATCGCCAGCTCCGCGACGGATTCCGCGTTCCCGGTCCCCACGCTCGGCACATTGGCAACGAGCACCCCGGCACGGGAGGCCGCGGGAATATCCACGCAGTCCAGACCGACCCCGAATTGCTGGATCAACTGCAGGCGAGGCGCGGCGAAGGCCTCGGATGGGATGCGGGTCACGATGGGGATGAAGATGTCGGTCTGCGGCGCCTGCGCGACCACCTCCCGCGGCGCACAGGCATAGAGATCGTCGGTCGGTAAGGCGGCTTTCAAGATTTGAAAAAGACGGGCACCTTCTTGGGTACAAACGCCAATCCGAAAAATGTTGGGTGGGTTATTCGTCATCGTGGTCTCGGTAGTTCAGGCAGGGCCGGCATCCCCACATCGGTGGTCATCATAAGGGGGGCTCGGCGCCAAGGGCAGTGTGTGCAACAAAAACAAGGCGACGCCCCCTGAGCGCTGGATTTTTTCGGCTGATAGGCTAGTCTAGCAAGGTCGGTGCGGCCGCGTGTGCCGCACATGTCTCCCCGATACGCTGGACTCAAAAAAAAGCAGGATCTTCTGCACCGGCCCGGATGGCCCCACGCTGTCCGGGCCCTTCCTGATCCCTAATCACATCAGGGCGGCGACAAAATCCGCCATCAACGCAAGGGATTCGGCCGGCAATTCAAACTGAGGGGCATGCTGACAAGGCAGCACCTGGGTTTGCACAGGGCCAGATACTTGACGTTCAATCGCCTGCAACTGTGCCCGCGTCCCATACTGGTCGGCGTCCCCCTGCAGCTGCAGCAGGGGGACTCTGATCCCCGGAAGGTATGGTTCAAGATTCCAGCGCACGAAATCAGGATGCAGCCAGGCATCACACCAGCCATAAAACGCCCCCTCAACATTAGCGCCGTGATAGCGCGCGAGGCGGTCCCGCAGATTGCCGTCGATGAACGCGGTGCGTGCCTTGCGAATGCTGGCGAGCCCCAACGCCTCGGCAAAAACGTGGGGCGCCAGCACCACCAGTCCCACCAACCCCGACACAGCGTGGCTGCCCGCGGCAACCAGCGCGATCGAGGCGCCGTCACTGTGGCCAATGAGCACACAGCGGGAGATTTCGGCCGCGGCTAACACTTGCGGCAAGCCATGGCCGCCTTCTTGCTCCATGTAGTCGAGCGGCCAGGGCAGTGCGCGAGAGGAAGATCCGCCGTAACCGAAACGGGAATAGACGAAGACAGGGCAACCTGTACGGGCCGCCAGTCGCTCGGGAAAATCACGCCACAACGCGACACAGCCTAAGCCCTCGTGCAGCAGAACGAGCGTCGGTTTCTGCGGATCACCGGCTAATCGCCGGTATTCGATTTGGTGTGCGCCGACGTTCAGCCGGGGGTAAGGACCATCGATCATCAGAGCTCGGGCCGCAAGGATGCAGATAATGTTGTGGACACGAGCGTCCGTCACGCTTCTGTGCTGTCGTGAACAATCCGGCGCCATCCTGTCAGCGCGTCGCTCCAGAATCAAGCCAGCCGCGGGCCTGCTCTCCCCCTGGAGCTTGCCCCCGGGCGCTGTATACCCGCCGACGCCTGGGGGGTTGCGTCGCGTTGGCGCCGGCAAGCACCTTGGTAGGTGCGTCCTTAGCCAAGAACAGCGTCCAACACGGTCTTCAGCTCCTGATACCGGAAAGGCTTACGGACGATGTCGCGGATATTCGGCAACTCACGTGCCGCGGCCAGGGTCGCGGGGC
>CAIKBL010000082.1 GCA_903825645.1 uncultured Pseudomonadota bacterium | reverse complement strand
GTCCCGCGAGAAATGACTTCGCAGGCGCACAGATCGCGCTTTTTGAGCTGAAATCGAGACCAGAAAAAACCATGATTTATACCATCATTTTCAGCAAGTTATGCCGCTCGTGCGGCTCAACGTCCGGACACTACTGATGCACGGTATAAAAAATTCGCCCATGCGCCGGATCAGGCACCATGGCAATTACCTGTTCCTCGGACGGAATATCGAAGCGGCCGATTACCGCGCCGGTGGTCGCATCACGCACATGGCCATCCAAGTCAAAAATATGGCCGGCAGCGTAGGCAATACGAGTAACGGGGTCCGTGCTCGGGTCGACTGCGTCGCTTCTTGAGACGGCCAGACCGACCCCACTGACATTCAACGCATCGATCTCGGACAACAGAGGCTGTTGTTGAGAATATCGATGGACAAATAAGGTAGTCGAAGAATCACCCCAAGCCACGGAGTCGGCGGCCTGATAGAAGCCGACGGACGCAAACGCCTGACCACGCGCAACGGCGCCATCAAAAACGACGGTGCCAGCGGACTGAACGTCGCTGGGGTCGTGCGTCAGCGATGCGGCCAGAAGATGCGCTGAACCCGGTGCAACCGCCATGTCGCCGACGATGTTCGCCCCACCACCGGTAGCCGGATCACCGAACGAACCCAGCGAAATGTCGAGATCTGGTGTGAGAGATGGCAGCAACAGGCGGTGGATGATCGCCGCATTGGCATCGCTGGCGTAAAGACTGTGCCCGTCGTCGGAGACGGCGACGTGCGACAAATTCTCCCCCCACACGTGCTGTGTTCCCACGCTCCCCGTAACCGGGTCAATCTGCGAAACGGCACCGGTGATGTTATTCGGAAAATCCTTGAGGGCCGTAACGTACAGTTTCTGGCTCGCCACGTCGTAGGCCAGATCGGTGATTCCTCGCAGGTCCACTAGGGTCAACGAGTATTCGTGATCCGGAGTCAAAAATACCTGATAGGTCAGTGGTTGAATCACTGGACTACCGACCAATTGCCGCGTGCAATCGGTGTCATAGCAAATCTCAATCGGGAGATTCTGCTTAAAGAAGCCGGAGCCGACGCTCGCAGGGCTTGCAACGCTAAGGTCGATGTACAGCATCACGCCCCCACTGCTGTCGTCAACGGTGCGATGGCTCGAACTGGCGAGGAATCCGCCGGCGTCTTGGCGAGTGCGGATGAACAAGCCGGTACTGGGGATGTGCTGCAGATACAACGAGAAGCCCACGGTCTGAGGAAACGTGTCCACAGTTGTTGCACGAAAGTGCCAGCTGGGTTGCTGAAAAGTGAAGGTCGCATCTTCCGCCACGACGAAGGAAACCGGGATATCCACGGGGCTGCCTTTGATCGACTGCGTACAGCCCGCGTCATTGCATACCATCAGATGCACTGATCCGGAATAACTGCCTTTTCCAAGCGAGGCGGGGTTGGGAAGCGTCACGGTTAAGGTGGCCGAAGATGGCGATGTCCAGGCCAGATCGGCGCCCGCGATAGCCGTGCCCGAAAAGGTCACCTTAAACGGAAGGGTGGCAGTTGGCGCATTAGCAATCGTCGCGTGAATAATGACCGGCGCCGCGGTGGCATTGGAAACACCGGTCGTGGCCGATACGCTGGGCGAATCGAGCGACAAACTGGCTTGTGGCGCGAGCAAAGTAACGGCGCCGCCGGACGACCCGCCGCCGCCGCAAGCGGATAGCAGGACGGCTGCCGCCAGCGCAAACAGGAAGTTCTTATTGTTCATCCGTGAGATCCCCTACCACCCATCTTATGCGGTAGGGATTTCAAAAGACACTCGCGGGCAGCCGTCCGGGAAAATCCGGCAGAAACGGGCCCGCAAAGATGCGAGTTGAGCCGAGACATTCACATAATCTGTTGTCATCCAGTTAGGCACGCAAAGAATCCGGATCTGATTGCAGACGCGCTTTTACGTCCTACCTTGCGCCTCCGCGGCTCGCGCCATACCGCCTCGTGCAGCCAGCACATGCTCACCGTAGCGCATGGGCATCCGGTTTGTTTTCCAGCGGCCGGCTTGCATCACAGATGCCAGATCGATATTTAGCGCCAGGAGGTCCTGCGTCGCCCCGACGCGGATTGAGTGGCCGCTGACTTGTTCAACTTCGGGCGGAGTCATGCCGATGAACTCCGCCACCCGCTTAAACGCCTGCGCGATCGCATCAACGTTCAGTCGGTCGCCGATCTGATGCCGGCCGACCAATCGGCGGAACAAGGCACCTTCCTTTATGCCGGCTCTTCCCAGCCAAGTCGTCAACAGCCGCACCGTCTCGCGGGATAGATAGGCCGTGTTGCCCTCCCCCGCCTGGTCGGCCTTGGAGCGTCGGATCAGCATGCGGCCAGTGCCGTCGGGGAGAATGGCTAGATCCTCGACGTTCAGCGCAATGAGCTCGGCGCGGCGAGCCATCGTGTCATAGGCCACCGTCAGCAATGCCCGCTCCCGGTCGGGGCGGATCCCTTCGCCTGCTGTCTCAATAAACTTCTTGATGTGTTCCCAACCGAGCCCCTTGGCCTGTCGCTGGCGCGCCGACATCAGGTTGTACATGCCTTTGATTTCCAGCTGTACGAATTCATCTGCACAGGGGTTGTCGAGTTTCGCGACCCGATGCGCGAGTGCGATTGTCGACAGATAGCGCCGGATCGTGGCGGGCTTCTTGCCTTCCAGGCGGCAGGCATCGACAAACGAGGCCACCGTCTCGGGTGCGGCAGGTAGCGGGATCGCAATCCGTGCATCGCAGAACTTCATGAACGCGGCCCAATCACAGCGCCAGGCCTTCTTCGTGGTTTCCGGGTAAACGCGGCCGGCACGCTCCCACCAGGCGCGCACCCGCGCCGCGATGGGCGCGAGTTCCTGCGCCCCGGGAGTCCAGGGCGCGACAGATTCAGACGGCCGGTTCACGGTATCCATGGATCAGAAGAATAGCATAAGTCCGGATAAACGTCTTTATCAGTACTTTAGTAGTAGACTGGGCCCCATGCTTACCAGCCGCCCTCTTCACACAGCGACCGCGCCGTGGGCAGAGACGGGGTCTGCGCTGTCTGCGAAAAAAGTACGCCTCTGGT
>CAIKBL010000081.1 GCA_903825645.1 uncultured Pseudomonadota bacterium | reverse complement strand
CGACACGGCATTAGTCGTGACGTTTACGGAACTGAGTTGAGAAGTAATCGTCTTTGCCGTCGTAGAGAACCCCGTGTAGTTATCGGTAAAAACAACCGAAGCGTTGGAGGGTACCGATTGAATCTGTACAGTCAGTGTAAAAGGCCCTTTCACCGCTGCCCGCACATCTGGCACCGAAGCATTTAGGCTCATCGCATTGGTGCTCGCGGCGCCGAGGGCGAACAATGTTCCCCCGTTCATCGTGTACACGATGCCGCCAGGACCGATGATGGTGGGAACATAAGGTTCGCCGATGCCGGAGCCAAGATTAATTGCTTGAGCGAGTGAATTGGTCCGCAGATCCCATCGGTAAATGCTGCCATCCTCGTTGGGCGTAAAAATGCTGTTGGTAATCAGATCAATGGCTGGACTGTTGATGCACCATTCGCGGCGGGCGTACGGATAGGTGTTGGAAAGATATCTGGTATCCGCCGTTGGGCCCACTGCGGACAACACTTCCCGCATTTCGAGTAAACCGGCAGCTGAGCTATGAGGATCAACCTGGGTTGTGGTCGGATCAAGCAATGCGAACCGGTTGATACCGTTACCGTCGCCGGCTCCCGCATAGTTGTTGTACTTCGAGAAAAGCAGATAAGACGACGTACCGGCATACCCCGTGACCATTGACGCCGGGACGATTCCCGACGTGTAGTCCCATCCAAAACCTCCCGGGGTATAGGTCTTCGCCAGTTTGCTGTCAAAATGCAACATGAATCCGCGAGATCCATTGTCGGGGTTGGCGTAGATACCGAAAAAGACCGACCCATCCGCATCCGGGGCGACTGTCGGGGACGCGGTGCTATCGTCGAGGACTTTTGCGCCATAGCTGGAGTTCCGAGGATCTTTCAGCAACACCTTGTACTTGGCGCCAAGCTTTCCGGTCCCCGACCCGGGCGATGGATTTCCAGTGTCCAGGCCTAACAAGTAAGCGTAGTCTTCCTTGCTACTTGCCGACTTTACGGGCACATATAAGGTCGCCTGATCCTGGCTCAGCGTTGGTGCTGCGTTGTGCGAGTCACGAGAAATCAGCGTGTCACCAGCCGCATTACCTGCAAGGATGTAACTTGCGGTTCCATCGGGTGCGATTCGGGCAAAGCCGCTCTGTGTGGTGCTCAGCGGCGGCGGAGCTGTTCCTTGCACACGGAACCCGAAATAAATATTGCCATAGGTATCGGCGGTGGTCGGTGTGTTTACGAACACCGAAGAGTTGAAACTCGTTGTGTTGGATGACGGGTAGAAAGCTAGCCGATGGATCGCCTGGGCGGCGGGCTTCTGATCGGGATTATCAATGTAGAGCATCGTCCCACCCGCTCCAGGAAAGTACAGTCGGGTAATGGGAGCGCTCCCCGTGACGGGAATGGTTGCCAGAACGGGTTGATAGACGGGGATCCAGTTATGGCTCGGCATGACATAGTCTGTGGCTAAGCTATAGGATGAACTCACCGTGCCCGAAAGGTTCGCGCTGTCTTGATAGACATCAAGCCTGAAACCAGTCTTCGAAATCAGGACCGGGACAATGACGGTATTGGCCGCCGTGACTAATGGTGCACCGTAATGGGCGTGTGTAATCGAATTGGTGGTGTCGACTGGCGCTCGCCACAGAATTCTGTTCAGGATTTGAGCACCCCCAGCGCTGCTATAATTAGCGGTGTGTTGCGCATCGCCCGCGAAGGTGGCGACGCCGGTCGCGGGAGACGTTTGGGTCATGAAAGCGCCTAATACAACTGCAGCGAAGTTAAGACTACGCTTGTTGTCGAATCCTCTAGTCATCATTTGCTGCTACTCCATTGGTAGCGTGCCGCACGGCGTCAGTGTCTTGGACAGTACCCCTGTGGCACGACTTTAGGTACTGATCATGGCATAGCCAGTCCCTCGTATAATCGCTCGTCACACTTTTTTACACGCAATGGTCTCCCTCCCGATCACCGTACTGCTGACGGTGGTGCAAGGCGTTACTCAGCGCGGTCGTTTCGCCTATTATCGTCCTTGCTCGCGAGAAAATTTCCGGATATGGAAAAGGCAACCCATCCACCAAGCGGATCCGGCAAAACGGCGCGCGTGGCGATGGAAATTTGTGATAAGAAGCCTAGGATCGTTCGAATTTGGCGAATTTTTGCGTGTCCGTCCGTTAGCCAAAAATTGTTGTGATTTTTTTCTTAATTCGCAGTTCAACTAAGAACTTCCCAACGCGAAAGAAGATGTATTGATGGTCAGGAGCAATACACGCCGCGAATTTCCCTAACTGGCGGAGATTGGATTAGCGACGCTTTCGGTTGCCGGTTCTCTTGACGGGATCGGTCCAAGTCAAGCCTACGCGCAAGCGCAACCCTTCTGTATTCTTGGCATCGCCGAGGGTGCGAATCTCGAGGCTCTCGACGACGTTCTGCTACTGGATGCAGCTACAGCTGGAATAGCACATTTTGTAGGCGCGCAGCTAGTTAGTGCGACTTCATATCTGATGTTGCGCTAATTCGACTTCTCGATGTCTTATATGGATTTATGCAAGCAGAGTCTGGCGGCATTGGATAGCTTGTCCTTCGTGCGATGTCAGCAATCATTTCATGCGTTGGGAAAAGTGCAGCAGGCCCTGAACGTGGGTGACATGGGATAAAAGGCGCCCGTACACTGGCTCAGCGCTTCCAGCGCCGCTTTTTTATTTCGCCACACGGAATGATGCAATGGATGTTTTCTCCGGGACGACGGAAGGTTTCGCCAAACCTAATCTACCTTCCCAAGAGCATATGCTGCCCCTGACGCCGTGGTGATGTCATGAAGCCATCAATGGTCGATGCTGTCACGGTGGGATCGGGCGCGGCGGGTAGCCTGCTCGAGGCGAAATTAGCCGAGGCAGGGAAGCAGGTGTTCATTTGGGAGGCTGGCTCTGGTCAAGGCATGGCTGATCTCGTCAGTCTCGCGACCATGACCTCTGTGGGCGAAGGCTTGCCAGTACCCAAAAATCGACTGGCACTCAGCGAACGTAAAGATCAGCACTGTTTGCCGCCTGCGCATGTTGTACACGATTGCGCCGGATAGCGTGCGCTGCTGGGAAGCCAGAGTAGCCAGAGCAAGCAGATTTTCAAGGCAGCGGACGGGCGTCGATGCACACCCTCGGCGGGACCGTCAGGGGACGGTCCAAAGCCAAGTCAATGACGGACGACTTTGGACAGTGCCAAGACGTGTCCAATCTGTTCATCGCCGGTTCAAGCCTGATTCCGACTTGGGGCGGTCTTAATCCCACGTTCACGGTCAGTGCGCTGGCCGCCTACCGAACATCATCTCGGGGAAAATCCGACGACTCTCGCGGCGACGCCATCGTCGCCCTCCCCAAAAAAGCGCATAGTATTTGATACCGGTTTCTCGTCGGCAGCAGATCGCCAGCGAGGAATCGGTATTTTATGAGCTAATTTTTTCTCGTTGCTAGGAACTCTGTTTAGGTGCCATGTCAAACGCTCCCCGACCATCACGCGACCCGCTTCACGGCGTCACCCTTGAGAAGATGCTGAAAGTTCTAATCGAACGCCACGGATGGCCAGAAATGGCGCGGCGTATCCCGGTCCGTTGTTTTCAGTTTGATCCCTCGCTCAAATCAAGTCTTTTTTTCTTGCGGCGTACGCCTTGGGCGCGCCAGAAAGTGGAGATTTGGTTTATAGAAGGCCTGCCGGGCAGTTGATGCCGAGCGGAACTATTTTAACCGCCGGGATCGACGTCGGTGGCGCGCGCAAGGGCTTCCATGCGGTGGTGTTTCGAAACGGGGCGTACCAGGCGAATTTCGCCAGCCGCGAGGCCGTCGAGATTGTCCGTTGGTGTCAGGCGCAGGGCGCGCAGGTTGTTGGGGTCGACGCGCCGAGTGGCTGGAGCGAAGACGGTAGGGCTCGGCCATCCGAACGTGCACTCATGCAGGCAGGGATCAGCTGCTTCGCCAGTCCGACCCGCGTGGCAGCGCGCATGCATCCAAAAAACTACTTTGGCTGGATGTTGTGTGGGGAAGAATTGTTCGCCGTCCTGCAGGAGAGTTATGCGCTGTTCGATGGTCAAGCGCCCCTCGAACAGTCGCGTCTCTGCTTTGAGACATACCCGCATGGCATCGCCTGTGCGCTTGCGGGCGAGCCCGTGTCGGCGCGGGAGAAGCGGCAGGTTCGCAGACGCTTGCTCGAGGGCGCAGGTGTGGATACCGCAGCGTTGAGCAACATCGATGAGCTCGATGGCGCTCTGTGTGCGCTTGCCGCGTACCGCTTCGTCTGCGGTGAATATGTCAGCTACGGGGGCGTGGGTTGCAGCTCGATTGTCCTCCCGCGACTAGCTTTAGGGTGACTCGGCATGGACCCCTGCCGGCAATCACGCCTCAACCCGCGGGGCAGTTTGCGGTAGAATGCGCGGACACTCCCTGATGACCGCAACTCCCCTGACAGCGACGAGGAATCCGATGAATACCTTCGAACAACAGATGCAGAAAATGCTGACGCAACCTGGTTTTATTGCAGCCCTTGATCAGAGCGGCGGCAGCACGCCGAAGGCACTTGCCTTGTATGGTGTCGGTGCGGATGCCTGGTCGGACGAAGAGGGTATGTACGTGGTGGTCCACCAGATGCGTACGCGAATCATGACGGCGCCAAGTTTTAACGGCGATCGGGTACTCGGCGCAATTCTTTTCGAGAACACCATGGATCGGCAAGTCGAAGGACGAGCTACCGCTGATTATCTCTGGAACGTCAAACGGGTTGTGCCCTTTCTCAAGATTGATAAGGGATTGGCTGACGAAGCCAATGGGGTGCAGCTCATGAAGCCTAATCCTGGGCTCGACAACCTCCTTGCCAAGGCAAAGAGCAAGGGCATTTTTGGTACCAAGATGCGCTCGGTGATTAAACAAGCGAATGCCGAGGGGATCCGTGCGGTGGTCCAGCAGCAGTTTGAGGTTGGTCGGCAGATTATTGCCGCAGGCCTTGTGCCGATTATTGAACCGGAAGTCGACATTCACTGCCCGGACAAGCAGAAAGCCGAAACGCTGCTAAAGGCCGCCCTTCTCGAGTCGCTCGATGCTCTGGGAGCCCATCAGGCAGTGATGCTGAAGCTGACGCTGCCGGAGGTGGACGGTGACTACCAGGCCTGCGTCGCGCATCCGCGCGTAGTGCGGGTCGTCGCCCTTTCGGGCGGTTATGCGCGCGCCGAGGCGAATGCCCGATTGGCGCGCAACCATGGGGTTATTGCGAGCTTCTCGCGCGCCTTGTCCGAGGGCTTGACCGCCGGGCAGTCGGACGCTGAATTCGATCAATCACTGAATGCGGCTATCGAGAGTATCTACCGGGCCTCGTTAACCTAAAGGGGCTCGTTCCCGTCCCCTGATTAAGTCGGGAATACGGGGCGAAAGCGTTTTTCGCCTCTGGAATCGGCTTGAATGCGGCAACGCCCGGTGGCTGACATGTGCTCAAGGTGTGCCTGAACAGAGAGAGCCGCAGCCGGATGCATCCGTGAGTCGATTTCCGAGTAAATGACCGGAACCATGTCTTGGATGCGCTCCAAGCCCGCGGTCATGCAGGCTTCAATCTGACGTTCCCGGGCATGTCGGTGCGCGATGAGTTGTCGCACAAAATGGGCCGGCGCGTCGATTGGGTTGCCGTGGGTTGGGTAATAACGCTGGTCTTCGCGCAGCAGCAGTCGATTTAGGCTGTCGAAGTACTGGGCCATGTCGCCATCCGGCGGGACGATGACAGTCGTCGACCAGCCCATCACATGGTCTCCGGTAAACAGCGCTCGCTCTTCGCGCAACCCGAAACAGAGATGGTTGGAGGTGTGCCCCGGGGTATACACCGCCTCGACTGACCAGCCGTCGCCCTCAATGAGGGCACCGTCGCGGACGGTTATGTCGGGCAAAAAGCCCATGTCGCCGCCTTCTTCTACGGCGATCCCGTCGATCTTTTTGCCAGCACCATGTGGACCGAAACCATAGGTACGGGCCCCGGTGGTGGCTTTGAGCGGCGCGGCTGCCGGTGAATGGTCGGAATGGGTGTGGGTGATCAGGATATGAGTCACCGTCTCGCCTTCGAGGGCACGCTGGAGTGCCTGGATGTGTTCGTCAATCAGTGGCCCTGGATCAATGACGGCCACCCGACCTCGCCCGATAATGTAAGTTCCGGTGCCATGGAACGTGAACGGGCTAGGATTGCGGGCGAGTACCCGGCGTATCAGCGGCGAGATCTCTACCGGCGCGGCATAGACGGCGTCGAAGCTGCGATCGACGGGAAGGACGGGTAGCGTGATCGCCAGATCGGCGGCGTTATGCGGGTTAGCCAAGGAATAGCCTCTCTTGTCGTCAGCGGTGCGTTGGTATTCCACACCATACAGGCACCGGCGGCGGTTTCAACCCCAAGGCGCGCCTTACGCTGAGGAGGCCTCGGCCGCGCTCGCTACCCCCTATGGACTAAATGAGGGCGTGCGGGTGGGGAAGCCGTGCCGCCGCTTTCGCGGTGGTGGTGACGAGGGCTTAGGATTGACCGCGTGGCATCCCGAGGCGCTTGATCCATGACTTGATCGTGAGTTTTATCCGGGTCTTCAGGCTGCGACCATCCGGGGTGGCGGCCGCTGCTGCACTCGACGATGCGCCAACACCGGTGGTTTCCTGCTCGGGCGGACGTGTGCGCTGGCGGGGTGCGCGTCGGCGTTTGGGACGTTGTGCGGCGTCGCCCGTCGTCGAGGCCTCGGCCGTGACAGCCACCACCGGCTCAAGGGGTATGGCGACCGGCGCAGGCGGCGGTGCACGTTCGTGTCTCGGCTCGCTTCGGGAGGTGCCTGAGCGGCCACCACCGCCGGCGCGTGGACCGCGGCCATCTCGCTGATCGCGTTCCCGTCGCTTACGGCGCTCTGCTGACGCCTCTTCGAGCGCATCCTCGACAATACTGGCCTCGCGTGGGCCGCCAGAGGCATGGGGGCCTCCGCGTGGGATAGGCAGCAACATCGCCGGGTCGAACTGACCAACTGGGATCTTTTGTGCGATGAAGGTCTCGATATCGGGCAATCCAATCGCATATTCATCGCAGGCGAAGCTGATCGCGTCACCGGCGGCGCCCAGACGAGCCGTACGACCGATGCGGTGTACGTAATCTTCTGGATCCAAGGGCAGATCGTAGTTGAAGACATGGCTCACGGCATCGATGTGCAATCCACGGGCCGCGACATCCGTCGCGACGAGCATGCTGAGCTCGCCTTTGATGAATTTGGCGAGCAACAATTCGCGCTTTTTCTGCGGCACGTCGCCGGACAATACGCCGACTTTGTAGCCAGCGCGCTCTAAGGTCAAAGCGACACGCTCGCAGACATACTTCGTGTTCACGAACACAATGCTGCGATTCGAATCCATTTTCGACAACAGCCCGAGCAACAACGGCATTTTTTCCTCAGTGGCCGGAAAATAGACGCATTGGCGAACGTTCTCGGCCGTAATGGTGTCCGTTTCGACAACCAGCTTCTCGGGATCGTTCATGTGCTCGTAAGCGAGTTCAAGCACACGGTGACTGAGCGTCGCGGAGAAGAGCAAATTCTGCCGGATTTCAGGGCCAGGCATGCGGCGCAGGAGAAAGCGGATATCTTTGATGAAACCCAGATCAAACATGCGATCAGCCTCATCCATCACCATCACCTCAATGGCGCGGAAGCTCACGGTTTGCTGTTTAACAAAATCGATGAGACGGCCCGGCGTGGCGATCACGATGTCTACACCGTCTTCCAGCAGCTTGCGCTGCTTTTCGTAATCTACGCCGCCGTAGATAAGCGCGGTTCGCAAACCCGTGAACCGTCCAATTTGAACCGCGTCCTTTTCGATTTGGACTGCGAGTTCGCGGGTCGGCGCGAGGATGACGGCGCGAGGATCTTGGGCACGTTTCTCCGGGTTGGCGTTGCCGGTCAGCAGGCGGTTATAGAGTGCGACCAGAAAGGCCGCCGTCTTGCCCGTGCCCGTCTGAGCCTGACCGGCCACATCCCGTCCCTTGAGCGTAATCGGCAGGGTCATAGCCTGAATAGGTGTGCAGCGGATGAATCCGGCGTCTTCCAAGCCCTGGAGCAGCGTGGGATGAAGGGCAAAATTTTCGAAGCAGATCTCGGTAAGCGTTGTATTCGACACGTTATTTCCTGGTCTCGGAGAAAGAGATGGCGCCTTTATGTGGGTCCCATGGGGGACATCCCGGCCGCACCTCGAGTCCAGAGTATATGTCGGATACCTGTCGAGCGGCGTGAATTGCGCCTGATTGGCCTAAGGATAATCGGGTAGGGGGCTATTTGGGGGCTGCGCGGGGACTGGAAGGCCGGTAGTTCTCTGTTTTCCGGTTCGGGCGCACAGCCGCGCGCCCGCCCGAGGCTCTTCTTGAACAGACGCTAGCGACTACCGCTACGCGCCCCTGGGGTACGTGGCGTGCCGGATACCGCGAAGGGGGACGCCGCCGGCGCGGAGGCTTTCTTCACCTGCTTGGGTTTTTTAGGTTCCCGACCACTGCGCTTCTGCCCTTTGGCCATGCCGAATTCCTTGCTTTAAAGTGAGAGAGACTTCCGGACGGTAGCACCTTCGTGACCCCCGCGTACGATTGTGTATCGCGCGGGGCCAGCGCCCTATACGGTGCGCAGCGCGGTGGTCAATGGCCGACGGGCGGCGGCGACGGCTGGGAACAACGCGCCGACGAAACCGATGAGCAGTGCCCAGCGCAGTGCGGTCAGGACGAGCGGCCAAGAAATGGAAAAGGAGAACACCACTTGGCTGAAATTGGCCCCAAGGGTGGAAACGGTATATTGGTCGAACATGAGCCACGAAACGGCAACCCCACAAAGGCCGCCGACGCCGGCCAGCAGTAAACCTTCCAATAGGACCGAAATTACAATCGGAAATGCGCGGAAACCGATGGCCCGCAGGATCGCGATCTCCCGCCCCCGATTCGCGACGGCCGCGTACATGGTATTCAGGGCACCAAAAGTCGCGCCGATGCCCATGATCACGCTAACCGTCGCGGCCAGAAAATTAATCAAATCGCGCAGGCGCTCCGACTGGGTAGCGTAATAAAGTCGCGTGGTTTGAACATCGACGCGCAGGCGTGGATCGCCAGCCAAGGCTGTCGTCAGCAAGGGCAGCACTCCGGGATCTGTCAGCTTCAGACGTACCGATTGGAAAACGGCGCGACGGTAAGTCGCCTGGACGGACTCGACGTCTCCCCAAATTTCGGAATCATGTGCGTCATCTGTTGCGAATATCCCAACTATTTTCCAGGGCTCATTGTTGAGCGAAATCTGATTGCCGGGGTCCAGACCACTGAATTGGCGCTGTGCCCCCTGACCGACAATGAGTTCCCGTTTTCCTGCCGTGAATTGGCGACCCATGAGTAGCCGAAAGGTATCCCTCAGGGAAAAAGCCTGCGAGCCCACGCCGCGGATTTGCACATTGGCATCCGTGCCGGTTGCCTTCTTGGGAATATTCGCGATGACGACGGCTTCTGCGGACGCAAGGGGTAATCCGCCAGCCCCCCTGAGGATCCCCGGCGCTTGCGCCACCAGCCTGATTTCTTCGCGGGAAAGCTGGCTGGAAATTTCCGAGTTGGATCCGCCACGCAGAACGATAACCTCATCCTCCCGACCGGTGGCACCGAGGGTTTTCTGAAAACCGTCACGCATCGCGAGTAACGCAACCAAGACGCCGACGACGCCCGCGATGCCCACCACGACCACCATAGATGAGGCGCCGCGTTGCGGCAGCGTAAACAGACTCATGCGCGTCACTGCGAATATTTGTCCTAGGATCTGCATAATTTAGCGTCCAGCCAGGGCGTCGACGATTCTGAGTCGCATTGCTCGCCACGCTGGAGGGAGACCGACGATCGCACCGAGGCCCAGCATCAAAGGGATCCCTAAGCTCCAAGAGCGCGCGCTGACCGACAACGGTGGTAACTGTCCGCCGAAACTGTCACTGAGCAGGGGGAGGCCGATGCTCGCGAGACCTAAGCCCAAGCAACCACCCAGCAACATCATCGCAAACGCTTCGCCGAGTACAACGCCCAAAAGTGTCACGTCGCTAAACCCCAGTGTTTTCAGCACGGCCAATTGCGGAATGCGCTCGCGGATTGCCTGGGTCATGGTGTGGCCGGTCACAAGTAACAGGGTAAAAAAAACCGCGCCCATGATGGCGCTGACTATCAAGCCGATGTCACCGAACTGCTTGGCAAATGCGAGATTAAAATCTTTCTCGCTTTGCGTTTTCGTCTCACTGTCCGAATTCGCGAACAAGCGGTCAATGGCAAGCGCGATTTCATTTGAAAGTGCGGGATCCTCTATTCTGACAATATACCAGCCCACGGTTCCCTGGCTGTTGGTCCGACCTTCGTCAAAGTAGTCGTATCTGAAGAGCATTTCGCCTGCATATTGCTGATTGCGCTCGTCCCGCGTGCGCATGATGCCGACAATATCAAAAAGCCAAGTATTGTTGCCCGATTTTTGCGGCCAAATGGTGGCCTGAAGTGGAATTCTGTTACCGATTTTCCAGCGAAATTTCTGCGCCAGCGCACTGCCGACGAGGGCGCCCGTCCGGGTGGTCAGAAAGGCCTCGCGTGCTTCATCACTCAGCACAATTTCAGGATGAATGGCCAAAAATTCGACGGGCGTGACCGCGATATTCGGAAAGAAATTGCGACGATCCTGATAAATGCCTCCAAACCAGTTGGCGTAGGCAATTTGTGCGACGCCAGGGATCTGCGCAATACGGTTTCGATGCGCAATCGGCAGGGGTTGGATGATCGATAGCCGCGAGGTCACGATCAGCCGGTCGGTCCCCGAGTTATCGGCCGCGCGCGAAAATACCAGGCGTATCCCATCGAGAAAGCCGAATAGCGTAAACGCGGTCACAATTGACAGCAGGGTCAAGGCGGTCCGGCTAGGCTTGTGAAAAAGACCGGCAAACACAAGACCCAGGTATCCCATGTCGATCAGGCGCCGTGCGTGGGCGCGGGGACCAAGATCCCCTTATCCAGATGTATCTGATGCCGGGCGTACTCGGCCGCTCTAGGATCATGCGTGACCATCACGATGGATTTACCAAACTCTGCATTTAGCATTTGGAGCAGGGATAAAATTTCGTCGGCCGTGTGCCGATCAAGATCGCCGGTTGGCTCATCGCATACCAGTAATTGGGGATCTGAAACAAGCGCTCGCGCGATGGCCACACGTTGCTCCTCTCCCCCGGAGAGCTCTTGGGGACGATGTCGGGCGCGCCCCGCTAAGCCGACCAGTTCAAGCGCAATGCTGGCGTGGCGCCGCCGCTCTGCGCCGCTGAGCGGGGTTAAGAGCAGCGGAAGTTCGACATTTTTCTGGGCCGAAAGCATCGGCAACAGGTTGTAGAATTGGAAGACGAAGCCCACGCTCGTCGAGCGCCAGTGCGCCAATTCGCCGCTCGTCAGTTGGTCGAGCCTGCGGCCCGCTACGGTCACCGTGCCGCTGGTCGGCTTGTCCAGTCCGCCGATGAGGTTAAGCAGCGTTGTTTTGCCAGATCCTGAGGGGCCCATCAGCGCAACGAAATCTCCCTTCGGGATGTCGAGATCAATGTCATGCAGCACCTCGACCGGCTGGTTTCCCCGCTGGTAGGCTTTTGTGATACCCCGCATGACGACCATCGCCGTTGGTAATGGGGGATCAACTGTCATCGCGCGTCCAAGATGATCCGCTGGCCGTCGGTGAGTCCCGCGGGGGGAGCGCTTACGACTCGGGCATGGGGTGGGATCCCGCTTAAAATTTGACGTTGCGAACCCAAAGTCTGTCCTAACGTCACCTGTTGACGCCGAACATGTTCGCCCTCGAGGAGGAAAGCGACGGTGCCCTCGTCGGTGTGCACAAGGGCATCGGCGGGCACCATGACACCCGGAAGGGGGACCGGGGTCGGGCTGGGTTTTTTCGGATCTTCAAGAAAACTCACTCGGATCCCCATGTCGGGTACGATCCTGAGATCGCGGATATCGATGGCAATTCTGACCTTTACAGTCGCTTTACTGCGATCAGCCGCGGGTATGATTGTGATCACGTGCGCAGGAATGTTCCACGTCGGGTAGGCATTCAATACGGCGCTGACGGGCTGCCGCGGTTCTACCCGACTGATGTAGGCTTCGTTCACGTCGACTTCAATTTCGAGTGAGTCCATATCGACGAGGGTGCCGATCCCCGTGCGGGTGAAGCCGCCGCCGGCCGACATGGGGGAGACGATCTCGCCAGGCTGTGCCGCTTTCACGGTCACGACACCGGCAAACGGCGCCCGGACGATAGTATTGTCGAGGCCCACTTCGGCCACAGTGACGGCGCGTTCGGCAACCGTGACTTGTCGGCGCTGGCTATCGATGCGGGCGGCGAGCGAATCAACCTGCAATTGGGCGGTCTCTGCTATCTGTGTGCTCGTGAGTTGGCGCCGTGCCAGCGTGCGCTGGCGTTCGGCGTCACGCTTTGCCTGTGCCGCTTGGACGCGCAAATCGGCCAACAACGCTTGGGCGGCGGCGACTTGTGCGTGGGCAAATCCCAGTTGGGCCTGAGCATCGATTGGATCAAGCCGTGCCATGACCGCACCGGCAGCAACTACCTGGCCTTCTTCGATGAAGATCTCCTCCACACGTCCGGTAATTTTTGCCGAGACGGTCGCCTGACGTCGTGCGGTGACATAACCGGTAGCGTCAAGTACCGCGGAGTCAGACTTGAGGGCAGTTGCGACTTGGGCTTCGACGACCCGTACGCTGCGCACTGGGCGGAGCAGTCGGAAGGACAAGTAAGCGCCGGCGGCGAGAACGCAGAGTGCTACCCCCGCCCAGCGCCAACGAGTGGGCGGGGGCGGTGATCGTTCGATCCGCAATTGATTGAGAAGTTCAGATTTGTCCAACTGGCTGTTCCGGAAAGGTCATGTTCCACGCAACCTGTTCTGAGCGCTCAGCTGGAAGCGTGGGTGAAAACGGCACTGTGACATGATACCGGCCCATGCAGACCGGTGACAGTGTGTTTGCCTCGAAAACGCGCACGTCTGGAAACAGGGCACAGAACAGACTTATGGTTGATCTCCCGAAAATCCCCAACGTCATCACCCCGCAGGGTGTGGCGATGCCCCAAATGCTCTACGGCACGGCCTGGAAGCGGGAGCGGACAACGATGCTGGTCACAGCGGCGCTTGCCGCTGGATTTCGTGGCATCGATACCGCCTGCCAACCCAAACACTATGCGCAGGCGGCGGTCGGTGCGGCGCTCGTCGACGCCGTGGAGCGGGGACTGTCCCGGGCGTCTCTCTACGTACAGACGAAATTCACCCCATTGGCCGGCCATGATCTCGTCAATGTCCCCTATGCGGCTGAGGCCCGTCCGGCCGCGCAAGTGAGGCAGTCGATGGAAACGTCGCTTGCGCAGCTGCAGGTTGATTACGTGGACGCGCTTTTGTTGCACTCCCCGCTACTGAACGAGACTGAAATGGCGGAGGTGTGGCAGACGATGGAGACGCTTTGCGACGCCGGAGATACGCGTCTGATCGGGATCAGTAACTGCACAGATCTTCACTGGTTTGCGGCACTTTTTGCGCGTGCGCGGATCAAACCGGCGGTATTGCAGAATCGTTTTCACGCGCGCACCGGCTACGATGTCGCGCTGCGCGCGTTCTGCCGCCAGCACGGTGTGGTCTACCAAAGCTTCTGGACGCTCACGGCGAATCCGCAGTTGCTCGGGCATGCGCGTCTCCGCGCACTTGCTGCGCGTTATCGACGCAGCCCGGCGCAGATCTTGTTCCGATATTTAACGCAAATGGAGATCGTGCCGCTGACCGGTACGCAGTCTCGATTGCACCTGCGCGAGGATCTCGAGATTTTTGACTTTGCGCTCACCCCGGCCGACATAGCGGGTCTATCCCCGCTGCTGCGTTGAGTCTGCTTGCGCTGTCGGCAAGACCTCAGTGGCCTATCAATGCCAGAAACTCCCGGCGGGTGTCAGCGTTATTTTTGATGGAGCCTCGCAGCGCCGAGGTTACCGTGGTGGTGCCCGAGTGGCGCACGCCCCGCGACTCCATACACATGTGGCGGCATTCGATTACTACGGCTACGCCGAGCGGCTGCAAGTGGGTTTCCAATGCGTCGGCAATCTGATTGGTCAGACGCTCCTGGACTTGCAAGCGACGCGCGAAGACCTCGACGAGTCTCGAGATTTTTGACAACCCCAGAATCCGGCGACTGGGCACATAGCCGATGTGGGCTTTGCCAAAAAAAGGAGCAAGGTGATGTTCGCAGAGCGAGTAAACGGGGATATCTCGCACGATCACCATCTCATCGACGCTCTGCGCACCATCTTCAAAAACCTTAAGAAGGTCCTCCGGCTTTTCACTGTACCCACGGGTATACTCAGCCCACGCTTTGAGAAATCGGGCGGGTGTTTCGCGCAATCCCTCACGATCCGGATCTTCGCCGATCGAGGACAGTAACTGACGTACGATTTCGAGATCTGGAATTTTGGACATGGTTTGGGTCTCTGAACTGGAGGGCCGGGCGCCACAACAGGCGCAGGGTTGCGAGTGGCAACGCGACCAGCCGCGCTGATACGATAGCGAACATCGGGCAGCGGGTCCATGATGATCCCCTAGGGCGTCGTCGGGGTCGAGGCGACAGGTGGACTGGTCAGCCCCGACGTGACGAACGGTCCGCGCCATGAGTTTTGTCTCCATTCAGGCCAACACGCAGATGTCTTCCTCCTGTACGTTTAGTCTGTCTCGCCCGGAACCGGATGTCCTTTGCCTGCGGCTTATCGGAACTTGGACTGTCGCCGCCGGCTTGCCAGTCCTCACCGACGTTCAAGCCGCACTCAAGGGAATGGCGCGGCTGCGTTTTGATTGCCACGAGCTGGGCGGTTGGGATTCGTTATTGCTTGTCGGACTCAATCGGCTTCGCCGAGAGACCGAACAGGCCGGAGTCCTGTTCGACGATACAGATCTGCCCGACGGCGTCAGGCGCTTGCTCCAACTTAGCACTGCAGTGCCGGAGCGGCAGGGATCCCGCCGCGAGACGGTCCCGGTCACCTGGCTCGCGCGCATCGGGCAGACGGCGCAAGCGAGCTTTGCCGGCGGTCGCGCATTACTGATTTTTATCGGCGAGATGACCTTTTCGTTTGGACGCTTGCTACGGGGGCAGGCCCGCTTTCGGTCGGCCGATTTCTTACTCATCCTTCAACAATGCGGTGCCGAAGCCTTGCCGATTGTGTCCCTGATCAGCTTTTTGGTAGGGATGATCCTGGCCTATGTCGGGGCTGTTCAATTGCGACAGTTTGGGGCACAGATCTTCGTCGCCAATCTCGTGGGTTTGGGGATGGCGAGAGAAATGGGCGCCATGATGACGGCGATCATCATGGCAGGACGGACCGGGGCTGCGTTTGCGGCTCAAATCGGCACAATGACCGTCGGTGAGGAGATCGACGCGCTTCAAACCAGCGGATTTTCGCCCATCGATTTCCTCGTACTGCCGCGCATGTTGGCCCTCATCCTCATGGTCCCGCTGCTTTGCCTTTACGCCGATTTGCTCGGCATTCTTGGCGGCGGCTTTGTCGCTGTCAGTTCGTTTGGACTCGGGATCTCGCAATACTATGACCAAACAATCGCGGCTTTGTCGTTAGCGCAGTTCGGCCTGGGGTTGCTAAAAGCCGTGTTTTTCGGCGTGCTTGTCGCGCTTGCGGGGTGTTTGCGGGGAATGCAGTGTGGCCGCAGTGCGGCGGCCGTTGGCGATGCGGCAACCTCTGCAGTCGTGACGGGGATTGTTTGGATTATTGTGGTGGATGCCACGTTGACGGTGATTTATGACATCCTCGGCTGGTAATGGGAAGACGCCGGTGGCGCACGTCGAGGTCCGAGATCTCACCATGGCTTACGGCGATTTTGTGGTTCAGCGGGGTCTGACCTTCACGATCAATCGGGGCGATATTTTTGTCATTATGGGCGATAGCGGGTGCGGCAAAAGTACCCTGCTCAGGCATATGATTGGCTTGCAAGCGCCCCAAAGCGGCCAAATTTGTTACAGCGGGGAGGATTTCCTCCTAGCGTCCGAGACGGCGCGGGCGGCGCGCCTGCGGAGTTTCGGGGTGATGTACCAACAAGGTGCGTTGTGGAGCTCCATGACCTTGTCCGAGAATATTGCGCTTACGCTCGAGCAATACACCAACCTTGGCGACGAAGAGATCCGGGAGCTCGCGGCGATTAAGCTGGCCTTGGTCGGATTGGCCGGTTTCGAGGACTATTATCCCTCGGAGATCAGCGGCGGGATGCAGAAGCGGGCTGGCTTGGCGCGGGCGATGGCGCTTGATCCTGAAATTCTTTTTTTTGACGAGCCATCGGCGGGTCTTGACCCACTGAGCTCGCGTCGGCTGGATGAACTGATTGTCGAATTGCAGTCGAGCTTGGGGGCAACAGTCGTTATCGTCACGCATGAACTGCCGAGTATTTTTGCGATCGGAACTAACGGGATTTTTCTAGATGCGGAACGTCGAACCTTGGTGGCACGCGGGACACCGCAGGAAATGTTGTCTGCAGGTGGCGATCCCAAAGTCCGACGATTTCTCACCCGTGGCGAGATGACTTGATGCGTAACAAAACGAATCCGGCAGTTATAGGCGGCTTCATTGTGGGTGCCGTTTGCCTCGTCGTGATCGGTGTCTTGCTCTTCGGATCAGGTAAGTTTTTTCAAAAAACTATTGCCTGCGTGCTGTATTTTGAAGGCGATGTCCAAGGGCTTAGCGTCGGCGCTTCTGTCAAGTTTCGTGGCGTCAAAATTGGTGAGGTGACGTCGATCACGACTCGACTGGACCCGACTTCCTTGGAAGTCAAAATCCCGGTCTATGTAGACTTGACGGCGCCTGGCGCGTATTTCAAGACCAGCGCAAGTGCGGACGAGCAGGGCGATCCGATCAAAAAGCTCGTCGAGCATGGTCTGCGGGGGCAACTGCAGTCCGAAAGTCTGGTGACGGGGCAGTTGTTTGTACAACTCGATTTTTATTCGGATGTGCCGCTGCCGGACTCGCCGCGCATCGACGCCGTGACGGGTCGACGGGAGATCCCGACGGTGCCGACCGTGCTGCAAAAGGCCCAGACAACCGTCCGACAGGTTCTCGAAAAGCTCGAAAAACTGCCGTTGGAGAACATGTTGGCGGCTTTACAGGGAACGCTCTCCGGCGCGAATCGACTGCTGAATTCGCCCGAACTCCAACATCTACCGGCACAATTTTCGGCGACACTGGAAGATGTTCATACGCTTGCAACCCGCACAGACCAGCAGATGACTCCACTGCTCGTCAGCCTCGATCGAATAACGCATGCGCTTGAGCCGGTGGTAGCGACAGCCGGCCGCACACTGGGTACGTTTGACAAGCTTGCGGCCGGCGATGGTGCGCGGCTGGTTGCTGATCTGGATCATGCCGCGCGCGAAGCCGAAGCGGCACTCGCTCAGACCAAGCAAACGATGGCTAGTCTCGAATCAGTGACGCGGCCAACCTCAGCGACTGGTCATGAACTGCGTGACGTCTTGCAGGAACTCGCAGGCGCCGCGCGTGCGGTGCATGCACTTGCTGACGCCCTCGAAAACCAACCCAATGCGGTGATTTTTGGTAAACGTCTGGAGTCACAGAAATGACGATGTGGCGTGTCTTTCCGGGTTTTTTGTGGGGCTTGTGTCTGGCGTTGCACAGTGGATGCGCCATCCGCTCGACGGCCCCGCCGCAGTTACTGGTGTTGACGGCCTTGGTGGCGCCAGCGGTAGTCAATGACACGTCGCCCGGGGTCGTAGTTGGACCTATTTCGTTACCGGCTTATGCGGACCGGGCCCAGTTTCTGATCCTGAAGGGTGATTCCGAGATGGTCGGCGCCGAGAATGCCCGATGGGTCGAGCCGCTGGCACAGAATTTTTCCCGGGTGTTGGTGGAAGATCTGTCCCGTCGACTGGCTACGGGAAGGATCACCAGTCTTGGCGCGGCGGCAGCCGCGGACAGCCTACAGATCGCGCTCGAGGTGACTGATTTCGTCACTACACAGACCGGGGAAGCTCGGTTAACCGTTTACTGGCGGATACTAAGCGTCGATGGCCGCCAGGTACTCGCGAGTCACAAATCGAGTTATTCCGAGTCTGTCGCGGGCAATGACTATCCGGCACGGGCTGCCGCCATGAGCAGGATGCTCGCGGCGCTGAGTGCAGATCTCGCCTCGGCCATACGTCAGGCGGCGACGCGGCCTTGATCCGGCCGTGCAGATGCTCGACTGAAATAGACCATAACCTCAAAAAACCATTTTTTCGGTGGTAGGGACGATGCAATCAATCCTGGCAGGGCTTCGGGTCGTGGAAGTGGCGACGTTTGTCGCCGGGCCGGCGGCCGGCACCATAATGGGAGATTTCGGTGCGGAGGTGTTTCACATTGAAGCCCCTGGAATCGGGGATCCTTTGCGTTATCTCTATACGCTGAGGCCGCTGCCAGAGTGCGACGAAAACTATCCCTGGCTGCTGGACGGCCGTAACAAAAAATCGGTGGCCCTGAACCTGAAAAATCCGATGGCGCGTGAGGCGCTCTATCGTTTGATCGCAACGGCTGACGTGTTTATTACGAACTACCAACCCTCTGTGCTGAGCGATCTGGGAATTCGGCACGAGGACGTTACCGGACTCAATCCACGCCTCATCTACGCACACGTCACGGGGTACGGTGAACTTGGCGAAGAGGTCGAGCGTCCCGGCTATGATGCGACGGCGTGGTGGGCCCGCTCCGGACTCATGGACCTCATCCGACCCCGCGATGGCGAGGTTTCGATGTCGGCGCCAGGCATGGGCGATCACCCGACGGCCGTGGCGCTTTTTGGCGCCATCATGCTGGGGCTCTTCCGCCGTGAGCGGACAGGGCTGGGAAGTAAGGTCTCAACTTCCCTGATGGCAAACGGTGTGTGGGCGAACGGCATCATGGCGCAGGCGGCGCTCTGTCAAGCAGTGCCAGCCCAACCTTGGACGCATGCGGAGTCGCCCAATCCCTTGGTCAGTGTCTACGCCACACGCGATGAGCGGCATTTTGCGCTCGTGATGGTTAAGGAAGCACACGAGTGGGCACTGTTTTGTAGCGCCATCGAACGCCCCGACCTGCTCGCCGATCGGCGTTTTACGACCTCCGCTGATCGTCGTCTTCATGCCCGCGCGCTCGTGGCGATCCTTGACGAAGTTTTTGCGACCCGAACGCTGGAGGCTTGGACGGTGGCGTTTGACCGGCACGGGATTACTTTTAGCATCGTTCAACGGACCGCCAGCCTGCCTGAAGACCGACAGATGCAGGCGAATGGCGTTTTTCGCGACATCGTTGATCTGCCCGGTCGACGGACCGTGGATTCGCCGATTGCCGTTGAGGATGTGGCTAAAATTGCCGCCCATGCGGCACCTGCGATCGGCGCCCACACCTGTGCGGTGCTCCGCGAGCTCGGTTATGCGGAGGAGATGATCCGATCATTCCTAGACACGGGCGCGGCGGCGCAGGCTTAGCGACGCCCCCCGCCAAACCCGTCGGCGACCGAGACGTCGAGTAATGTCGGACCCCGACGCGTCAGGGCGGCCCGCATGGCGGGTGCGATAGCGGCCGGATCGTCTATCCGCTCCGCCGTGACGCCCATGCTGCGTGCAAGCAGCACGAAATCGATCTCCGGATCCAGAAAATCCATTCCGATAAAATCCGCGCTGCCGCGTAGCGACTTCATGCGCTCCTTAAGAATACGGTAGCCCCTGTTATTGGGGATAACGTAGACGATGGGGAGTTTCAAATGTGCTGCGGTCCAGAGCGCCTGGATGCTGTACATGGCGCTACCATCGCCGACAATGGCGACAATGGGTCTATCGCGAAGCGCAAGGCTAATCCCAATAGCCCCGGCCATGGCGAAACCGATCCCCCCGCTCGCGAGTCCGTAGAAGCCGTGCGGATCCCTGAATGGCAGGAAATTGAGCAGAGAGCCCGTCGAGGTTAAGCCCTCCTCAACGACAACGACATCGGGCGGCAAGCTGTCGACGAGTCGCAACATGAGGTGTCGGGGATCCATGGGGCGAACGACGTCGAGTTTCATGATGTCGCTGGCCAGCCGGATTCGTTTTTCATGCCAACTATCCGCCGCTAAAGCCGTGAGGCGAGCGGCTGCCTGCGCGTGCTGTTCGGATGTCATCTTCGCACGGAGGGTTGCCAACAGTGCACGCAGGGTTTCTTTCACGTTCGCATTGATGGCAATTTCTGTCGGATAATTTTTGCCCAGTTCCCACGCTCTTTCGCTAATTTGTACGATTCGGATCCCCGGTGGTAGCGCCTCGACAACGTGCGCGACCGCCATCCTGAGCTGATCGCTGCCGAGGAGGATGAGGACATCATGCGGACTCAGCGTATCTCGTACCTGGGGTTGGCTGCGGGAAATTGGACCCCGGTAGGTTGGATGTTCTGATAGAAAGTGAGCCGCTGAAGGGACCGTCTGTTGATAAACCGGAATCGCCAATAATTCAGCCAGCGCGGCGGCCTCGTCCAACGCTTCCCGGGTAGCCAGTTCGTGGCCCGCCACAATGACGGGGTTGGTTGCACACAGCAATACGTTGGCGAGGGTTTCGAGCGCTGCGTCCGAGGGGCGCGTCGCGCTGTCAACGCGGGTCGGGTGACCGAGATCAAGTGTCGCCGTGCTGTCCAGGATGTCACCCGGGAGACTGATAAACACCGGTCCAGTGGGGGGAGTAAGGGCCACTTTGGCCGCGCGTCGCACGATGCGTGGTAAATCCTGCACGCGGGTCACTTCCGTCGCCCATTTCACGCAAGGTTGCGCGATCGGGATAAGGGGATCGTAGAGCATTGGCTCGGTAAGCCCGAAACCTTGCTCCTGTTGACCCGCGGTGACGAGCACCGGGGAACCATAGAACTTCGCGTTGTACAACGATCCCATCGCATTGCCGAGTCCCGGTGCCACGTGCACATTGCAGGCCGCTAGACGGCCGGACGCCCGTGCGTAGCCATCCGCCATGCCCACGACGATGGCCTCCTGCAGACCGAGCACATAGGCCATGCTGGATTGTTGTGTGAGAGCCTCCATGATGGCTAATTCCGTTGTGCCGGGATTGCCGAACATCACATCAACCCCTTCCGAGGCTAGCAGGGAGACGAAGGCGTTGCGGCCGTTGATCGGGCCCGAGGGTGGACGACTGTTCATGGTGAGTAGTCCAGAAGTGGAGGAGTCGCTAGCATACCCTGCGCGTGACCTCAGCAACTGCGCGGTGCGGACCGATCCATCGAGGGGAAATAATCCGACATTGGCCGGGACCAGCACCCCCGACTGTTCAAGACCCGCCGACTGAGCGAGACTGATCCCCTGTGGATATTCCTATTCGCGACAGGAGCGACCGTTATGACGATGCCGAACAAGAGCGTAGGCGTTTTTCTCTATCCCGATAACTTTACTGGACCGGAGCTCGCCGCTGCGGCGCAACGCATCGAGCGACTTGGCTACCAGTCTATCTGGTATCCGGAGGTGTATTACTACGAGAGCTTTACGCTGGGCGGTTTCCTGCTTAGCCACACCCGAAACATTACGGTAGCCAGTGGCATCGCCAATATTTATGGGCGCGATCCCATGACCTGTGTCCAGAGTGGACGCAGTCTGCGCTCGTTCTACGGCGATCGTTTCATTATGGGGCTCGGTGTCTCACATGAGTCAATCGTCAGTGGGGGACATGGGCATAGCTATGGCAAACCACTGACCACCATGCGGAAGTATCTCGATGACATGACCCGGGCTCGTGAGCACCTGCTCGGCGAAGATCCGCCGATGGTCCTCGGCGCGCTTGGCTGGAAAATGATCGGCCTGTCGGGCGAAATGACGATGGGCGCCCATCCGTTCAATTCGCCGCCGGAGCATACGCGCCGTACCCGCGAAATACTGGGGCCTGACAAATGGATCTGTACCGCCCAGCATGTCTGCTGGACCGAAGATCGCGCGGCCGCGCGCGCGGCGGCTAGGCGGGCTCTGGAGTTCTATTTCATCACCCCGAATCACTATCGCAACTGGCTGCGGCTCGGCTATACCGAACAGGATCTTCAAGGCGGCGGCAGCGATCGATTAATTGACGCGCTGGTCGCGTGGGGGACAGAGGCCCAGATCAAGGACCGTATTCAGCAACATTTCGATGCGGGTGCAACCCAGGTCATTCTCAATACCATCCAGTTATTGCCGAAGACCGACGCTCCGAAAATTCTCGCTTCTGGGGTGAATTACCAGTCCATTCCCGACTGGGTAGCCTTGGAGGCGTTGCGTCCTGACTAACCTCGGGAGCCGAACGGCGACCATCGACTTGTCCTGGGCAGGATGTTCGATACGCCCCCTTCGCCGACGGCACCTGTGTGTCCGGCCATGACCGAAATCCCGCGGGTGCGCTCTGAAAGGGGCCAGCCGCGAATCGGGAAAAGATCTAGGTGGGCAGGGGGAATTTCACCAGCAGTGCCGCGTATTCCGGTTCAAGTTCTATTTGGAGCGCGCCGAGGATTCTGACCACGCCGCAATACAGCCCGATCGCCATCACCAGATCGACGACGTGCGCATCCGAGAGCGCCGCCCTTAGGATCGCGAAAGTCTCCTCGGACAACGCCGGTTGTGCAGCGAGCTCTCGGGCCGCGCTGAGGATTGCGCGGTCGAGCGCGGGTAACCCGCTGGGCGTTCCCGCGGACTCGAGGGCGATCGCGCGCAGATCGTCATCCGTGACCCCGAATTCACGCCCAATTTCGATGTGATGTGCATACTCATAGGCGATTTTGGATACGAAACCCACCTGCACAATAGCCAGTTCGCGCAGACGAGGATCCAACGTGCTGTGATGGCGAATATAGAGCGCGGGCGTCCGCAGACTACGTGTTGCGTCCGGGCTGTGCGCCAGAATACGATAAAGGTTCAATTTTCGAGCCAGTAGCTCTTGATCGGCCGGTTCTAGATCGGATTCCGTTAGATATCGAAGGCGTGCCATATAACTTCTCTTGGAAATGAAGGGAGTCGCATCATAGCGATAATACGCAGATACGCTGCGGGATGACGTTCAAAACTCATTCCGGGCAGCTAGGCCCGACAGGCCGATGATGAGTCGACCTAATTGATAAAAAGTCCAGCCCACCAGACGCTGATGTAGCGGTAGTCGCCGGGCGAATTCTGTGGTGACGGGTCGGGCTTGACGCGTTAACGCCTCCTCAAGACTCTCACGAAGACGAGCGATGATGTTGTGATCCCGCATGACGACATTGGCTTCACGTGATAGCCACAGGCTGAAAGGATCAATGTTTGAAGAGCCGACAGTTGCCCAATCGTCGTCAATCAGTGCAACTTTTGCATGAAGATGGGCCGCAGAATATTCGTAAATAAGCACTCCGTTGGCTAGAAAAAAACGGTAGAGAGTTTGGGTGGCATAGTGAATTTGCAGATGGTCCGGTTGTCCCTGTAAAAGCAGACGGACGCGGACGCCCCGTTTGGCGGCAGCCAGCAAAGCACGCCGCATGCGGCGTCCCGGCAGAAAATAACCGCACGCGATAAGCACGTCTTTCTTGGCGCTCGCCAACGCGCTTAAGTAGGCATTTTCGATATGTCGACGATGGCGAAAATTGTCGCGCGTCAGAAAGCAGGCGAGTGCGCCATCTGCAAAGGGTGCTGGCACAGGCACGCGGCGTAAGCCTCCGATTTCCACATGTACCCGTAGCCAGAGGCGCCTCATTGCCCGATGGACATCGGCCGCGAGCGGACCCTCGATGCTGATCGCGAAGTCATAACGTGGTGGGGCCTGCGGGTTACTCTGACGATCCGCCAGCAGATTTATGCCGCCACAGAAGGCAAGTACGCCATCAATGACGACCAGCTTGCGATGCAGACGACGCAGGTGGTGAATACGCAACGAGAAGCCCGTTCGTGTCGGCCTATAAATCGCGATTTGCACACCGGCGGGAACCAGCAACTTGCGCAGGCCAGGCACGAGGTCACGGGAGCCGAATCCATCCACCAATAGGCGCACGATAACCCCCCGTCTCGCCGCAGCGGCAAGCGCCGCCGCGACGCGCTGACCTGTTTCATCATCGGCAAAGATGTAGGTTTCGAGATGGATTTCTTTTTCTGCCCGGTCGAGGGCGGCTTCAAGGGCCGGAAAAAATTCATCTCCAGTCTCAAAGAGATTGAATCGATTGCCCGGTGTCAGGTGCATAGGATCCGTGTGAGCGTGGCCGAAAGCGCGGCATGGTCGGATAAGCCTCCCCCACGTGGACCCGGATGAATGTCTACAGCCTCCACGCGGAAACCCCGGACATAAATGCGATCGAGGCGTAGCAGCGGCAGACGGGCAGGGAAGCTACGGGCCGGCTTCCCCGTCATCACCTCGAAGGCCTCCATGAGGTCGAAGCGACCGCGTAGGCGCGGGCTGGAGCGCTGGGACCAGTCGTTGAAATCGCCGGCCACAATCAAAGGCGCTTCGAACGGCACGTGCTGCTCGAGATAGGTATAGAGGAGCGCCATCTGCCGTTTGCGCCAGCCGCCGAGGAGACCCAAGTGAAGATTGACACAATGCAGGGACGTAGGCCAATCGGGTGCTCGGATTTCACAATGCAATAATCCACGCTGCTCAAGACCTGATTGGGAGATGTCGAGATTGTGCCAGTTGACCACGGGAAATCGGGAGAGGATTCCGTTTCCGTGGTGGCCGTCCGGGTAGACCGCGTTGCGGCCATAAGCGAAATCTATCCACTCGTCCGCCGCCAGGTATTCGTGTTGCGGCATGCGCGGCCAATCCGCATAGCGGGCGGTGTGCCGATGGGAAACCCCCTGAACCTCCTGCAGAAAAACGATATCGCCGCCTATTTTTCGCAAAGCTTCTCGCAGGGCTATGACGGTCACCCCGTGGCGCCCAAGATGGCCCTTGTGGATGTTATAGGTTACGACTTGCAGGGTACTCAAGTGCCTGGTCCTCATGTGAGCAGCCATCGGGTCGGAAAATTTGGACTGCACAGAACCACCATAGCGGGCCACGTATGACCGGGGCAAGCAACACGTCAACGGCTGCTCGGAAAGCGGGCGTAAGCGCACCGGCAGGTGGTGAAGTCCTCAGTAGTGATCGCGACGCGAGCCCTTTACAATCAGGGACCATGTAACGGGATGGCATGATGGACCCCAGAGGACTACACCGCTTTTTGTTCGAGGGACTGCCCGTGCGGGGCGCCTTCGTGCGACTCACCAGTGGTTGGCAGGAAGCACTTCGCCGCCGCGCAACGGTAGGGGCGTTCGCCGAGCCCGTGCGGATCTTGCTGGGGGAGATGGCGGCAGCGGGCGTGTTGATGCATTCCTCCATCAAATTCGATGGCGCGCTTATCTTGCAGATACACGGGGACGGTCCGCTAAAACTCGCGGTTGCGGAGGTTAAATCGGATCTGAGCTTCCGGGCAACAGCCAAAGTGGTTGGCGAGGTCTCGATCAATGATCGTCTCGGCGCCCTGGCCAACGTGGGGGGCATGGGGCGCTGCGCCATCACGCTTGATGCACGCACACGCGCGACGGGCGTTCAACCCTACCAGGGTGTGGTGCCGCTGCATGGCGATCAACGCGAATCGCTGGACGATTTCTCGGCGGTTATCGAGCACTATATGCTGCAGTCCGAGCAACTTGACACGCGAATGCTGCTCGCCGCCAATGATGAGGTGGCAGCCGGATTGTTGCTTCAACGCATGCCCTCAACGGGTCTTGGCAACCTCGCGGCAGGCAGGGACGAGGACTTGATTGGGGCGCATGAAGACTTCAACCGACTTTCCCTGTTAGCCTCGACGTTATCGCGAACCGAACTACTGACGCTCGATGTCGATACGCTACTCCATCGCTTGTTTTGGGAAGAAAAACTGCAACGATTCGAAGTGCTGCCCACCCGTTTCAGCTGCTCCTGTGCACGTTCACGGGTGCAGCAGATGTTGCAAGGACTTGGTCGCGTAGAGCTGGAAGAAATTCTCGCAGAGCAGAACCAAGTCGAGATCGGGTGCGAGTTCTGTGGCCAGCAGTACCGCTTCGATGCCGTGGATGTCGAGGAAATGTTTATTCCTGCACTCTTGCAGCTCCCCCCAACTTCAACACTCCAGTAGCGACACGCCGACGGGGCCGGCGATCTTACGTCTGGAGTGGCAGCACACAATCCGCAAGCCAGGCCAAGTCTGCTCGCCAGTCGGTACTGGTGGTGAGCGACCTTAGTACGAATTTGCTGATTCCCCCCGTGAGATGAGACTGGATAAGGGATACCAGCGGCGCCCGTCCGAGCGGCAAGATGTGGGTGAGATCACGATCCTTTCGTCTCGCGCGGAGTGCCTCCACGGCAACGGGCGAGGGCGCATCCTGCGCGTACGGAATGCTGATGCCGAAATGTTCGTCATCAATATGGCGGCCGAGCGCCGCGGCGCGTGCGCGAATGATCAGGCGCCCCTCCGCCGCCTCGGCGGGTGTCGCGCTAGCGGTCAACCAGCCATCCGCTAAAGCCGCGACCCGTTCAAGCGCTGCTGGCCCGATTCCACCCAGCCAGATTTCGAGCGGCTGCTGGAAGGGAAGCGGCTGAAGGGACAGGGCTTCAAACAGATAGTCGCCGTACTGGGCGCTGACCGGCTCTCCCGCCCACCAGCGACGGAGCAGACCGATGATGTCATCAACTGCTCGTCCCCGATCCCCGCTGGGCATGCCGACGGCGGCACGTTCGGCCGGCGCACCCAGCCCCGGCACAAAAGACAAGAGCAGTCGACCCCGACTCAGACGGTCGAGTTGCGCGAGCTGCTTCGCGAGCCACCAAGGGTTACGACCCAGCGGCACAACATTGGCACCAAGCTTGAGTCGACGGGTGGCGCCCGCGGCGAATGCCAGACTGACGAGTGGATCGCCTAGTGGCCCCAGAGGCACATCAGAAAGCCACAACGTGTCGAAACCCAGCGATTCACAGGCTAACAGGTACTCGGGAAAAACAGCTTCGCCCATGGCCATCGCTGGAGGCGTCACCGCAATGCGGACTTTCATGTCAGGCTCTCCGGGGAATGACGTTGCGTACGCCACCGAGTGGATCGGGCACATCTCCATGGTAACGAGGGATCAGGTGGATGTGCGCGTGCCATACGCTTTGGCCACCGGCTACCTCGCAGTTTACGCCAAGGTTAAAGCCATCCGGCGCGTGCATTTGCGTAACCCAGTGGCGGACTTCGCAGGCCAGAGAGAAGCAGGCGCTATATACTGCCGGCGAGGCATCAAAGATGGTACGGACATGTTGACGCGGCACGATGAGCGCGTGGCCTGGGCTGACGGGATTGCGATCGAGAAACGCGAGCGCCAGGTCGTTTTCCGCAATAAGTGGGCGGTCTGGCGCACAAAAAATGCATTCATTTGCGGTCATTCATTGGCCCCCAGCGCACCAGTTCGGCGGGCAGCAAGTCGATCTGCCGGATATTGAAACTGAGGTGAACTATCCCGCGCTTGGCGGGTGTCGCCACCGTCGGACGTACTCGCTTCTTCACGCCACATCTCTGAGCCCCAACTGTTGGGTAGGCTGACCAGCGTCCCGGGTACGGTCATGGTCGTCAATTGGGACAACGCCCCCTCTAGAATGTTTCCCTGGTCGGTCGCGTCGAATGGTTTCCCCACGGTATGGCCGAGTGGATAGTCCACAAATACAGCGCGTGGTGGTTGTCCGGCTGCAAGGATATCGCGGGCACTGCCAATGCAGAGCGTCGAGATCCCGGCGGCCTCGAGATGGCGTGCTATCAGGCTCACGGTCTGATGGCACACAGGTCACATGGCGACGAGCAGCGCAACATCCACCGCCTCTGCACGTAACGCCGCGAGCAGGGCGGGGGCCGTCTCAGTTTGTACCCGGCGTTGTGAATAGATACCCCCCATACATGAAAAGACCTTTTTTGACAGGGCACCCAAAACGCCACGCCTCACCAGGGTCCGTAATCCGCTGAGTGGCAACAAACATGCGGGATCCTGACGCGCGGCGACCAGGTAGTTTTCTGTGATGTGGGAGAAACGGAGATTTTCTGCCGGCGTGTCGCTATCGATAGCGCGAATCGAGGCATCATCCCGATAGTGATACGCACGCTGGCCAAGGACGTAGGCGCCGGCGGTGGAAATCAACCCCAGCCGAACTTCACTGAGGCGCTGGGTGAGAGGTTGCCAGGGCGGAGGTGTGTCTGCGGCGAACCATCTATAGGGGGTGTAGCCAAGCCGCAGGTAGCGGGTCGTGATGGATTGCATGTACTGAACTGGCGTATGCATCGGCATGTTGGCGATCTCCGTTCGGATAATGGCATCATACCGCGGGACAGGACCATTTGATCTGAGGATAGCGGCGCCATGGGACGAATTTTCGAAACACGCAAACACACAATGTTCGCCCGCTGGAATCGCATGGCGAAACAATTCACGAGAATCGGTAAGGACATTACCATCGCGGTACGCGCCGGCGGACCGGATCCGGCATACAACCCGGTGTTGCGCCGAGTGATCCAGAACGCTCGCGCCGTCAACATGCCGAAGGACAAGGTAGAATCCGCCATCAAACGCTCGATGGGGAAGGATGCGACGAACTACGAAGTCTTGATCTATGAGGGCTATGCCCCGCATGGCGTCGCGGTGATGGTGGAAGCGGCGACCGACAACCCGACGCGTACTATCGCGAGCGTGCGCAGTATCTTCAATAAATTCGCCGGCAATGTCGGTCTGACGGGCAGTGTGAGCTTCATGTTCAAGCGCATGGGCGTGTTTCGCCTGAGCCCGGAAGGCATTGATCAGGACGAGCTTGAACTTTACCTCATTGACCATGGGCTCGAGGAAATGGGCGAGGGACGGGGTGACAAAGATGAGCCTCAGTTGGTGATTCGCTGCAATTTTCCGGACTTCGGACAGGTCCAGAAAGCACTTGAAGATAAGGGCGTAGCGCCCTTGTCCGCGGAGCACGAATATATCTGCCTGACGCCGACGGAATTACCGGAAGAGCAGGCCAAAGAAGTCCTCGAGATGATCGATCGACTTGAGCAGGATGACGACGTGCAAAAAATCTATCACACGCTGGCCTGAACACGACCCTGCACACGCAAATCAGTCGTTTACGGGTGATGCCGCCGCGTCGCCGGTCGGCTTTAGCCCGGCGCTTCGACAAAGCCAGCAACGATGCTACCCATGACCGATGTTGGGCCATCGACGCTCGAGGCAATGTCGGAAACGCGTGACGGCGATTGGCAGAAACCTGTTTTTTTTGATGTCATCTTCGAGCAACACGCAGATAGACCCGCTGAATCTTGATGTTTGCAAGATTAAGCCGCCTCCAGACCCGGGCTGAAGGCTTATTCAGGCTCGTCTCAAGCAACGTCCTAGAAGGTCGATCGCGGGACAGATGGTAAGCAATTCCGCATGCCGAATCCGGAGCCTTCAGTTTTGCTTCCAGCAGTTGAGGATGGGTGGCGTACTCAGCATCGCGAACTGTGTCGCGAATTCGATGTCGCGCAGCGTCTAGCGGGAGACCTACGCGGCGCGCTTGCCGGTCTGCTTAGCGCTCAAGTCCCCCGCTCGTCTCTCGCTGGTCACGAACAAGCGCTCGCAGCGCTTCGCAATCTCTCCATCCCCTTGGACGTTTCGGCGCTGAAAAGTCTGATCTATCAATGCTTGCTCCACCCCGTGACGCAAGAGGCGGGGATCTCGAATTGGCTCGTACTGTTTTATCGGCTTCAGATACCTGAGCCGCAAAGTTTCGAGGCACGCCATCTACGCGACAAGGCCACTGAAGGCCGTATCGACCCGTTGTGGGTGTCTCAGATGGCGAGTTTTCTTAACGACTGTATAGCAACCGCGCCGCTCCAAATTCCAGCGCTACCAGCGACCAATGCGATCGGAGGGTTGTTTGCGTCACTATTTGATGGCCTCTCGCTTCCACCCGATTTCGAATCAAAAGCCCTTAAATTACGAGAAAGTCTGGAGGCTGGATCAAGCGTTGATGCGGTGCAGAATGTCAGATCTTTCCTGAATGAGGTTCAGGCAGTCGCGCGACAGGATGTGCGCAGTCTCGGTGAATATCTCAAACGCGCAACACAGCATCTGCACGCTATCGAGACAGATTTAACGAGCGCGCTGCAGGGTAGTCAGGAGATCGTGTCTGTATCAGCACAGTTTTCAGCAGCATTCGACACGGACGTTGCCGCGATCGATCGCGCCATTAACGGGGATGTGCCAATTTCCGAATTAAAAAAATAGTGGAATCCCACGTGCAGCTGATTCAGACCTCAGTCAAGCATTACGTGGAGGCGCAGCATTCGAAACAGATGACTTACGAAGAGTCTATCGGGGCGCTGATGACGCGAATAAAAAGAATCGAGCGAGAATCAGAAGATCTGCGCTTAGGCTTAGTAAACGAACAACTAAAATCACACCAAGATACGCTCACCGGGCTCCCTAACCGGCTTGCTTATCAAGAACGTTCCCGTCTCGAATTTCTACGGGCCCGTAGGCAAAAAACCGATTTGACACTGGCGATCATTGATCTGGATTTCTTCAAGATTATAAATGACAACTATGGTCACAAGGTAGGTGACAAGGTACTCCGCCACAGCGCTCAACTATGTCTGCGGCGAGCGCGTAAAACCGATCTGCTGGCCCGCTTCGGCGGGGATGAATTTGTCGCCTTGTTTCCGGACACCTCGGCCGCCGGCGCGCGCCATATTTGTGAGGATTTGCGCTGTCTAGTCGAGCAAGCTGCTTTCCAATGTCAGTCGCGGTGGGTGCCTGTCTCGGTCTCGATCGGGGTCGCGGGGCTACAGCCGGGAGAAACCTTGAGTGCGCTATTCGAACGCGCGGACGCTGCGCTCTATACCGCTAAGCGCCGTGGCCGTAACCGAGTCCAGGGTCCTTAGCCGCGGAAAATGGCCTGCGCGCTACTGCAGTTTGCTTGACGGCGCGGCGTCCTGCCCCTAGCCTGCATACCTAACAAGTAGTGCAACGTAGTTAAGAAATAGAACGGAATTCTCATGGCGAACCGCATTCCCGAATCCTTCCAAGATCTGCTGACCGGCAAGATCACCTTTGCCCACCTCGCAACCATTATGCGGGACGGGAGTCCACAGGTGACGCCCGTATGGTTTTCCTACGATGGACAGCACGTGGTAGTGAACTCCGCCAAAGGCCGCCTCAAGGATAGGAACATGCGGGCCCGCGCCCAGGTGGCCTTGTCCATTCTCGATCCCGATAACGCTTACCGTTACCTGCAGATTATCGGTCGGGTCGTAGAGATCACCGAAGCGGGTGCAGATCTCCACATTGACGCCCTCACCAAGAAATATATAGGGCAAGACAGTTACCCGTGGCGCTCACCAACCGAAGTGCGGGTGATCTACAAAATTTTGCCTGAAAAAGTGCAGACCATGGGCTGATGCGGTGATGAGACCTCGGCGTCTTGGTTCCTTCATCAAGCATGTTGATTTGGATGAGGTGCTCAGTTGATCGATGAATCGGGAGCTACGCTCTATACGTCGGCCGCCGAATTACGCGCGGCGTTAGGCATCCCGTCGGAACTTGCTGCCCGGAAAGTGCGCACCCAGCTCGACAAGTACGCTCGGGCCTTCATTGAGCGTTCACCCTTTGTGGTGCTCGGAACGGCGAGCGTCAGCGGCGCCGGTGATGTATCCCCACGCGGTGACGTGCCGGGGTTCGTCCTCGTCGTGGATGACCGCACCCTGTTTTTGCCCGAGCGACCAGGTAACGCACGTTACGACAGTCTGCTTAATATCGTTGAAAATCCGGCGGTTGCCTTACTTTTCTTCGTGCCCGGTTTTGACGACATGTTGCGCGTAAACGGACGCGGGACCGTACTGCACCATCCCGGACTTCTCGCCCGCTGTGCGGTGAACGGCAAGGTTCCTCATGTGGGGATCCGAGTGCAAGTAGAAGAGGCATTCCTGCACTGCGCGAAGGCACTTCGGCGCGGCAAACTATGGGACAGCGCGACCTGTCAGGACCGCAAGGCTTTACCAACGCTGGGTCGGATGATTCTGGAACAATTGGCCGACGCAGGAGAGATGTCCCTTGCAGAGGGGCAGATCGCCGCCGTGGATACAGCGATTGAGGAGAACTATCGGCAAAGCCTGTATTGATGAGAGGCGGCTGACCCGGCACCGCGCCAGTCGCGCGGTGCCGGGTGCAATCAACCTGTCCGTCCGTGCCCCCCCCCTTCAGGGGACGTCGATCAAATCTCCTGGTGGACCTTCGTGGTGCGGATGGGGCGTATGCGCGGCTTTCCGCGGTTGTCCGTCGACGGGTACCTCGCGTTGCAAGAAATCAATCACGGCCGTGCCAAAGATATCGTTACGATCTCCCGCGACCATATGACCCGCGCCCGTAATATTTGCGTACTCCGCGTGGGTGCTTAAGGCTAAGAAAGCGCGGGCGCCTTCTTCGCTTAGCACATCAGATAAGCCTCCCCGGACCAACAGCGTGGGCAGATTTAGCGCTTTTGCACAGGCTTCTAGACGCGCTTCGCGTTTGTCCATTTCACGTCGCAACGCCATGAAGCGAGGATCCCAGTGCCAGCGATATTTGCCGTTTTCCGCTAGTCGGAGGTTCTTCGCCAGACCGGCCAAATCTTTTGGCGGTGAGCGGTGTGGCTGGTAGGCGCCGATGGCCGCCGCGACCTCCTCAAGAGAATCAAAACCTTCGGGGCGCTGATGCATAAACGCGCCTATTTTCTCAACGCCGGCGGTCTCGATCCGCGGTGCGATGTCAACGAGTACGAGCGCTGTGGCATCCACCCGATCTTCGCCGACGGCGACCAGACTCGTGCCGCCGCCCATCGAAGCGCCCACTAAGACCGGGCGCTTATTGCCCAATGCGCTGAGCAGACAAATCAAATCATCCACCATGATGTCCTGCCCATAGACGCCGTCAGGCGCCCAGTCAGAGTCACCGTGGCCACGGGCATCGAAAGCGATGGCGTAGTACCCGGCACGCCCTAGCGCTTCCCCTGCATTTTTCCAGGCGTGGCGGGTTTGGCCGCCGCCGTGCTGGAGTAACACCAGCGGGCCGTGCGGATCTCCCCAAGCATCGCCGGCAAGGGTTACGCCCTGGGCACCAGGCCAGCGGAACATGGGATCTGGGGTGTTGGGTAGTCGTTGTCCTGCGCTCATGAAGAATCGAAGCTCCTGACTAATGTTTAGTGACTGCGTTGCCGCAGCGATGATCTTGGCAGGTTTGTCCCGCCGGACAATCCTGATCGAGGCAACACTGATCGGCGTTCTTACAACGCGCACCACTGCAGCTCACGCCGTTCGCGCATTCGAAGGATGAGGTACATTGGCCGCAGGTATTGACCTTGCCGCCGCTTATTTTGCATTGATGGTTTTCGCAACTCTGTCCTGCCGGGCAATCTTGGTTCAAGCAACATTCATTTTTGCCCTTGCATCGGGCACTGATGCAACTAAGGCCCTCTGCGCATTGGAACGCCGTCTCACATTCGCCGCAGCGGCCGGCCTGACCACCGGCGGGTTTGCACTGGTGATCCTGGCACCGCTGCCCGGTCGGGCAATCGAGGTCAAGGCAACATTGATTTTCGCCACGGCAACGGGCGCCCTCGCACTTGAGACCGTCGGCGCATTGGAAGGTCGTACTGCACGTGCTGCATTGAGTGCCAGGTGTCGACGAGGCCGAAGCGGCGGCGAATACCGTACTGGGCGCCCACAAAAAAAGACTCGCCAGCGTTAGTAGGGCGGCCTTCATGAATCGATTTGGCATAGAGGACTTCCTTTAACGCACGTGGGTCATCGACCGATACAGGGGCTTTCTGACACCTGCTTTTGGCGTGTGAGGCACATGTCGATGGCGTCTGTACCCCTTCACTGGTCGCTAATCATGCCACAGGATGCTGTCCGCGTCGGGATCTAACGCGTTGCCCCTGGGGGACGGCGTGGTGAAGATTTGCGCGTTTGTGGAATTCCGTTACCCTCTAGATGCTCCCCATTTAGGGAGCTGAGTCGTCTTCGTCTTCGGGTGCCTCGCCAGGAACTCAGCATATGCATGAAAAAATCGTTCTCTGCGGGTGGGGACAAATCACCCAGCCGAAACACGCCCAGCCGCCGTTTCTGGGGCCCGTTGACATGATGGAGCAAGCGGCGCGTATCGCCGGTCAGCAGGCGGGGACTGATGCGCTGAGCCAGATTGATGCGATTCTGGTGGTGCGATCGCAGAGCCGATACCTCGCCGCTCCAGCTGATGAACTGGCTAGACGCCTGGGCGCTCGCCCCGTGATGACCCGCGTTTCGGGGATCGGTGGCGAGTCGCCTCAACATTTCGTGAATCAGGCGGCCGGCATGTTAGCGCGCCACGAAGCCAATCTGGTGCTTGTCTGTGGTGCGGAGGCGTTTTATCCGCGCGCGGCGGGGGACCCGACCGGAGAAGGCGCGCTGGTACGCGGGATCCCCGCTGATTATGCCGAGGACGACCTTGTCGGGAGTAATCCATGGGAGCAGCGCCATGGCTTGACGCTACCGATTCATGGTTTTCCTTTATTCGAAAATGCCTTATGGGCAGCTTCTGGAAAATCCCGGGAAGACTGGCTAGAAAGCGTCGGACAGATGTGGGCAGACTTCAGCGAAGTAGCGGCTCGCCATCCCAATGCGTGGACGCGCGCACCCCGTACGGCGATGGAAATTGTCACGCCGGGGCCGGACAACCGTCCGATCGCTTTTCCCTACACCAAGCGCATGGTATCGCTCGTCACGGCTGATTTGGGGGCCGCGATCCTCATGAGTACAGCGCGGTACGCCGCGAAATTGCAGGGTGGTGCCGGAAAGGTCGCTTATTTTCTCGGTGGTGGATACGCCCGCGATCGGCAACGCTTTTTGATCGAGAAATCGGCCTACACGAAAAGTCCAGCCTTAGCGGCCGCGGCGCGTAAGGCGCAGAACCGCGCTGAGGTTCCGATCAGCGAAGTGGAAGCTTTTGATCTGTATAGCTGCTTCCCCTGTGCGGTGACCATCGCGCGTCATGAACTCGGCATCGCAGAGAATGACAGAAGACCGCTGACCCAGACCGGTGGCCTCGGGTTTTTCGGTGGCCCAGGCAGTAATTTCGCCCTGCACGGCATTGCGACGATGGCAGAAAATATTGCCGCGGGACGCTACCGCTCCGGCCTGACCACCGCGATCGGTTGGTTCATGCACAAGTACGCGGTAGGTCTTTATGGCGCGCAGCCGAACACTGCGAATTTTGAATTCCCGGACCGCGAAGATGACGCGCAACCGCTGGCCGGCGCCGCGCCAATGCCGTGTGCCGAAGCGGCGCAGGGCGAAGGGGTGATCGATACCTACACGGTGTTGTATGCGCGGGACCACACGCCTGTCCGTAGCATCCTCTATGGACGTCTGCTTGACGGGCGACGCTTCGTCGCCAATGGTCTGGCGGATACCGAAACCTTTACGCGTCTGACCGGTGAGAATGCGGTGGGTTTGCGTGTACAGGTGTCCTTTGATCCCGCATCGGGATGCAACCGGGGAGCCCTGCAAGCACTCGCCGTCGGACAGGGTGCCCGTTGATGGGGCAGTTGCGGATGCTATCAGGCGACTGCCGGGCGGCTCTCTCATGACTCGCTGGCGACCACCAGGAGTGAAATCCTCCCCCTATGTGACGGCCGAGGGCTACCGGGCGCTCGAACTTGAACTACAGGCGCTAGGGGGCCGGCGTGTCGAGACCGTTAAACATCTCGCTGCGGCTGCCGCCGAGGGCGATCGCTCCGAAAATGCCGAGTATATTTATCGGAAGAAGGAGCTACGCGAGATTGATCGGCGACTCGGTTATCTCCAGCGCCGGATGCCGGCGCTAACGATTGTCACCCAAACATTGGCTTCCGCTCGCCGCGAGCAGATTTTTTTCGGCGCCTGGGTCGAACTCGAGGATCCCGCCGGCGTGCGCCTGCGCTATCGGATCGTCGGCAGTGACGAAATCAATAAGGACGATGCCTATATCAGTATCGACTCTCCGCTTGCCGGCGCGCTGCTGAAGCGTCAAACGGAGGATGAAATCACGTTCGAGACGGCGCGCGGCCCCGTTTCCTATCGGATTATCGCGGTCGACTATGCGTGCTGAAGCGTGGTGCCCGTGAACGTCGGGAAAACACCGGAATCGGTCTATGCCTGGCGGCGTCTCGCGACCTCGTTGTTGGCCATGACCGTCGCGGGCAGTGGGATGTATGTCTTGTCGGTGATCCTGCCCACGCTGCAGGCCCAATTCGGGATCGATCGCGCCAGCGCATCGCTTCCCTTTACGCTGACCATGCTGGGGTTCGGTGTGGGTGGGGTGTTCATGGGTAAACTCGCAGATCGTTACGGTATCGTGCCGCCGCTCGTGATCTCGGCCTTTAGCCTGTGCCTCGGCTTCTGCTTGGCCAGTCGGGCCACCTCGATTTGGGAATTCGCGCTTATTCATGGCATTTTGATTGGCTTTTGGGGCATTTCGGCGATCTTTGCGCCGCCCATTGCGGATATCTCGCACTGGTTTGGGCGTCGGCGCGGTATAGCGGTGGCGATCTGCGCGTCTGGAGCCTATCTCGCGGGCGCTATTTGTCCAAATACCTTCAGACCGCGGTCGGGTGGCGCACGACTTACGTCTGGCTTGGCGGGTGCTGCTTGTTCACGATGTTACCGCTGTCATGACTGCTCCGCTTTCGCTTGGGATCTGTTGTGCAGACACCGGCCGTTTTTGCGTCGAATCCCGGTGAGGCACTTCCACTTTCATTGAATCGTGTGACTGTGCTTCTCTTTCTCGCCGGTCTCGGCCGCTGTGTCGCCATCGCCATGCCGCAAGTCCAGCTGGTCGCCCTCTGTAGTGACCGGGGATTTGGCCCCGCACGCGGGGCCCAGATGTTGGCGCTGATGCTGGGGCTTGGGATTTTTAGTCGACTAGGGGCTGGATTTGTTGCCGATCGGATGGGGGGACTTCGGACCTTGCTGATCAGTTCCGTCATGCAGTGGATCGCGTTGTGCTTATTTTCGTCCACCGACGGATTGGTGTCGCTGTACGTCGTTTCGGGGCTATTTGGGCTGTTTCAGGGTGGCATCGTACCGACTTATGCCATCATCATCCGGGAGCACTTCTCTGCTGACCCGGCGGGTCGCCGGGTAGGGATCGTCATGATGGCGACGCTGTTCGGCATGGCCCTTGGCGGTTGGATGTCGGGTGCACTGCACGATTGGACCGGATCTTATCGAATCGCCTTTCTCAACGGCATCGGTTGGAATGGGCTGAACGTCGCCGTCGTCTGTTACTTGCTGTGGCAGCAACGAGGAGCGCCGCCGCTGTTGCCTGCTACCGTTCAACGATCCGGCCAGCAGGCGCTACAGCAAGGGTGAGTGTCTGTCTATCGCGCCTGTGCGCGACGTCTTTTGGCTTGTCTAGGGTTGAATTGCAAACAAGCGTTGGGCTGTGCGCCGCTACCTTGTGATGGGTTTTCGCCCCTGCCTATAGTCCTCCCCACGCGATTGCCCAACGCCCTTGAGGGACGGGACGCTCAGGACTGCTCTGGTAAAAAGTTCCGCCAAATAAAAAAACATTCACCTATGGCTAATCGGCAATCTAGCGAACTGGTATTCCGCAGCCTTGTGCCGATAAACCGGTTTGCACGCGATGCACAGCAACGACTGTGGCAGACGGTGGAATTGAGATCGCTCAAGCCGGGACAGACGATTTTTGTCGGTGGTGATGATGATGGGTTTGTACATTATTTGATGGTCGGAGATCTCGAATTCTTCGAACAAGAGCGCCTTGTCCGACCGGTCGGTCTCGCGCCGGGCGTCGCGCGACGTCCGCTGGATGGGCGCGGTGCCCGGCGTTTTACAGCAAGGGCCCGCACACCTTGCACTATTGCGATTCTCAGCTGTCAGGAACTCGACCGCGCGGGGGAATCCACGCGCCTGTTGCAGATTAATGATGCGTTGACGGTCAGTGAACTCATCTGCGTCTCCGGACAAGACTGGATGAGTCGCACGATGGATTCGGCCCTGTTCCAGATCTTGTCACCCCGGTCAATTCGTCAATTGTTCAGCACAATTGATGTTCGGGCAGTGGCCGCCGGCGAGAAATTTCTCAAGCAAGGCGAGCTTGGCGACGCGTTTTATCTACTGGAGACAGGCTACTGCGAAGTGACGCGGCGCGCGGGGACGGGGCGCCTGGATGTGCACGTCCGTGATTTACGACCCGGTGACTCTTTTGGCGAAACCGCGCTCATTTCGAAGATGCCGCGCGAAACGTCGGTGGTGGCACTGACGGATGCACAGATTCTTTGCATTGCGGGCGCCGATTTCGATCGCCTCGTCCGGCGACCGCTCGTGCACAGTCTGGGTGTCGGGGGCGCTCTCGCGGCGGTCTCCCGGGGGGCTTGCTGGCTCGATATCAGCGATCCAGAGATTTACACGAAAGCACCACTCAGACATAGCCAGAATATTCCACTCGGGGCGTTACGCCGCAAGATTAAAGCGTTAGATGGCGACAAAACCTATATCGTGTGTGGGGAAGATCCTTCACGAAGTGCAGTCGGCGCGTATATGCTTGCGGAGCGCGGGTTGAAGAGTTTTTACCTCGAAGAGCCGGTCATCATGGCGCTAGCCCGCGAGAATGGGGTGTCGGCCGTCGGCCGGTAGGCGCGTGGGCGACGCGCGTGCATCTTCCCATGTGCTGCTCTTTCCCGCGTGCCCTGACCCCCAATTCAATTCTGGGAATTTGCCGATGGAAAACACCTCCCTCTTCGATGACGCGCCAGTCCCGCACGCAGGACCGGGCGCTTCGGACAGTCCTGCGAACGGAGACAGCGGACCGGTGAGCGCGGCGGAACCGCGCGCGCGAACAGAGCCTGACGGGCTGGATATTCGGCAAGACCTGCGGGCGTTTGCGCCCGCCTCTGCTGAGGAGGATGGACCGGACTTCGCGCAGGACCACGGGTCACCCTTTTCGCTTGATTTGGGCGCGTCCGTAGCTGCCGGGGAAAAGGACGGCGAGGTGACCGATCCGATCGAGGGGCTCGTTAGTGATTTTGAGCGCCAGTTGCGTGCGCATGTCGCGGAAGGCCTTCACCAACGGATACAAGAACTCGATCGTCGTTATCAGATCAGGGCGGCCAGTCTGGAACAAACCGCGGAGACGTTGTTGCGCAAGCGAGATGCGGAACTCCGCGCGCACTACCGTGCTCACTATCTACAAAAAGCACAGATTTTGCGCGATCATCATCAGTCCCTAGTAGCGTTTGCGGGTAAGGTTAAGGCCCAACGCGCGCAGTTGAAGAGTGTTCGTTTACAGATGGAAGAAAAGCTTAAAGCCGCGAATCTGCTCTACGAGCAGGTAGAGGAAATGCGCCGCGTGCTCGCCGAAACTCCCGGTGCGGCGACCCAACCGGACATGAGAGGAAGATAACCAGCAAGTAGGTGTCGGAGACGATGCCTTTGCGGCAGTGCGATTGCATTCGACCCCTGCCCCAGTAGAATGCCCGCCTTGACTTTCAAGCGCACGGTGAGAGCATGAGTGGAGACACGCAGAGACCCGCGATTAGGCCAGCCAACCCCTGTTTTTCGTCCGGACCTTGCCCGAAACGCCCGGGTTGGACTTCGGCGGCACTCGATCAGGCACTGGTCGGGCGTTCCCATCGCTCGAAGGAGGGGAAAGCCCGCCTGAAGGACGCCATCGACCGAACCCGCGCGGTGCTGGGTGTACCGGCAGATTATCGTATTGGTATCGTCCCGGCTTCAGATACAGGCGCAGTCGAGATGGCGCTCTGGAATCTGCTTGGCCCGCGCCCAGTCGATGTGCTTGCCTGGGAGAGTTTCGGCAGCGAGTGGGTGACGGATGTGACCGAAATCCTCTGTCTGCCAAATACCCGCGTGCTGGAGGCGCCTTACGGTCAACTGCCCGATTTGCGCGCGGTGGATTTCGCGCATGATGTCGTTTTCGTCTGGAACGGGACGACCTCCGGTGTGAAGCTGCCCAATGGTGACTGGATTCCGGATGATCGCGAGGGACTTACGTTATGTGATGCGACCTCAGCGGCCTTCGCGATGCCGCTGCCCTGGTCCAAGCTTGATGTCGTGACATTTTCCTGGCAAAAAGTGCTGGGGGGGGAGGGCGCGCATGGTGTGCTCATCCTGAGTCCGCGCGCGGCTGAACGACTGCAGACCTACACGCCGCCACACCCACTTCCGAAGATTTTCCGGCTCGCCAAGAAAGGCAAAATAGACGAAGGCCTGTTTGAGGGTGCCACCATCAACACGCCTTCGATGTTATGTGTCGAAGATTATCTCGACGCGCTGCGCTGGGCTGAGGGTCTGGGCGGGCTTGAGGCGCTATGCGCTCGCTCGGCCCGTAACCTAGCCGTTCTCGCGGCTTGGGTTGCCCGCACGGACTGGATCGAGTTTTTGGCCGTTGAACCGGCCATCCGCTCCAATACGTCGATTTGTCTCAAGATTACCGCACCATGGTTTACCGCACTCGACGCCAAGGCGCAGAGCCAGTCGGTAGAGCGCATGGCGGCGTTGCTGGATCGTGAGCGCGTGGCCTTCGATATCAACAGCTATCGTAGTGCGCCACCCGGCCTTCGGATTTGGGGCGGTGCGACGGTAGAAGCGACGGATCTGGAAGCTTTGACGGCTTGGCTTGAGTGGGCCTATGCACAGACTCGTGAGGCAACGGCGTAGCGGGGTGGGAGGGCGCCGTGCGGCGGCGGGCTGTCGCCCGGACCGCTCGTGTCGCTGCCCTTGACTGTTTGGGGATCGGACGCGCAGCTATGGTCGCCGTAAACGTCGGATTTCAATTAGATTGTTGATGCCTCAACGGGTTCACCCGTCTGGGGCTGACGAGGAATTGGTCATGTTTAAAGTGTTTGTGGCGGACAAGCTGGCGCCCGAAGGCATCGCCGCGCTGAAGGAATACCCGGGAATTGAAATCGACTTCACCCCGGGGCTGGAAGTCGACGCGGCATTGGCCCATGCGGCTGACGCGGACGCGATCATTGTGCGCAGCGAAACCAAAATTCGCGGCAAATTACTTGAGGCGGCTCGGCAGTTGCGCGTGATTGGTCGCGCGGGGATAGGCGTCGATAATATCGACCTAGAGGCGGTGACCGAGCGCGGCATCGTGGTGTTGAATACCCCGGATGCCAATGCGACGACCACCGCGGAACTGGCTATCGCGCATTTGTTTTCGCTCAGTCGCCAACTGCCCGAGGCCGATCGATCGGTGCGCGGTGGGGCGTGGGAACGTTCCAGATTCATGGGCTCTGAGGTGACGGGCAAGACGTTGGGCGTCATCGGCTTCGGTACCATCGGACGGCTGGTTGCCGAGCGGGCGCGTGGACTTAAGATGCGGGTTCTCGGCTTTGATCCCTTCGTGACGCCCGAGACCTTCACGCAGTATGGTGTGGAAGGTGTCACGCTCGAAGCGATGCTCGCCGTCGCCGATTATGTGACCCTGCATTGCCCGGTGACGGAGGACACTCGGAATTTACTGAATGCGGCGCGCCTGGCCTCCATGAAAAAAGGCGCCCGTGTCATCAACTGCGCGAGAGGCGGCTTGCTCGACGAGCAGGCGCTTCTCGAACTGGTCAATACGGGACATCTTGCGGGCGCGGCGCTTGATGTATTCGAGAAGGAGCCCCCGGGAGCATCGCCGCTGTATAGTCAGCCGCGTATTCAATTTACGCCACATCTGGGTGCCTCCACCCAGGAAGCTCAGACAGCTGTCGGTGTGGAAATAGCCCATCAGATTGCCGCCTTCTTGATCCGGAATGAAGTTCGCAATGCGGTTAATCTGAAGAGCATCGCGCCGGATCGTTTGGTGCAGATGGCGCCCTATCTCACGCTCGCGCGTCATCTCGGTAAGTTGTTGTCCCTGATGAGTGATGGCGCATTGCTCGAAATCGAAGTAGGCCTGTTCGGCCGAGCCGCCGATCTAGAAGCACAGCCCTTGTTGTGCGAGGTGGTGGCGGGCGTCTTTCAAGACCATTTAGCCACTCCCATCAACCGGGTCAATGCCTTGCCACTTGCGCGACGGCAAGGCATCAAGATCAGCGAGCTCAAGTCTCCCGATTCGAAAGATTATCTTGCGATGGTGCGGGTCCGTGGCCGCAGCGCAGCAGGCACCCTCTGTCTTGAAGGTACGCTGTTTGACGAGCGGCATGCGCGTCTCGTGCGGGTCAATGATTACGAAATCGAAGCAGCCCTGGAAGGGCAGCTCGTGATGACTCGTCACGCCGACCAGCCGGGCGTGATCGGCGCGATCGGCGAAATTCTGGGACGAGCGGGCATTAATATCACGCGCATGCAGGTGGGGGCCAGCGAAGGCAAGGCCCGCGCTATCGCCGTGATTGGTGTTTCCGATGCGCTTTCGGAAGAAACACTGGCGGCATTGGCCGCGATTGAACCCGTAGACAAGGTCCTGCAGGTCTATTTTGAATGCTGACGAGCATCACACACGTCGAGCCGGAGGAGAAAAAAATTGTTAGCCCGCCTGAAAGCGCGTCTGTTTGAAGGGCCCTATCGGGGATGGCGATGGTTGGGGGGCGCCTTTTGTGCGTATCTCGTCGCCATGGGGATCTTCATGGCGGTGTTCGATCACGAACCTGAGCAATTTGCGGTCCATGAGACGGTCGCCAAGTGGTTACCGCATGCAGACAGGCCGCTGGTGCGCGGTGAAATTACCACGGCCACGACCATCGAAATCCTCGATATCCTCCTGCATAAACGCGGCGGCTATTTATCCAACGATGTGATGCCACCTGGCGTGTGGATGGATAACCTTCCGAGCTGGGAGTGGGGCGTCCTGGTGCAGTTGCGAGACATGACCAAGGCGCTGCGCAATGACTTTTCACGTGCACAGTCCCAATCTTCGGAGCAGCCCGATCTGGTCAAAGCAGATAACAAGCTGAGCATCAGCAACGATGCTTGGATGTGGCCTGCGGCTGAAACCGAATATGCCGATGCCGGCGAGGCACTCCAGGCCTATCTCGGACGGTTGGGCCGCAGCAGTGAGACGGATACGCAGTTCTATACCCGCGCTGATAATCTCCGGAATTGGTTGTCGCTGGTTGAGAAAAGATTGGGTGATCTCTCCGAGCGCCTCAGCGAGAGCGTAGGCCAGGTCCGTGTGAACACCTCGCTTGCGGGCGATCCCTCCTCGGCACAGTCTACGGCGACGCCTGATGTACGCATCGTTAAGACACCGTGGATGCAAATCGACAACGTCTTCTATGAGGCGCGCGGGTCTACCTGGGCGCTCTTGCATCTCTTGCGTGCAATAGAAAGCGACTTCAGCGGGGTACTCGAGAAAAGGAATGCACTGGTCAGTCTGCGTCAGGTCATTCGCGAATTGGAGAACACGCAAGAGCCCATCTGGAGCCCGATCATCCTAAACGGCGAAGGCTTCGGGATCGTCGCGAACCATTCGTTGGTGATGGCGTCCTATATTTCGCGTGCGAACGCTGCCATTATCGATCTCCGGATGCTGCTCGAACGCGGTTGAGGACGGCATGCGGCCCTTGTGCCGTCCGGCGTGTTGGTTGCGGAGGGCGGCCACCTACGCGTCGATACGGTGCACGGCGGTAGGTAGGGACGTATTCGCCAGTGTTCATCGGCGCGGGCCACGCCAATCGGCTTTTCTCCGAACCTGAGCGTATGGTAGATTCTGACCCTTCCCAGCGCGCGCCAGGAATCCAATTTTTCTGATCACGCGTGCCGCTGGTCAACCGTCAGCGCCGAGGATCTTCTTTGTGAGCTCGCTCTACCAAAATTCCTTCAAGGACATGATGAACGATGTGGTTGCGGCAGGTAGTTGCTGCGAATGCGGCAGCTGTGTGCTTGTATGCCCCCACAACGTCATCGAATACATCGATAACAAACCCCAACAAACCGCGAAGGCCTCCGCTGCGTTCGATTATTGCGGTATCAGTGAGGGCGTCGGGTGCGACGTCTGTGCTGCGGTCTGTCCCCGTCTATGGCCTCGTGAACAACATCTCCGAGATGCCCAGTTTGGGAATGATCGGGGTTATGAGGGCGTATTCGGTGTGTACCGCCATATTTTCGTGGCGCGTACTAAACGCGATGATATTCTCGCGCGCGCTCAGGACGGCGGCATTGTGACAGCGCTCCTCGCCTGGGCCCGAGAGGCTGGCGAAATCGATGGCGCTGTTGTCTCCGCTGTTGGGGAGAATGATGATCCGTGTTTTCCAACGCCGAAAGTTGTCACCACGCAAGAGGAAATTAAGGCCAGTGCGAGCAGCTGGTATACCTACTGCCCGAACAATTTAGCACTTAGCGAAGTCAAGGAGCGGGACCTGAAACAGGTGGCTTTCGTCGGTGTCCCGTGTCAGATCACGCCACTGAGTAAAATGACCTACGTCGACCCGAGTATCTTGCTCTCGGCCAAGAAAAAGCCGCAGATTGTCAGTCGTCAACGAGGTTTTCTGAAAGGCTTTGCCGAGCGGGTTTCGTTCAACATCGGCCTGTTCTGTACAGAGGTATTTCGCCCCGAGCTGATGACCGAACGAATCGCAGAGAAAATGGGGATCCCGCTGACGGAAGTCACCAAATTCAACGTTAAGGGTGAGGTGCTCATCTACAAACGTGACGGCGACATCGCGCGCATCCCGCTCGAAGAAGCCATGCACGAATACCAGCGTCCGGAGTGTCGGCACTGTGGAGATTTTTCGGCCGAACTCGCTGACATCGCTTGTGGTGGGGTGGGCACCGATCAGGCAACGATCGTGGTCCTCCGTACCGAGCGGGGTGAGCAAATTTGGCGCAAGTTCCAAGCGGCTGGCTTAGTGGATGTGTGGCCGATTCAGGAAAACAAGAAAGCTTGGAATATTCTCCAGCGCCTTGCGCAGCGGCAGCATGATCGGGTGCCTGAGACCCTCGCCAAGAACGGGACGGTGCCAGGCCTGCCGCAATATTCGCCGCACGTGGAATACAGCGAGAGCACTGCGCATATCGCGACCACGGCGAAGGCACCGGAAGAAATCGACGCCTGTTTGACCGCAGCTTACGCGGGCGCGCCGCGCCCACTCGAGATCATCGGTTATATGGCCGGTATGCCGATCCCCGGGGATCCGGGAGAAGCGGCCGCCGGTGAAAAGCGCAAACTTCCGCCACCACCGCGCCCGGATCAAGGCGGTGCGCCTCCAGGTTGGGTCGCGCCCTCTGACGCTTAAGTACGCGCGTGTTGTCTTTAATGGACGGCGCGCGAGATCATCGCGGGGCGTTTGCCCCGCGGTTGTACTGTTGCCACCAAGTATTTTTTAATGTCGACACTTGGATTGGGCCATAAACCACCGTATCGTCGGAGAGTCGGATAGGTCCCTTGGGCAGCGTGTAGACCGGCGGCTCGAGGGGCTTGGTCGGGACCCGCACGGCGAGTGCTTCCACCGAAGCGGAAGATGGTAGCGCGGTCGCAGGCCGATTCTCGGTCTTGCCGCAGGCCGCGAGCAGTAGCATTAACGCAAATAATTTCCCTCGTGGGTGGCGCATGGAGGTTCCATCATGAGGCGGCCGCAGCCTGCCGGTCTTGAACAGCGTGATCAGTGGGCGATTATGCCGACTCTTCACCGATCGCGAAAGAAATCGCACATACCCGCACGCGGCGTGTGATCCCGACGTGTCCGCTCAGCTCGACACGGTGCCCCGCACAGGCGAGATGTTCCGAACGGCCCGCGCCAGCTCTCAACTCCCCCTCAGCGCAGCGCGGCAACTGGGCTGCCCGTCGCCGCGGTCGGCGTTTCCACGCAGTGTCGCGCATAAAACGCCTCGGCGAGTTCATTACCCATATATTTGCGCAGCAGCGGTAGTTCTGTTCTGCGCATGTCGACCCACAACAAACAATCAATGGCATTGCCGAAATCGCTGTCGATGTTGAACCCTAGGATCTGCCCCCCCAATTTGAGGTATTGGCGCAGGAGCACCGGGACACCCCGGTCATCCGGCTCCACGGCCCGCAGCAAATCGGCGACCAGGCGTAGATCGCCGCTGTCCAAATCTACGATATCCGCGGCTTCATGATCTTTGGGTCGAAACGGTCGACGGGGTTTTACCAAACTAGCCCGTACTCTTTCGAATTTATGGTGCTTCAGAAAGCGCACCAAGATCTGCTGGGATATCGGGTGGTAGTCGTTACTGATGCTGACCGGACCGAACAGGACGTTGTAGCGAGGACGCATTGCCAGATAACTTGCCACGCCCTTCCATAGCAGCATAAGGGCCGAATAGCTTCGCTGGTAATCAGGCGCGACGAAGGAGCGACCGACTTCGATGGCGTGTTCGAGACCTGCTTGCAGCTGCGGTGCCAGCTTGAACAGGGAATGCACATAAAGCCCTTTAGGTCCGTATTGACGCAGGATGTCATCGGCATGGGCAAGGCGATAGCCTCCGACAATTTTTTGCTTGGGCGCGTCCCAGACAAATAGATGCTTGTAATAGGTATCGTACAAATCGATGTCGGAGGGTTTGCCCGTACCTTCGCCTACTTCGCGAAATGAGATCTCACGCAAGCGGCCGATTTCCTGGAGTAACCACGGAATCTGCGCCGATTGTGCAAACCACACTTCGAAATGCCCGCTTTTGAGGATGCATTGATCCGTGGGGAGTGCCGCGACTTCGGCACTGAGTACGTCGCTAGAAATGGCGGAAGTCAGTTTTTCCTCCGGTCGGCGAGGTGAGCCGGCGCGGCCAAGTACAAAGCGGTGATCAATTCGCTCTGCGAGCAAATACGTCTTGGTACGCAGGTAGCGAATAATCTGTTGCCGATTCTCGAGATCACCCAACACATCGAATGGAATCGGCATTCCGAAACGAATTCGGACCGTGCGGTCATGCGCATTCAACATTTCTCGCGCGAGCAACGCGGTACGTAAACGGGGATGGAGAAGACCGACCATCTGGAATAAGAGGCTGTTACGACCCCCGATGTGACAGGGTACGACGGGTACCTGAGTCTGGGTAGCGAGACGAGCGACGCCGGTATTCCATTCGGGATCGATGATTTTCCGGTCACTCCAATCGAAGCTGGACACTTCGCCGCCGGGGAAAATGACCAGTAATCCGCCGTTACGTAGCCAAGCGAGCGCCTCACGGGCGGCGCTCGAGTTAAAACGCCGCGCCGCGCTCGTGTCGAAGGGGTCAACCTCAAGGAACAACGAGCCAAGCTCTTGAAAGCGACTTAAAAAATGATTCGCCATGAAGCGGACATCAGATCTGCGCTTCAGTAACGTCTCCATCAGGAGCAACCCATCGAGCCCCCCATGAGGATGATTAGCGATGAGCAGGCAGCCCCCTTCGGCTGGGATCCCGGCAAGTTCATGTTCGGCAACGCTCGGGCGAACCCCCAGCTCCTTCAGCGCGAGCGAGGTGAATTCCTGCGCGTTTGCCGCCGCCGGTACGCGATGGTAACGCTTGGTTAACGAGCGGAAGCCGAGGAGCCAGTCAACGCTGATGGCGACGACACGGCGTAACAATTCTGGCCAGTGCAGTGGCAGATACGATGCCACAGAAAAAACTTGACGGGGACGATGAGCAGGCAATGCGTTGGGTTCAACCACGACGGGAGTGTTCTCCTGAATGGACAAGCAGCCTATCGTGTTCGACAAGGGTTACAATCAGAGCCATGAATCATCCTACCTGTCTTGTTGTCCGCCGCACACCGCTTAGACGCACGGCGCAAACGAGCCCGACGCGGCCGGCACTATACGCTGGGCGCTTCGGCTCTGTACACCTCGGCCCGATGACGGCACGGCCCGCGGGCTTCGGTGCCTCATGAGACCGCATTGGAAAATTGAAGAGTTGCCGTGGGATCGCTTGGCACCCGAACTGGTCGACGCGGATTTGTTGCAGACCATCAAGACGGCGGCGATTGTCGAGGCAAACAGCGCGGATTACGTGACCTATCTGCATAATGTCTTCGGCGACGATTCGGCTTTCAAAGCGGCAGTGGATGTCTGGGGCGTGGAAGAAGCGCAACACGGGCGGGCGCTTGCGCAATGGGCCGAACGGATCGATCCGGATTTTGATTTTGCCGCGCGACTGGCTCGATTCCGAGCCGGATATCGCTTGCCGCTGGCGGCTACCGAGTCTGTCAGGGGCTCTCGAGCGGGGGAGCTGGTCGCTCGCTGCGTCGTTGAGTCGGGCACTTGTTCTTTTTACGCGGCGTTGCGTGACAGCACCCACGAGCCCGTGTTGCGCCAACTCTGTCACCACATCGCCCAAGATGAGGCAGCGCATTACCGACTGTTCCAGATGCACCTGCGACGCTACCTCCAGGGAAATCCGCTGGGTTTCGTGGCCCGTTTGCGGGTGGCGCTCGGACGCGTGCAGGAGACTGAGGACGACGAGCTGGCCTATGCTTATTTCAGTGCCAACCACGCAGGGACCGAGGAGCGGCTCTACGAGCGCGAAGCATGCGCCTCGGCGTACTGGCGGCGTGCTATGGCCCGGTATCAGCGACAGCACGTGCGTAGTGCCGCGTACATGATTTTGGCGGCCGTGGATCTCAAACCTAGTCGGCGCTGGGTCAAGTGGGGAGTGGCGGGATTGTGGCGTTTGCTCCAATGGCGCTTGCAGCGACTGCAACGGTTGCCCGCCTGAGGGGGACTCACGGCGCACGTTGGTAGCGCTTCCAGATGAAGGGGACATACAGTTGCCCGATGAATCGGGCAGGCATACGCTCTGCGATGCCGATTTCGCCTAATTCGGCCTCCGGGCGGATAAAGAACGTTCCGAACAGTTGATCCCACAACATCAGATTTTGGCCATAGTTGGCATTGCCCTCGGTGGGCACCAACGAGTGATGCCAGCGGTGCAGGTTGGGGGTATTAAACACGTAGCTCAAGAACCCGCAGCGCGTTGCAACATTGCAGTGGGTCAAGACACCGATGTAGGCCGTGATCGCACTAACTAGGATGATGGCATTCATCGAAATGCCGGTCAGTAGCAAGAATGGGACGCTCGCCAGCACGCTTAGGTTCGAATCGACGAAATGGAAACGGCCCGTGTTTATCAGCCACAAGCGCTTCACACTGTGATGCACTGCGTGGAACCGCCAGAGCAGCGGCCATTCATGCGACCAGCGATGGGCCCAATACAGGCCGAACTCTGCCGCAAGTAAACCCACGCTTGCCTGGACCAACAGGGGTTGGGTCGACAGCATGGTCGCCTCTCGATGCTGAAAGAAGGACATCCCCATCAACTGCACGATGGTGAACTGCACCAGACCCTTGTTCAGGAGCGTATGGGCCAGATCGGCGCCAGTCTGACCATCCTTACGCTGCCATGCCGCACGATAGGGGAGCAACCGCTCCAGCAGTAGCAGCCAAAGGACGATCCAAGCATAAGACAAATTGAAATAAATAAGCTCTGGTTTGACCGCGAGGCCGAAGACGTCGATGTCGCCGGGCGTGGTGAAACCGACGCTCAGAATGAGACATGACGTGGTGAGTAGAAGCGGCCAAGTGGCCCACTGAACGAATCGGATCATCGTGTTGCGGCTCTCGATCTGAGGGGTGTCATGGGGCTTAGACTGGGGGCTCGCAACGAGCGGTTGGTCACGTTCGTGGCCATTCCGGGATCTGCCGAGCCCACTGCCGAGGCCGCACAACGTCTGGTTCCCTCGGTTTTGGGACATGTGAAGTCAAGCCGTCGCGCGCGGTGGTCGTGTCGGACCGCTGGCGGGCGCTGAGCAGGATTCAGGGGAGCTTTGCTGGCCGGCGCCTATGATAATACGGAACTGGGGGCTAAATCTAAGCCGCATTGGGGGTGCGCCGCTACAGGTGAGCCGCTGGGCACGTGATGATCCTCCCGGGCAAGTCCTACCGTTCGGCCTACACGAGGTTTCACGGCGGTATTGCGTCGAATACGCGCCGATCAGGAATACGCCACCGGCCTGCGCGAAACCGGTAGCTAGGGCCGGCGTGCGCTTCTGGTGAGCGCAGACGGGGGACGGGATCCACCCTGTCTGCGGGGACCGATCAGGTGCCGCGTGACGCCGGGGCGCGGCGGCTCGCGACCCAGCCTTGGCAGTAAGCGCCCGCCAGCATTCCCCCGAGCGCATAAAGCAGCATGCCGTTTCCCGCGCCCAGTCCAGCTATCGCAGGCCCCGGACACACCCCGGAGAGGCCCCAGCCGATGCCGAATAGCGCGGCACCCCCGAGGGTCTGGCGATTGAGGCTCGCGGCATGCCGGCCAAAACTGGCTTCAAACAGCGGACGCTTAAACAGGCGCGGCGCGCATTGGTATGTCATTGCGGTGACCGAGGCGCCGCCGCCTAGTACCAACAACAGACCCAGGTCCTGCAGACGTAGGAAGCTCAGCACGACTTCCGGCTGAATCATGGTAGACACCGCAAGACCAAAACCGAACAAGACACCGCTCAAGAGGACGGCGACGAGAGATTGTGGTTTCATCAGACACCACCCAGATACAGGACCAGATTGGCCGTTAGTATTGCGGTGGCTAGAAACACGCTCACCGCGAGCAACGAGGGTGTCTGCAGGGAAGCCAGGCCACAAATGCCGTGTCCAGAGGTGCAACCGTTGCTCAGACGGGCGCCGAAACCCGCTATAAAACCCCCCACCAGTAGACGCCACCACGGGATCGCGGTGTGCGCCGGTGTCGCGCCACCGAACGTTATCATCCAGAGCGCGGCGCCCAGGATGAGTCCGAGGGCAAGCACCAGTCGCCATTGGCGCGAGTTGACGAGCCGGGGCTCCTGAAAGAAGCTGAGGCGCGACAGATAGGACCAGGTCGAACTGAATACCGTGCTCATGCCCGTCACCAGACCGGTGGTCAGAAATGCAAGACTGACGGCGCTGCCAATGAAAATGCCGCCGAGCAAATAATGCAGCACGCCTGACGGAAAATATAATGCAAGCATCGAGGCGCTCCGGGTGAGTGAGAACGTTAATGAAACTTGGTATCGACCCGCTGGACGAGCTGGGCCTACCGAACACTTTATAAATTCATATAACGTTCATGTCTAGGGGTATGCCGCTCGCGACCCCGGCGATTCGCCCACGAGTCGACCACAGCAAAGACGAGCGCCAGCCGAAAGTCTGCCGGTTTAGGATGACGGTGCGGGTGAGCTACGGCGCTCCGCAAGTGTCTGTGCCACTTGGGCGAATTCAGTGCCCACCAGAATTGCCGGGACGACGCCGGTGCGCACCAGGTAATCTCCGAAGCGCTCCTGTGCTGTCCGTTCTGCGGCGTAGCGGACGAATAAGGGCTCGAGCGTCAGCAGAATGTCCTCTTCGGAGGCACTCTCGCGATACGGTACATTCAGACGCGTCCCGTTAAAGGCGCCGCCGAGGTACAAGTTGTAACGGCCCGGCGCCTTACCGACGAGCGCGATTTCCGCAAGATAGGGTCGGCCGCAGCCGTTCGGACATCCTGTGATCCGGATCGTCATCGCCGCATCCGCTAATCCCAGGCGTGTCTGCAAGGCTTCGAGACGGGAAACGAAGGGGACGAGGTAGCGTTCGCTTTCGGCCATCGCCAGCCCGCAGGTGGGGAAACCGACGCAGGCGATCGAAAGTCCACGGGTAGGGGATATGTGCGCCTCACCGAGCCCGTGCTTGGCCAGCAGCGCCTGCACACGTTCACGGTTCTCGGGCGCAATATGCCCGAGTACGACGTTCTGGTTCGGTGTGAGGTAAAAAGTAGCCAGATCCGCTTCGGCAATAGCGCGCAGACCGCTGAGCGCCTGTTGGGTTGGCGTGTCCTGCACCCGCCCACTGTCGAGATAGACCGTGAAGTGACTCGTGCCGTCGGTCTCTTCCTGCCACCCATAGCGGTCTCCGTTGTGGGTGAACTGAAAAGCGCGGGCTGGGCGCAGCGGGTGCGCAAGTCGGGCTTCGACTTCGCGTTTGAAACGGGCGAGTCCGAGCGTGTCAATCGTGTACTTTAGCCGCGCGTGCTTGCGGTTTGTGCGATCCCCGAAATCTCGCTGCGTGGCGACGATCGCTTCTGCAACCGCAAGGACTTCAGGCGTCGTGCAGAACCCGAGCAGATCGCCCAGCCGCGGATAGGTCTGGAATTCGCCATGTGACATGCCAAGCCCACCCCCGGCAGTGACGTTGAAGCCGACCAATTCCCCATGCTCAACGATGGCGATAAAGCCCAGATCCTGCGAGTAAATGTCGACATCATTATCGGGCGGCACCGCTATCCCGATTTTAAACTTGCGCGGCAGGTAGGTTGACCCATAGATTGGCTCAATCTCCTGGACGCTGCTGGCGATCAGTTGCTCATCGAGCCATATTTCATGGTAGGCGCGGGTGCGCGGCGTCAGGTGATCGCTTAAGCGTTGACACAGATCGTTGATCTGGCCGCGCAGGGCCGTTGGAAACGGCAGGGTAGTGCCCATGACATTGCGGTTCACGTCACCGCAGGCAGCAAGTGTATCGAGCAGCGCGTGATTAATGGCGGCAATCGACGGCTTTAAGTCGCGTTTCAATATGCCGTGAAACTGGAAAGCCTGTCGGGTGGTCAAGCGCAAAGTTTGATTCGCCCAGGTTCGGGCAATCTGGTCCATCGCGAGCCACTGCGCCGAGGTACAGCGTCCGGCGGGAACACGCGCGCGGATCATGAACTGGTAGGCTGGCTCGAGGCGTTGTGAGCGGCGCTCTGCCCGCAGATCGCGATCGTCCTGCTGGTAGATCCCATGGAATTTGATGAGATGGGTGTCATCTTCATGCATGGCGCCGCTGAGGGGCTCACGCAGACTCTCCACGATACTGCCCCGCAGGTGGCGACTGCGCGTTTTGATGCCTTCGACGGGTGATAGATTTTTTTCGGTCATGATTCAATATACGTCACGTCGGTAACGACCGTTGCGTTGCAGGTTCTGAAGGTATTCACGGGCCCCATCCTCGTCGCTGCCACTGCCTAGGCGGATAGCCTCGAGGAGTGCGGCATGCACATCTTTGGCCATACGTTTGGCATCGCCGCAGACGTATAGGGCGGCACCTTCTTCCAGCCAGGCGTAGCAGTCTCGTGCATTTTCCACAATGCGGTGTTGGACATAATCCTTGTGCGCCTGGTCTCGCGAAAAGGCAACGTCCAGGCGGTGCAAGTGGCCTTGTGCCAGCGCTTTTTGCCACTCCGTTTGATAGAGAAAATCTTCGCGATGCGTGCGCTCGCCAAAAAAGAGCCAGTGCCGGCCCTGTGCTCCACGCGCTGCGCGTTCGGCGACAAAGGCGCGGAAGGGGGCAACGCCCGTCCCGGGGCCGATCATGATCAGAGGAGTCGCGTCATCAGCAGGAAGATGAAAGGTCGGGTTTACTTCCAGATGCAGGGTGAGTTCAGATCCGGGTGTCATGGCGGCAAGAAAATTCGACGCCGCGCCGAGGCGTGTCCCATGCAGGTTACGCGACTCGACCACCGCAACGAGTAAGTGGGCTTCATCCGGCGTCGCCGCACTCGAAGAGGCGATAGAGTACGTTCGGCGTCCAAGCGGCCGTAGCAGGCTGACGAACTCTGCGGGCGAGAGCTCCGCCGGAAAATCCCGAAGCACATCGATGACTTGGTGAGTTTCCAGATAATGTGCAAACTCGGCGGCATGCGCTGTCGCCAGCAGATGTTGCAGGCCAGCGTGCCCCGTGCGTGCCTCGAGGGCGCTCAGGAGCTGGCGGTTGATGAGCGTGAGCTCTACCTCTTCGGTCAGAATTTCCACTAATTGACGGGACCTGCCGCCAGGGCGCTCGACCTGCACCGTACCGCTCGCGCGCAGTGTCTCGAGGATTTCTTCTACCAAGACGTTCGCGTTCTGTGGCTGTACTGAGATGCCGTCGCCGGGTTCGTAAGTGAAATTCGCATCCGCGAACGCGAATTCCAAATGGCGAACGTCCTTCCCTGAATGGCGGCCGCTCAACCGTTGGTTGAGCAGCAGTTCGCCGCGTGTCTGCTTGCCCGCTTCTGCGGCGCGGATCGCGCTCGCAGCGGTCTCGATAATCGTGACCTGGGGCAGCGTGAGCGGCTTCAACAGATTCGCCGCCTGCCCGATGACCGCATCGGTCCATCCCGTGGCCGCGGCACTGAAATCGAGATCGCAGTCCATGCGAACCTGTAGTGCCGTGGCGCCGAGTACCAGAAGGCGCTCGTCAAGAACACGGCCAGCCTGGCAAAAATACGGGTAACTCGAATCGCCTAAGGCAAGAACGCTGAATTTGAGCTTCTCCAGACGGGGCGCGTTAGCCGCGTGCAGAAACTCGAAAAACGAGACGGCGTCTTCCGGCGGATCGCCATCCCCTTGGGTGCTCACGATGAACACCGCGACGCTTTCTTGTTTGAGCAAACGCGGCGAATAATCGGCGAGATTGATCAGCCGGGCTGGCATTTGTTGGGCCGTCGCTTGTGCGTGGGCGAGTTCGGCCAGCCGCCGACTGTTACCGGTTTGGGAACCATAAAAAATGGCTAGGCTTTGTCCCGCCTTGCTGTTCTCGGGTCTTAAGGTTGGCGCAGCGCCCTGCGCCTGATCGGCTGCCGCGCGTCCGGCGAGGTAGCCGCTGGCCCACTGGAGCTGCGCGCCCGTCAAACCGCTCGCGGCCTGATCCAGGCGGGCCAGCTGGTCCCGATTGAGGGGGGGGGGGGCAGAGCAGTCACTGTCGATGACACGCGTCGATTCCTTGCTTCTCGTTACCGGGGATTGCCACCGGCAGTCTAGGCGTCCGGCCGGAGAGGCGGAACGATATTCTTGCTATATCGACCTATCTCCCCGGCATATCCGGTCGGTTTAGCTGGCGCCTGGTCGATAGTGCCAGAGTAGGAACGCCCCAAATGCAAGGCGATACCAGGCGAAAACCGCAAAACTGTGGCGTGAGACGAATTGCAAGAGGAATTTCACGGTAAGCAGGGCGCTCACAAATGCCGTAATAAATCCTACGCCGAAGATGCCAATATCGTCGACGCTGAGCGCCCGCCAGTTCTTGGCGAGGTCAAATACGGTGGCTGAGAACATCACGGGCATCGCGAGGAAAAATGAAAACTCCGTAGCGGTTTTTCGATCCAAACCGCTGAGTAAGCCGCCCATGATGGTGGCCCCCGAGCGGGAGGCACCCGGGATTAGCGCAAGCACCTGTGCGCAACCAATCTGCAGGGCATGGCGGGGTTTGATGTCGTCAATGGCCTGGATGCGCGCCGCGCCAAGACGCCACTCGATCAACAGGATCAACACGCCGCCGATGACCATGGCCCAGGCCACGACCCAAGGTGAAAACAGCAGGGCTTTAATTTGATGGTAGCTTAGGAGTCCAATAACGGCGGCGGGGAGGAAAGCAATGGTAATGTTCAGGGCAAAGCGGTTACTCGGCGCGGTCCGCCCGAGTCCCTGCATCACCGTGGCTATCCGGGCGCGGAAATACCAGCAGACCGCTAGAATGGCACCTAATTGAATGAATACCTCGAATGACGACGCGGCGTGCTCGCTATCGAAACCCAACCAATGACTGGCGATGATCAAATGACCGGTACTGGAGACGGGCAGGAATTCGGTCAACCCCTCCACAATGCCGAGTAAAAATGCCTTTACATATAGCGCTTCCACAAATTTCAACCCCAAATTTCAATAACGGACAGGCTCCCATGGCGCGGTTGCCCAAGCCGGTGGCGCACGCGAGGGTAACATGAGTCTGACGCTGCAGTTACTGCTCATGCTGGCGATAATTTTCCTCGCCGCTGAATTATTCACTAACGCACTCGAGCATTACGGCGAGCGCCTCGGTTTGTCTGACGGCGTCACCGGCTCCCTGCTCGCAGCCATGGCGACCGCCATGCCTGAAAGTACGATCCCTATCGTCGCCATTTTTGGCGGCACCGCGAGCGTCAAAACCAGTACGGATATCGGGGTCGGCGCCATTCTGGGGGCGCCGCTGATGTTGGCGACGCTGACCATGTTTTTGACGGGTCTTGCGGTTCTGTCCCGTCGCGGGTGGCACGGTAAACTAGCTCCCGGAGGTAACGGACTTGCTCGAGATCTGACTTTTTTCCTGCTGGGGTTCGGCGTCGCCTGTCTTGGGTTTGCGCTACCGACGTCCTACCACTTGGCACGGGTGTTCCTTGCACTGGCGCTGATTGGGGTTTACCTCGGTTATGTCTTTCGGGTTTTCGCGACGAACGCGCAATTGAACCGCGAAGGACATGGTACCCGCGCGCACGGGCCGTTACACCTTTGCCGGGTGGGTCTGCCCGACCACGTGGCGGTGGTGGTGCTCCAGTTGGGGCTGGGCCTGGGGTTGCTGATATTCGGGGCGGAAGGGTGTGTGATCGCGGTCACGACGGCCGCTGCCCATTGGGGCGTTTCCGCACTCTTGCTCTCGTTGTTACTGGTGCCGGTTGCCACGGAATTGCCAGAAAATATAAATAGTGTGCTTTGGATCCGGCGTGGAAAAGACACCTTGGCGCTGGGCAATATTAGCGGCGCCATGGTGTTCCAAGGATGTTTGCTGCCCGCTTTGGGGATTCTGGTCACGCCCTGGAGTCCGACGCCGGCCATTCTCGCGGGCGCGGCGGTGACCTACGCCTCTGCCGGTTGGTTGTGTTGGCAGGCGCGCCGTGGGGGGGTTCGAATCTGGCACGTCGGGATCAGCGGTGCCCTCTACCTAGGTTACGTCGCCAGTTTGCTGATGTGACCCGTCGGCGAAGCGCTCGCCAGACGGACGACTGGTTCCGCCTGGCGTGACTAAGAGCATGTGCCTTTGGTGCCGAGAAGAGGACTCGAACCTCCACGGATTTCTCCACTGATACCTGAAACCAGCGCGTCTACCAATTCCGCCACCTCGGCTGAGGCGGGCCGAAATCTACCGGACCCCCTCCGGGGAGTCAATGAGACATCGTTCCGACTGCAGGGTGCTCGCGCGTGACGCCGCCACGCGTTATTGTCGGCACATGCCAACCTCTGAATCAGAAATTTTAGTTATCCCGAGTCGTGAAGCGATTCTCGCGCAGCTTGAAAAAAGCGGCGCGCCCTGCACCCTTAAGACGCTCGCCAAGACACTGGATGTCGGGTATCGACCCGCCATGCATGCGATGCAGCGGCGATTGCGGGCGATGGTCCGTGACGGGCAGTTGCTCGAGACGCGGGACCGGCGTTTCGGGATCGCGCGGGCGATGGAGTTATTGCCGGGGCGTGTTATCGGACATCCGGACGGGTTCGCTTTCGTCAGGCCTGACGTGGGTGACGCGGACATTTACCTCGCGCCCCGGGAGGCGCGACGCGTGCTCCATGGCGACCGGGTGCTGGTGCGACTGGCCGGTCAGGACGACCGTGGCCGACCGTATGGCGCGCTGGTGGAGGTGCTGTCGCGCGCGAACCACGACGTGGTCGGACGCTATTTCCAGGAAGGGGGGGTCGCCGTCGTGAGTCCCGACAACCGGCATCTCAATCAGGACATCCTGATCCCGCCGGGCAAGGAAGCGGGTGCCAAACACGGACAAATCGTGGTCGTGACCATCGATCAGCAGCCGGACAGCCGTTATCAACCCATTGGACATGTACGCGAGGTGTTAGGTGACCATATGGCGCCGGGGATGGAAATCGATATCGCCATCCGCAGCTACGAATTACCAACCACTTGGCCAGAGGGACTGACGCGCGAGTTACGGCAGATTTCTGCCACGGTGGTGGAAGCGGACTACGCCGATCGCGAGGATTTGCGCGATTTGCCTTTCGTGACGATCGACGGTGTCGATGCGCGGGATTTTGACGACGCGGTGTACTGCCGTAAGACCCGGTCAGGCTTTGTGCTGTATGTCGCGATCGCCGATGTCGCGCATTACGTGCGTCCCGGGACGGTGCTCGATCGGGCGGCACGGGAACGGGGAACCTCCGTGTATTTCCCTGCACGGGTGATCCCTATGCTTCCTGAGCAACTGTCGAACGGTATTTGCTCGTTGAATCCCGACGTCGAGCGTCTGACCATGGTCTGTGAGCTCCGTTATGACGCCGCGGGCAACTGTACGCGCACCCGGTTCGCCAATGCCGTTATTCGCTCCCGTGCCCGCCTCATTTACGAGGAAGTTGCCGGATGGCTGGCGGCGGCGCCACCGTCAGATCTCGCGAAAGACAGTCTTGAAAGCCATCTCCGGGTGGCTTACGAGTTGTATCAGCTGTTGCGCACCCAGCGAGAAGTTCGCGGCGCGCTGGATATTGACAGCGTAGAGCCTCTTTTCGTGTTTGATGCCGCCCGCAAGATCGAGCGCATCGAAACCCGCCAACGCGGCGATGCCCACCGGTTGATCGAAGAATTCATGATTGCCGCCAATGTGGCGGCGGCCGAACATCTCATCCGACATCGGCGAGCTGCGCTGTTTCGGATCCACGCTTTGCCCGAGGCTCAGAAAATCGAAGCCTTGCGCCAATTTTTAGCCGGGATAGGCCTCAATTTAGGGGGGGGGGAACATCCGGTCGCGCAACATTTCTCGAAAGTGTTGGAACAGGCCCGTGCGCGACCTGACCGCCATCTGATTGAGACCGTCCTGATGCGAAGCTTGAAGCTGGCGGTATACAGTCCCGATAATCAGGGCCATTTTGGGCTGGGCCTCACGGCTTATGCGCACTTCACTTCACCCATCCGTCGCTACCCTGATTTGGCGATCCATCGTGCGCTCAAACAGCAGATCGCCAAACTTCCGGCGCCGGCCGATGATCTGCTCTTGCTCGGCGAGCACTGCTCGATGACTGAACGCCGAGCCGACGATGCGACTCGAGATGCGGTTGCCTGGCTGAAGTGCGAGTACATGCTCGATAAAGTTGGACAGCATTTCGTCGGGATCATCAGTGCTGTGACGGCGTTCGGTCTGTTTGTGCAACTGGACGATTCGTTCGTCGAAGGACTGATTCATGTCACGGCGCTGCCCGAGGATTACTATCACTTTGACCCGGTTCGGCACCGCATGGTGGGGCGTCGAAAGCAGCAGGAATATGGATTGGGTCAGCGTCTGACCGTCGTGGTGGCGCGGGTCAGTCTCGATGATCGCAAAATTGATTTCGCCCTGGCGCCACCACCCACGCCACCACCCCTAAAATCGGGGCGCCGCCGCCGATGAGTGATAGCCGGACCCTATTGACCTATGGCCTGCATGCGGTGGAAGCCGCTTTCAGACACGCGCCGGAGGCGATTTTGGAGTGCTGGATTCGTCTGGGCACGGTTCAGCCGGAGCTTGAGCAGCTCGTTGCACGGGCCACTGCCTTGGGCGTGCGGGCTCAGCGGGTTGGGGGGGAGGCGCTGGAGCGGATCGCTGGCGCCCCCGGCCATCAAGGCGTGGTCATTCGTCGCCGGCCGCCCCGCGGGTGGGCGTTCGATGAATGGCTGGCGACCCATGTCATCGGCGCCGCGTTGCCGTTGGTTTTGGTCGTTGATCAACTGCAGGATCCCCAGAATCTCGGCGCGGTACTTCGGTTGGCCGATGCCACCGGGGTGAGCGGGATCATCCTGACCAAAGACAGAAGTGCCGGCATTACGCCCGCCGTCGCCAAGGTCGCCAGCGGCGCGCTCGATACCGTGCCGCTTGTCTTTGTGACTAACTTGGCGCGAACCCTCGAAGCGCTCAAAGAAGCCGGTGTGTGGCTGGTCGGGGCGAGCGGGGAGGCCAGTGAAAGCCTCTACATGCTCGATCTCAATCGCCCGCTGGCGTGGATCATCGGTGCCGAGGGCGCGGGCTTGCGTCGGCTGACCCGAGAATCCTGCGACTGGCTTGCCAGAATACCGCTGAAAGGCACCGTCGAGAGCCTTAATCTTGGGACTGCCACGGCCGTCTGTCTATTTGAGACCCTCCGGCAACGGGGCGCCTGAGCGCGCGCGGTCTTTTAGAGCCGGGGCGCTTTTCGGCCGCCTTTACACTGTCGTCGCGGCCCGCGTAGAATGCCGCTCCTTTTTCCCACTACTCCTTGCTTCACTGCCTATGCCGGGAAGCTACCAACCGAGAGGAGCCGCTGTTGAGACATTACGAGATCGTGTTTCTGGTCCATCCTGACCAGAGTGAGCAGGTCAATGCTATGGTTGACCGCTATCGGACGATGATTCAAACCACTGGTGGGCACATACACCGTCTGGAAGACTGGGGTCGTCGCCAACTGGCATTCCCCGTGGCCAAAGTGCATAAGGCGCATTACGTCTTGATGAACATTGAGTGCGATGGACCGACCCTGACGGAACTGACCAGCGCGTTTCGCTTCAATGATGCCGTCCTGCGGCATCTCACGATCAAGCGCGAAACCGCGGTGACCGAGCCTTCGTTCATGGCGCGCGCCAAAGACGAGCATGACGAGCGCGAGAGCGAACGGCGCAATCGGCATCAGGCTTCCAATAGCAGCGAAAATGTCGGCGAAAATGGCGGTGAAGAAGCAAGTCCGGCGTCTGCCGACGCCGCAGAAACGGAGGTTGAATCATGAGACCGGCTAAACCCAAACCCCGTGGCGGCGGTTCGCGACATTTTCGTCGGCGCCGGTTCTGCAAATTCACCGCAGAGGGTGTCGTCGAGATCGATTACAAAGATCTCAACACGCTCAAGGCCAATGTCGCCGAAAATGGTAAAATTGTGCCAAGCCGCATTTCCGGGACCAAGGCGCGATACCAAAGACAGCTTGCCACGGCCATCAAGCGCGCGCGTTTTCTTGCGTTGATCCCTTATAGCGATTCGCATTGAGGCGCCGCTGACAGACGGTCGCTGACGCGTACATGCGTGGGCTTGCCAAGCTGGCGATGAGGGGGCCGCTGATCGCGTCACTCCTCATTGCTGTATTCGCGCTGCTGGCGTTATTTTTTGGCCCGGCGTTGCTGATCAGCGGAGGCCTGCTTGGGTTGGTGACCTTGCGGCAAGGGGCGCTGGCTGGTTTGCGCACCTTGCTGGTGGCCGGAACCCTTTGCGCGGCCGCGATGGTCGCGCTGAACGGTCGGCTGGGTATTGCCGCGATGGCGATCGCGGCGGCTTGGATGCCGGTGTGGGGCGCCTGCCTCACCCTGCACAGAACGCGCCAGCAAGGCCAGGCGGTGGTGAATATCGGCATTTGCGTCATGGTTTACGCGGCCCTGATGCGGTTCGCGAATCCAGACGTCAATGCGTTCTGGCGGGGGCGCCTGACGGTGCTCGGAGAGCTCGTTGAGGCCGAAGGGGGGCAGTTCCTCTCGGCTGATCAGATCCAGACCTATGGCAATCTGATGCACACGGCCTCTGTCGCGCTGTTGTATATTGGTTTTACGGGGATGTTGATGTTAGCCCGCGGGTGGCAGGCACAACTCTACAATCCTGGCGGATTTGGCACCGAGTTCAGGAATTTCGTGCTACCCCGCTGGGTGTTGCCGATAGGTGCGCTGGCAGCGGCCTGCAACACGATTCTGAACTGGGTCGGTGCCGCCGGTGGGTTGGCCCAGGACGCGATGATTGTCCTGTTACTGATGTTCGCGGTGCAGGGGCTTGCGGTGCTGCACGCGGTGTGTCTCGCGCGGGAAATGAATCGAGCTTGGTTGGGCGGCGTTTACTTGCTGCTAGGCCTAGCCCCGCATGTGGCGATCCCCATTCTCGCGACCACGGGGATTGCGGATGTGGTGGTTGATTTCAGGCGTCGGGTGCGCCCGAACGCGGGCGGCTGAAGGTGGCGCGGGCACAAGATCTGAACAGAAAGGGAGGCTGCGCGGGATGGCCTCAGGGGAGTCGGTCAGGCGAGCACGGAAATGCCGTCCGTGAACCGGACTTGAACACGCAGTTAGCTTAGAGAAGGTACGTACGATGATGGAAGTAATTTTGCTCGAAAAAATTCATAACCTTGGCAAGTTGGGTGACAGGGTGCGTGTCCGACCGGGATATGGCCGGAATTATCTGGTCCCCCGGCAGAAAGCGGTGCCGGCGACCGGTGACAACGTCGCTAAATTCGAGGCCCGCCGAGCCGGCCTGGAAGCGGCTCAACGGAGCGCGCTCGAATCAGCCATGTCGCGGGCTGAGAAGCTGCAGGATCTGGAACTGACCATTATTGCCAAGGCAGGCAACGAAGGTCGGCTTTATGGCTCCGTAGGCGCGACCGAAATCTGCGCCGCCTTGGCAGTCCTAGGCCACAGTATCGAGAAGAAGGAATTGCGTCTGGCGAGCGGCGCGCTCCGGAATATCGGACGTCACGTCATCGAGCTTGAGTTTCATGCTGACTTGAATCCGACCATTACCGTCGTCATTGCGACGGAAGACGTCGGACGCTAAGGTCGTTTCGTCACCGTTAGACGCGGCTCTACAGCAGCTTATAGATGGCCGCTGAGTACCCCACCAACCGGCCATTCGCGGCGGATCGTTCTGTCGATTCGCTGCGTGTTCCGCCGCATTCCGTCGAGGCTGAGCAATCGGTGCTCGGCGGCCTCATGCTCGACAACGAAGCCTGGTTACAGGTCTCGGAGCGGATCAGTCAGACCGACTTCTATCGGCGCGACCACGCCAATATCTATCGAGGTATTGAAGCGCTCGCCAACGACGGCAAACCCTACGATATTGTGACCCTCGCAGAGTGGCTCGAGAGTAACGGGCTGCTCGCAAACAGTGGGGGCCTTGCTTATCTGGCGCAGCTTGCGGACAACACCCCGACCGCCGCCAATATTGCCGCGTATGCCGATATCGTACGGGATCGGGCGGTCTTGCGGGCGCTCATCAAAGCAGGGACAGAAATCGCAGAAAGTGCGTTCAGGACCGAAGGACGTTCTACCAACGATTTACTCGACGTGGCAGAGCGCACGGTGTTTGAAATCGCCGAGCGCGAATCGCGGGGTCGACGGGGCTTCCGGCCGATTAAGGAGTTGCTGGTTAGCGCCCTCGATCGTATCGACCTCCTGTTCCAGCGGGATAATCCCATTACGGGGGTACCGACGGGATTTTATGAGCTCGATGGGATGACGTCTGGTCTGCAACCCTCTGATCTCGTCATTGTCGCCGGCAGGCCTTCGATGGGCAAAACAGCCTTTGCCATCAATATTGCGCAGAACGCGGCGACGCGCGAGAAATTGCCGGTCGCGATTTTCAGTATGGAAATGCCGGCCGAGCAAATAGCGATGCGCATGCTGTCCTCGCTGGGACGGATCGATCAGCACAAGGTCCGGACTGGCAAGTTGGCCGATGATGACTGGCCCCGTCTAACGCATGCTGTCGGCATTTTGTCTGAGATCAAATTATTCATCGACGACACCCCAGCACTGACGCCGGGCGATTTACGCGCCCGTTGTCGTCGCCTCGCTCGCGAGCATGGCTTGAGCATGGTTGTGATTGACTACCTGCAACTCATGCACGTGCCTGGGACGAATGAGAATCGCGCGACCGAGATATCGGAAATTTCCCGTTCGCTGAAATCACTTGCGAAAGAGCTGAGCGTTCCGGTGATCGCACTCTCGCAGCTCAATCGAAGTCTCGAACAGCGCGGGGACAAGCGGCCCGTCATGTCCGATTTGCGCGAATCGGGCGCTATCGAACAGGACGCCGATCTCATCATGTTCATCTACCGGGATGAGGTTTATAACGAGGACAGCACCGACAAGGGTGTCGCCGAAATCATCATTGGCAAACAGCGTAACGGCCCCATTGGGATGCGCAAGCTGCGTTTCTTCGGGGAATACACCACGTTCGAAAACCTCGCGCATGACTCCTATGGGAGTGGAGATCGTTCATGACGCGCCCGGCGCGGGTGGTCTTCGATTCGCAGGCGGTGCGTGCAAATTTGGCAGTGGTCAGAGCGCATGCCCCTAACCGTCGCGTCATGGCCATCATCAAGGCAGATGCCTACGGCCATGGTCTGGTGCGGATGGCACGGACCCTGACAGGGGTCGACGCCTTTGGCGTGGCCTCGCTGGAAGAAGCGGTGCGGCTACGTGAAGCAAACCTGCACACGCCCATCGTCCTTTTAGAAGGCCCTTTTGAGACGGCCGAACTCCCCGCCATCACGGCGCTGGGTCTCGAGTCGGTGGTTCACAATCACGCGCAAGTCCAAATGTTCGAAGCGCTCGCTGAGCCGGTCCCTTTGTGGGTCAAGGTTGATACGGGTATGCATCGCCTCGGTTTTGCACCACAGGAGATCCCTGCGGTTCTCGAGATGCTCTCAAAGCCCACGCGCGCACTACGTCTGCTGACCCACTTCGCCAATGCCCATCTGCGTGAGGGTGATTCCGTCCTGGCGCAGCTCGACGTTCTCGATCACATCCCCCTGACCACGGCGCTCCCGCGCTGCTGCGCGAATTCGGGCGCCATTTTGGCGTGGCCAACCACCCATGCGGAATGGGTGCGCCCGGGACTGATGTTGTATGGCGTCTCACCATTCCCGGATGTCACCGCCCACGAATTGGGACTCCGTCCAGCAATGACCGTGACGTCGGCCCTTATCGCGACCCGTCGCATTCCCGCGGGCGAGCGTGTTGGCTATGGCCAGCGCTTTGTGTGTCCGGAAACCATGCCCGTCGGGATCGTCGCGTTTGGCTATGCGGATGGCTATCCCCGACACGCAAGCACCGGCACGCCGGTGCTTGTCAGGGGGATCCGCACCCAGATTATCGGTGAAGTGGCGATGGATATGCTGGCCGTTGATTTGCGTCCACTGCCCGATGCGCAGATCGGCGATCCCGTCGTGTTGTGGGGCGAAGGCTTGCCGGTGGAGGAAGTGGCCAACGCCGCGAGCACGATTCCTTATGAGCTCTTGTGTCGGATGCGAATGCGCGCACATTGTGTCGAAAGACCATGAAGAGTCCGAAACGACTTTACCAATGCGAGCAATGTGGTGCGCAGCAGCCTAAATGGACGGGGCAGTGCCCAGATTGCGGTACATGGAATGCGTTGGTAGAAGCACTCGCGGCCGCCGCGCCTCCTCGTCACATTTCCTACAGTGGAGAAGCGCCCCGCATCGTGGCGCTCGCGGACGTCAATCCGGCCGAAGCACCGCGTATGGGCAGCGGCCTGAGCGAGCTTGATCGGGTGCTCGGTGGCGGTTTAGTCGAAGGATCGGTCGTACTCCTCGGAGGTGATCCGGGGATTGGCAAGTCCACGCTTCTCCTTCAGAGCCTTGCGCTCAGCACGGGTAGCGGTAAGGTCAAAGCGCTGTATGTCAGCGGCGAGGAGTCTTCTTCTCAGATCGCATTGCGCGCAGAGCGCCTCAAGCTGCCCACCGGTCATTTGCGATTGTTGACGGAAACCGAAATTGAACGTGTGCTGGCGCTCGCGAATGCGGAGCGTCCGCGTGTGATGGTCATTGATTCGATTCAGACGCTTTATACGAGCGCCCTGCAGTCCGCGCCAGGCAGTGTGGCGCAAGTTCGCGAATGTGCCGCCCAGTTGGTGCGTTTCGCCAAGGCGACGCAGACGGCGGTGTATCTAATCGGACACGTTACAAAGGATGGCGCACTCGCTGGGCCCCGTGTGCTTGAGCACATGGTCGATGCAGTCCTTTATTTCGAAGGCGAAGTGGGCGGGCGCTATCGACTCGTGCGTGCGTTCAAAAATCGCTTCGGCGCGGTCAATGAGCTGGGGGTGTTCGCCATGACCGATGGAGGGCTCAAAGAAGTCACTAATCCTTCGGCGATGCTCCTCTCCCGACATGACGAGCCCGTGCCGGGCAGCGTGGTGATGGTCACCCGCGAAGGCACGCGGCCGATGTTGGTGGAGGTCCAGGCGCTGGTTGACCCCAGCGCGCTTGGCAATCCGCGTCGCGTGACGGTCGGCCTTGACCAAAACCGGCTGTCGATGTTGCTCGCCGTACTGCATCGTCATGGAGGCATTGCGACCAGCGGATGCGATGTGTTTGCCAATATTGTCGGCGGTGTTCGCTTGACGGAGACCGGCGGAGATTTGGCCATTGTGATGGCGGTGCTGTCCAGTCTACGGGATCGTCCGCTCGCGTCCGATCTGGTCGTGTTTGGAGAAATTGGGCTTGCTGGCGAGGTTCGTCCGGTACAGGGAGGACCTGAACGTCTGCGGGAAGCCGCCAAGCACGGTTTCAAGCGCGCAATTGTGCCGCGTGCCAACCTGCCCAAGACACCGGCCACGGACATTGATGTGATTGGGATCACCCGACTCAGTGAGGCGCTGAGCGAAATTTGACGCGACGGATGGCGCGCAGCCGCTGCTGCTTATGCTGAAGTTATCGGCGAGCGGTCTTCCTGGGGCGGTAAGGGGGTTGATGGAGGGAAGATCCGCGCGTTGCGGACGATCTGACCCGAACTCTGCACGATCTCTATCGTGTACTCCCCGATCCGAAAACTGGTGCCGGGATCGGGGATATTCTCTAACTCCTCAAGAATGAGCCCATTCAGCGTTTTCGGCCCGGTTTCGGGGAGTTCCCAGCCGAAGGCCCGGTTCAATTGGCGCAGATTCGCGGTGCCGGCCACCAGCAAGCTGCCATCGAGCTGGGGCCGCACCTGACGGGTATTGAATTGGGGTACGGTCGTGAATTCTCCGACCACTTGTTCAAGGACGTCATCGAGCGTCACGAGACCGGAGATCTCGCCATATTCATCGACGATCACCCCGAGCCGCTGTTTTTCGAGCTGGAAGTTGATCAGTTGCGTGTGTAAATCCGCTTTCAACGGCACATAGTAGGGCTCGGAGAGTAGCGCCTCGATATCCTCGGCACCGAAGGTCTCTGCTTGTCGTATCAAGCGAGTCAGGGTCCGCATGTGAAGGATCCCCAACAAGTTGTCGAGGCTTCCCCGGTAACACGGCACGCGGGTGTGGCGGCAGGTCATGAGTTGCTCCCGCACATCCACCCAGTCTTCATCCAGATCGAGAGCGACGATTTCTGCGCGCGGCACCATGATGTCTTCGACGGAGACTTTCTCCAGATCGAGAATGCCGAATAGCATGTCGCGGTGTTTTTGCGGGATCAGGGCACCGGCCTCCTTGACGACGGTGCGTAGCTCTTCGCGATCCAGTGGGTCGAGCTGAGCGCGGTAAGCGCCGACGTTAAAGGGTAGGAGCAGCGCCCGGGTAACGGCATTGATTAGCGCGACCAGCGGTCTGAACAGCGCCATGAGCGGGATCAGCAATAGCGTGGCGGGGAAGGCCAGACGCTCGGGATGCAGTGCGGCAATTGTTTTAGGCAGGACTTCAGCGAAAATCAGGATGAGTGCGGTGAGGATGAATGAGGCGATCCAAAGACCGCGCTCCCCGAATAACTGCAGGGTCACCAAGGTGGCTATCTGGGTCAACAGGACGTTGAGAAAGCTGTTGCCGAGGAGGATAAAACCGATCAAGCCGTCAGGCTTGTCCAGCAGTTTGAGCGCACGACGGGCGCCGGCATGGTTCTGATTGGCGAGATGGCGCAACCGATAGCGGTTAAGTGCCATCATCGACGTTTCGGCTGCCGAGAAAAACGCGTTGCAGGCGATCAGCCCGATCATGCCGATTGCGAGGAAAACGAGGGTCGAAGTTTCCATTCGATCAGGTTCGCCGCAGGATAAGTTCCAGTACGACTTTCGTGCCGAAGAACGCTAACGCCAACAGGATAGAACCACTCACCACGTACTTGACCCCATGTCTGCCGCGCCAGTTCCAGCGCCAGCGACCATGGACTAAGGTGGCGAAGACCAGCCAGGCGAGGCCGGAAAACACAATTTTGTGGGAGAGATGTTGGGACCGAATATTTTGGACAAATAGCGCACCAAAGATGAGGCTTGCCGTCAGGAGCCCGAAAGCAAACGCCGTCAACTGGAACATCACGGCCTCCATCGTCGGCAGCGGTGGGAGGAAATGCATGACCGGATGGTGATGCCGCAACTGGCGCGTGGCGAAGGTGAGGAGCAGGGCTTGGGCAGCGGCGATCATGAACAGGCTGTACGCGATGATGGCCAGGGCGATATGCAGATACATCCCGAGGGGCAGTGGATGCTCTGCGATTGGCGGCGGGGGAAGCCAGAGGTCGAGACCCAGGGCGAGGCCGGTCATCGGCAGGACGAAAACGGCCAGACTTTCCAGCGGCCGTTGAAGGTTAAGGACCCAAATAATGGAAGCGATGCACCAACCCACGATGGATGCCGCATTGACGATGCCAAAATTAACACCACGGGTGGCCACGATCATGGTCGCGAGTACGACCGCATGGCCTGCGAGAGCCCCCAAGGTGCTGGCCAACGCAGGCCCACGACGGGTTTGTGCAAAAAAGGCAATGCCCATCCCGTAAAGGATCAGCGCTAACGCGCCCGCGAGCCCCGAAGTCATGTTCGACCTCCTATGTCCCGACCAGTCGTGTGGGCAAGCATTTCCCCGGCGCCCGCGCATGCGGGATCTCGTCGGTCGCGCCTAGGCGAGTGGTATGCTGTTCCTGTCAAAATAGGTGTCACCCTTCAGTTTCCTGTCGAGCGCCGTTGCCGCCAGCCGGGCTGTTCCCCAGCATTGTATAGGAAAGCACGCGGCTGCAAGATCTGTCGGACACAAAGGTCGTCCGGGGTACACGAAAGATCATGCTCGGCCTTGCATCGGTCGAGGAGCGATTGGGTCCGGCGCGGTATACTGCGGGGTCCCGGCCTGGGATGTCCGTCCGCTTCGCGTGCGGCCTGGGGAGGGGTGGGGTAAGGTAGCTCGAGTTTCAGTGGGAATTTTTCATGTTTCAGAATCTGAGTGAACGGTTAAGCAACGTCGTCAAAAAGCTGCGTGGGCAGGGACGGCTGAGCGAAGACAACATAGATGCAACGCTGCGTGAGGTGCGGTTGGCGTTACTCGAGGCGGACGTCGCGCTTCCGGTCGTCAAAGCGTTCGTGGAGCAGGTTCGGGTTCGCGCCTTGGGTCAAGAAGTCATCGGGACGCTGACGCCCGGCCAGGCCTTGATTCGGGTGGTCCGCGATGAACTAACGGCGATGATGGGTCAGGCAGGAGAGGGGATCAACTTCAATGCCGAACCGCCTGTCGTCATCCTGCTGGCGGGACTACAGGGCTCAGGCAAGACCACCAGTGCGGCGAAGCTTGCCTTGCGGCTGCAGGAACATGATAAAAAATCAGTGGCCCTTGTCAGCTGTGATATTTATCGACCCGCCGCGATCGATCAATTACGGATCCTCGCCGGTGAAATCGGGGTTGACTGCTATCCGAGCGAAGCGGGGGCCTCGCCTGTCGCAATCGCGCAAGCAGCATTGGCGCAAGCTCGGCGACAGTTCAAGGACGTTTTGATCGTCGACACCGCAGGTCGTCTGGCTATCGATGAAGACATGATGCAGGAGATTCGGGCGCTGCATGCGGCGCTCAATCCGGTGGAGACGCTGTTCGTCATTGATTCCATGATGGGCCAGGATGCTGTACGGACTGCACAGGCGTTCAATGATGCGCTGCCTTTGACGGGTATTGTCCTGACCAAGACCGACGGCGATGCGCGCGGCGGTGCTGCGCTTTCCGTGCGGCACGTGACCGGCAAGCCCATAAAATTCATGGGCGTGGGTGAAAAAATCCATGCGCTCGAGCCCTTTCACCCTGATCGCGTGGCCTCCCGAATCCTCGGCATGGGCGATGTGCTGTCGCTGATTGAAGAGGTGGAGCAGAAAGTCGATCGCGATCAGGCGGCAAAAATCGCTCAGAAGCTCAGTAAGGGGAAGGGCTTTGACCTACAGGATTTTCGGGATCAGCTTGAGCAGATGCGCAACATGGGCGGACTGACCGCGCTGATGGGCAAGTTACCAGGTACGGCCGAGCTCCCCGACCATGTCAAAAATCGGGTGAACGACAAAGAACTCGTTCGTCTCGCGGCGATTATCGATTCGATGACCCGCCAGGAGAAACTTTTCCCGGCAGTGCTCAAGGCTTCCCGCAAGAAACGTATCGCAGACGGTTCGGGCACCCAAGTTCAGGATGTTAATCGGTTGCTGAAGCAGTTCGACCAGATGCAGCGAATGATGAAGAAGGTATCCAAAAAAGGCGGCTTGCAAAGCCTGATGCGTGGTCTACAGGGGCGAATGCCACCCGGGATCCCGTTTCAGTGATCGGGGCGTTATCTCGTGCTAACGTCTTTCGGTGAGATCAGACGCGGGTGCGACGACGAGTGCGCGAGGGGCGAACTTGAAGGGGGCGTTGTACGGTCCACTGGTACATAAAGTACAGGCACGTCGCGCAGATTCCCAGAAAGCACAGTAACGACCATTCTGCGACCGACATCCCCAGAAATGTCCAGTCTACTTTTGCGCAATCGCCTGAGCCGCGCAAAACGGTCCGTATAGTTTCTGTCAACGGATACATCTCGAGTAAGAAATCAAGCCCCGGGCCACACTCGGGAATTTGATCGCCGGGTAGATGTTGCAACCAGACTTGACGACCCGCGATCCCGGCGCCGATGCTGCTGCTCAGAAACAGGACAGCGCCGTAGCCCATCGTCCCGGTGTAGCGGGGTGCCTGCAGGCCGGCTACGATGCCGACGAGGCCGATGGCGAAGTAACAAATGCGCTGAAAGATACACAACGGACACGGCTCCTGCCCGCTGTGAAACTGTAAAAAATAGCCGAAGGCGAGCAGGCCGACACAGAGGCCGGCGATGATCAGAAAAGGGGCGCGCCGCGTCATCAAAGCCATGGCTGATCCAGTCGGAAAAAGTCAGTGCGCGTCATTCTAGCCGCATCCGGCGGTTTCGCGGAACACCGTCGTCTGAAGATAATGCACGAGACGGCTTTCAAGCCATGGACGGGTCCAGCCGGGTGCGGGATCGGTCAGGAATCCGACATGTCCGCCACGCGCATGGATTTCCAGCGTTACCGTCGTCGGACATGCGCGCGGGATCGCGGTCTCGGGCAGAAAGGGATCGTCCCGGGCATGCAGGATGAGGGTCGGCGTCCGAATTGTCGCGAGATAAAAACGGGCACTTGAACGGGCATAATAATCTGCCGCATTTCGGAAGCCGTGTAGCGGGGCGGTGACGAATTCATCGTAGTGCCAGAAGGTGCGCGCCGCCGTGAGTATTTGTGCCGTAAAAGGCAGCTTGAAACGCGTCAGTTTGGCGGACATCTTGCCTCGGAGGCTCTGGAGCAGATGATATTGGTACAGGCGGGAAAACCCTTGTTCCAGTCTTCGGGCGGCTGCTTCCAGGTCAAAGGGGACAGACACGGCTGCCGCTGCGGCAAGGGGCGCCTCAGCCCCCTGCTCGCCAAGCCATTTGAGCAGCACATTACCGCCCATTGAGTAGCCGATCGCGACCAGCGCGCGCGTGGGGAAGCGGTCTCTGAGGGTGTTCACGAGAAACGACAAATCGCCGGTGTCGCCCGAGTGATAACTCCGCGGCAGACGATTCGCCCGCCCGCTGCACCCCCGGAAGTGGAGCAGGCAGGCGCCCCAGCCGTGCGCGCTGATCGCGGCCATGATGCGCCGAGCGTAGGGAGATTCCACACTCCCTTCGAGTCCGTGCAGCACGATGACCAGCGGACCGTTGCCGGCGTCGCGCCAGGCGAGATCAACGAAATCGCCGTCAGGCAGCTCAAGACACTCAGTGGTCACGATAAGCGCCGGGTTACGGCGTGCCCGAGCCGCCCACAGCGTGGGAAGGTGCGGGCCCGGTAGCCACCAGGCGGGCGTGAAGGCCGTCGGTTCGGCGACCTTAGCGGGACCAGTAGGGCGGATGGCTGAACAAAAGATCGATCACCGGTCCACTTTCAGGTTGAGGTGCCGTATCGAGCGCCGAGAGCTCAACCACGGCGAGCAAGTCGGTCGTTCCCGCCGGCGTCGTCACCACGCTCAGCACGTGACCGGCGACATGTCCGGTGGTCGTTAACAGACGAATGCCCGCCTCGATTTTTCCCGTGGTCTGACCCCTCAGGAGTCGAGACTTGACTTCGCCGCGATACTTCAGGCGGGCAATGATTTCCTGTCCCGGATAGCAGCCTTTATCAAAGGCGAGTGCATCGACCATATCCAGATTCAGCTGTTGCGGGAGGAGGGTATTCGCCTGTGTGCCCGTGATGCGGGGTAACCCCTGCTGGATGTCGAGCCACCGCCATGCAGCCGATCCCACCACGGGCACTGCCAGTGTGCGCCACCAGTCCATCAGAAGCGCCGTTTCGCCACACACGAGATATCGACAGGAGGCGTCGATGCAAAGCGCCTCTATTGCGCTTTGAGGTTGGCTTTGGGCATTACGCGTCCTCGGCAACACGGCCAGTGCTGTTGGGATCTGCGCGGCGTCTGGCAGACTGAGGCCGAGCACACTCCAATGCGTCAGTTCTTCTAGCAACACCTCGGCCCGTAATACGAACATCCTAAGACGTTGCAGGAGCCGAGCGCTCTCCGAGGCTGGAATAATCAGTAAAAAACCATCGGTGATCCGCAGCAAATGAAAAAGGAAAGCGATACGCCCCTGCGGGGTGCACCAACCACTCAAGGCGCCGCCTTGTCCGGGTATCAGTTTGTGGAGGTTTGTGATCAATTGGCCATGCAGGAATGCGAGCGCATCGACGCCGGTGATGCGGATCACACTGAGTTCAGGTTGCGGGCTCAGGCACACCGAGCCTGTTGCCAGTCTGAATTCCGTTGAGGCTTCATCGAACCAGAAATCACCGGCTACATCGGTGCTCGGCAAGGCCGTCGGCCAAGTATTTTCGACTTTCATCACGTCGGCCTATGAGCTTGCAAACGGCTGATCAACACACGCAACGCGTCGGTCGGCGGCACGGTTCGGCCGAGGATCCAGTCAAAGAGATCCGGATCCGTAGCATCCAGAAGCTCGGAGAAGATCTGCTGTGCGGTCGGTGTCAGCGTGGGGAAGTCCTGGTCGAGAAATCGCTCCAAGACCATGTCAAGCTCCCGCATTCCACGTCGGCACCGCCAGCGTAGCTTGTTGATCACCATCGGCGCGGAAGCGCTCAAGGATAAAGATCCTAGAGCGTGCGCGTCAGCATCATTTTTTTGATCTCCGCGATCGCTTCCGCTGGGTTGAGGTTTTTTGGACAGGTCCGCGCGCAGTTCATGATCGTGTGGCACCGGTACAGGCGGAAAGGATCTTCAAGCGCGTCCAAGCGCTCACCTGTCGCCTCATCCCGGCTATCGATCAACCAGCGGTATGCCTGTAAAAGCGCTGCCGGACCTAGGTAGCGATCGCCATTCCACCAGTAACTTGGGCAACTGGTGGAGCAGCACGCGCACAAGATACATTCGTAGAGCCCGTCCAGCTTTTCTCGATCTTCCTTGGACTGTAGTCTTTCTCGATCCGGCGGGGGCGGAGAATCGGATTGTAACCACGGCTTGATCGAGGCGTACTGCGCATAAAAATGCGTCAGATCGGGTACTAAATCCTTATGAACCGGCATGTGCGGGAGCGGGTAAATTTTGACATCGCCCTTGATCGACGCCGTCGATTTGGTGCAGGCCAGCGTGTTGGTGCCGTCGATATTCATGGCGCAGGAGCCACAGATCCCTTCGCGACAGGAACGTCGGAACGCTAAGGTGGGGTCGAGCTCGTTTTTAATGTAGATGATGGCGTCCAGCACCATCGGGCCGCATTTATCGAGATCAATTTCAAACGTATCCTGCCTGGGATTCTGTTCGGAGTCCGGCTCGTAGCGGTAGATCTTGATGCGCCGGGCCCGTTTCGCCCCATTTGCGGCGTTGATCGTTTTGCCGGGCTCCACCCGTGAATTCTTCGGAAGGCTGAACTCCGCCATGTCAAAATCCTCTTAGTTACCGGTCTTCAGGGGCGCGTCTTGTTTTCGCGTCCCTCACAAATTGAACCGAATGCGCTACGGGGAGCGGCGCCGCCGCTCCGATCTCGGATGACTAATAGGTCCGTTTTTTCGGGGGCACGACCTGAACATCGTCGCTCAGGGTGTACATGTGTACCGGCCGATAATCAAAGCGGACATGACCCTTCTCATCTATCCATGTCAGCGTATGCTTTTGCCAGTTTTCATCGTCGCGCTCCGGATAATCTTCACGCGCATGCGCCCCGCGGCTTTCCTTGCGATTCGATGCCGCACACACGCTGGTCATCGCGTTGCCGAGCAGGTTGTCGAGTTCGAGGGTCTCGACCAGATCGGTATTCCAAGTCATCGAGCGATCGGTCACTTTGACATGCTGGAAGGCATCCCAGACCTCCTTCAATTTCTCGACACCCTCGTCTAGTACCTCGCCGGTCCGGAAAACGGCGGCATTGTTCTGCATGATGCGTTGCATCGCGAGCCGAAGTTTGGCGGTCGGCTCGCTGCCATTGGCATAGCGCATCCGGTCGAAGCGATCGAGCAATCGTTCGGTTGCATGGGCCGGCAATGTCGGGTGTGGCATCCCGGGTTTGATGACGGCGGCGCAGCGCTTCGCGGCGGCTCGACCGAAAACGACGAGATCGAGCAGGGAGTTGGAACCGAGCCTGTTGGCGCCGTGGACTGATACGCACGCAGCTTCGCCAATGGCCATCAAGCCAGGCACCTCCGCGTCGGGGTTCCCATCCTTTAAGGTCACGACTTGTCCGTGATAGTTGGTGGGGATCCCCCCCATGTTGTAGTGCACGGTGGGCAGGACCGGTATGGGCTGCTTGGTGACATCAACGCCTGCAAAAATTGCCGCGGACTCCGCGATGCCAGGCAGACGCTCGTCAATGACTTCCGGCCCGAGATGTTCCAGATGCAGATGGATATGATCGCCGTGTTCACCGACCCCACGACCTTCGCGGATTTCGATCGTCATCGAGCGCGAGACGACATCTCTAGAGGCCAGATCTTTGGCGTTCGGTGCGTAGCGCTCCATGAAGCGCTCCCCCTTGGAATTTGTTAAATAGCCGCCTTCGCCTCGCACACCTTCCGTAATCAGACAGCCGGCGCCATAGATGCCGGTTGGATGGAACTGGATGAATTCCATGTCCTGCAGCGGCAATCCCGAGCGCAGCACCATGGCGTTGCCGTCACCCGTGCAGGTGTGCGCGGAAGTGCAGGAAAAATAAGCGCGTCCATACCCGCCGGTGGCGAGCACCACTGAATGTGCCCGAAACAAGTGAAGGGACCCATCTTCGAGATTCCAGGCGAGTACGCCGCGGCATACGCCCGCATCGTCCATGACCAGATCGAGCGCGAAATACTCAATCATGAACTCGGCGTTGTGTTTCAGCGATTGTTGGTAGAGCGTATGCAAAATCGCATGTCCCGTGCGGTCAGCCGCAGCACAGGTGCGTTGCGCAATACCTTCTCCATAGTTGGTCGTCATGCCGCCAAACGGCCGCTGGTAGATACGTCCGTCCTCCGTCCGTGAGAACGGGACCCCATAGTGTTCCAGTTCAATGACGGCCGGGATGGCTTCCCGACACATGTACTCGATGGCGTCCTGATCGCCCAGCCAGTCGGAACCCTTGATGGTGTCGTACATGTGCCAGCGCCAGTCGTCCGGCCCCATGTTGCCCAGCGCAGCACTCATCCCTCCCTGGGCGGCGACGGTGTGGCTCCGGGTTGGAAAAACCTTGGTGATGCAGGCCGTAGTGAGTCCTTCGGCTGCCATACCAAACGTCGCCCGCAGTCCGGCCCCGCCGGCGCCTACGACGATGACGTCATACTTGTGTTCAATCAGGGAGTAGGTAGCCATCGGTTAATTTACGCCTACGGATATCTTGAGAATGGAAACAATTGCCGCCAGTGCACCGAGCACGGCAAAACCACGCACGCCGAGTTGCGTGATTATCTGCAGCCACGGCGCGTGCACATAATCTTCGAGCACGGTCTGGAGGCCCAGTTGCAGATGCCAGAACAGCGCGATGACGAGTGCGAGCATCAATACCGTGATGTGGGGTTGCGAAATCCAAGCCACAACCGCCGCATGAGGCGCACCGATGAGGCTCATCAAGGCGGTGACAAACCAGAGCGCAAGCGGCACTAGCGCCACCGCGGTCAAGCGCTGTACGCGCCAGTGTCCAAGGCCTTGTTTGGCGGAGCCGAGGCCCTTGACCCGACCGAGTTCGCTGCGCAGGCTCATGCGGCACCTCCCAACTGGCTGAGCACACAGGCCCAAATCAAGCCTGTCAGGACCACCGAAGCGGCCAGTACGGCATAACCCGTGCGATAAACCGTTTTGAGGTCGAATCCGTACCCGGCATCCCACCCCAGATGGCGCAGTCCATTACACAAATGGTAGAAAAAAGCCCACGTCCAGCCAACCAGAAAGACCCTGGTTAGCCCGCATCTGAATAGATCCAACGCCGCCGCATAGCGTGCAGCGCCGCTTGCGGCGCTCATCAGCCAGTAGAGTAGCACCACCGTCCCCGCGCTCAGGAAGATGCCACTGGCGCGGTGGGTGATTGACAGCATACTGGTCAGTTGCGGACGGTAGACCTGTAAATGCGGCGACAGCGGTTTGCTTCGGCTCATCATCGCTCCATGGCTTGTGTAGGGATCTTCAATCAAATTTTCGAGACGTCGTATCGGATCAGAAATCCACGCAACGCCCCTTGCGTTCCCAGTCCCCGTAGCGGGTGGGCTCCAGGCCCTTGGGGCCACCGAATTCCGCAGGGCGCGACGGCTCTGGCGTCGGGCTTTGCGAAGGGTTCACCGCCGCCGCGGGGCTGTCGGACGATTCTCGGGTCGCGTCTGGTTCAGTCATGTGTACGTGTCCGCGGCAGCTTTGTGATGATCCCCTTCGCCAGTGGGGGCGCGCTAGTATCTGGCGTGGGGTTGCCAAATTCAAGTAATGAACACGGATCGGTCCGGTCACCTCGACGACACCTCGCGCTTCGCGCGCGACGTCCACGCAAGGGGCGACCGCATAGCGCTCCGCAGATCAATCCCGAAAGCGTACTTTGAGCGTCCGGAGTAGTTTCCGTAATGGCGTGAGTTCTATGCGCCGCTCCCATACACGGCAGCCGTCTGTGGCGATTTCCTCCAAGGTTGTCCGCGCGAGCTCGGCCAGGACGAGGATGCCGCGACAGGCACGCGGCAGGGTTCCACCCGCGCGCAGGTTTTTTTCCGCGTTCTTTATCGTTGCGCGCAAATAAATGATCTCCTGAGTACCCACCGCCGCGTACCAATCACCGTCGGCCATTGAGGTAGCCGCGACCGGTATGTGCGTTTGACATAACCAGGTGACTTGGGCGTCGATGAGCCGGCGGAGTTCCCGAAATCCCCAGATTAGCTCAATGGCGAGGCCCAGTTCGCAGACGGCAGCAATACGCGTTGGATTCGTTATCCCGCAGCTACGGGCGTGCACCGCCCATAATGGGCTATGCGTTTTCGTGTACGCCGCCCAGCGCGCGGAAGGATCTTCAAATCGCGCTTGATCCAGTAAACTTCGGGTGCCTTCCACCAACGCAAATAACGCGTCTTTCAGCGCGGCATCGCGCTGGCAAAAGGGTTCAAGCGCGCGGAGCAGCGCATGGCGGCTTGACGCGTTTCCTGGGGTGTGTAGCTCTCCATGCCACCAGTCGAGCTTAGCTCGCGCAATTTCCGGGTTTGAACATCCCAGCGGAATATTGGCGAGTAGACGACGAAAGCTTTCGAGCAAGATCAGCGGGAGCGCTGCGGCGGCCGGGACATATCGGAACGCGTAATAGAGATCAGTGCCGGGGGTGGGAAGCCAAGCCTGCAGGGGATCGGTCGCCACCGGTTTCATCCTGCGAAGGTTTGCCATTGGCGCTGAAGCCAGGCCCGGAGGTCGAGGGGGGCATTCAATAAACCATCTGCGCCCCATGTTTCCGGTTTGTCGGTATCACTTAAATAGCCGTAACACGCCACTAATGTGCGCATCCCGGCGCGACGACCCGCCTCGACGTCGCGTGCAGCATCGCCAATATAAAGGCAATCTTTGGCGGCAACGCCCAGTGTCTGCGCGGCATAGAGGAGAGGGGCCGGATCGGGTTTTTGCACGGGCAGGGTGTCGCCGCTGATTACACATGCCGGCGGGGGGGTGAATGGCCGTTGGGCCACGAGCGGTCCGGTCAGCCACGCGGGTTTATTCGTGACGATGCCCCACTGCATCCGCTGTGTGCGGAGCCAATCCAGCAATGCCGGGATGCCTTCAAAGGGACAGGTTTCCGCGGCGATACGGGCACGGTATTCCGTCAAGAATTGTAGGCGTAACGGTTCGAATCGGGGATCGTCAGTTGCCAGCTCGAAACCTATGCGGATCAGCGCGGCGCTGCCGTGGGTGATCAGGGGACGGATGGCGGTAAAAGGAAGCGCGACAAGCCCGTGGGCCGCGCGCAGGCTATTCAGTGCACCCGCCAAGTCACGCGCGGTATCCAACAACGTTCCGTCTAGGTCGAACAGCACCGCAAGCGGTGAGCAACCATCATCCACGTCGCGCATGCACAAGATAGTTAACTTTGGGCATGGGGATCAGGCAGGCCCGTCGGGTGATCGGGTTGTATTGCATCCCGCAGATCTCCTGGACCTGAAAATCACTCCCGCGCAACCAAGCAGCAAGCTCTGCTGGGGAAATGAAATGCCGATAATCATGCGTGCCGACGGGCAGCAAGCGCAGCACGTATTCTGCCCCCAGAATAGCGTGTAGATAGGCCTGCGGCGTTCGGTTCAATGTGGACAGGAACAGATCAGTGCCGGGTCGTGCAAGATCGCGCAGCGCTTTGAGGAGTATTTCGGGGTCGGGAACGTGTTCTAGCAGCTCCATGCACACGATGCAATCGAAGGTCTTGTCGCCACGCGCGGCGAAAGTCTCCGCGGTTTGTGTCTCATAGGTAATCGACAAACCGCTCAGTTCCGCGTGTTCGCGAGCGACAGCAATGACTTCGGGCGACGCATCAAGGCCTGTGACCAAGGCACCCTTGCGGGCCAAGGCTTCGCTCAGGATCCCCCCGCCGCAGCCGACGTCTAGGATTCGAGTACCGTGCAACGCATGGCGATGCGTAATAAAGTCCAGCCGGCACGCGTTGATGTCGTGAAGTGTGCCGCTGGGACCCTTCGGATCCCACCAGTCCGAGGCCATCGCCGCGAATTTCTGAAGCTCCCGGGGATCTGCATTAGAGGACGAATTCATGGACAGAGTATGCCAGCCGAGGCGGCTTGATGACACCGCTCGTTTGGATCAGAACTCGATGCTGTAGTACACCACGTCGCTTGGTTGATCTGAAAACGAACGTCCTGCACTGATTAGACCACTGCCGGTCAAGCGCATTTCTTCCCGTCGCAGATAAGCCTCCCCGCGACCTGTTTTGACATAGGTGCCATTGGTGCTCTGATCGGTGATGACGTACCGGCCCCGCCTTTGTTCGACTTTAGCGTGCAGGCGAGAGGCCAGCGGTTCGGTCAGAGACAAATCCGCCGTTTTGCTACGACCGAGCACGACCTGGGAACGCTCCCGGTCCATCAAGATGGTTTTGGGACCATAGGAAAAGCGCAACTTTGCACTCGATTGGAGATCTCGGGTTAATGTACTGACGGCAAAAGACATCCGGGTGATATCGGCGGGCTTCCAGAGCACCTCATAGATATCCATCGTGTCTTTTTTACCCTTAATTTGTACATGGTCAAGAAAACGGGTATTCGCTCTCAAGAGTGGGGAGAGCGCATCCACAGCGGCTTGGGTAGTGATGATTTGGCCTGTTTTGGCGAGCGCGCCCATACGGGCAGCGACGTTGACCGCGTCTCCGAAGGTGTCGCCTCCTTCGACGATGGCGGAACCAAAGTGTAGTCCGATCCGGATGGCGAGCGAGCCGCCACGTTCAGGCGGCTGCTCTACGACTTCGCCTTCGACGGCTTCCTGCATTTCGCCGGCCGCGAGGACTGCCCGTTCGGCGGCCGGAAACGTGCACATGAGTTCATCCCCCATCGTTTTGATGATGGTGCCCTCATGACGCTCGACCACGGCGGTCAGCGCCCGCAGGCAGTCTGCTGACCGTGCACGGGCCGACAGGCTACCGGCCGCATCTTGAAACCGGGTCCCGCCGTGTACGGTGGCAAACATAATGGCGAGGGCGGGGTTATTCATGCGGTCGGGTATCAGGGTCCTGAAAATGGGGCATTACCCGAGCACTCAGTCGTGGGCCGTGGATATCGTGCGTGCGCGTAGTGCACAGTAAACGAAACCGCCGAGTATCGGCAAATGGCGGGCCACATTTCGATGGCCAAGACGGGTCGGATTCTTGTGTTTGGACGCCGACATCGAAACCCGCCAGTGCGGCCATCGGGTGTCCCGAACCGCTTGATGTTCGGCGAGACTGGTCTATACCTGTGCAAGGGCCAACTAGGTGACACTTAGCGAGTTGCCCGTCGCTTGTGGATATACCCGAACGGGCCAAATGTGTCATAGTGCCTCAATATTACGGAGTGACCGCGTTCGCGCGTCGTGAGCGTTGACGTGGGAATGCACTTCAGTTGCTTCGCGCGATACTAACGATCAGGAGACCCAAGGTGCTCGACGAATCGCGACGCGCCCGAGCCTGCCCGGCTCGTGAGTCGGTCCGCCTGCGCGCATTACTGCTTTCGGTTAGCGACCAGCACCGGCCGGTCGCGGTGCAAGGCCGCGCCTGATGATACTTCGGCAGTTCTCCGCTGATCCTTTAATGTCTCGCGAGACCGATGCCTCGGGAACGGCTCGACTTGACGCCGCACGGGCGACGAATAGTGGATCATCCCGCACGACTGGGCAGAGAGATCCGCATACCCTGTCAGGCGACGCCCCGAACAAGGCGGCGGCGCGGACTGACAGCCGGTCGACCGGAACGACCCCGGCCGCGCTTGGCTACGTCGGGTTACAGCAGACCCTCAGCCAATTTCGCGATGATCCCTATTTAGTGCCCAGTACACTCCTGACCGCCCTGATCCATAGTATGGGAGGGGCGCCCACGTCGATCTCTCGCGGCGCTTACGTGAGTGTGGCCGCCTGAGGCCTCTCCCCGACCAACCTGAGTTCGCGGCGCGGTTTTAGTCCCCTCGCTAATCTTGACCAAGTTCGCAGAGCCGTACGGACACGGCGACTAACCCTGTTAGAATCAGCGCCTTGTTCTCCATCAAGCAGCAGAGATTCCATGCAGCCGCGAACACTTTACGACAAACTCTGGGATAGTCATCTCGTCGAAGCCTATGAAGATGGCTCCGCACTGATTTACATCGATCGTCACATCGCTCATGAGGTGACCACCCCACAAGCGTTCGAGGGATTGCATCTCGCTGGGCGTAAACTGTGGCGGACGGCGACCACTGTCGCCGTTTCCGATCACAATGTGCCCACGAAGGATGTGCATGACGTGCGGGATCCGGTGGCGAAACTTCAGTTGGAAACTCTGGCGCGAAATTGCCGCGAACACAAAATCACCCACTTCGACGTTGGGGATATCCGGCAAGGTATCGTCCATGTGACGGGACCAGAGCAGGGATGGAGTTTGCCGGGCATGACCATTGTGTGCGGGGATTCTCATACCGCGACCAATGGGGCGCTTGGTGCCTGGGCCTTCGGTATTGGGACCTCAGAGGTCGAGCATGTGATGGCCACGCAGTGCCTCGTCCTGCGTAAGGCGAAAAATATGCGAATCGAAGTTAACGGTCGTCTGCCACTCGGCGTAACTGCGAAAGATTTGATCCTCGCTATTATCGGGCGCATTGGGACCGCCGGCGCGACGGGGCACACCATGGAATACGTCGGCGAAGCCATCTCGGCATTGTCCATGGAAGAACGACTGACGGTCTGCAATATGTCGATTGAAGCGGGTGGGCGAGCCGGACTGATCGCAGTAGACGAGACGACGCTCCGCTACATCGAAGGCCGTCCTTATGCGCCGAAGGGCGCGCTCTGGACGCGCGCAGCAGACGCCTGGCGTGAATTACGTTCTGATCCCGGCGCGGCATTTGATACGACGGTGATTTTCGATGCCGCGAGTATTCTGCCTCAGATCACGTGGGGAACGTCGCCCGAGATGGTTTTGCCCGTGACCGGAAACGTGCCCAATCCAGCGCAAGAAACCGACGAGACGCGACGCATCGGGCTTGAAAATGCCCTCAAGTACATGGCACTAAAACCCGGCACTCCGTTGACCGATATTGCGATAGACAAGGTATTCATCGGCTCCTGTACGAATTCACGCATAGAGGATTTGCGGGCGGCCGCCGCGGTGATTCGCGGCAGGCAGCTGGCCAAGAATATTAAATTGGCGCTGGTGGTGCCGGGTTCAGGACTCATTAAGCGGCAGGCAGAACAAGAAGGCCTCGACAAGATTTTTCAGGCGGCCGGGTTTGAGTGGCGTGAACCGGGCTGCTCGATGTGTCTGGGCATGAACCCCGATCAACTTGAGTTTGGAGAGCGCTGCGCGTCTACCTCGAATCGCAACTTTGAGGGTCGCCAAGGCCACGGGGGTCGAACCCACCTGGTGTCACCGGCGATGGCTGCCGCAGCCGGTATCGCCGGACATTTTGTTGATGTGCGAGGATTCTGAACATGGATGCATTTACCACATTGACGGGTGTCGTGGTGCCGATCGACCGCTCAAATGTTGATACCGACGCGATTATTCCGAAACAATTTCTGAAATCGATAAACCGCGCAGGTTTCGGCCCCAACCTTTTCGACGAGTGGCGGTATCTGGATAAAGGCGCACCGGACAAGCCCAACGATGGACGACCGGTGAATCCCGATTTCGTGTTGAATCAGCCACGCTATCGGCATGCTGAGATCCTACTTGCGCGCGAAAATTTCGGCTGCGGATCCTCCCGCGAGCACGCCCCGTGGGCCTTAGTTGATTTTGGTATTCGGGCCATCATCGCACCGAGTTTTGCAGATATTTTCTATGGGAACGCGGCGAAAAACGGCTTGCTGCTCGTCACGTTGTCGGCGGCAGAAGTTGATCAGTTTTTTGCTGATTGTAAGGCAACGGCGGGTTACCAATTGACGGTCGATCTTGCCGCTCAGCGCGTTGTCTCGCCCAACGGAGAGTCCTTCAGTTTCGAGTACAGTGCGGGGCTGAAACATCGGATGTTGAACGGACTCGACGACATCGGAATCACCTTGCAGCGCGCCGAGGTCATTCGTGACTACGAGATCCGCCGGCAGGTCGAGGCGCCCTGGTTGTTCAGTGATGTTTGATTGGGCGCAGCTTATCGTATGGCAGCAGCAGGACTGACCGACATGATTTATCAACTGGAAGAACGGCGCGTTCGCGCCGAGGGCGACTATTGGGTCGCCGAGAGCGCGACGGTGTTGGGATCGGTTCTGCTGCAGCATAACGCCAGTGTGTGGTTCGGAGCAGTTATTCGTGGCGATCGAGAACCCATCATCGTAGGCGATCATACGAATATCCAGGATCTTGCCGTTCTGCACACCGATCCGGGCTATCCCCTCACACTCGGCAGCCACGTTACCGTTGGGCACAAGGCGACGCTCCATGGCTGTACGATTGGAGATCATAGTCTCGTGGGTATCAATGCGACCGTGTTGAATGGCGCCAAAATTGGCCGTTACTGTCTGATTGGCGCGGGTACGCTCATCACGGAGGGACAAGAAATCCCGGACGGTAGTCTGGTGATGGGCGTGCCCGGTAAAGTGGTCCGAACGCTGACCGACGAGCAGCGCGCACATGTCACGCGGCTCGCCGAGAACTACGTCGCCAATTTTAAGCGTTACAAGACGGGTTTAGTCGCGCAGGGCCAGGCCGAGTTAGTCTGATTCTGTGTGCGTTTGCGTTGTCGGCGCCAGACTGCCTAGCGCCTCGGCTATCTTTCGCAGCTTGTACTTTTGAACCTTGCCGGTGGACGTTTTCGGTAGTTCTCTGAATAGGACCGTACGGGGTGCTTTGAAGTGGGCGATATGTGCCCGGCAGTAAGCGATTAATTCCGCCGCGGAGATGGGCGCAACGTCTGGTTTTAACCACACAAAAGCACAGGGTGTTTCGCCCCACTTATCGTCTGGTCGGGCGACCACGGCCGCTTCAAGGACGGCGGGATGGCGATAGAGGACTTCCTCTACTTCAATGGAGGAGATGTTCTCACCGCCGGAAATGATGATGTCCTTTGAACGATCTTTGATCTGGATGTAATTCTCGGGATGCATCACACCCAAATCTCCCGAGTGAAACCAGCCATCGGCCAAGGCCTCGGTCGTCGCCGGGGCGTTCTTCAGATAACCCCGCATGACCACATTGCCCCGGAACATAATTTCTCCGATGGTTTCGCCATCCCGGGGAACTGGTTCCAAGGTGTCGGGATCAACTACGTCGAGCCCTTCAAGCACAGGGTAGCGAACGCCTTGGCGGATTTTCAGCGCGGCACGCGCTTCCCGGGACAGGTTGGGCCAGTTTTCCTGGGGCGCACCGAATACCGCAGGGCCATAGGTTTCCGTGAGCCCATACGTGTGAATGACCTTAAAACCTGCGTCCTCCATCGCATCCATGATAGCGGCGGGCGGCGCCGCACCTGCGGTCATCACATTGACGACTTCGCGTAGCGGGCGCTTATCCGCTGCAGCCGCATTAACGATGAAATTCAGAACGATCGGTGCGCCACAAAAATGCGTGACGCGCTCTTCGTCGATAGCGGCATAGATATTAGGGGCTGCGATTCTGCGCAAACAGATATTGGTACCGCCCTGCAGTGCCAGCGTCCATGGAAAGCACCACCCGCAGCAATGGAACATCGGTAGGGTCCAGAGATAAACCGGATTAAGCGGCATGCTCCAGCAGAGCACGTTGCTGACCGCGTTGAGATAGGCGCCCCGATGATGGTAGACGACCCCTTTCGGGTTCCCGGTTGTCCCGGACGTGTAGCAGAGCGCTAAGGCCTGCCATTCATCGGCAGGTAATCGCCAAGGTGCTGCCGGATCGCCCTCCTCGAGCAATGCCTCGTATTCAATCGCGCCCAAGCGTGCCTCCGTGGGCACGGCTGGATCAGCGATGTCTATCACCAAGGGCGTGTTGCGACATTTTTTCAGGGCTTCTCGCATGACGGGCGCGAATTCAGCGTCGACGAGCACGGCCTTAGCATTGCCGTGGTCTAGGACAAAAGCGATAGCATCCGCATCAAGTCGGATATTGATGGGATTAATGACGGCGCCGGTTGCCGGGATGCCAAACAGGGCCTCGTAGAAGGCGGGGATATTAGTTGCAACGATGGCAATGGTGTCACCAAGCCCGAATCCTCGACGTTCCAAGGCTGAACTCAGCCGACGACACCGCGTAAAGGTCTCCGCCCATGTTCTACGCACGGCGCCGTGGACGACCGCCGTCCTTTCAGGATACACCGACGCTGCGCGTTCGATAAAAGACAATGGGGACAGCGGCGTGTAGTTTGCCGCGCAGCGATCGAGATCCAGCTCATAAACATTAACGGTCATCGGGAGATCCTTGGAATTTTAGACAGTGTCCGACCTCATCTGCCTCATGGAGATCTTGAGGTAAATACTCAGGGGCAGCGGTAGCGGACAGTTTTTCTAGATAAATCGGGGTTCGCGTTTTTCGGCAAATGCTTCCAAGCCCTCAAGTCCGTCAGGCGCGAGCAGGTTCTCGACCAGCGCCGCTGAGGCACCCCGATAAGCAGCGTCTAGGGGTTGATCAAGCTGCTGATAAAAAGAGGTTTTACCGAGCCGCGTGGCATAGGTCGATTTTAGGGCAATTTTTGACGCAAGCGCGTAGACCGCAGTCTCCAGTTCGGCGTCTTCCACCGCATGGTTAATAAGCCCGATACGGGCAGCGGTTTCTGCATCGATGAAATCCCCCGTAAACAACATTTCCAGCGCGTGTTTTCGGGCAATGGTGCGCGACAGCGCTACCGCGGGGGTGGCGCAAAACAGGCCGTAGTTGATCCCGGAAGTTGCAAACTGAGCGCTTCGCGCCGCGATCGCGAGATCGCAGGTCGCGACCAGCTGGCAGCCCGCCGCTGTGGCGATCCCCTGTACCTTGGCGATGACCGGCTGTGGCAATGTTGTGATGCGCTGCATCATACGGGCGCACGCGGCGAGCAACGTGCGGAGAAAGTCGGGTTCTCGCCGACCACGCATTTCTTTTAAATTGTGGCCTGTACTGAAAGCCCGTCCGGTACTGCCGAGCACGACCACACGGACGGCGGGATCGGCGGAAATCTGGGCCAACGCGTCGTTCAGCGCCGCGATCGTTTCCATGTCGAGGGTGTTGTAACGCGCTGGACGATTCAGCGTGAGCGATGTGATCCCGCCCTCATCATGACGGATGAGAGGTGCAATAAGCGGTTCGGGGGGCGTGGTCATACGGGCACTCCGTTTCGGTTGCGAGCAGGCCTGCGGGGGATCCCGCCGCACATGCGCCACGCTATTTACGGGCTTCACCAGACTTGAGTCAAGACGCCGACTGCCCGCAGATTTTCGGCAACCGCATTCACCCAGTGTGCAGGTTGGGTGGATAAATAGACCACCCGTTGCGCCTCCCGGCTCGCCGCTTGTAACAGAGGCAGTCGTGAGCCATTGAAAATACCCGGGCAGTGGGCCTCGGACAAGGGGAGACGGCGGGCATCCCGTCGCCCTAACGTGAGGATCCGCGGAGCTACGTCGTGGTCATGAACGATGAGATCCGCGCCAAACAATGCCCTGAGCAGACCGAGTTTGATCTGGTCAGGGTCCGAGGGGGTGGTTGCCGAAAGCGTGCAGTTCCCCCTAGGTTGCGCGTTTCCCCGGCACGTCAGTCGCGCAGCCAGCAGTGTTTCGGCGAGGAGCGAGTCCCCGTTAAGTACGGCTGCTGCAATGTCGCCACGCACTACGTTGAGCCAGAATCCGCGTCTTGCGGACGGGTTGGGTTGGGCCGCTTTGACGCTTTCACGGTGGCGTCGAGCAAACGCGGCGAGCTCGCCGAGACGGGCCGGGAGCAGGACTTCTATTTGTGACCGCAGTTCGGTGGCGAGCACGGGCGCACTTCCGCCGGTCGAGCACGCGACCAACACGGGATCGCGATCGATAATGGCGGGTACAATGCAGCTCGACAGCCGCGGATTGTCCACGACATTGACGAGGATCCCCGCGGCGCGCGCCGCGTCGGCCACGAGGTTGTTGATGGCCTCATCGTCCGTCGCCGCGACGACCAGTTGCCGGCCATAGATCAGGGTTGGCACGAATTCTGTTAGCACGGATGTGAGGCGTCCGGCGCGGGCGAGCGCGCTAATGTCGCCGCACAATATTGGTGCGACAACCGTTATGTCTGCGCCAGCCGCGAGCAATAAGGTAATTTTCCGCGCGGCGACCTCGCCGCCACCCACGACGAGTACGGGGCGCCCAGTCAGCCGCAGAAAGAGCGGGAAATATTCCATCTAAGGCGGGCTCCAACGCGAAGCGGGGTGGCGATTATCAGGGCTATTGCCGACGTACGCAAAAACCAGGGACATCGGATGTCCCGTTAGGCAAAGGAGAGACTGTTCATGGCTTACACCGCGGATTTCCAACAATTCAAATTTCCCGGCATGGCGGCGAGTTTTGCGGGAAAACGCGTGTTGATTACAGGTTCGGGCAAGGACGGGGGCATTGGACAGGCCCTTGCGCTTGCGGCCGCGGCTAATGGAGCGTCTGCGGTAGGGGTCCATTTTCATAACAGCTATCGTGATGGCTTCGATCTCGTCGACGCCATACGGCGCCATGGGGCGAGTGCCTTCGCCCTTCAAGCCGACGTGACCAATACCCGAGACCTGTGGGCTTCCCGCAGCTATGTCATCGAGCAGATGGGGAACAAAGGACCGGACATCATTATTTGCAATTCCGGCTTGACCGAGAAGGGCTACCGGTTTGGTCGTGCGTTGCCTGAAATCGAAGGCGAAGGCCGCGCCGAGCGCCGGGCGCGCGTTCGGCGCGAATTCATTGAGAACCTTGCGGAATCCTCGCTGGTGATGAATACGAAGATTGAGGGGTTTGTCGCCATGACACACCTTTGGGCAGGCGAAGCGCTCTACCACAAACATCCCCTGCAATTGCTCTACATTTCCTCAATGCAGGCGCTGGAGCCGGGGAGCTCCGTGCCGGGCTACGTGGTGGCGAACTGGGCGGTGCTGAAATTGCCGGAGATCTTGAAGGTCAATCTTGGGAAATCGAGTGATATGGTCAGTGCGGCCTCGCTTATGCTGCCTTTTATTCGCACCGGGATGACCGAGGAGTATGCCGATAACATCAAAGTTTTTGGGCGTTGGCAGCCGCGCATGTTGGAACCTTTTGAGGCCGCTCGAAGCGTCGCGCAGTTGCTCGGTCGTTCCTCCCCAGAGCTCAACCTCGGGAACTTCAAGCTGGGGGTCGGTGGGACTGTCGATGCGCTGGAACTCGCTTGGTCCCGAATCAACATTACGGTCAGCGAAGAATCGCTGAGCTGGTAGTGCGCGCAGGCGACCGCTTTCTTTGGTCACGTGTCCGGGCCGTCGACGGATGGTTTGCTGTGCGCGCCACGGGGACGGCCATTCTTGCGATGCAGCAACTGATTCGCGCAAGCCTCGCTATGAGTCCTTTGAGAGTTGCGCCAATTAGCCTGATCGGACATCCTTGCCGGCCCGGGGCCGGCACTCAGCTGTCGCCCGGCAGCCTCGTGTGGTAGGCGGTCAACTCAGCGAGCCCAGCATGACAAGACTCTTTGGCGACACCGACAAATTCGGTGATCACAATTCGACTCCGGTAGTGGAGGCATTTCACCTCGCGGTGAGGGCGCTCGTGCGACGTCGATTTGCGGAGTCTGGTCGCCCTTGGCACGAGTTTGTTTTTGGGGCGGCGGTAAGCGATATCACGAAAGAGGATTTCGAGTCGATCGATCGACGGCTGTTGGCGTACGGTCATCGGTATGTCTGGTCAGCCGTCGTGTCGCAACAGGAGCGCCCCGATGCTTATCTGCCCGCGCCGGGGGCGGAAGACGATTTGGCGGCGTTCAGCTTTGAACATCCGGACGCCGTCGTCTTACCACCCGACACCAATGGACTCGAGCAACGTGGCATCGGCGATAACGTTGTCAAATATGACGCCGATTTGATTGGGATTGCGCGGTATGTCCGCTCGAGTCCGACGGTGCTCCATTATCTGAACGAGGGTGTCCCCAAGGGCACCATCGCGATCATCGATGATTCAGGCGGAACGCTCACGGCGCCAATCCTCGGGCAATTCGCCGGCGTCCTGTGTGCCGGCGGGACGGTGCGTTCCCACTTGGGGATCCTGACCCGCGAGTACGGGATCCCTTGTTTCATGAACGCCAAACTTTCCGGGCTTCGGGAAGGAGACACCATTCGCATGGAGTGTTCGGGCACGGCGAAAACCGCCGAAAATTATCAAAAAAGCATGGAGATGACTTCACGTGTTTGGCGGGTAACGCGATGACGCTGACCTACGCCCAACTGCTGGAGACCAACAACCTTATTCAGCAGAATAGCGACGAGACCTATTGGCTGTGCTTAACCCGCACGGTACAGGAATCGAAATTGTTTCCCGTATCACCCTACATGATTCTTTCCTACTTCATGGCGTTCTATCGCTATCCGGCGTTGCTTCGGAAGATCGAAAATCATATGCGCGCCGAGGACATCGGTGATCGCGTTCGGGCGCGTGGCATCAAGTGCCAGAATCCGGCGCTTGGATGGGGTCTTCCGAATTTTTACTTGCTCGGCCGCGAATATCTGATTTCACTGGGGCTGATTCGTCCGCAGGATGCCGTAGAGGATGTCGCGTATGTCCTCGATTTCTGGAAGCGCTTCCAGCTCGCGTGGCATCGAAATGATGCGCACATGACCAACCGCGAGTTCGGCCATCGCGCACAGATTCTGCCGGAACGCCGGTTACAGATTTTTCATGCCGACATGTATGACTGCGCGGAGGGCGATGCGTTGCACACGGCGGCGCAGGCCTTCATGGCGGCGACGTCCCAATACGGTTTTCTTGCGTCGTGCGAATCGCGGATAGCGCTGCATAATCAAGGACCCTATAAAATCGACAATGATCGCGAAATGATCGTTCGCGATTTCATGGATCTCGCCGAAGGCGATTATCCTTGGCTCGACGGCGTCGCCGCCGAGATGCCCTACAATAATTTGACTGTTCCAATGGCGGTTCAGGATTGTCACTTCAATATTATTGATGACTGGGGCTCATTCGAGTCTCAGCCTGAATTTAAATCCGACCATATGGTAGGGGTTGGTCTTTATACCTCGGACAGCCTGAGCGAATCCTATCAGCCCGTCGGCATGGATAGCCGAGAGGAGCTGACGGCGACCTTCGTCGACCTGACGGTGCGCGCCAAGGAAGCGACTTCTCGTCTATGGAAACGAATTGCGGGCTGGACCCGGGATCAGATGATCGACGCCGGGGCGATCACCTATTTTGCTATTTGCAAGGATATTGCGCATGTGGCCGGTTGTTATGAAGCGGATGACTGGATCCTCATTGATCAGCGCGCAGAGCGCTTTCGTCCGTTGCTGAATGATGAATACAGCAACATGTCGCTGTGGGAAATGCTCGGGCCGCTGTCACATCCGGGGCAGCGTACACACGACTATCAATTGATGCAGCACTCCAACTTGCCGGCGAACACCTACTCGCTGATCCCGTACACCATTCTTGACGACCACGACTATACCGCCACCTGTGGTGATATTGAGCCTGGCATCACCCATCTTGATCCGAAGGAAGACCGCTATCGCACGACTCAGGGTGTCCTGACCCAAGCAGAATATAACCGCCGGGTCAAGGCATTTACGCCCCGACTCAGCGGCGAGCGTTTTCGGTACAAGTGCGAGAGCTGGCTTAAGTATCAATACGACACGTCAGAAGCGGATGAGATGTATCGCATCGAACAGGAAAATTCGCGAAACCTGCGCGATAAAGGTGCCGGCTTGAGACGTCTAGACATCGAAAAAATTCGGCGGTCATAACACATGCAAATAGGACAGATTATTCGTCGCGCGGCGCTCTATTTTGGCGATAGCGCTTGTCTCATAGAGGGGCAGCGCAGGATTTCCTTTCAGGAATTCGACGCGGCAACGGACCGGCTTGGTAATGCGCTACTCGCGCGCGGCCTCGAAGTTGGCGACCGGGTCGGGGTACTGCTTTCCAACAGCATTGAATGCCTCGTTGCCTATTACGCTGTCGCCAAGGCCGGTCTCGTGCGCGTAGGGCTTAATACCCGCGAAACGCTCGACAATCACCAATATAAAATTAACGACTCGGGCTGCCGGCTTGTGATTCACGCCGGAATCGACGGACTCAGTGCCGAACAACTGATTGGACCCGAAGAATTGCAGGGTCTCATCGCAGATGGCGCCAAGGTCCCTTGCGTTATCGACCGCGCGCTGGACGCCCCCTATCGCTTGGGCTTCACTGGCGGCACGACCGGCAAGGCAAAGGCCGTTACGCTGACGACGCGCGGCGAGCTCGCTGAACTCGCCGCGTTCCTCATGGATCTCGTCCCGGACATTCGCCCCGGGGACACCTTTTTGCATGCAGCGCCGATTGCGCATGCGTCCGGCGCATTCTTTTTGCCGGCTTTGGCGCGTGGGGCAACGTCACTCATTATGCCGAAGTTCGACGCGGCAGAATTTGTTACGCTCGCGGAAAATACGCAGGCGAGTATGACCTTCCTCGTCCCCACCATGCTGGCCATGATTCTGGAGGAGCCCGCGTTAGCGAGCGCGAAGCTCAACTTGCGAACCATCAGTTACGGCGCGTCTCCTATCGCGCCGAGCGTGCTGGCGCGTGCGCAGGCTCGCTTCGGTAAGGTCTTCGCCCAAACCTACGGACAGGCAGAAAGTCCGATGGTCATTACCTGCCTGGGTCCCGACGAACATGCGCGGGTCGGTTCGTGCGGGCGCCCATTCACGTTCGTGGATGTCAGCGTCCTTGACGATGACGATAAGCCGCTGCCGCCAGGGGAGATCGGCGAAATCTGCTGCCGAGGTCCGCAGACCATGGCCTACTACTGGAACCGACCGGAGGCGACTGAGCAGGCGTTTCGCAACGGGTGGTTGCACACAGGTGATATTGGCAAGATGGACGAGGATGGTTACTTCTACATCCTCGATCGCAAGAACGATATGCTTATTTCCGGTGGGTACAACGTCTATCCGCGAGAAGTCGAGGATGTGTTGCTCGAAATCGACGGCGTTGTGGAAGCCGCGGTAGTGGGGTTGCCGGACGAGAAATGGGGAGACCGCGTCGTCGCAGTCGTAGCTGGGCGCGCTGATTTGGACACCGACGCGATTCTGGAACATGCACGGACGCGGCTGGCGAATTATAAGCGGCCCAAAAGCGTTGAAGTGTGGCCCGAATTGCCTAAAAGTGCCGCCAGCAAGATATTGCGCCGAGAAGTCCGCGCGCGGATTCTTGCGAGATCCTGAGTTTTTCGTATTCCAAACATCCCGATTGGCTGACCGCGAACTCGCGCAGAGAAAAATCCCCATGGACGACAGGCATCTCGTTTTGTATGGATTGGCAATCAAGAAGCATGCTTCAGCTGCCGCAGTGGCAGCGCTTGTAGGCCTCAGTGAGGATCGTGTAAGCGAATTGCTCGCAGAGGCAACTGCGGGTGGCCGCAGTGTCGAGGCGCAGGGCGCCTATCTGCTATCGCCGGCGGGCCGCATGATTGTGGATGGACAATGCGCCAAGTTCTACGCCGAGATGCGCTTGGATCGTGGTTTCATACAGGCGAACGAGCGCTTCGAGAGAATCAATACTGAGCTGAAGCAGTTGATTACGGATTGGCAATTGATGGAAGTCGGGGGACAAAAGGTCCGCAATGATCATGCCGACGCAGAATACGACGCGCACATGCTGAGTCGTCTTGGCGATCTGCACGACCGTTTCACGCCCATCATTCAGGCATTGAGTTGCGCGGTGCCAAGATTGCGCCACTATTTGGGCAAGCTGGAGCAAGCGCTGGAGCGAGCGGAGGCGGGAGATGGGCGTTGGGTGAGCGACGCGAAGCTCGAGAGCTACCACACGGTGTGGTTTGAAATGCACGAAGATTTGTTGCGGATTCGGGATGGCGTACGCGAAGAGTAACTACGCAGATGCCGAACCTTGGGATGGCGGGCCCTAAATTCCGCAGGCCGGCGCGGTTTTCCCTAGTTTTAGCATGTATTGGGAATCTAAATGACAATTGAACTCGGGCCGCGGACATTGGCCCTCGATGGGACTTCCCTGCCTGAGAAGTCGTTGATTGGTGGTAAGGCCTGGTCGGTCGCGAGGATGCGAGGGCTCGGGCTGCCGGTGCCACCCGCCTTCGTGATTACGACACAGGCCTGTGCGGAATATCTAGCCACCGGTGCCTTGCCAGCAGGGCTTCTCGATGAGCTTGAAATTGGCGTGCAGTGGTTGGAAAAAATGACCGGCAGAGTGTTGGGGAGTGATCGTGCGCCGTTGCTTCTGTCGGTTCGTTCGGGCGCGATGGTTTCAATGCCGGGCATGATGGATACCATCCTCAATCTGGGCATGAATAGTGAGACGGCTGTCGCGTTGGCTCGGGAAACGGGTGATGCTGCTTTTGCGAGCGACACCCATCGACGTTTTCTGGAGTTGTATGCGCGCATCGTGCTGCGCGGAACCTTGCCCGAGTTAGCGGCGGACGCGCCCCTCGCGAACATCGAAAGTGCGATTATTGAAGCGACGGGTATGTCCGTCCCCGAGGAGCCCCGGGCACAACTTGCCGGTGCAGTCCAAGCGGTCTTTGAATCGTGGAATTCGCGACGCGCACGGCGTTATCGTGATCACCACCAGATCCCGCATACGCTGGGTACGGCGGTGACGGTGCAGGCCATGGTGTTTGGTAACCTTGATGCGGATTCCGGCACGGGTGTCCTGTTTAGCCGTAATCCGCTCACCGGTGCGGCAGACCCTTTTGGGGAATATCTCGCCCGCGCACAGGGTGAGGATGTCGTCTCCGGACGTTTTACGCCGCGCCCGCTCAGTGCACTCGCGGAATCCGCGCCGGACATTCATCGTCAACTCCTCGCCGCCGCCGCGCGCCTGGAAGCAGAGAACGGGGATGTGCAGGATATTGAATTTACGGTTCAGCAGGGGCAGCTATACCTCTTGCAGACCCGGACGGCAAAGCGGGCGCCGGCCGCCGCTGTTCGCTTCGCCGTGGATATGGTTCATGAGGGGCGAATCGATGAAGCGACTGCGCTGTCGCGCGTGACGGCAGAGCAGATTCGGGTGTTATTGAGTCCCCGTCTCGCCCCAGGGGCCACGGACGATGCGGTGGTTGTGGCCGGCGGCGAGGCCGCCTGTCAGGGAATTGGGACGGGCGTTGTGGTGATCAACACCGATGAAGCTGAACGTCGGGCTCAGGCGGGCGAGAAGGTCATTCTCGCCCGGGACACGACAAGTCCGGACGATGTCCACGGCATGCTGGTCGCGCATGCCGTGATCACGGAGCAGGGGGGCACAACTTCCCACGCCGCGCTGGTCTGTCGTGATATTGGCGTGCCTTGCGTGGTCGGCTGCGGTCCCGGAAATCTGATGGCCCTGGTGGGCCAGGTGGTAACCGTCGATGGTGGTGCTGGACGGGTGTACGCGGGTGATTTATCGGTGATCGCGCCTGACGAACGCACCGAGCCGGGCCTTGCGGCGCTAGCCGTTTGGGCGGCGGTGCGTGCGCCGCTGCAAGTTTTCGAGGAGGCAGCGCCCGAAGCCAAGGCAGCGCAAGATCTCGACCGCATGCGCGGAGGAGAGGATCCGGAACAATTAGCCGCACTGGCGGCCGGCGCACTGATCTTGCGTGGGGCCGTCCTTAACAGCGACAAGGGCGTCGCCGCTGCGGTAGCCGCTGGCGTGAAAGCCATTGTGGTCAAACAGCGCTTACCCGCGCTGTTGGCTGCGCTGGGGGCCGTGAAATAGTCTTCCAAAAAGCGGAGCGTATGACTGCGCTTCAACCGTCAACGAACAAAATGAGAAATTGCATGGCGAGTTCCGAGAAGCGCAAGGTTACGGCAGAGGATATCGAGAATTTGATCGAGATCTTCAAGCAATCCAGCTGGGATGAAATGCATCTTGAAGCGGATGGGCTCGAGATATTTCTGTCGAATGATCCCACGGCAACGACTCCAAGGACGCCTGCAGCTGCGGTGCCGTCCGCGGCGATGACAAATAGCGCGGTGGCGAATGTCGTTGTGCCGGCCGCAGCGTCAGTGGCAGCCTCGTCTACGACCCTGTCGCATGCGGCGGGCGGCGCTGGCGCGCCCATCCCAGACGGCCAGGTAGCGATTCGTGCGCCCAATCTCGGAACGTTCTATCGCGCACCCAAACCAGGCGCACCGACCTATATCGAAGTGGGACAGCAAATTGAAGTGACCACCGAAGTCTGCCTCATTGAAGTCATGAAACTGTTCACGCCTGTGCAGAGCGGCCTGCGCGGGATCGTGCGCGAGATCCGTGCCCGAGATGGGCAGATGGTTGAATTCGACGCAGTCCTTATCATTATCGAACCGAACTGAACCATGAGTCGCCTCTATTCGAAACGGCGCTCGGGGCGCTGGAAGTGTACGTCGTGGCCAATGAAATGGCCCATGGTCCTCATGTTTCACGCGCACAGTGAAGATTGGAGCCTTGCATGCCAATTTCACGCGTTCTAAGTGTTAATCGCGGAGAGATTGCTGCGCGCGTCGTCCGCGCCGCACACGCGTTGGGGATTGAGACGGTGCAGGCAGTTTCAATGGCCGACCGCGAGAGTCGGGCGGCACAACTGGCCGATCGTACCGTCGTGATCGGCCCCGCCGCGTCGCGGCTGAGTTATCTTGATGCCAACCTGCTCGTGCACACGGCGCTGCAGACCGGGTGTGATGCGCTACATCCCGGGTACGGTTTTTTATCTGAGCGTGAGCACCTCGCCCGTCTGTGCGATGAACATGGGATCATCTTCATCGGGCCGGCAGCTGAGACGATCGCCGCACTCGGCGATAAGCTGAAGGCCAAAGCGATTGCGCGTGCAGCCGGCGTCCCACTGGTCCCGGGAACCGAACGAATAGCGACGGTGAACGATGCGGTCAAGGCAGGGGAGGAGTTGGGTTATCCCGTGCTGATCAAGGCATCTGCCGGTGGCGGGGGACGAGGTATGTTCATCGCGCGTGGTCCCGATGACATCGTGGCATCTTTTGATAAGGCTTCTAACGAAGCGATGGAAGCGTTCGGCGACGGCACGATGTACATGGAGCGGTATGTGGAGAATGCCCGTCACGTCGAAGTGCAGGTTTTTGGCGACGGTTCGGGCAAAGTGTTGCACTTTGGTGAGCGAGACTGTTCCATTCAACGGCGCTACCAAAAAGTTTTTGAAGAGGCGCCTTGTGCCGCTATGCCACCGGCGCTTCGTAGACAGTTGCACGAATCAGCGGTGAATCTCGTCGCCTCACTGAAATACCGAAACGCCGGCACGGTGGAATTCCTGTATGACATTGATCGGCAGGCCATCTATTTCATTGAAGTGAATGCGCGCATTCAGGTGGAACACCCGGTTTCCGAGCAGGTGACCGGGTACGATTTGGTCCAATTGCAATTTCAGATTGCGGGTGGAGAGCCGTTGCGCTGGACGCAAGATCAAATCCCGGTCACGCGGCATGCGATTGAATGCCGTCTGAATGCGGAAGATCCCTATCGTAATTTCAAGCCAAGTCCAGGGCGCATCACTCGGTGGGTCCCACCGCAGGGTGCAGGGATTCGGTTGGATAGTCACTGTTATGCGGATTATCTTGTGCCGCCGTTTTACGACTCGATGATCGGAAAATTGATTGTGACGGCGGCTTCCCGAGAAGAGTGCGTCAGGCGGCTGCAGGTGGCGCTGGAAAAGTTTGTGGTCGAGGGACTCACGACTAATCTACCGTTGCTTAAATTTATCGCGACGCATCCCGATTTTGCCGCTAATCAACTGAATACACGCTGGTTAGAGCAGATCCTTTTACCCGCGTTTGAAGCTACCCAGGAGTAAGGCACGCATGGCTCATATCGAATTTCTTGACGAAACTATGCGGGATGGACAGCAGGCCTTGTGGGGTATGCGCATGCAGGCCGGGATGGCGCTCCCGGTTGCGCCCATTCTGGACCGGACTGGCTTTCGGACGATCGACTTGACGGGTTCTTCGATGTTCGAGGTTTTGATCAAGTACTGTCAGGAAAATCCGTGGGAAGGCCTCGACTTGTTGACGCAAGCAATGCCCCGCACTCGGATCCGAGCCGGTATGCGCTCGAACGCGTCGGTCACCTTCAGCGTCACCCCCGATGCGTTAATGGATGCTTGGATGCGTCAGCTTAACGTCCATGGCTGCCGCAGTTTCTGGATTTACGACGTTCTTTTCAATATTGGTAAAATGCATCGGCTCGCCAAAGTGGCGAAAGAGTTTGGTTCTGAGGTCGCTGGCGCGATTATGTTCACACTCAGTCCAGTTCACTCTGATGAGTACTATGCGGACAAAGCCGATCGACTGTCGGTATGCCCGGATATCGATACGCTACTGCTTTACGACACTGCCGGGGTGCTTGAGAAAGATCGCATGAAGACCCTGTTGCCGGCTATTGTGGCAAAAGCGCGGGGTAAGCCGATCGAGTTCCACTCCAATAACCTGCTTGGCCAATCTGCCAAAGCCTATGTCGATTCACTCGACCTGGGCGTCAGTATTCTCCATACGGCTAGTCGGCCGATGGCTAACGGCCCATCGGTGCCCTCGACGGAAATCATGGTCCGGAATGTTGAATTGCTGGGACATACGCATAGTCTGGATACCCGATTGTTTGCGCCGGTGTCTGCCCACTTCGAGAAGGTAGGCAAGGCGGCGGGTTTTCTGGTGAATCAGTACGCCGAATACGACATGTTGTCGATTCAGCACCAGATCCCGGGTGGAATGGTCGGCACGATGAAGGCGCAACTCGTGCAACACAATATGTCGGAGCGACTCGAAGATGTACTGGCCGAGACCGCCGTCGTTCGGCGTGAACTCGGTTATCCGGGGATGGCGACGCCTTTCAGTCAACTCGTAGGGACACTCGCGGTATTGAATATCGTGACCGGGAAGCGCTACTCGGTTATTCCGGACGAAGTAATTCAGTACGCATGTCGCCATTATGGTGAGACCGTGGCGCCGATTGATCCGAATGTACTGGACCGGATCATGGCAGCACCGCGCGCGAAGGAAATCGCCGCGCACGCGCCAGAGCAACCCACCTTGGCAGAATTGCACGCGCGGTACGGTACGGATAATGACGACGAATTGATTCTTCGCGCGCTCGTGCCGGAGCCGGATCTGCAGAAGATGTGGGCGTCAGGTCCGGTGAAAACCACCTACCCCTACCTGTCGTCGTCAGAGCTCGACCAAGTCCGTCGGTTAATGCAGGTAGCGACTTCCCCTGTGGTCCAGATAGCGGCAGAGGACTTCAGTCTGTCACTCCGTCGTTTCAAGTAGAGATTCATAAAGCAATCATAATTTAGGGAGTCTTGCATGCGACGCGCCGTGATTGTTGAGATTGTGCGATCCCCCTTTGGGCGTGGTCGGGAAGATGGCGTGCTGGCGGGCTTGCATCCCGTGGATTTGTACGCGCAAGTCCTGCAGGGCCTGATGCAGCGCACCGGCGTCGATCCGGCGTTGGTGGAGGACGTCATCACGGGATGTGTTATCCAAGTAGCGGAGCAAGCCGGCAACATCGGCCGACAGGCAGTACTCTGCGCCGGCTTCCCGGAATCGGTACCCGCCGTGACGCTGGATCGGAAGTGTGGGTCGACCCAGCAAGCCATGGATTTCGCAGCACAGGGGGTCATCGCTGGGGCCTATGACGTCGTCATCGCCGGGGGCGTAGAGATGATGGGAACGGTGCCGATGCGCATCAATCGGATGGGTAAAGACAGCGAAGGACCCGGCTTCCATGCGCGCTATCCACAAGGCACGGTCCATCAAGGGATTGCGGCCGAACGCGTGGCCGCTCGTTGGGGCATTACCCGTACCGATCAGGATAGCTACAGTGTACGTTCCCATGATCGGGCCGCGGCAGATCTGGCCGGGATGGCGCGCGATATCGTCCCGATTCGGGTGCCGCAAGCTGACGGGCAAACGCGGCTGGTGAGCGTCGACGAAGGTCTGCGGCCGAATACGACATTGGAGAAATTAGGAAGCCTGCGTTGCGCTTTTCAGGATGAGGCGGTTTCTGCCCGGTTTCCAGAGATCCGTTGGAGCGTGACCGCCGGAAATTCGAGTCAGGTATCGGATGGGGCGACCGCAATGCTCATCATGGAGGCACAAACCGCCGCTCGGCTGCAGCTTAAACCCCGCGCCGCAATCAGTCATTTTGCCGTGATGGGAGATGATCCTATGATGTTGTTAACCGCGATTATCCCGGCAACCGAGAAACTCCTCAGACGGGCCGGGATCGGCATCGGCCAAATTGATGCTTACGAGGTCAACGAGGCTTTCGCTTCCGTTCCGCTTGCATGGCAACGTGCCTTAGATGCCGATATGGCACGCCTAAACGTTTTTGGGGGCGCCATTGCCCTAGGGCACCCGGTCGGCGCTTCCGGTGGCCGTTTGACCGCGAATCTCTTGCGGGCGCTTGAGATCGGCAATGGCCGTTATGGGTTGCAAACCATGTGTGAGGCTGGCGGGATGGCGAACGCAACGCTCCTCGAACGCCTATGAGACAACAAGGACTAAATCATCGGAGTAGCCTTTCATGACAGGTCGCGTGCAAGACAAAGTGGCGATTATCACGGGTGCTGGGACGGGCATTGGTCGGGCTTGTCTGGAGCTTTTTGCGCGCGAGGGCGCGACCGTGATCGGGGTGTCCCGTACCCAGGCTAATCTCGATGAAGCGCTCGCGAGCGCACGGGCAGCGGGCGGGGACGGAATGGTCTTGGCGAAGGATTTGTCCAGACCCGAGAGCGCAGATGAAATTGTCGCGGCAACCGTCGCCGCCTATGGTCGGGTGGACATCCTTGTGCACTCCGCTAGTGTGGGTTGGAGTTGGGGTGAGAAGAGCCTGAACTCGATGATGCCGCTAGCGGACACCCCCATCGATAAATGGCGCGAGGTGATCGGCCTGAATCTTGATGCCGCGGCCTTCATAGATCGCGCCGTTCTAATCCAGATGTTAAAGCAAGGGAAGGGCGCCATCGTTAACGTGGCAAGTATCTCGGGGCTCGTTGGGATGCCGACCGCGCACACTTACTGTGCCGCCAAGGGTGGGGTCATTAGTCTCACGCGTGCGCTTGCCACGACTTACGCCAAACAAGGCATTCGCGTTAATGCGGTGTGTCCGGGGTACACCGATACGCCGATGATCGCATCGGTGATGAATATCTTCGAGGATGAGGCGGTGGCGACGCAGTTGACCCCGATGGCACGTGCAGGCAGCCCGATGGAGATGGCTTACGGCTGTCTTTTTCTTGCCTGTGACGAGGCCTCTTACTGCAACGGCACCATCCTGGTGATCGACGGTGGTACGACCGCCCGCCAGTAGCGGCATGTTCGACACTCAGGATTGCGAACCGCGGCGTGAAAACGTCGCATTTTGATGCGTTCAATTAGTGAGCACTTCGCGTAACTGGCGCTGCCATTCGTAGTTGGTCAGATCGAGTTGAAGAGGGGTAACGGATACCGCATCCTCAGCGATGGCATGTAGATCGGTATCTACCAATTTTTCGCCTTCCGGATAAGCCATCTTTACCCAGTAATAGGGAACATTCCGGTTATCTATACGGGGATCGATGCTGAACGCACCGGGTGGACGTTGACCTTGACGTGTGACCCGCACGCCTGTGATCTCTGTCACGTCACATTGCGGAAAATTTACGTTAATGAAGCTGCCCGTTGGCCAGTTTTCAGCGCTCAATAGTTGGTGTAATAGCGGAGGTGCATATCGGTATGCGCCCTCCCAACGGGCCGTTTCGCCAAGCGGTCGTACAACGCTGAGCGCGATCGAGCGGAGTCCGATCAAGGTGCCCTCCATTGCCGCGGCAATGGTCCCTGAATAGGTGACGTCTTCTGCCAAGTTGGCCCCATTGTTAATGCCCGACAGTAAAAAAGTCGGCTTGCGATCTTTCATGATTTCGTAAAACGCCATTAGTACGCAGTCAGTCGGGGTGCCCATGACGGCATAATGCCGTTCGCTCGTCTTCCGTAACCTAATGGGGGTATGTAAAGAAACGGAATGACCCGCGCCACTTTTTTCATGGTCCGGCGCGACCACCCAAATGTCATCGGTGAACGCTCGAACAATTTCTTCCAATACCTTGATCCCTGGCGCATCAATCCCGTCGTCATTCGTGAGAAGGATGCGACTGTTCGCAAATGGCTTACCGCTGTACATCAAAATCTCGCTGCGAATGCTTACGCCGTCTATTATCGATGCTAATTAGTCAATCGGGGAAAGGTTTCTCGAAAAAAAACAGGTGACCTTATCATGTGGAGGTGAAGGACACTGTATGACGCGCGGGCCGCATTGACCGCAGCCCGTGCGGCTTCTAGAATTAACTCCCCAGTTCATCCGGGCGATTAGCTCAGCGGGAGAGCACTGCCTTCACACGGCAGGGGTCAGTGGTTCGATCCCACTATCGCCCACCAGAAATTCTTTATATTTCAATATCTTCAATTCACAATTTCTCGCCCGCTGCTGGGGTGTGGAAAAAGTGTTGAAAAAATCCTAGGTTCCTTCAAAACCCTTAGCGCTACTTCAACGAGTAGTTTTCGGCTCAATCGTGCTGCCTATGGGGACGAACGCCCAGAAGCAGAACGCCAAAACCCCCAAGAGGGGCTGTCTCGATTCCGGCTTCCTCGGGATCGGGTGGTAATTCATCGCAGAAACCTAATCGACGTTCGGAAGCCACGCCCTTCTTCGCACATTACGGCAGCCGTTCAGGCTGTGTTGCCGGTTTTGATTTGCGAGCCCCCTGTCGGGGCTAGGGCTGGCTCGGCTAACGCCGGGGGCAACTGTGCAAAAAGTTGCCTCACTTTGGGGTCGGGTTCCGCTGAGCCCTCAATTGCGGAGATCTCGCTGGCTTGAAAAGCGGCGCCAACAGTCGTGCCCTTCAGCCAACAACAGCAACCTGTATCGTGGTGTTGTCTTGGTTAGGAACGGCCTTGCCACGGACCGCTTCGATGAGTCCTGCCGCGCACTCTGCCGCGCTAGGGCTACTCCCAAGCAGGGTAATTATCTCCTTAGGCTCGAGAGTCTCGATCCCGTCTGAGGCGAGCATAATTCGGTCGCCCGTTTGCAACCGTACGGCGGTTTTTGGGCAATCGAACTTTTTTGGAACTTGGGCGCCGTCGAGGCAAATCTGTAGAGAATTCCGGTTAGGGTGGCGTCTGGCTTGCGCGGCGGTCAGATGACCTGAGCGGACCAGGAAATCCAGCATCGGACGATACGAGTGGTCGTCGTTCAGGCGGCGTAGCTTACCTTCTCGGAGCAGGAGCAACAGGGAATCGCCAAGGCTGATCCAACGCAGTGATCTCCGCGTGATTGATACGGCCACCAGTGTCGTACCCATATCCTCCAGAGCAGGTTCTTGCTTAATTCGTTCCGCCAGCGCGTCGTGGGCTGCGCGCAGTGCTCGCCTCAAGCGCTCCCTCATCGCGAGGCGATCAGGTTTCAGGAAGTCGCTGGCAAAGCCCCGAACGGCGAGCACACTTGCGACATCCCCTCCCTCATGTCCCCCTAGGCCATCGGCAACTGCCAGCAAGGCGCCGCAGCCATCCGCGCGGACATGAATGGCGCTAGCGTCCTCTTGGCGCTCGCGGCTGCCGATGATCGATGCTTCGTGGTAGTCCATGGATGTTTACTCCGAATAGACTGCGAGCCTCTGCACTAGCGGTCAGTCGGCTGCCCAAGGTCCGGGTTTTCACCCTTGTTAGGGCCTGCGAGAAAGGCAGCCACATCAAGGACGGCCCAGTTTTGTGGGGTGTTCAACGCACCCAGAAGTTGCGCGCGGACCTCGGGGGAAACCTCGTCGAGATTCAACGGTTCGTCGACGAATTCGAAATCCTCGTTTTCGTTCATGGGAATGACTCCGGTTTGGGGAAAAACAGCTTAATGGAGAGAAGCGTCAAAATATGACGCGACTAGCGGCATGCCGAACTCGGACACATTGTTGTGCTCGAACTATTCGATACGTTTAACGTCGATGCTCTCAAAGCTGGACACAGTGGCTGCACGCGGCAGTCCGAGCAATGTTTAATCTAATGAATGTTGGTGGCCTTAGAGGCCCGACCATGCGAACACCTCGCTAATGTCAGTCTCGCAACCGCGTCCCGACATCATTTACATATCATGCGAGCGAAACTAATTAATCCACTGCAGCAAGTCGTCAAACTGGGCAAAATCAGCCCGTGTCTGATTATTTTCGGCTGCAAGCGCGCTCGCAAAAGCAATCAGTCTGCTCACCCGTTCAATCGCAACTTGCGGCGTAATGTTCATATTATTCGCCCTCGCCCAGCATACTGGCCCAAACATGCCATCACTTGGACGAGCCACAACGAGACCCAGTTTCGCAAAACGATTCAACATCCATTGCCTTCCATCAGCGCCCATAGGCATCAAGAACATCTGAATTCGACGCGAACACCGCACTTGAACACGTAGCCTTATCCGATCGGGAGGGTCATTCATTGTCGCGAGCACTGCCAATTCGCCAGCGCCAACCAAGCTTGGGGGACCAATATGGACCAACTGGTCTTGCACCTGCGGCGCGTAAATAACCTCATAGAGCAACGTATCCAATCCCTCCCCCAAGAATGTATCGAGCAGTTCCATACGCGCGCCACCCACTTTGGTTGGGAGATCAAATCCATGTCGTTGAGCCCAGTCCCCGTGCGACCGGAACATCCCATAGAGATGCCCAGGCTGCATGTTGGCCAGATTTTGGAACCCGATAACAAATTTCATGTAGAAAGACTCGACGACATAGGCCAAGGCCCCGGTGTCTACTCTTGCCACAATTCTCCCGATATCCGATTGGTTATGGCGTTGGAGAAGGTTGCGGATTCGGTCAAGGCGCGCTACGCCCCCAGGATACCTAGGGTCTAAGGCATTTTCGAAATGTTGGCACAACCGGTTGCCCGTGCCCTTCCCTACGTAAAAGACCTCCTCAGTCTGAGGGTCGCGCAACACGTATACGTAGGAGCCGGGTGCAACATCCGGCTGGAAATTGCCATGGGCGTCTGTAGGCAGATCATAGCCCTGAATGTATTGCCACTCACCGTATGGCCTGAATCGAGCCTGTTGGTGTCCTTCCACTGCATTCGTCAAGTTATGCAGACCATAGACACTCCGTATTAAGAGCGACTCGATAGCAAAAGCCGCGCTCTCGCTAAGACCACGGGCAATGACTCGAATCATCTCACTCGGGTTACGCCCTTGCTGCCGAAGTATTGTGATCCTTTGAATCTTGCCTGCATCACGGGGCTCATTTTGTTCAGCCTCAAAGATACACGTGCCGGCATCCCCCTGAATGAGTCGCTCCTCCATGGCCGGCTCATCTGCTTGTTCGCCAGCGTTTTCGTTTGTAGGCACCCGTACGAAATGCTGCCTTGCTCGGTCGTGCCATCCTT
>CAIKBL010000080.1 GCA_903825645.1 uncultured Pseudomonadota bacterium | reverse complement strand
TTTAATTTAATCCTTTAAAGAAATTATTAAAATAAAAAATCAATTAAATTTTATATTTTCCTTTAAAGGAAAATATAATGAGCTATGCTATTGTTTCGTCACTGGATGAAAAGACCGAATCGGCGGCGCACCCGCCGAACTTCATGTGATGTCTAAAGATCGACCTGATCCACTCTTGCGGGATTACCTCAGGCGGTGTCTAACCAGAAAGTATCCAGACCGCCCAAATGACCAGGTAATTCCGTGGCGCACGGTATGTTTGCGGGTCATCAGGCTGACGCGTAGAAGGCCTGGTGCTTGCCCCAGCACCCTGAGACGGATCGGCTCTCACCCCGATTTAAACTCACACCACCCATCCCATTCCGCGTCCAAAGCCAGAAATATGCGGTTTCGTTCAGTCGCCGACAGCTTCGGAGGGACACACGATCCCCCCACACCAGGATTGACGCGAGGTCGACCGGAAAGTGCGTGGTCCTCTCTCATGCCGTTGAATCCCCGACTTTATTAATGAACGCACTATAATTGCGAGTTATTTTAATGAAGGACGGCGCTAGGAGAACGAGGCTTTGCCGAGCAAAGCGACGGCAGCGAGCGAGCATCGGTCTAAACGCGGCCACGCTGTCGCACGATCGGCGGCTTAAGAAGCTTACGGTGGCCCGGATCTTGAGCGCTGCGGTCATGCCACGAAGGCCTCAGGTCCGATCGATACGAAGCGGGGGATCGGCAAAAAGGATGTGCGTGGTTGCTCGACGCTCGTGCCGGTGTCAGGAATATCTTTGCGCGGAGGCCACCCGGCTGTGACGGTCATCCGCCGTCTCCTCAGCGGAGCGATGAATGAAAACGGCCAACCTTCGGTCGTACGGGCTCGACGCCAGGTGTTAAAACCGGTCAAGATGATTGTCGTTCATTGCGGATTCATCCTTCCGCGGAAACCCTCCGGTTAGGACGCGGCGGACAAAAGTCATGATTTCCTACTGATGCACACGGGCGACGTCGTGGGTGTTCCCCGCTGTGAGAGGGTAGGGCGCCAGCCTGAGCAAGCGAGCTGTCGAACCCGGTTGGGACTACCAGTTCGAGCCCTAGGTTGGCTACCGGCCGCAAATCGGGCTACTACGTGTCAGGAAACAACACTGCTGCGCTCTCGTGCCGGTTTCGGTCATGCTATCCGGTAAACACGACGTGCGGTCCCCGCGAAGAGATCATTCTGCTCGGCAACGGAATAACGGGCCGCCATTTTCTTGAATGCGTTCCACAGGACGGTATAGGAGACGGCACATTTATCGACAGGGAAGTTGCTTTCGAACATGCAGCGACTTGGCCCGAAGGCTTCTATCGCATGGTGATAATAATGTCCCTGCGCGGCGACGATTTGATCGGAATTAGGTGGAATCGCCTGGTTTTCAAACCCGAATCCGCAACGAGGCATGGCCAGCCCACCGAGTTTCAGGGCGACATTGGGGCAGCGCGCGAGTTCGGTCAGATCTCTTGCCCACACTGCGTAGATCTCTTCTCGTCGTCTCGCATAGGGACCAACGCCAAGTGGCGTGCCGAAATGATCCAGCACAATCTGTATTTCGGGAAAATTCTGCGCGAGTGCGGTGAGATAAGGCGTTTGATGGAAGTAGTGATACGCGTCAAAGGTGAGCCCCATAAGCGCGAGGGTTTTGAAACCTTGTCGAAAATTATCCTGCCCATAAAGATTTGCATGCGACACATCCTTGCGCGAGTTTAGATCTGCGCTGGGATCCCAAGCTGCTATCTGGCGGATCCCGCGAAAAAGAGGACTCGCAGCTTGGTGCGCCTCAAGGACATCACGTACGCGTGCGCCCAGACGTAGATCGGCGGTCGCCATGATGGCGCCTATTTGAGCCGCTTCCGGCTTATTTCTCGCAAGCGTCGCTATCTGGTCCACCCATTCGGTTTCACCAACCACCTGCATCGCGTCAAGGCCTTCGGTTCTATACCCCTCCCAGCATTGGAGATAAACGGTCTGAAGCACACCATGGCCGCTAGTGTCTGCGTGCAGGGCGGTTAGATCGTAATAGGGGTAGGTAGGGTTTTTTGTAAAGAAATGATGATGCGGATCGATGATGCGGCGCCCAGGGTCCACGATTTCCTCGGTCACTTGCGCGAGCCATTCGGGACGGATAGTGAGGGTCATTGGCTTGCTTTCTTCCACTCGATTAAGGCGAATTCAAGATTTGCGCCGCGAGGAGACTTCTCCGATAGGCGTTTGTCGCGCACGTATTGGTAGCTAGGCCATCGTAAGGATGCTTTTGTCCTTCTCCCCGACGGTAGCGGTGTGCTCCGCGGACGACAGTGCTGAAATTTCGGGTGTCGCGGCACGAAAAAGATCGACCTCGAGCAGTAGTGCGTGTGCCACGCGGCCAACTGTGGCCAGGGCTACGGAACGACGTTCCATCTGGGATTCAGCTGCGGCCCTGGCATCATTACTCAAATGAATCATGGCAGTCGAAATCTGGTGAGCGCCGACAGACTGTGACTCCATGCCTTCATTGACGGCTTGGAATTGTGGGCCGAGCCCCTGAACTTGGGCGATAATACGCCCAATCTGACTGCTGATATCATGAACCTCTTGGACAGCACTCTGCACATCAAGCACGAATTTTTCCATTCCCGTCACCCCGGCTGAAACTGCTGCCTGCATTTCCTCGGCCATCATTTCGATGTCGAGCGTCGCCACGGCGGTCTGATCGGCCAGTCGCCTAACCTCGCGGGCAATGATTGAAAAGCCGGAGCCATACTCTCCCGCTTTTTCTGCCTCAATTGCAGCATTCAGGGAAAGCAGATTCGTTTGGTCCGCCACCTTGTTGATGGTCGTGACCATGCCGGTGATGTTCGTGACCTTCTCTGTGATCATGCCCAATTTATGTGCAATTGCACTGGACGAAGTTTCCATTTTTTCCATCGTCGTCCGCATTCGCGCGAGTCCAGACTGTCCTTGTCCCGCTGATTCTGCTGCTTCGTCGGAAGACCGTACGACGTCGGCCATCGTCCTCACGAGCACTTCTGCGGTCTCCGAAATTCTTTTTGCCGACGCTACAACATCATCGGTAGCGCGCAGCTGACCATTCAGGGTCGTTTCGATCTGATCCGTAGAGACGGACAACCCGGTCGAAAATGCCGATAATTCTTTTCCTGATTCGTGAATGCGCGCTACGCTGCTGTACAACTTGTCAATCAGCTTATTTAGGGCAGCGGCGATACCGCCGATTTCGTCATTGCTCGTGACGAGCAGAGGGGCTGCGGTTAGGCCACTTTCTTCGGCGCAAAGGTTTTCCAATGCCGCCTGCACCTGCTGTGTAGCCGTGAGTACCGGACGTTGCGCAAGGATGTGCGAGGCAATAATTAAGCCCGCCAGGAGTAACCCCACCAATACGGTAGCGTTGATGAGGAGCCGCCCCTGTTCGGCAAACGCCCCGAGCTCAGCACTGGTACGCGTCTCGACCATGGCATTGACTTCGTTAATAGGTGTCATGATGCGGGCGTGGTCAGCGTGGTATCCGGAGTCGTGCATAATTCGGATAGCAAAATCGCGATCCGGGGCGGCCACGCGCGTGTAGTCGGAAGGCTTGAGACTCGTGCCACCCGGCACCTCGGTGAAATGACCCTCGAGTGCTTGAAAGGCGGCGGTTTCAGTCGCCACTAGCCTGTTTGCCTTGTCTTCTACTTCTTTCAATTTTGCGATCTCCGCCGCGGTGAAGCTCATCCGCCGCATCAGTTCGCGCAGACTAATTTGTTGGCCATCCGCACGCGGCTCTTTACCGTTACGTATGGCTAGAGCCTGTCGGTATGCGCTTTCGTAATGCGAATCCCCCGTTATTGCATAGGTTCTGGCTAGGCGCGTCAGATCTTCGGTGCTTTGTCGCAATTCAGCGGTGAGCCGGAGGGAGCTCTGCGTCGAGGCCTGAGCCTCGATGAGTTGGTTTTGATTCTGTAGGAGTCCGGCCGTGAGTATGAGTAGCAGCATATCGAGCAGGACGATTGCGGCCGAAAACGAGGCAAATTTGGTGCGAATTTTCATGCCGAACACATCCTGAGCTAAACCAGATCAGATCTGGTGCTACAGGTTATCACGGATCGACGGAAGCGCTGTGGGTTGAGTCGGCGACGCGTTTCGGACCTCGGAAGTCACATTCCCGGGCAGGAGGTCCCGAGCTGCGGTTGAAACGCAGTCCGGGACTTGTTGGTCAGCGAGTCACGACGAATTTGCCGTATCCCCCAGCTTCACCCTGTTCACATTGCTGCTTGTAGTTGATCAGGCCACCGAGATAAGCCAACAGCGCGCGGGGCTTGCCGGGGATATTGGCGCCCATATACCAACTGTTAGCGAGGTGAAGCAGGCTGCCTGCACTGACCGTGTTCATGTGCTCCATCCATTCATCTTCTGCGTCCGGTTTTGCCTCGATGGCCGTGCCGGCTTCCGTGCCGAGTTGCCCGATGCAGCGATCCACCCACTCGACCTGGTACTCGGAAAGCAGCATTGGACTGACCAACGCGCCATTGCTGCAGGGCCCGTCGAGAAAGAATAGATTCGGGAAGCCGGCACTCATGAGTCCGAGATATGCACGGGGTGCGCCCTGCCAATGGGCATTCAGCTCCTGTCCGTCTAGCCCCCGGACATCAATTTTACTGATTGCGCCGGTCACGGCATCAAAGCCGGTAGCGAAGATGATACTGTCGAGTTCATATTCTTTGCCGCCTACCCACAGACCTTTCGGGGTCAGCGTTTCGATCGGCGTATCCTTGATGGACACGAGAGAGACATTTTCACGGTTGTAGGTTTCGTAGTAGTTCGTGTCCGCACAAAGGCGTTTGCTGAGGATGGGATAGGTTGTAGGGACGAGCAGTTCCGCAACGTCCTGATCTTTGACTCTTCCGCGGATTTTTTCGCGCACAAATTCGGCAAGCGTTTCATTCGCTTCAATACTCGTCAGTAAGTCGATATACGAAGAATAAAAGCATAAGCCACCGGAAGCCCAGCGCATTTCATAGTCGGCGAGGCGCTCTTCAGGGGTGACTTCCAGCGCTGACTTGTTGTTGGGCGACGCCGGCTGGTAGTTGACGGCGATGAAGCCGGCACGCGAATCTTCGCGTTGTCGCCGCCGCCATTCCTTGTAGTCAGCTTTCACACGTTTCTCGTATTCCCTATCCAGGGGTGCATTGCGCAATGGAATCGAAAACGAAGGCGTGCGCTGAAATACGAAAAGATGGCTCGCTTGTTGGGCGACGTGGGGAATGGATTGCACGGCAGAAGAGCCGGTGCCGATGATGCCTACCCGCTGGCCCGTGAAATCCACGTCTTCATGCGGCCAGCGCGAGGTCTGGTACTGGTGGCCCTGATAGCTATCGATGCCGGCAAAGTCCGGTTTATTCGCAGCCGATAGGAAGCCGGTGGCCAGAACACAATATTGAGCACTGATTTTCTCGCCGCGGCTGGTCCCGATCTGCCATCGTCGGGCGGACTCGTCGTACGTAGCGGAAGTGATCCGGGTTTCGAACTGCATGTTTTCCCGCAGGCCGAAGCGATCGGCGACGTGGTTGGCGTAGCGCAAAAGTTCGGGTTGCCCGGCATAACGCTCCGACCACGACCACTCCTGTTCGAGTTCAGACGAAAAAGAGTAGGAATATTCGACGCTTTCGACGTCTACGCGCGCGCCGGGATAGCGATTCCAGTACCAGGTACCACCGACACCTGTGCCTGCTTCGTAAAGACGTACCGAGAGGCCGCGCTGACGCAGCTTATGCAGCATGTACAGGCCGGCAAACCCGGCACCTGCAACGACGACATCGTATGTCTGTGTAACCACGGCGCTCGAAGGCTGCCGTTCCGAAAGAACCGTACTCATACGCCATCTCCTCAGGAATTTTTGATTTTTTGACCGGCTGCGGTCGTGGCGACGAACGCTCGTGTCGGTCGAGCTTCGCCCAGGGCTGCTAAGTGTCCCTTACGGACGCCGGTCCGGCAAGGCGGTGGTGCCTAATGTCTGTGGCAGATCCGCGGTCGGCGAAAAGACCGAATGGCGGGCGTGGAGAGTCGCACTATCGACGGGGCGGTGCGGTTGGCGTATACCGCTGAGACGCGGCCGTGTTGCATCCTGGATGCTTATTTCGCCTAACGATCTTATCCATTCCTGTAGGAGGACGTCCCCATCATGACTAGTCAAGCATGGCATTACCTCGAATTGCTCGAACTCGGCCACCAGATTCGAGCTAAGAAAATTTCCCCCGTGGAGGCCACACTCGCCCAACTCGCGCGAATCGAGGCGCTTGACGGCAGGCTCGGAAGTTATGCCACGCTGATGGCCGAGGACGCGCTTGCAGACGCCCGCCGGGCCGAAACTGAAATTGAACAAGGACATTATCGCGGGCCCTTGCACGGTGTTCCCCTCGCGGTAAAGGATTTATGCTGGACGAAAGGCGTCCCAACAGCAGCAGGTATGCCGATACACCAAAACTTCAAACCCGAGCGAGACGCAACTGTGGTCCGAAAATTGCGTGAGGCGGGCGCCGTTATTCTGGGCAAACTGCAACTCACCGAGGGCGCCTATGCGAGTCACCACCCGCAAATACGGCCCCCCGTAAATCCCTGGAGTCCCGCGCACTGGTCGGGGGCCTCCTCCAGTGGATCAGGGGTCGCGACTGCAGCGGGGCTTTGCTACGGTTCGCTCGGATCTGATACCGGGGGATCTATTCGTTTTCCCTCCGCAGCCAATGGCTGCACCGGATTGAAGCCGACTTGGGGGCGGGTTAGCCGCTACGGGGTTTTTGAGCTGGGCGCCACGCTCGATCACATTGGGCCGATGGCCCGCAGCGCGGCCGATGCAGGCGCGATGCTGCACGTCATCGCCGGCGCAGATCCCGAAGATCCGACGGCGTCTCAGGTCCCCGTTCCCGATTATCTCGGAGAAATGACACAAGGCCTCCGCGGGTTACGCATCGGAGTCGACGCCCACTGGAACTCCGAAGAAGTGGATGAGACGACCCGGACGATGATGTCGACCGTCGTGGAGACGGTAGCGCGGCTCGGCGGTGATTTGCGCGCGGTCACCTTCCCCGATCCGAGTCAGGTGATTGCCGATTGGGGCCCGCTCTGTGGAGTTGAAACTGCTGTGGCGCATGAAAACTCCTATCCCGCACGGAAAGCTGAATATGGTCCGGGATTCGCAAAGCATATCGAACTCGGATACCGCGTCAGTGGTCTCGACTACCAAAAAATAATTTTGCGACGCCATGATTTTACCGGCCGCGTGGCGGCCCTCTTCGAGAGCATCGATCTCCTCCTTATTCCGACAGCCGGCGTGGCCTCGCCGACGCTTGCACAGATGGCCGGCATCGGGTCAGACCCAGCGCTGCTTTCGGCTATTTTACGATTCACCTGTCCGTTCAATATGACCGGGAGCCCAACCCTCACGCTACCGAGCGGCTTCAGTCCAGTACGTATGCCGCTCGCTTTTCAGCTCGTCTCCCGGCATTTCGAGGAGGCGTTACTGATACGAGCGGGCTGGGCCTATCAGCAAGAGACCGACTGGCACACTCAGCATCCGGTCTGGTGAGTGTCTGCGGGCCGTCGATAGTGTCCCGCCAGGGTCTGGCATACTATTCGGCAGCGTGTCGACGGTTTGCGACTAACCTTGTTCTGCCCTTGCCGGTTCTCCGGCGGGGAACACGGACCGAGCGGGTCTTAGGTGCGATGGGGGCGACCTCCTGGGCGCGCCGGACGGCGGCACGAATAATTAAGCATTAACGCGAAGGAGCACACTCTATGGCGCATTCAAGGCTTCGGTTCGGGGCATTCATTCCTCCCCACACACCACCTGATGAGAATCCGATTCTGGCCCTCGAGCACGATCTGGAGATGGTGGAATGGCTCGATAAACTGAATTACGACGAGGCCTGGATGGGTGAGCATCATTCTGGCGGGTGGGAAATTATCGCGAGTCCTGAGTTGTTTATCGCCGCTGCAGCCCAGCGCACCCGCTCGATCCGGCTCGGGACGGGAGTATCTTCATTACCCTATCACCATCCGTATATTCTGGCCGACCGTATTCGCCAATTGGATTACATGACCCGGGGACGCGCGATGTTCGGAGTCGGACCGGGATCGTTGCCTTCTGATGCATACATGCAAGGATTGAAGACTGCACATGCACGGGATCACATGGAGGAGGCCATCGGGCCTTTACTTGGCCTGTTGAATGGGGAAACGGTTAATGCCAAGACCGACTGGTTTGAGCTCAGGAACGCGTCACTACAGTTTCCGTCCTACAGTCCCTATGGAATCGAAGTTGCAGTAGCCAATCAGGTCTCCCCGACTGGCGCCCGCGCTGCGGGCAAGCATGGGCTCAGCCTCCTGTCTATCGGCGCCACCTCCGCCGGAGCATTCAACGCATTGGCGGCCAACTGGGCCATCGCCGAGGAAACAGCCCGCGAACATGGTAAAACAATGGATCGTTCCGGCTGGCGTTTGGTCGGCCCGGTGCATGTCGCGGAGACTCGCGAGAAGGCTCGTGCGAACGTGAAATACGGACTCGCGCGCTGGATTGATTACATGTCAAAAGTTGCTGCGCTGCCGCTGGGCACGCCCCCAGGGGTTGATCCTGTCGACTACATGATCGATACGGGCTTTGCTGTCATCGGCACGCCGGATGACTACATCGCGCAGGTTGAGCGACTGACCGCGCAGTCGGGGGGCTTCGGGGCCTTTCTGCATCTCGATCACCATTGGGCAGATTGGGCTGAGACCAAGCGTTCTTATGAACTCATTGCCCGCTTCGCAATCCCTCGGATCAATAAACTGAACGCGAATCGCATCGCCTCCGAGGGCTGGCTACGGGATAACAATGACGTGTTTCGCGGTGAATTGACGGCAGCTGTGGGCGCGAAGATTGCCGAGCATGCGGCTACGAAGGGCGTCGACAAGCTCTCTCCGGACTATCTAAAACTCTTTAATACGGCGCGTTAGCCAGACTGACAAAGGAATTCCGGTGACCGGCTAAGGTCACCGGAATCGCGCCTGCGTTATTTGATTACGACGGGGTTCACCGGTGCACCCGTGCCGTTCACGATTTTCAGCGGCGCTGCGGTGTAGAGAAAGGTGTATTGGCGATCGGCCGCGCAATCCGCCGCCAGATCTTCCAGCCAAGCGATTTCGGTCAGGGTGATGCCGAGGTTACGCATCAGCGCGTTGTGCAGAGGCAATGCCACGCCCGAAACCGGGTCAATCGTTACTTCGTTGGCAATGGTGTCGGTCACGAGATTTGGGATCTCCATGTCCTTGAACCAGCTTACGAGTGCGGGGCTGTACGTGAGGCCCGGTTCAATGAAGTCCTTATAGAATTCTTCGTGCGTCACTTTGTAGTACTTGCCAATCCAGCCCGTACGGATGACCAGCACGTCCCGAGGTTCAATCTTCGTCCCTTGTGCGGCGGCGCAAGCCATCAGATCTTCGTGCGTAAAAGTCTCGCCACCGTCGAGAACCTCTTTGCCGCGCCAGCGGGCGACGTCAAGTAAGATACCGCGGCCGACGACTCCACGTTCGGCAATAGCCATGATGCTTGCTTTGGCGAGGCCGCCCACGGTTGTCTTCGCGTCATAGCCATTCCAGATCTGTTCGTCATACCACACATGGCCCAGTGCGTCGTACTGGGTAGAGCCTTGCGTATGGCACGTGAGATAGTCGTCTGCGTAGTGCATGCCGCCAGGGAAATGGAGACCCTTGCCCGCGATCCAGTGTCCCTCGTCGATGACGGTGGTACGAATGGCGCCACTGCGGCCAGGCCATACCGGATCACCTTCGGGATTGGCCATTTTCACCTGTAGCGTGAATACCTTCCCCGTTTTGATCGAGCTCGCCGCCTTGACGACGACTTCAGGTGTCAGATAGTTGAGGCTTCCGACTTCATCATCAGGTCCCCATTTGCCCCAATTACGGGGTGAGTCTTTTAGTAATTCGCGTACGCTCGGATCGCTCTTGTTCGCTTGCTCGGTCACAGCAATATTCTCCTGTTGTTGAAGTTTAAAGGTCACGCGCCTGGCGAAGCCGCCATCCCCATAGTACGAGGCCGACCTATAGCTTTCCAAGTCATGTGACTCTCGCGTTGCGGAAAGCGTCGTCTCACATCGCCCGGCTGTGCGAGGGGCGGCTCCCCGCGGTGCCAGCGATTGCGTCGCCGCCGCTAAGCTAATCCGCAGTGTGCTCGCCCTCATTTTGTGCAGGGCGGTCTTATCCTCCTGGGTATCCATCGGAGGCGAGCACACCGTCCTGGGTGTGCTGCGGCGAGGTTCCTGTAATGAGCTCCCCGCGCGCGCTCGTATACGTCCGGCCGCATTCGGTTGGCCATCAAGTTTGATGCGCGGCGCGAGGTATCGGTCTCCCGAGACGCCATCTTATATTGTTCGGATAGTGGGGCTGTGCTGATGCATACCGCTGCGCCTCACCATCGCTCGCGGGTGCTGCACCCTCCAGGCGACAACTGTTTCCCCGTCACAAAGTTCAGCGTGGATAACGAAACGGCCATGTCGACACAATGGTGGCGCTGGTATTGTGGGTAAGGCCTGCGGAGCAGGAAAGGAAGCCCTTGGGCGCGAACAAGGCCGACGTTGATGTTGTGGTTGTCCGTGATGGATTACGAATTTGTTTAATCTCCATTTTTTGCAATTAATTGGCATTTTATCAGCGGGCGGCTAAACATCGGCACGCGAACGGGGGAGCGGTCGCGGTATCGACTACACTGACGGTTTGCGTAAGGAGGATTTTGAGTGTTCTGGGTCCTGTTTTTTGTGATCGTCGCAATCGCGTTTCTCAAACTTCCGGCGTTTCGGAAAACGATTCTTGTTATCACCATCGTGCTCGTAGCCAGCATAGTGGGCTATGTGCTCTACGATCGGCACGAAATCGAAGTCTCTAAAACGCTTGTTAAGCCGGAACAACTCGAGTTCTCTGCACTCCGTTTCGGCGTCGGTTCATTCGGCTCGACCTACAAATTGACCGGTCGCGCGAAAAATACGTCGCGCTATGCGGTATTCGCTATCCGTGCCAAGATTCTCGCGCTGGACTGCGATGACAAGGCGAATTGTGAAGTGGTCGGCGAAGCGGAGCAGGTGCTGTCACTCTTTATCCCCCCGGGACAGGCTCGCGATATTGCAGAGACGGTCTACTTTGCTAACGGAATGCATGTGCGGGGACACTTCCAGTGGAGCCATGTCATCACCGAGATCCGCGCCAGAGCCGATTGACGTTTTGCCCCGTCAGGTAGTGGCTTAGGACGCTTCATTGGTGAGTCGGGACTAGCTCATCGCTACATCGCAGCTCGGAAGGTTTGTAGTCAACGCGAACGTTAGACCTGCGCACACGAGAGGAGCGGGTTGGTGTTCCGTTCGCGTATTTGGAAAACGCGGATATTGGGAGCTCTTAATCTCAGCGTCTGCGTATCCGCTCGCTGGGCTCAACCGAACTCAAAAGAGGTCACGCCAAATATCTGTCCGATACGCAGTGCGGGATCGGGACCACAATAAAGGCGGGCACAGCTAAAACTTTCTTGCAGGCCAAGTGTGCTGGCGAGCGCAAGCCCGGCTTCGTTTGGCTCTGGAATATCCATCTGAATGGCCTCGCCGGCGATGGAAGCACAAAGCGTCTGTAACAACTGTGTCGCCTGCAACGGGGTCTGCGCAAAAACAGGACCCAGCTTGAACCCTTGGTGGCACCGCCGAGCGAGTCCATAACCGCAGAGTGCGCCGTGCGCCCGCAGTGCGAATCCCCGCGCATCGGGTTGGAACAGCCACTGCTGCAGAAAAAGAGGCCGCGGACCGGGGAAATGCTCTGCATCAAAGGCCAGTAGCTGTTCAAACGGGACTTCGTTCAGCGATAGGGCCTGTGGGGCGGGTGGACTGTCTGGTGCGACCCCTTCGAAGCGCAGGTCCCGATGGGCAAACCTGAAGCCGCCGCGCGTATAGAAGGGCACCATGTCAAATACGCCGTCCATCCCAATCGTGGCTACCGCGGCGAGACGCTGGCGAAGTGCGGCCAGGCGCCACTGCCAGAGCAGCGCACCGAGTCCGGTGCCGCGCACGTCCTTCCGGACGATGAAGAGTCCCATGAACCCGAACTCGTCGTGATGGCGAAAAATGCTCCCGCCACCCACAAGTTCGCCCCGACGGCGGAGCGCAATAAAAGCATCCGGATCAGTTCTGCGGGCAATCGCCAGATCGTGTCGACCAGGATTCCAACCCTCCTCGGTCGCCCATGCGCCTAATTGGTCAATTTCCTCGGGGACCATGGGGCCAATGGCGTAACCGGCAGGTAGGGAGGGCATCACCGAAGCTCCTTGCATGAGGAAGGGACTGTACGTGGGGGTGCGTTGCGGGGGTGAGGAACTTAGCCGCAGCGCGACCGTATGGACCCGGGCATTATATCGAAAACATGGGCACGTTGTTACCCCGCGCGGATCCTTGCCGGGACACCTCTTTTTCATAAGCAGTTGGTGGGAGTGCCTTAACGCGTCTGCCCGCAGGAACCTGTTGACTTGCCCGGAAGCGCCCACTGGCGTACGGTTTATCCGGATTCCGCTCGTGGGCTCGTTCGTCGCGCGATTGACGCGCAGGCGTCGGTTACGGTCTTGGCGACCCCCGAGATTTTCTTTGCTCGCACCTAGCGACCCGTTAACCCGTGAAGAGGACGAAGCATGAGCCAGAACGCTGACCAAACCTTGGAAGATTTCGATGCTGTCATCATTGGCGCCGGTATTGCCGGCCTCTATCTGTTGCATCGACTGCGCAACCTAGGTTGCTCTGTCTGTATTCTGGAGGCTGGCAGTGACGTCGGAGGGACCTGGTACTGGAACCGCTACCCGGGCGCACGTTTCGACTCGGAATCCTATTCCTACGGCTATGCCTTTTCGCAGGAATTACTTGACGAGTGGAACTGGAGCGAGCATTTCTCAGGTCAGCCTGAAACGTTGCGATATCTACAACACGTTGCGGAAAAGTTCGATCTTCGTCGAGATATTGCCTTCAATACACGCGTCAGCAGTGCGCACTATGACGATCTGCGTCGCGACTGGGTAGTTAAGGATGAGCATGGCGGTGCGCGGCGTGCGCGTTTCATGATTACCGCGATAGGGGGCTTGTCCGACCCTTACATCCCTGACATTACAGGCTACGCCAGTTTCTCGGGCATGAGTTGGCATACTGCACGCTGGCCCCATGAGCCCGTGGATTTGAGTGAAAAACGTGTAGCGGTCATTGGTGCCGGAGCCACCGCCGTCCAGTTGATTACAGAAATATCCAAAAACATCGGCCATCTGACAGTATTTCAACGTACGGCGAATTACTGCAAACCTTTGCGTAACGGTCCAATAGACGCAGAAACCCAAGCAAGAATCCACGCGGCATACCCTGATATTTTCAAGAAGTGCCGCGAATCCTTCGGTGCCTTCATGCATGAATTCGATCCGAGATCAGCATTCGACGTTGACGACGAAGAACGCCAGGCGATTTACGAGAAACTATGGTCTGAGCCTGGTTTTGCGTTTTGGTTTTCCAACTTCAACGACATCATGCGCGATCGAGCCGCCAACGAAACGGTTGCAGAATTTGTCCGCGCCAAGATTCGAGAGCGTGTCAACGATCCTAAAGTGGCGGCCTTATTGACGCCAACCGATCATGCCTTTGGTACGAAGCGCGTTCCATTGGAGAGTGGATATTTTGAAGCTTACAACCGCGAAAACGTCGTTTTGGTCGATCTCCGTGCCACCCCGATCAAAGAAATCACGGCGACCGGCATTACGACCAGCGACGCCAGCTATGCCTTCGACGTGATTATCCTCGCTACCGGCTTTGATGCTGCTACCGGAGCGCACAACCGTATTGATATTCGCGGGGAAAATGGCTTCTCGTTGAAAGATAAGTGGTCCAGCGCACCGCAAACCCTGCTTGGTATGCAGAGCGTCGGTTTCCCTAATATGTTCATCGTAGGCGGAGGCCCGCAGAATGCGGCTAGTTTCTGCAATGTTCCACGCTGCCTTGAACAGAACGTTGAATGGGTTTCAGATACCATTCGCTATATGCGGGAGCATAATTTGACGCGTATAGCCGCAACACCGGAGGCTGAAGCGGCATGGGCTGAACATGTCGACGAGACGGTTTCGGAAACCCTTATCCCCGAGACGGATTCGTGGTTTATGGGTGCCAATATCCCGGGCAAGAAACGTGGTTTCCTGCTCTATGCGGGCGGCCTCCCTACCTTCCGACAGAAATGCGACGAAGTCGCCGCGCAGGGATACGTCGGCTTTAATTTAGATTGACGAAATGTCGGCGGGCCTGGCAATCCTCAAAGGAATGAGGTTTGACCTGCGGTACCCTTGACTTGCTGAGCGCGTAGCGGTCGCGGCTGGCTTGCCGGCGCGCCTCGAGATCTTCTCAAGGCAGTCGTTTGCGAGTTGCGAGAGGGAGAGCGCCTAGTGGGGAAACGGGCTGGTCGCAATTTTCTGAACAAAGTGGGTCCGCGGCACTTAGGTTCAGTTTCGACGCGACGTCGAAAAGTGACTTGTCGCATCGCGTGGCGCGAATTCTCCGACCGGCGGGCAAAGAGATGATGAGGCAGCGCTAGCGCGAGGCGCGAACAATCGGGTCGTTCGAGGTGGCCGCTTGCTGTCCAGCTGGGCGCTCTGAAAATTCAGAGCGCGAACCGGTGAGTTGAGTTCTTTCCGGCGGATGAACAGCTAAAAATAGACGCCGAGCGACGGTTTCAACTATCGCTGTCGACGATGCGGCTCTCGCCGCTCACTTTCGCCTGGTGACAGCAGCGCTCCGCACGGTTGGTTAGTGTGGCGGCGTTATCCAGTGTCTGAAAGGCAGCCATCCCAATACTCACGGTGACAGGGACGCGGTGCTCGGCAACCTCCGACCCAGCGAGCGTGAGGGCCGCACAGATGCGTGTCGCGAGAGGTCGGGCACCGCGCTCGTCGGTCTTCGGCAGAATGATGGCGAATTGGTCCCCGTGATAGCGGAAGACGAAATCGATCTTTCGGGTGCAGCTCTTGATAATTTCCGTGAGGTCGCACAGAACATAATCTGCGATGAGCGTCCCAAAAGGATCTTTGAGATTTCGGAAAAAATCGACCGCCACGAACATCACAGTCAGCGGAGTCCCATGACGAGCAGCGACGGCCATTTCATGACGCAGGTGTTGGTCAAAAGACTGACGACCTTGCAGTCCGGTTAAGGGATCATGCGTCGCAGATTGGACGGCACGTTCGTAGACCATTGCATTGCGCAGGGGATAGACCAGACGGCAGAGCATGACTTCGAGAAGAACTTGTTCTGCATCGTCGAAAGCCTGTTTTCGGCTGAATGTCAGGTCGCCGAGCGAATGACCCAAGATATCGAGGTGGTAATGACAACGGTGCTGGTGCTCTAGGCCACCGGCAAAGCTGAGCACGCCTTCCGCGGCGCGATAAGTCATGCTGATGTCGGGAAGAACGTCACTGACTTCCCGTAGAAATCGTTGCAGGACCTGCTCGACGCGGAGTTCTTCCTGCAGCGCATGCGTGAGCTGCAGCTTGGCAAGCGCAGACAGGACAGCTGTTTCTTCTTTTTCCGCCTCGCGCGAAATTGCGATGCCGGGGTTGTATCGGGCGCGGATCGGTGTGACGACCTGAGCATGTGTGACCATGGAACTCTCCTGCAGTGAACTCTCATGGGACGAGATGCGATTTTCGTGCCATTCCGCTAACAGCGATCGAATGCGTGACGGGCGCGGTGGCGACACCGGTGCTCCGACGTGGGCGCTCGTCTATCCTAACATTCTGAAAAAAATGAAAATTAATATTTAATTGAGATGTCGTCGCGTGATGACATCCTGGCTTTATTACCCTGCGTCCCGGGAATGGGTGGCAACTGACGGGCTATCTCGCGACATTATTTGCCGCGGTACCGCCGGAACCTTGACGCAAGGGGACGCCGGATGGCTATTGTCGTCCGACGCCAATGGTGGTGCTCGCTGCGAACCACCCGCAGCAACCGCCACGCCGGCCTCGCGGTATCACGATGCCGACGGTAGTAGGGACTGATCCGCTCTCGGCGATCTCGCTTACGCGTGTTGCCGGCTGGGCGGATCTCTGGGGGAAAATTTGGATTTTTCTCTGGTTTTCAATTTCCGCACTAGCGCCATCCTGGGTATCGTTGCTGCAGCGCTGTCGAGTCGATACCCACCCGCGCGATATTTCATGGCCGCCGTGTTGCGTACGGATCGGAGTATCCTTGGCGAGGCGAGGCATTGACCGCCTGATCAAGGGCGTCCTGACCGAGCGGACATTAATAGCGGGGACGCGCCATGATCGCCTTCTTTGAAGCACACCGAGCAGGTCTTTACGCGCGGCGACACTGGCTGCCGAACTTAGTGGCCGGCGGTGTCGTGGGGATCGTTGCGCTGCCCTTGGCGATGGCGTTTGCGATTGCATCCGGTGCGAGACCCGAGCAAGGGATTTATACCGCCATCATCGGTGGCGGGCTGGTGACCCTGCTCGGCGGCAGTAGGGTGCAAATCGCGGGGCCCACGGGCGCGTTCGTCGTCATTCTGTCCGGCGTAACCGCGCAATATGGGATCGGCGGATTGCAGGTTGCGACGCTGATGGCTGGCATCATCCTGGTCTGTCTTGGTATGGCACGTATGGGCGGCGTCATAAAATTCATCCCGACGCCGGTAATTCTAGGGTTTACTGCAGGCATCGGGGTCATTATCTTTGTCGGACAATGGCATGATTTCTTCGGTCTTCCCGTCGTCAGCGGCGTACACTTCCACGAGAAGCTCTGGCATTCGCTACAAGTACTACCGGACGCCCACTGGCCGACACTGGGGATCGCGTTAGGGAGTCTCGCGCTGCTCATTGTGACACCGCGGATTCCGCGGCTTGCCGGCGTGCCGGGGCCGTTAGTCGCCATGCTCGTCGCGACCGCGATACAGTCCCAAGTAAAGCTGCCGGGCGTCGCGACGATTGGTAGCGCCTTTGGCGGGATCCCCAGAGGACTACCGACGTTGACATTGCCGCATCTCTCACTTGCACAAGTCATTGCGCTCATCGGACCCGCCTTCACTATTGCGATGCTCGGCGCGATTGAATCATTGCTTTCCGCCGTCGTGGCGGACGGCATGGCGGGCACGCGTCATGATTCTAATCAGGAACTCATTGGTCAGGGTCTTGCCAATGTCGTGGCGCCCCTTTTCGGGGGCTTTGCCGCTACGGGAGCCATCGCTCGCACCGCGACAAATATACGCAGTGGTGCTACGGGACCATTGGCGGGATTGACGCATGCAGCGACGTTAGTGGGTGTCCTGCTGCTGCTCGCACCGCTGGCGTCCAGTATCCCGCTGTCGGCGCTGTCGGCTATCCTTTTCGTGGTGGCCTGGAACATGAGCGATGTAGGCCACTTCGTCCGCCTTTTGCGCCGCGCGCCTACTGCCGATCGCGTGATTCTGATAGTGACTTTTGGCTTGACCGTATTCGCTGATCTCGTCGTTGCGGTCAACGTGGGCGTTATCCTTGCTATTCTTCATTTTCTGCACCGCATGGCCGAGGTCGTGGAAACCCAGGAGGTTGGCGCGGAATCGCTCCGTGCGGAGCTGTCCACGCTCGGGATAGGGGCCTTGCCGCGCGGGATCCTGGTTTTCGAAATTGCGGGCCCGCTTTTCTTCGGCGCGGTTGAGAATTTTGCGCGCGCGCTGCTGCAGAGCCATACCAAGCCGGAGATGTTGATTTTACGGTTGCGCCGCGTCCCATTCATGGATATCACCGGGATTCAGACGCTCGGCGAGGTGGTAAAGACGCTTCGAAGTCGTGGGGTCAAGGTCGCAGTGTGCGAAGCCAACGATCGTGTCCGAGGCAAACTTCGGAAGGCGGGTGTGCCGGACGACGAGACGGCGCTCCTTGCGGGGAATGACTTCAGTACAGCCCTTTTGTCGATGGCTCCGGGCATCGCCACCCCTCTTTTTTCCTGAGGGCGCGGGGCCGCGACTGAGTCCTGCTCAAGGTCGGACGTTTGCGGCGGTGCACGCGGGGCGTCGCGATGCTAATCTCGCGACGTGATGGCCCGTCTGGAGAGATTGATTGGCGCACACCAGATCAAAGCTTCAATTCAGGAGGGATGCATGCAGTCCATCTATGCGGCGGAACACCTCGCCCTTCAACAGGAATTCGGGACTACTAAGCTCGCCGCGTTACTCGACCAGGCGATTATTCACGCGCAATTCACCCCAGAAGAGCAGGCATTCGTTGCCTCGCGCGATATGTTCTTTCTGTCCAGCGTAGATCCGGAAGGCGAGCCCACGGTGTCCTACAAGGGCGGACCGTACGGTTTTGTGACCGTGTTGGATGCCTGCACGTTGATCTTCCCTGGATATGACGGCAACGGTATGTTCTATTCGATGGGCAACATTGTGGGGCAGCGTCGAGTTGGGCTGCTCTTCATCGATTTCGAAAATCCACACCGGATGCGCGTGCAAGGAACGGCGGCGTTATTGCGCGAACATCCGTTGCTCGCGATCTACCCCGAGGCGCAATACCTCGTGCGCGTCGATGTGAATCGGATTTGGGTTAACTGCCCGCGCTACGTGCATCGTTATGAAAAAGCGAGGCAGTCGAAGTACGTGCCACAGGTTCCCCTTGAAACACCGTTCGCGGTGTGGAAACGCATCGATACGCTGCAGCATGTTCTGCCGGAGACGGCCCAGATAACGGCGCGCGCACTTGGCTTGATTACCTTTGCCGAATACGAGGCGATGGTCGCGCGAGGTGAGGGCTGAAGTTTCGTGGGGGTTGATATTGGGTTCGATGATCGGTGGTTTATAAAATAAATGGGGAGGCCAATGGTGTCGTATCGATTAATGCTTGGCATGGTGCTGTACCTGGGTCTCTTTGCCGGAGGATCGCCTCAGGCGGCGATGCCGCTAGCCCCGCCCATTGTGGCGGCGCTTGCCGATCCCGAGCGGCCCGCCACCGATCGTGCCCGTGATGGCGACCGAAAACCGAGTCAAATTCTTGTTCTCACGGGGGTCGAGACTGCTGCGCGTGTCGTCGACATCGGTCCAGGAAGCGGTTACTACACGCGTTTGCTGAGTCGCGTCGTGGGTTCTGGCGGTAAGGTCTTTGCTTTCAATCCGACGTGGCTGGATACCAGATTCCCGAAGGCGAAAGAGGGCATCACGGCACTGGTCGCGGCGGGTTATACCAATATCGAGAATCGAATCCAGCCGATGGCTGAGATTCACTTCGAGGCGCCGGTCGATCTTGTTTTCATGAGTCAGCTCTACCACGATCAGCATGTACAAAAGATCGATATCGCCCGGATGAACCGCGCTATCTTCGCGGCGCTGAAGCCTGGCGGCGTTTATTTTATCGTGGATCATTGTGCGCTTCCGGGCGCCACGGAAGCACAGGTAACCGCGCTACATCGCATAGATCCGGCAGTGGTCAAGCGCGAAGCGGCCGCCGCCGGCTTTGTGCTGGAAGCGGCAAGTAATCTCCTCAAAAACGATAACGATCCGGGTAACATCCCGGTTTTCGACCCCACCATTCGCGGCAAGACAAACCAATTTGTCTTGAAATTCCGCAAGCCAGACCCGCATTGACGCAGGGCTTTAACCGGATCGAAACGATGTGGTGGTCCCCGTCGAGTTTTTTCGCCGCTAACGAGTCAGTTAAAACGTTCCTGTGGATTGACTGAACCGTATGCGGCTCTTATGGTCACTTTATAGGCGCGAAATTTTCTAGAGCACAAGTTAACCTAACCCCCCCACGGGGTCCGTTACGTTAACTGCAGCGCTGTTGAGCGGATTCGGCCTGCGATCCCGGAGCCCCCGGGGGCTAAACGCCACTGTGGGTAGCGGAAATCGGCGAATCATGTGTGCATGGTAGTTAGTCTTCCTTGCCTAGGGCGAACGCGCCTAGCGCCGACAAGACGACTTGTCCGCCGGCTCGGTGAGGCGACGCTTGCATCTTGATCTTTCTGCTGACGTAAAAAGCGCAAGTCCGGCCGTAGCGGCCAGCGCTTGAGTGCTTTTGCACGAGCAGGGAAATTTTCCTGCCAGATGGGAAAAGCGCCTACAGATGATTTTTCTTAATAAACTTCAGTCGCAAAGCAAGCAATGCCATTGAGCCGACTGAAAAACTTGTCGCGTACACGAAGGTGAGGTCCGTTTACGGTAGGGGTGATGGCCTTGAGGGGAGCTTCGCGATGGTATTGCAGATCTTTACCTTGACCTCCCAGAATCCGGGGACACGACTTCGGAGACTCGCCCATGCAAAGCACAGAGACTGTGTTCCGTACGGTACTCTTGGTTGATGACCATCCCTTTATGCGTCATGCCTATCGCACGGTGCTCGAGCGGGCCGCCGATCTGAATGTGGTCGGCGAAGCGGATACGGGTGAACATGCGGTTCGCGCCTTTTCAGCACTCGCGCCGGCCGTCGTCGTCATGGACTTGCGTATGCCCGGTATCGGTGGGCTTGAGGCCATACGGCGCATCAGGGAAAGGGAGCCCCGCGCACGCATTCTGGCCTGCAGCGTGCAGGAGGATGCGTTCTATGTGGGGCAAGCGCTGCAGGCCGGTGCACAGGGCTATCTGAACAAGGGCAGTCCGCCAAGCCTCCTGCTGGATGCCTTACGCGCGTTGCTGGCGGGCGAGCGCTTCGTTGATCCTGCGACGGCCCTTCGGATCGAGCGCCAGGCAAACCGCGGCGTACGCTCGCCCGTGGCCGCGTTGTCTATCCGGGAGTTCGAAATTTTTCTTCTCCTTGCGAGCGGCGAGACAGTCAAGGAGATTGCACAGCGTCTGTCTCTCAGTGGCAAGACTATCGCGAATTACACCACTGACATAAAGACGAAACTCCAGTTGAAATCCGTTGCGGAAATGGCGCGACTTGCGATCCGTTGCAATCTGCTTGAACCCTGAGCGCATTTGCCCAGGCGGATGCTTGTAATTTGGTCAAGGACGACACAACACCGATTATGCCCTCGCGGTGGATTACGCTGGAACTGAAAGCACGGGTGGTGTGAGAAGCCACTCTTTGAGTTTTGACCAGCGTTGGCGCCCGGAGACGTTTTGGATGGCGATAGCGATGGCTTTTTTCTGGCCCACCAACACGACAAGTTTTTTGCCTCGAGTCACGCCGGTATACAGTAGGTTTCGTTGCAGCATGGTGTAGTGCTGGGTCATCACCGGGATCACGACTGCACCATATTCGGATCCTTGACTCTTGTGGATAGTCACGGCATAGGCCGGGACCAACGTGTCGAGCTCACCGACGGCATAGGTTACGAGGTGATCATCGAAGCGCGCGATGAGTTCTCCTGCCTCCGGGTCGACCGCGTCCACATAGCCGATGTCGCCGTTGTAAACTTCCTTGTCATAATCATTTTCGATTTGCATAACCTTGTCGCCCGGCGCAAATATCCAGCCGAACCGCTCCACCTTATGCTCACCTGCGGGATTGAGTGCTGCCTGCAAGGCGATGTTGAGTGAACGGGCGCCGATACCGCCTCGGTTCATGGGACATAACACCTGAATGTCCCGAATAGGGTCGAGGCCGAAGCGACGGGGGATCCGCGTCTTCACGAGTTCGATAATGCGGGCAACCGCGACTTCCGGCGTATCAGCCTCGACAAAATAGAAGTCGCTCTCTGCTTCCGGCTTGCCAAGATCCGGTGTCAGTCCTTGGTTGATGCGATGTGCGGTGGTGATGATTCGGCTGCTGGCGGCCTGTCGGAATACTTCAGTCAGACGGACGACCGGCAATACCCGAGAGTCAATAAGGTCGGCCAAGATTTGGCCAGGACCTACTGAGGGTAGTTGATCGACGTCACCGACGATGAGGAGTGCGGCGTGGGCGGGTACTGCTTTTAGTAGCGCATTCATCAGAAGCACATCGACCATCGATGCCTCATCGAGGATCAGGAGATTACAGTCGAGTAGATTATCCGCATTGCGTTTGAAGCCGCCCGTTTTAGGATCGATTTCGAGAAGCCGGTGAATGGTCTTTGCTTCCTGCCCGGTTGTTTCACTGAGGCGCTTTGCTGCGCGGCCGGTCGGTGCGCAAAGCAGGAGGGTGACCTGTTTTGCGAGCAGAATACGTAGGATCGCGTTCACGATGGTCGTCTTGCCGACGCCTGGACCGCCGGTCAAGACGAGGATCTTCGAGGACATGGCGAGGGTGACCGCAGCCTTCTGGCTTGGCGCAAGCTTAAGCCCAATCCGTTGGCTCACCCATTCGAGCGCTTTTCCCGCATCGAGCTTTTCCCACGGCAGGGGAGATCTCGCAAGCGTAAGGAGGGCGACCGCGATCGACTGCTCGGCGCGGTAGAGATTGGCGAGAAAAACGCAATGCGTCTCTCCTAATGTGTCTTGGATCACGGTGCCGTCCGCGAGTTCGAGATCCAGTGCAGTAACGACGAGCGCCGCTGGCACTTCCAGCAGTTTTTCGGCCAGCGAGATCAAATCAGTTATCGGCAGACCACAATGCCCTGCGGTCATCGCCTCCTTCAGCGCGTAGGAGATCCCAGCACGGATCCGGACGCTAGCGGTGGCGTCTATGCCGAGCTTCATTGCAATGGCGTCCGCGGTCTTGAAACCAATTCCCCGGATATCACGCGCGAGCCGATAAGGGTTTTCAATCATGACCTGCACCGCATCTACCCCGTAAGTCTTATAGATACGTACAGCACGCGCGGTTCCGACACCGTTGCTGTGAAGGAATACCATGATTTCACGGACGACTTTTTGCTCTGCCCATCCATCGGTGATGCGTTTGGCGCGCGTGGGACCAATGCCGGCGACATCCCGGAGCCGTTCGGGCGCATTCTCGATAGTCTCGAATACGGTTGTGCCGAAGGCGGAGACCATCTTTTTCGCATAGACAGGACCGATACCCCGAATCATGCCCGAACCGAGATATTTTTCGATGCCATCAAGGGAGCTCGGCGCAGAGCTGCGGAGAAAATGGGCTTTGAATTGCTGGCCATGAGTGTGGTCATTGGTCCAGTCCCCGGCAGCGGTTACCCACTCGCCTGCCGAAATCATCGCGGCGTGTCCGACCACGGTTACCAGATCACGATGGCCCCGTGCCTTGATGCGCAGCACACAGAATCCCGTGTCGCCGTTGTGAAAGGTGACGCGTTCGACGAGCCCGGCCAAGATCTCTCGATTAGCAGTGGGTTTTTCCATTACTCCCCCCTTTGAAACCAACGATAGCAACCACCATGTCTTTCATTTTTTCAGAAAAAGACCACCGGTACGGGGCGGGGCTATAAAGAGATCAGCGGCAAGGCTAATTTACCATGCTCTCCGGATATCTCGTGGTCCGGCTAGCCGCATCGCGCTGGATAGGTTCTAATCCCAGAACAACGATATTACGCGGGAGTGCTGCAATGCATGATTTAGTCATTCGGGGCGGACGGCTTGTGGATGGTAGCGGGGCGCCCGCCGTCAACGGCGATTTAGCTATCGATGGTGATCGAATTACCCAGGTGGGCGGCAAGGCGGGTCCTGGTCGACGGGAAATAGAAGCCAATGGTCTGCTGGTGACGCCCGGCTTTGTAGATGTCCATACGCACTACGATGGCCAGGCTACTTGGGATCCCTACCTCGCGCCCTCCGGATGGCACGGTGTCACGACGCTTGTCATGGGTAATTGTGGCGTTGGTTTCGCGCCCGCGCGCCCAGATCGGCATGACTGGTTGATCCAATTGATGGAAGGGGTAGAGGACATCCCGGGCAGCGCGCTCGCCGAAGGCATTAAATGGGGCTGGGAAACGTTCCCGGAATATCTCGACACCCTCGAGAAATTCCCGCGTGCGCTGGATATCGGCACTCAGGTTCCGCATGGTGCTGTCCGTGGCTATGTGATGGGCGATCGCGGCGCGGCGAATGAAGCGGCGAGCGCGGAGGACATCGCGGCGATGGCGGATATCGTCGAAGACGCGCTGCGGGCCGGCGCGCTGGGTTTTACCTCGTCTCGCACGATGCTCCATCGGGCCAAGGATGGAAGGCCGGTGCCGGGTACTTTCGCCGGGCATGAAGAGTTGATCGGGATCGGGCGTGCCTGCGCACGTGCTGGACACGGCGTTTTCGAGATCGCGAGCGACTTCGGGCTGGGCGGGATGCATGGCCGTTTTCATGAAGATATTGCTTGGATGAGAGATCTCTCGACCGAGACAGGCCTGCCGGTGAGCTTCATCCTGGCGCAGGCGAGCCACAACCCGGGCGAATGGCGCGATATCTTGAGATGGACTGAGGAGGCCGTGGCGGCCGGCGCAAATTTGCGTGCGCAGGTTGCAACGCGACCAGCAGGCATGCTGCTCAGCTTTGATAATCCGATGCACCCGTTCAAGGGGCATCCGAGTTATCTGAAAGTGGCGGGACGTCCGTTCGACGAGCGGATTCGGTTACTTTCGGCGCCTGAGATGCGCGCCCAGCTCGCGGCGGAGGAGACCACGCTCACCGGCAAGTTCGACACTTTTTTCGTGACGCACTTTGACAATATGTACCCGCTCGGCGATCCGCCGGATTATGAGCCTACGCCGGAGTGCAGCATCGCCGGTATCGCAAAACGGACGGGACGCACACCACAGGCGGTGCTCCTTGACGCGATGCTGGCAAAGGGCGGCAGTGATTTTATTTACTACCCGATCATCAATTATGCGGAAGCCAATTTCGACCCGATTCGGGAGATGTTGCTACATCCCCGAGCGATGCTGAGCCTGTCCGACGGTGGCGCGCACTGTGGCGTTATCTGCGACGCCAGTTCCCCGAGCTATATGTTGAGCTATTGGGTTCGGGATAGGACGCGGGGTGCCCGTCTGCCGCTCGAACTAGCCGTCAAGCTACAAACGCGGGATACGGCTTGTGCCTATGGTCTCCACGATCGGGGGCTTCTCGCTCCGGGCATGCGCGCAGATGTGAATGTCGTCGACTTTGAGCGACTCCACCTGCACGCACCGGAAGCCGTGCGGGATTTGCCCGCTGCGGGGCGTCGTCTCGTGCAACGCGTCGATGGATACAAAGCGACCGTGCAAAGTGGTCAGTTGACCTATCAGGACGGGGTTGCCACGGGTGTGCTACCGGGAAAATTGATTCGCGGTCCTCAGGCGGCGCCCCGCCGCTAAACGCGCGATGCCCGGACAACCCTCGCCGCCGCGCATGATCTGTCTCCCGCCAGCATAATTTTGCCGGCGGGAGACGATGCTGATCGAGGATTTTTCAGAGCGCTTCGCCAAGCGTGTTTACCTTGCGCGCCGAAGGAGGGCGAACTAGAGTCTCTATTACTAGCATCATCTTGGTGATGATACGCCCACGTGGGACTTTGCGCGGATTCAAAACGATGAGGTTCGGTATGTCAAAGCGCCCCTATCAGTACGAAAAGAAGCAGGTCGCGGAGATCGTCGTGAGGCCGTTTACTTTCGAATTTCAGGACGATCTGGCCCCCCATTGGATCCCCGGTAACCCGTTCCGTTCGCATTTATTCAACGGCATGTCCCTGACAATGCCCTACCTCGAGCCCTACCTCATCAGAAGCACGCAAAAAGCGATGGCGTATGTGCAGGACCCGGCGTTGCTAGCAGATATGCGTGGATTTAACGGCCAAGAGGCTCGGCACTATCAGTGCCATCGGCGGTTGAATGATCTCCTGAAAGCAAATGGTTACCCAGAATTTGCGGCCGTGGAAGCACGGCTCCGCCGGTCCTACGATCGGCTCTCATGCATGAGTTTACGCACCCAACTTGCCTATAACGCGGGGTTCGAATGCATGACGAACGGATTTACGCATTGGTTAATTCATAAGCGCGTGGCGCTTTTCAAGGATGCATCACCTCAGGTGACCTCTTTTTGGTTAATGCACATGGTCGAAGAGATCGAGCACAAAACGGTAGCGTTTGATGTCTATATGGCCTACAGCGGGCAGTATTGGCCGCGGGCTCTTGGCGTCCTTCACGGCTCGTGCCATGTGATTGGCTATGGTCTCGTGGGCATGTTGACGGCGCTGAAAAAAGACGGATTGCTGCGAGCGCCGCGTAATATCGGCGCCGTGTTTCGAGAAATTTTGGCAATGATTTTCAATGTGGGACCCTATTTGCTGCGAGCACTGCTGCCTTGGCATAACCCACGATCTGAAGACGATCCGAAATGGATGCATGACTGGATCGCCGGGCACGCCGCACTGCCTACGGGCGAACGTTTGCCGCTGCTCGATACGCATAACCCCGACATGCCGGTTCCGTTTCCGGAGAGTTCTTCAAGATAAGACGGGTATGGATTCGCGTGGATAAAAACAACGGGGGCGTGATGACGGAAAGATTACAGCGAATCATGATTGGGAATGGCTTACTGGTCGTTCTTTTTGCGATGTTGGCAGGCTTTATGTTGATGTTTACCCTGCTGGGAGGCATAGAAATTTGGCCCGGAAAAATCCTCCCAATTCCTATGTATGGCACCGCCCAGGGGTGGGTGAGGGCGCACACCGGTGGCGCGCTCAATGGCATGCTAGTTATTGTGGTGGCGCTTGCTTTGCCGAAGCTTCGGCTGAGTAATTTGATGCAACGCTTCATGGCGTATGGCTTCATCTATGTTGCCTGGTCGTTCACTATTTTTTATTGGTTGGGTAATGCATCCAGTAACCGCGGGCTAAGTCTTGGACCTAGTCTGCTCGGTCAGCCCGATCTGATAGGGTTGTTGGCCTTTCTGCCGGGCCTGCCCAGCGTATTCTTGGTCCTCTTTTTGCTGGCGGTGGCCGCGAAAAGCATCTTGACCGCGGGCGATTAAGCGACGTGACGTCCGCATCCGTCACGAAGGGCGCGGGCGACTTACCCGGCTGACATGGCCGCCGGCACGGCGTCAACCCGGCGCGTACGTCCACGGATCGTAGCGCCGGCACTGTGATTCCGGTCGGCTCTCGTTGATGGGGCGTCAAGGTAACCGCGATGTCAGTCCGCCGTATCGCCGTGGATGTTAAGGCGAATTTTCTGTCCGGGCTTTTGGCACGGCGCCGCTGCCTGCAACTACGGCGGCGTTGACCGTATACGATTCCCCGCGACTTCCCGACTCGGACGCCAAAACTGTCAACATTTTTTACATTTAAACCTTTATTTGTAGGTGTTTATTCTTATGATCCTTACAAGCCGTCGAAATCTTTTAATTTCGTCCGCAGGTTTATCTATAAAAAACAAACAATTAAAGCTATTAAGCACGAATGGCCTGATTTTTGCTATAACTCGATGAGTGGGAATTTTCGCCGCGGTGCGATTCTTCAAAATGCATACATTTTTGGCATCGTCGGATGTTGCGGATGCTTGCAGGAAGTCAAAGGACGATATGTCGGTGCGGGAATTTAAAACTTTGTCGGCAGCGCTAGCGGTTTGGTTCGTCATGGCCTTCGTGTGTGTTTTTGCCGAGGAGATCTGCGTTACGTTACATTCAGATAATGTATGGCATTGGTTGTTCACGCGGCAATAGTCGCGCCAGACTGTCTGGTGGGCTTCTCCACCGCAATCAGCAAGCGTGTCCAATGTCCATTCCGCGGGGCGTCGCGCCGTCTCCGCGACCGCTTGGCAATGGGACGCGACCGAGGAGACGCGCGGGCGATCAGCCCGAGCCATCCCTTTTTCAATGTCCGCCGGTGAGCGGAATGCCCCCCCGGCGCGAGCGGGCCGTAGAGACGAGTCGCCTCGACACATGGCTCTAGGTGTTTCCGCTGAAGGATAAACGCCCCTTAGGGGCACGTGAGGCGATTTTCCCCACAAGAGATGATTAAAAAACATTTAAAAACAATCTGTTAAAGTGCGGCAGCAATTCGCTTGGGAGAGTGCCCGCGAGTTGCCTTTGGGCGAGGAATCGCCTATCGTCGGGGGTCACCCGAATAAACACTAACGAGAAGAGGTATCAATGGATATCGGCATCATCATGTTCCCGACCGACACGGCTATCCAGCCGATGGAATTGGCCGGAGCCTGCGAGGAGCGCGGTTTTGAGTCGCTGTGGTTTCCTGAACACAGCCATATTCCCACCAGCCGTGAAACCCCCTGGGGCGGCTCCCCTGGCGCACCACCCTTGCCCGAAGAGTATTGGCGTACGCATGACCAGTTTGTCGCACTGGCTGCCTGTGCCGCAGTGACCAAGAAATTGCGACTAGGGACCGGTATCACCCTCGTTGCGCAGCGTGACCCCATCTGGCTTGCGAAAGAAGTGGCGAGTCTTGATATGTTGTCCGGTGGCCGCTTTGAGCTCGGTATTGGCTACGGCTGGAATGTCGAAGAAATGCGCAATCACAAGCTCAACTTCAAAAAGCGTCGCGAAATCCTACGCGAGAATATGATGTTGATGCGTGAGCTGTGGACCAAGGAAGAGGCTAGCTTCACCGGCGAGCACATTAAATTCGAGAAGAGTTGGGCATGGCCGAAACCCACGCAAAAGCCCTATCCACCGATCGTCATGGGCGGCGCCGCCGGCCCAAAGACCGCGGATCACATCGCAGAATTCTGCACGGGTTGGATGCCAATCGGCGGCATGTACGACTTTGACGGTGGATTGAAGGAAGTCCACGCGGCCTGTGTTAGACGCGGTCGTGATCCGTCATCGGTGTCCCTAGGCATGTTTTTTGCCATGGCCCCCGAAGGTGATGACCCGCTCAAGGGGCTGGCGGATAAAGGTGTCACCCGGGCAATTTTCCCGGTCCCCGCCGCCAAGGCTGATGTGGTGCTTCCGCTCCTCGACAAGTACGCGAAGTTCATCTAATCATGCGTTGGACGCAGGCCGACTTCGGCCTGCGTCCCTTTCCTCCGTCATGCTGCGTCGTTCTCACGAATGTCGCGGCTTCTGCATGTTGTCGGCAATCGACGCGACGCACCTCAAAGGCTGTCCGTTGCCCCGGAGATAATCGGTGGTCACTCGTGTGTTACTTTCCTGGAGCTCTGGCAAGGACAGCGCGTGGGCACTGCATCGCCTACGGCAGACACCCGACATCGAAATCGTCGGTTTTTTGACGACTTTCAATCAAGTCGTGGGGCGCGTTGCGATGCACGCCGTGCGGCGGACGCTGGTCGAGGCGCAGGCGTTGGCGACCGGGCTGCCGCTTTGGCCCGTCCCACTACCTTTTCCGTGCACCAATGTCGAGCATCGCCTCCGCGATGCGCGAGGTGATCACTAAAGCGGTGACGGACGGTGCCACACACATGGCCTTCGGGGATCCTTTCTCGAGGATATCCGTGCCTACCGCGAGGCTATGCTGGCGGATACGGGTATCACGCCGCTGTTCCCGCTATGGGGGACCCCATTGGATACTTCGGCGCTCGCGCGCGAGATGTTGAGGGGCGGGTTGCGGGCAGTCATTACTTGCGTCGATCCAGCGCAGTGAGCGACGAAATTTTCGGGTCGCGGCTATGATGTGGTCTTGCTGGATGAGTTGCCACCGAGCGTTGATCCCTGCGGTGAGAACGGCGAGTTCCATACTTTTTGTTACGCCGGGCCGATGGTTGTTCAGGCCATCCCGATCTCGATCGGCGAAACACTCACCCGCGACGGATTCTGCTTTACCGATTTATTGTCTGGGCTCCCCCTGTCATCCAGCATCTGAACGGCGGGTAACAAACCGCGATCGGCACGGGCTCCGAATCTCGGAGGCGCTGTTTGCAGGATGACCATTGATGCGCGCGGTAACCAGCTGGTTCGCGATAAAAACAGAATTGCTTGAGGCGTTTTCTGCGGAGGCAAGCGCCAATTCGCCGATGGTGCCCCTTCTTTGTCGCTGGGGGGAGGGCGATATCAATTTCTACGGCTTCTTCGCTATCAACGGCAGCATCTGCCCAGGGTTCGAGCGCATTCGTGTGCGTGTATAGCTGATTTGCCGCACGGATGATAACGAACTATAGTCGCCGACCGAGATGGTCGACGCCCAATGTCGGGTCTTAGATACGCTTAGACACCTGTCTCGACCGAACGAACGCTGAGTCGAGTGTTCGTCTACGCGGGGTGACGGCCGCCGACATCCTGTGCAGGGGATGTCAGCTTCGACGACTGATCGCAGAAGCGCTCCGCGGTTTTTTGGGACCGTAGAGCGCGTTCATGTGACGAGTCAAACCAGCGCGTCGAGTTTGAATCCGTAGAGTTTGGCTGCATTGCCGCCCAGAATCATCCGCCTCTCCTCATCATTCACGCTCGCCATCGTACGCTGAACGACTTCTCGGGTATGCGGCCAAGAGCCTTCGTGATGAGGGTAGTCATTTCCAAACATTAGCCGGTCACTGCCGATCCAATGGCGTGTCTCGATCCCCATAGGATCGTCACTGAAAGTACACCAACCCTGACGGCGGAAATAGTCGCTCGGTTTCATAGGTAGCTTGGGCGAAACCCAGAAACCATGTTTGACGTATGACTCATCCATTGCATGAAGAGTCCAGGCGAGCCAACCGATACCACATTCGACCGTGACGAAACGAAGTCCTGGAAAGCGCTCACATACGCCGGATGCGCAGAGCTGCGTAATCGGTGTGATGGCGCTTGAGAGGGCTGCGACATAATTAATGACGGCGCCACCGTTCCCGGTGGCCTCGCGCGGATCGCGACCGGTACCTACGTGGAAGCTGATCGGGAGACCTGTTTCTTGCAGCACCGCCCAGAGGGGATCAAAGATCGGATGATTGTAGGGCATCCCGGCGATCTGGACGGGAAAGAACACCGTGCGAAAGCCTAGTTCGGCAACCCGCGAGACTTCTGCCACGGCCGCTTGGACGTCACCTGGCGCAATGGCAGCTACCGGCAGGTGGCGAGGGTTTGCTGGACCGAATACTTCGCCGACCCAGTCGTTCCACACGCGGCAGAGCGCAGCGGACAGCGCGTGATCCGGAGAGGTCCACATCAATAGACCTTTGTTCGGGTAGATGACTTCGGCATCTACCCCATCATCGGCATGATGCCGCGCACGCACAGTTACGTCGGGTGTGCCGCGGGTGGCAAGATCAAGATCTTTGCTTTCGAGCGAGAAGGCTTGCCCCTCGCTGAATCCCTTCGGCGCGTCCTTGACGCGCACGCGCCGAAGGCCCTCTGCAACCGACCATTTCTGTCCTTGCTCGTCAATTTCGATTCGGGGAATGCGGTCGCGATAACGCGCATCGATTCGCTCTGCCCAAAGATTTGCGGGCTCATTAACGTGGCAATCAGCAGAAATAACGCAATATGGCCGCGCGGCTTCGGAAAACTCGCCTGCATCGATCATGGTATCTCTCCGACTTTAAAAGAATACGGCTTTGCACTGCAACAATGTCAGGACCTTGGGATTAATCATAACATTTGCAAAGTTTACCCCCCCAACGAAGGGCGCTTGGTCAGTGTGCAGAGGGGATGGTTTTGCGTTCGGCGTCGCGTCGAATAATCGACGCGAGCTCGCCCTCACTCGCCGCGCAGACCAGCCGCCCGCTGGCGACGCCTGATCAGGAGCCTTCGACAATGCGGAGATCGCGGGTCGCGCCATCATCTAATACCTTCAGCGCATGCTGATAGCCCACGCTGTCATGACACGCTAGCGCTTTTTCGAGTGATTCAAATTCGATGATCACCGTCCGCTGGAGCATGCCCGCCTCATAAATTTTTGCCGCCATCCCCCGTGCCAAAAATGTGCCACCGGCTTCTATGATAGCCGGTCCCGCAATCTTGGCGTAGGCGGCAAGTTTATTTTCATCGTGAACGGCGTGGTAGGCGCTGACCCAATAGGCTTTGGCCATGATGTTCTCCTGTGATGTTGACCGGTCATCCGAACTTTAGCTGCAGTGATGGCCGAATGTCTTCTCTTTAGCCCGGGACCGTCGTCGACGGCGCTAGTCTTGCGTTGGCTACTTCCCGATCAATCTGATGCGATTGATCACGACACCGGTTCGATATCGAATCCTGTAGGTGCCACTCACGGGTGAATTGGCCGGTGAGGCGAATCGGGCACTATCCATTTTTTCATCCGCAGAGCGCCTTTAAGCTGGCCGTCGATTTATTTCCCAAGCGCCGATAAGGGGGAAAGGCTTAAATCGTGCCGACGAGGACCCGACGAGCATTCGCGATGATGGATTCCAGTGAGCCGTCTATAACTTCGGATCACGCCGGCGGCGCCAGCATGAATCGGGGCACGGCGCAACGAACCGCAAGAAGTCGTACCGAACGGCGTTTGCTCTGAGAAGATTAGGATGCGTAATCCCAGGTTGGGCTTTTGAGGGGAAGAAGATTCACCCGATCCCGAGGTCGTCGATAACCTACCGAGCAGTGTGTCCAGACGGGTAGCCGCTGCCAGTGAGCGATATTCAAGCGTAAACTGATCGCGTCGGGATCAGGCGCCTTGAGGGGCACGAACGTTAAAGCAAAGGATTCGCTCGATGAGACGCATAGTTCTGCTCATGATGGGTTGTTTGGCGCTTGCCGATTGCGGCCTCGGTGAGACAGCCGTTTCCGGCGTTTCCGGAGGGATCTCTGAGGCCAAACAGGCACAAGAAGCACAAAAAACCGAGGCCGCCATCACGCAGAAACTTGATGAAGCGGCCGCGACTAATGCACGACGGCGAAAAGCGGCAGAAGCCGATGCCGAATAATCTTATGGGCCCGGCCGTCCGGTGCCGAGCGGAGGGTCGTTCGGTCGCCACCAATCAACGGTAATGAATGTACTTTAAGCCGACAGTAAGCCCCTCAGGGCCTAAGGGGCGTGGTCGAGAACTCGAGACCTTATTCCGCGTGCGGGATGCCAAACGTGGCGGCGCCCCAATCGCCTTAAAGGCGTTTCCAGGCTGAAAGCGATGACGCTAACGGTCCTAGGCGGGAGGCGGTTCACCCCATAGGGGAATCTTGTCTGGGTAGTTAAGATGGCCGCAGGCACGTGCGCCGGCTGGACACCCACGTCAGGGCCGGACGTAACGAATACAAAGGAGACACTAGGTATGACAGCCATTAAGCTCTATGACCTTGCCGGTGCAGATCCGGCCCGCCGGTTCAGTCCGTTCTGTTGGCGCACAAAATTGGCTATTCTCCACAAGGAATTGGAGTTTGATGCGGTCCCCTGGCGGTTCACGGAACGCGAGGCGCTGGCCTTCTCCGGCCAAGGTCGCGTGCCGGTGATCGTGGATGCGGAAGAAACCGTGTTCGATTCATGGGCAATTGCCCAATACCTAGAAACCCGCTACCCAGAAAGGCCTTCCTTGTTTGGCGGTGCCACCGGAATGGCAACCACTCGATTCGTTAATGCCTGGGCGGACAAGGTGCTACACCCGGCATTGGCAGCGCTCGTGCTGATTGATATATACGCGCATATCCGTGTCCAGGATCAGGACTATTTCCGGACGAGTCGTGAGAAAGTCTTCGGTAAGACGATCGAGCAGGTCAGTGAGGGACGCGAAGCCAAGTTGCCTGCTTTCCGCCAAATTCTTGAGCCAGTCCGTACGGTCCTGCAGAGTCAGTCCTATCTCGCTGGGGCTCGACCGGCCTACGCGGATTACATCGTTTTTGGTGCCTTTCAGTGGGCGCGTTGCATTAGCTCCTTCAAGTTACTCGACGCGGCTGATCCTGTGGCCGTCTGGCGGGCGAGCATGCTGGAAGCCTTCGGCGGTATTGCGGGTGCGGCCCTTGGTTATCCGGTTTAAACTGTGTGTTCGCCGACCCTAGGCACTTCGCTGCTCCAGGCTCGAAACGGAACTGAACGTAAGGAGAAAGCATGAACCTGTGTGAAAAGCTGAACGAAATCCGAGCGGGTGCTGTAAAACAGATCCCGCCGGATACTCTCGCCACCATGAACCGGGCCACTGCGGATCTGCGTGCGTCTGGAATTCTCGACAAGGTGATCAAGACAGGGGACGCACTGCCGCCTTTTGAACTGACCAACATGCGGGGCTTGGCCGTATCATCGGCCCATCTGTTGGCCAAGGGCGGTGTCGTTTTGACGGTTTTCCGCGGGCATTGGTGACCGTATTGTGTTGCAGAGCTGTATGCTTTGCAGGACATCGCCAAGCGTTTGCAGACACTGGGCTTGACCCTGATTGCCCTGTCGCCCCAGTTGCCAAAATTCGGCCTTTCTATCGCCGAAAAACATAATTTTGGCTTTGATATTTTGAGCGATCCGGACAACGCCTATGCCCAAGCGCTGGGCCTTCGCTACGCTCTGACGGGAGAACTGCAAACTATCTATCGCAGTTTTGGGATCGACCTTCCCGCATTCAACGGTGATGAGAGCTGGACTTTACCCATGCCCGCACGGATCGTGGTAGGTCAGGATGGTATCGTGCGGCACGTTGATGTCGATCCCGACTACACCGTGCGCCCTGATCCTGAGAAAACGCTCGAAGATGTGAAGAAACTGACTATGTGAACCCGCGCGAATGGGCGTGTATTGCCGGCTCGATCAACCCTAGCGGCGGCCCCAACCTCGAACGGTTGCGCGCAGACAGATGCGGGTCTTTTAAGCACTGCGGTGAGCGCTGCCCTGCGATTGAGGGTGGCTGAGGCGAGGTGGTATGCGAAATCCTTTCGATAACGACGAGCGTCGGGCATTCCGCGCCACGATCGCGCGCTTTGTCAAACAAGAAATTGAACCGTTTGGGGATGTTTGGGACGAAGCAGGCACTTTCCCGTGGGCAGTCCACGCGCGGGCGTGCGCGCTCGGGTTGTTCGGTTTCGGCATCGATGAGTCCTATGGGGGGCTTGGTTTCGACGATGCTTTTATGCGCACGGGGTCGGCAGAGGAGCTCGGTCGCAGTGGGATAGGCGGGGTCGTTGCTAGCATCGGAGCGCGGGGCATCATGGTGGGGCTTGTGAACGCCTTGGCCTCGGAGGAGCTCAAGGCTCGCTCGCTCCCGGAGATTTTGTCCGGCCTCAAGGGAGGAGCGCTCGCCATCACCGAGCCCTCGGGTGGCTCAGACGTCGCGAACATGCAGACGCGGGCGCGGCGCGACGGCGATAGCTACGTGATCAACGGGGTCAAGACATTCATCACCGGCGGTATGAATGCGGCTTATTTCGTTGTGGCAGCTCGAACCGGGCAGGTGGGTGTCGAGGGGATTTCGCTTTTTTTCGTGGAAGCTGGAACGCCTGGATTCTCGCGGACAGCTATTGCGCGAAAAATGGGGTGGTGGGCATCGGATACCGCAACGCTTTATTTCGACGAATGTCGTGTATCCGCTTCTCATCGCATGGGCGAGGAGAATCGCGGATTCCTCGCCACCATGAATAATTTCAATTACGAGCGTCTGTTCATGTGTGCGCAAATGCTGGGCATGGCAAAACGTTGCCTGGAAGAAAGTGTTGGCTACGCACAGCAACGATCCACATTCAATAAACCGTTGATAAAGCATCAGGTTATCCGGCACAAAATCGCCGATATGTCGGCGAGAATCGACGCCATGGAGGCCCTCATCAATCAGATTTGTTGGTGTGTCAATGAAGGGGATATGCCGGTTGCCGAAATCAGTAAAGCTAAATTTTTCTGTTCAACGAACCTCGAATTTGTCGCTAATGAAGCGATGCAGATCCTCGGCGGCGTAGGCTACCTACGCGGAAATTCGGTCGAGCGTATCTATCGAGAGACGAAGGTCATGGCCACCGGCGGCGGTTCGGCGGAGATTATGCGCGATCTCGCGGTCAGGCAGATGGGACTTTGAAGGTGCTAGAAAAACCAGGATGGCACGAGGGGAGTGCTCAGGCCCGCGGCTAATGCAGCGGCGGTGGCCAGCAGGACCATCGTTCTTCCGACCATACCCATGTGCGGTTTCCTTGTGGCGTGTCCCAGTCTGGGCGACAGTCGGGTCCAGATGACGACGAGTCGTTGTTTGTCGCGGATGTAGGTGAAGAAAATTTGGTCGGGAAATTTGAGTTCCCCTTCGAGATCAAGCCATGTTGAGGCGGCAACACCCTTTGATTTTTCTCTTGGGATTGAGTCTCAGTGCTGCCGCGGTGGCGTACGATGGCGATCGGCCGTTGGCGTGCGGCGTCAACGTCAATTGCGACGGTCAGGACGATGTAACCAGCAAGATGGCTATTCGTTGGAAGGCTTTCAGCGCCCACACGCCCTACAGCAGCCTTTTTCAGGCTGTCCTCTCGAGCGGGTACGACATGTCGCGCCCGAAGTCTGGCACGCGGGGGATCTCGGAATTTCGATCGCGGAGAATCAAATGGACGTCTGTAACAAACAGTAATCCGCTTTCTTCCGCTCACCCCGAGCAAGCGGGGTTGTGGGTCGATCGCGTAGCCAGCTCGTCTTCCCTTGATCCACTGGCCGCGGTCCCGTCGTCCGGGTACGGCCTCGCGCTCGCTGTTCGACGCGCGCGAAGCAGTCCTTGCAGGACACCCTGATCGCACACGCCTCGTCTGGAATCAGGAGCCCAGTTCGCCCACTGCAGCACGGTAGTCCCTATTTTCAACACCGTGGTGTCGAGGCGCAGATTGCAGTCCGCCTACGCCTCTTTCCCTATTTGATTCACCCCTGATTGGGGAACCCGCGGGAAAGCGCCTGCGATCGACGGACGGACTCACGTGAGACGCGAGCCGGCAGACTGAATCTGCCACGCGATTAGGGGTGAAGCAACGGACTAACCCTGCTGGGGAAATCGGCGAGCACGAGAGGAGGGTAACCATACGTCCACGGTTTATGCGCGTTAAATCAAGCGCGAATTGTGCCCGGTTGGTTCTTCACCAGGACCCTGGGATATGCGCCGGCCGTGATATGTCGACTGTCTAGGCAAATCTGCTTGCGTGCTTCATTTGCGAAGGCGCGGCGCTTGCGCAAAAAAAGCAGCTAGGGTTCTCGGTAAATTAAGCAACCATCTGTTTCTATGGAAGCGAAATCCAGATCGCGATGGATTCCGGTTTTGATCATGTCCACGATCTTTAAGCGAGGCCATTAAGCTGATTGACCGCTGACAGGCGGGCATTTTTCGCGGCGATTAGGCGTTGAACCGCTCTCGTGCCGGAGGATTGTTGAGTGGCGCCGGGAGACGCGGTATATATTGCTATATCGATCGGCGTGAGTGATAAAAAGGCTCCCGCCACGGACTCGCCCGAAAAGCGGAGCATACGCATGACAACCTTACCGAAAGCCGTTTTCGGGCCCCCTGACAAAATCGATTTCTTGGCTAAGGAGCGCACGATCGCGGGGCCCGGGTTCAATCGTTGGTTATTGCCGCCAGCGGCGCTGGCGATCCATCTGTGCATCGGTATGGCCTACGGCTTTTCCGTATTCTGGTTGCCGCTGTCAAGAGCAATCGGTTTGACCGCGCCACGGACCTGTCCCGGCACCATGGGCTTGATGGCCGAACTATTCGTTAAGGATTGCGATTGGCGTGTCTCGAGCTTGGGCTGGATATACACGCTTTTCTTTATTTTTCTGGGCTCTTCGGCCGCGATGTGGGGTGGCTGGGTGGAACGCGCTGGGCCGCGCAAGGCGGGCTTCGCGTCGGCCCTCTGCTGGTGCGGCGGGCTGACGATCGCGGCATTCGGTGTTCGTCTACATCAGCTGTGGGTGCTGTGGGTGGGTTTGGGGATGATTGGCGGTTTGGGCCTCGGTCTAGGCTATATCTCGCCAGTCTCGATGCTGATCAAGTGGTTCCCGGACAGACGGGGTATGGCAACCGGTATGGCGATCATGGGGTTTGGCGGCGGTGCAATGATCGGCTCTCCACTGGCCACTGAGTTGATGAAATTTTTCGCGTCATCAACCAGTGTCGGAGTCGGGCAAACTTTTCTCGCGCTCGCGGGGGGCTACGCCGTTTTCATGACTGTGGGCGCTTTCGGTTACCGGCTGCCGGCCCCGGGGTGGGTACCGGCAGCGCGGGCATCGACTGCGGTGCGAAGGGTTGCGCCCATGATCACCAGCGGTCATGTTCACGTGAAGAACGTCTGGCGCATCCCGCAGTTTTGGCTGGTATGGCTGGTGCTTTGCCTGAACGTGTCGGCAGGGATCAGCGTGATAGGCATGGCCAGTCCGATGCTACAGGAAGTCTTCGGCGGCGGTCTGATCGGCGTGGCCAAAAAATTCGGAGAGCTCGACAAAGTGCAACTCGCCGCGGTGGCCGATGTTGCGGCCGGCTTCACAGCCTTGCTCAGTCTGTTCAATATTATGGGACGATTTTGCTGGGCCAGTCTGTCAGATAAGATCGGTCGCAAGACGACCTACGTCGTTTTTTTTGTGCTGGGTACTTTGTTGTATTGCAGTATTCCCGTCAGCGCGGGGATTGGCAACCGCGGATTATTTGTTGCCGCGTGTTGCCTCATCCTAAGTATGTACGGCGGTGGTTTCGCTACGGTTCCAGCCTATCTGGCGGACCTATTCGGCGCACAGATGGCGGCGGCTATTCACGGGCGGTTGCTGACGGCCTGGTCAACGGCCGGGGTCATCGGTCCAGTATTGATGATGCATATGCGGGATTACGAACTTGGGGTAGGGCTCGCACCAGCGCAGGTTTATGACCGAACCATGTATATCCTCGCCGGCATGCTGCTCATCGGTCTGTTCTGCAACGGGTTGATATGCCCACTCGACGCCAAGTGGTTCATGAGTGACGCCGAACTGGCCCGAGAGCGACACCTCGCGCACGAAGACGCGAAGGCGCTGGATGCCAGCGGTGAGGGTGTCACTTTTCAACGGTCGAGCGTGGGCATGGTCGTGCTGGCTTGGATCGGTATCGGAAGCCCACTGGCATGGGGGTTCTGGCGTATGGCGCTCAATGTCACTAAATTTTTCCACTGAGTGCGCACCTCTATCGCGGTGATTTGAGGCCGGAATGAACTGAAGTTGTGCCCGCGCGACGGTCGTGTGTCGGAGACGATTTGCTGCGGAGTCCGCCCCGAAAATCAAGTACGCCGGAAATCCGCGCCGAGGTTACGGTGACTCGGACGAAACTGAACCGGCAACAAAAAAGGCGGTCAGATAGTCCGATAAGACAAGCTGCGGCGGAGAGTCTTCGGACAGTCACTACTCAGCCTCCTCGCGCTACGGCGATACCGACCTTTTGGCGAACATCCGCACTGTCGATGTTCGTCGGGTGGTTAAAAGCATGGCCCATGCAGTATCACTGCCTGGACGCAGACAGGCGTTGTGGGGCTGCTCAGCGAGATCTCTAGAGATGGCTCCGGGCGCAGGGAGATAGTCATGCCAGCAGCGTTAGGTGATTTAAAAAGGCGGTCCGGGGGGCAGTATGCCGCAGGGCAAAAAAGCTGTCTCAGTTTGTTGTGGAGGTGAGATTTTTTGACTCAGTAATTGTCCCGCGCCCGGACGCGTCTGCGGCCGGGCGCGGGGCCGTCCGGTGGCGGTTGGACTCAGGGCTGAGTGGCAGTCCGCGTTGGCGCTGGCGGTGTGTTGGTAGCATCGAGCGCATAAAGCACTAAGCTGGGTGAGCCGATCGCACCAAACGTGATACGAGACACATTCCCAGAGGTCAGTGCGACATACTGTTTGCCTGCGCGCATATACGTGATGACACCGCCGGCCACCGAACCGCCGGTCGCTTTCTGGTACAGCGATTTGCCGGTGTGCGAATCGAGCACGAAGAAATTACCTTCAATATCGCCCGCAAACACGACGCTTCCGCCGGTGGGTGTGACGCCCGATACCTGCGGCGAGGGAGTAGCGAATTTCCAACGCGGAACGCCTGTATCGGCATCGACCGACATGATCCAGCCTGTGTGTTTGTCGTCCAGTTTGAAGCTCCCGCCGAGATTGAACACGCCCGGTTTATAGGCAAATGTAGGCGACGGCGTCAGTGTCGTGCACCAATCGACGGTGCCGATGACGATGGCATTGTGGAGTCGATCAAAGGCAGGTCCGTTCCACTCGGTACCGCCGAGCGGGCCGGGGCAGGAGTGAATCGACTTGGTATTCGCAATGACGGTGGGCTTCGTAACGGTAGTCACCGGTGTCTTGAACGCCAGTTTGTGGGTCTCGCGGTTGACGCCGTACAGATAGCCATCCTTACCGCCGAAGGCGACCATGCGATCGCCCTTGCCGTTGAAGTACAACATCGGGGCAGCGCCCAGATCGAGATCGCGCCCATCATTCGAAATCAGTTGGTAGTACCATTTCAGCTTGCCGGTCGCGGCATTTAAAACCACCAAGCTGTCCGTATACAGGTTTGTGCCTGGTCTCTGACCCGGCATGAGGTCGGGCGTGGGATTTCCGACCGGAACAAAAAGCTCTCCAGCCGACATGTCAAGGGTGTAGGTCGTCCATGTGCCGCCACCGCCATAACGTGCGCTCGGTGCATTTTTCCAGGAGTCGGCCCCCGGCTCATCATCCCGCGGGATCGTATAAAAGCGCCAAATCTCTCGTCCACTCTCGGTATCGAAAGCCATCACGCGACCGCGGATCCCCCAGTCGCCGCCGGCCGCCCCGATGATAACCAAGCCTTCATAGATCTGCGGTGCCGCCGAGAAGAATTCGCCCTGCGACGGATCGCCGACCTGAAACTTCCAGACCAGCTTGCCGGTTGTCATATCGATTGCAAGCAAGCGGCCGTCCGGCGTGCCGCGAAAGAGCTTGCCATTGGCGGCCGCCAGGCCTCGATTTACCAGGAACGGCGTGCCACCGGGCTCTTCGGTAGCATAGTGATGCCGCCAGCGGATCGCGCAATTCGTGGCATCGACGGCCAAGGTATCGCTCGCGGTTGTGAAGTACAGAACGCCGTCCAGTTGCAGTAGCCCTGTCTGGAAGGCACCACCTTCATCAATCTTTGCCCGGCAGACTTCCACCAGTTGGGAGGCGTTGTCCGTACTGATCTGATTCAGATCGGCGAAACGCTGACCGTTAACGGTGCCGTTATAGCTTAACCACTGGGTGTCTCCGGCCGCTGCAGCACTGAGGGAAAACACGGAAAGTATCAGACCAAGCGCGGTAAAACGTCGCATAATGCCTCGCTAATGTGTAGGAATATGGGGGGTTCGCCCCCGATTATGCAACGCTGGGACCGGTTGCGGAACCTTCCTGGGATGGGGAGTGTGGATGCCTCCACCGGAACGGGCGAACGATCGCCTGATAACTTGTGCTGGACGCCTTGCAGCCGGCGATCAGGGCGCGAAGATCTGTTGAAAGTACTCATGGGTGAACACTTCTTGCGGCAGGCTGTCGGGGCCGGCAAGCGTAGCCAGATAGAGGGCCCCGAGATCGGGGTTCGCGGCGAGGCGACGCATCCCGCGTTGGCGCGTTTCAAAGCCGCTTTGATCAAAGCGGGCGAACATCGTGGTGGTGAAACGAGTTACGCACCGGATACGTCGCACATATTCGTTACGCGCAACCGCATATTCCAAGAATAGAGACGGTGACCAGTCGGTCTTTGCCAGCAGAATATCGCGCACAGTCCGCACGTCCCGCATTGCGGCCGAGAGCCCTTGGCCCGAAATAGGGTCTGTGTAGCCGGCAGCGTCGCCGATTAGAACGGTGTTTCCGGCGAAGGGTTGCAGCAGGATGGCGTCATTGCTCGGATGGGCTTTGCACGGTCCGACCGGGGTCCCTTCGCTCACCGAGCGACCGTTCGGCAAGCACGCGGCGTCGAAGGCTTCTAGAAAATTCCGTGTACCGCCTCCGCCGCTGTACCGCCCACGGTCATTGAGCCCGTATTCAAGGTAAAGTCGAATGCGCCCATCGCCCTGTGGAAAGAGGAGATGCATGGCGTTCCCGGACTTGCCAAACGCTTGGAGATGGGCAGGCCAGCCATACGCATTCTCCACCAGCAACCCCGAAATCAGATGATCGACCGGCAATTCCTCCATCACGAGATTGACTTGCCGCCGGACGGTCGACGAGCGGCCGTCTGCGCCTACAATTAGTCGACATTCAGTGGTGTACGTATCGCCGTTCAAGGTGTAGCTCACCGAAGGATGGCGGCCGTTTCTAATGATGAGATCGCGGACGCCTCGGCGTACGTCGACCCCACAACCTATCGCGTGCGCAAGCAGGGTATTCTGCATGACGACGTGCTGCAGGCACAGGGGTCTTGCGCCTAGCGGATGGACGGTGTTTAGCTTAAGCACGGCGGCTTCGGCCTCGGTCGGCGTCATCAGTTCATCGTACGTCACGGACCGTTCGACATGATGACCACCCGCGGCGATCAATAGATCATATATGCCAAGCGTCTTGCACTCGGCGACACCCCAGGGCGCTAACCACTCGCCACGGACGCGGTCGGTGAATTCAACTTCGCGTTCGAGGATGCAAACCGCAAGACCTTCGCGGGCGAGATTGGCACCGAGCGTACTCCCTGCTGCGCCGCCCCCGACAATCACGACATCGAATACTTTCATCACGCTGCGCTTTCCTGAAGCGAAGCGCAGTGGCAAACGACCCTCAACGCACTGACCAACTTATGTTCCCCCTAAGTCCTTTCGTGTGTGGCGAACGACGCCCTAATCTGGTGGCCTTATGCTCGAGTGATCAGTCTGTTGCCCTCAGTAAGTGATGCGGACTGTCATGATCCTGAAAACTGGCCCGCTAAGCTACGAGGCTTTTCTCCGCTGTGGCAATTCGTAATTTTGCGTATGGCCCTCGGAATGTGGCGTCGGCATCCCTGCGCCATTTGCCTCGGGGGATCGGGTCCCGCCGGCAGCTTGGGGACTGTGCTAGGCGGTCGCCTGGCAGGGTTGGCGAGTCAAGGTGGGATTAGGATATCTCGCGCCGCAGGCCGGGACGCCAGAGGCTCGAATGAGATCCGATAGCGTAAGAAGGATTCTGTTACGCCGCTGCGGGTGGTACGCTCAGGGTTGCCCTAACCCCATCATCAGGAGGAGCCGACATGGTTCAGGCATTACACGCCCTTAATGAGATTCGGACTGGAATCAGTGCCGAAGAATGGCAGATCCGTGTCGATCTCGCGGCGGCCTACCGGTTGGTCGACCATTACGGCTGGACGGATATGATATTTACCCATCTTTCAGCCCGCGTGCCCGGACCTGAACATCATTTCCTGATTAACCCGTATGGGCTCATGTTTGATGAGGTGACTGCTTCGAACCTTGTCAAAATCGATCTAAACGGCAACATCGTGCTGTCGAGCGGCTATGACGTGAACCCTGCCGGCTTCTGTATCCATAGCGCGATCCATATGGCTCGGGAAGATGCCCGGGCTGTGATGCATTTGCATACCGACGACGGGGTCGCCGTCTCGGCCATGGCGGATGGGTTGATGCCGGTCACGCAGACCGCGATGGTTATTCAGGACGAAGTCGCCTATCACGAATATGAGGGAGTGGCGCTCGATCTCGATGAGCGGTCACGGCTGGTGCGCGATATTGGGGATAAAAAACTCATGATCTTGCGAAACCATGGCACGCTTGCGGTGGGCGCCACGGTCTCGGACTGTTTCATGATGCTCTATACACTGGAGCGCGCCTGCAGCATGCAGGTGCGGGCGCTCGCGGCGCCCGCCTTGCACCAACCGTCCGCTCAATCACTGGAGACTACCCGCCGGCAGGGCAAGATGTTGATGGCCTCCGGCCAACTCGACCAACTAGCCTGGCCGGCGTTGCTGAGGATGTTGGACCGCAAGGACTCGAGTTTCCGCAACTAGTCGTTCGGTCGCAACCCGCACGGACCGGCCCCGCTGTTCGAGCGGGTTCGGCGCATGACCGGGATCTCCCGTGCACTAGCGCGCGAGGATTGCTCGCGCGCAAAAAAAAACGCAGCATCGTCTAAATTTTGGGCGGGGCGCACATGGGCGCCACCCTATTCCTGTCATTATTGTGTAGGGACCGTGCTTATGAGTAATGCTTCAACCGTCTCGTCTCCTCCTCTGGACGTCATCGTGGTCGGCGCGGGATTTGCCGGTATGGCGATGGTCCGCAAACTCGCCGAGCTCGGTTTTACCGTGCGTGGTTTTGAGCGGGGCAGTGATGTGGGCGGCACTTGGTACTGGAATCGTTATCCCGGCGCGCGGTGTGATGCTCCCAGTCTGCAGTACTCGTACCAATTTTCAGAAGATCTGCAGCAGGATTGGCATTGGCAGGAGAACTATGCAGCGCAGCCCGAAATCCTAGCGTATGCCCGCCACGTCGCCGATCGCTTCGGCCTCCGTCAACTGATCACCTTCAATACGACCGTCACGCAGGCCGTGTTCGATGCGGCGAACGTGTGCTGGTCAGTGACGTTGAGTTCTGGCGAAACGCTGTTCACCCGCTACTGCATCATGGCAACGGGTAATCTTTCCGACCGACTGACGCCGACGATCGAGGGACTCGCGCAATTTGCAGGACAGTGGTTTCATACGGCGGCGTGGCCGGTCGAAGGCGTCGATTTTGCCGGTAAACGGGTAGGTGTCATCGGTACGGGATCAAGCGGCATCCAGGCGATTCCTGTGATCGCCGCCGTGGCCGATCAGCTCAGCGTTTTCCAACGAACGGCGCAATATTCCATCCCCGCCCGTAACAGTCGAACTGATCCTACCTATGAGGCGCAGATCAAGGCTGACTATCCGGGGTTTCGTCGGCGGAACTATGGCAAGCCACTCGCGATGGATATCAACCTGAAGCTTGGTACCCCGAAGACTTTTGAGGTTTCGGAAGATGAGCGGCGTGAACGCTATGAACGCGCGTGGACCGAGGGTGGCCTAGCCTTGCCTTTCAGCTTTCGGGACGCCGCGACTTCGCTCGAGGCAAACGCGGCTATGTCGCAGTTCATTCGGGACAAGATCGGGCAGGTAGTACGGGATCCGGCGACCGCCGAGTTACTGAAGCCGAAGCACGTTTTTGGATGCAAACGGCCGTGTCTGGACACGGGGTATTTTGAGAGCTACAACCGACAGAATGTTGCCCTCGTCGACTGCAGTGGCGGTATCGATTGCATTACAGCCGAGGGCGTTCAGGTTGCTGGACGCGTGTATCCGCTCGACATCCTGGTGTTCGCGACTGGATTTGATGCCATCACCGGTAGCCTGAACCGGATTGATATCCGCGGCTGCGACGGGTTACGTCTGAAGGATAAGTGGGCGGACGGGCCGCGGACTTACCTTGGGCTGCAGACCGCCGGGTTTCCCAACCTGTTCATGATTTCGGGTCCTGGAAGTCCGTCGGTGCTGACCAACATGATTCCGACGATTGAGCAGCATGTGAATTGGATTGCGGATTGTCTCGTGCACCTGCGAACCGCGCACCTGACACGTATTGAGGCGCGTCCGGAAGCTGAAGATCCTTGGGTGGAAACGGTGCGTACGCTCGCTGAGCGCACGCTGTGGGGGGCCTGCGACAACTGGTACGTCGGCGCTAATGTGCCCGGCAAACCGAGAGTCTTTACCATCTATGTCGATTGGGTGAGTTATCGCGAAAAGTGTGAAGCAGTCGCCAGTCGGGCCTACGAGGGGTTCGCGCTGGCCTGAAGTCCTACGGCCGGCGGGGCTGACGGTTCGGACGTCGTTCCCGTGTGCAGCGAAAATGGCTGGGCGCGTGACGGGGGTGATGAATGCGGGTGATTAAGGATTGAACATGCACCTCTCGGCGAACTGGTTCCACTGGGCGCTCCTGTCGGCGGTGTTTGCGGCACTCACCGCCATTCTGGCCAAACTGGGCGTGCGGGATGTAGATCCGGATTTCGCGACCCTGATGCGTACGGTTTTCATTCTGTTGCTGCTGGCCGCTTTTGTGGTGATGCGCGGGCAATGGATTAATCCATTCACCTTGTCGCCGCGAAGTTGGCTATTCCTCGGGTTGTCGGCGCTCGCGACCGGGGCCTCTTGGGTGTGTTATTTTCGCGCCCTCCAGGTGGGGGAGGCCTTCAGAGTCGCACCCGTTGATAAGTTGAGCGTCGTGCTTGCCGCGTTTTTCGCGGTGCTCTTCCTCGGTGAACGGCCCGGACTCAGGGAGTGGATGGGGATCGCGCTCATTGCGGGTGGGGTGCTGTTGTTAGCGATTGAATGAACCCGCTGTAGTATCGGTCGCGCAATTACTGTTACCCTGTTCTTGCCCGCCAGGGCCCGTCCGTGCGCGGTTGCGCCTAGAGGCGAATCGGGCGACGGGTAGACCGGTCATCGCTATTGGGCCACCGTCTCTGACGAGCGTACCCGCGCCTCGCTAAACCCAAGGAACCATCTTCTCATGAAAAGACCAATGCCCCGCGTCATGGCATGTTTGCTCGGCCTGACGATGCTAGCCTCCGCGGTGTCAGCGGCGCCCGATGATAAAGTGAAAGCAGCTGATCAAGCACACGCGCGGCGCGAGTTGGCCGGGCTTTTCCAATTGCCGGCTTTCAGCGCGCCGGGACCGGTTTTCGATGCGCGCGGTGCAATGGCGAACAAAAGTATCCTGTCTATTCCTGGGCCGACTAATATTCCGTTTTATGCCCACGTCTTGATCGGGATGAAGGAGGCATCCGAGGCCGTTGGATATCCCTTCTCGGTGTGGATCAACCAAGGACTTGAGTCCGAACATAAACAAGGGATCGTCAGCGCACTGGCGACTAAACCCGCGCTAGTCGATTTGCTGTCAGGTCCGGATCCGACGCGCCTTAAACCGGAGATTAACGCCGTAAAAAAAGCAGGTATCCCCGTTGTTTCTTCGCATGGTTACGGGGTTGGGATAAGAGCGCCTCACGTGAGTTACACACTCACGCTCGATTACCAGCGGGCAGGACGCTTGCTGGCTGATTGGGTTATTACCAAAGATCTCCATGCGCATGTGCTTGTGCTTATTTCCGATGATGTTGCCGCGACAGCAGCGATGCGGACCGGGATCGTCAATGAGTTTGGTCGATACGGCGGCAGCAATGTTCAATATACATTTGTGAATGTCCCCTTGAACGGTTGGGAAGGTGGAATCCCCCCGGCAGTAGCCGCCGCGGTCGCAGGAGACACGCAACTGACTTATATCATCGGCATTTATGACGGTATGGCGAAGTTTATCGTCGCGGCACTCGAAAAAAACCATGCCGACAGCCGGATTAAAGTTATCGGCTTCAATGGCACGCCTGATGCGATAGATCTCGTCCGGGCTGGCAAGGTCGAGATGGTCCTTGGCGAGGGACTCGAGTGGGCCGGTTACGCGATCGCGGACGCTGAAATGCGGATCCTCGCCGGATCAGGGCGAGTTCAATCGTTGAAGGTCCCCTTCCGCGTTTTCACGCAGACCAATGCGGCCGAAGCCGGTGTGCCGGCCACTTTCGATCAAGGCTATGGGGATGACTTCAAACATCAGTTTGCGCGGCTTTGGCAGTTGCCCGAGGCGTCTCCTCCGCGCTGATCGAGGTTGTCTCTGTGTGCCGACTGGCCGGGCGGCGTAGCGGCAAATGGCCCTGACACCGTCTCCGCCGTCTGTGCTGGGTCGGACATGTGCGCGTTTCAGGACGGCTTGGCCTTGGTTGACAGTGTGCTGAGCGGGGCGCATCGTTGAGCAATGAAATGCCAACATACGATCCACCATGCTCAAGGGCACTACGGGTGGAATAATGCCAATCCGCCCGTCCTGCGTGTCGCGCCGGGCGAAACGGTCGAATTTCACCCACTCGATGCGTCCTGCGGACAAATCACGGCGACGTCGACGGCCGCAGATTTAGTCACGCTTGATTTTGGAAAAGTGAATCCCGTGGTTGGGCCCGTCTATGTTGACGGGGCAGCGCCAGGGGATGTGCTCAAGGTTACCTTGCTTGGGTTCACGCCTTCCGGGTGGGGCTGGACGGGTAATATCCCGGGCTTTGGCCTGTTGGCGGATCACTTTCCCGATCCTCACCTGCAGCTGTGGAAATATGACGCAAACGCGCGCATACCCGCGCTCTATGGTCCGGGCGGAAAAGTCCCGCTGAAGCCGATGTGCGGCACGCTGGGGGTCGCCCCAGCCGAGGCGGGATTGCATTCGGTAGTGCCGCCGCGAAGGGTCGGCGGCAATATGGACATTCGAGATCTGGCCACCGGCACTGAGCTGTACCTGCCGATTGAGGTGGCGGGGGGGCTGTTTAGTCTGGGGGACGCGCATGCAGCTCAGGGAGATGGCGAGGTTTGCGGCACGGCTATCGAAACCGCTTGCGCGATCGCGGTGCGCTTCGATTTGATCAAAGGCATGCTCCTACGAACCCCACGTTTTACGACGCCGGGACCGGTTACGCGTCATGTCGATAGTGCCGGGTATGACGTCACCACCGGTATCGGCCCAGATCTGATGACGGCCGCGAGAGACGCCTTGTTGTCGATGGTGGACTTGATCGCGAAGCAGCAGCACATGAGTGCAGTGGAGGCTTATCTGCTGTGTTCTGTATGTGGCGATTTACGGATCAGTGAGATCGTTGACATGCCGAATTGGCTCGTGTCGTTCTATTTTCCGCGGTGCGTGTTCGGTTAGCGGATCAGCACTTTCTTATGTTCGTGACGTGACCGTTCCCGCGCAAATCGATCGGACGCTTGCGGCGGTCCGCCACGATCTCGGTGCGCCCGAGGTTCTGATCCATAATGCCGTGGGTGGCGCTTTTGCAGATTTTTCTGGAGATCGAACCGGCGCTGCTCGAACGTAATTTTCGGATTAACACCTTAGCCCTTCTCCACTTCGCTCAGCGTCTCGCACCGACCAGGGTGGCGGCGGGTAAGTGCGCGATGATTACGACGGGCACCACCTCTGCCCTACGCGGTAAAGCCAACTTCGCAGGCTTTGCCCCCACCAAAGCGGCACAACGTATCCTGGCCGAGGCGATTGCGCGCGAACGCGGTCCGCAGGGGATCCATGTCGCCTCTCTGGTGATCGATGCGGTCATCGATTTGCCTTGGACCCGTGCGCGCTGGCCGGAGCGTCCGGATACATTTTTTATCAGGCCTGCCGTTATCGCCGATGAGATCTGGCACGTCGTACATCAGGATCGAGCCGGCTGGTCATTCAACGTTGAGCCTCGCCCTTTCGGGGAATCCTGGTAGGCACCCACCGTCGCGTGCCACCGCATGGGGTGCGCAGTACTGAAACGGCGCGCCCCAAAATGTCCCCGCTGTTCCCCTCTCGGCTGTCCTGGCTGCGCTGCACCTCAAGTTTAAATTGAAACCATGTATCAATTTTTGGATAGTTGCTGCTACGATTGCGGACATCTCCATGTGAAGGCAATCGCCATGACCCCGCCTATTTATGGATTTAATGGTATCGGGCGCATCGGCTCGCTGATGTCAGTACGCTTGCTGGAGGCCGGTTGCCAGGTCTGGGCATATGACCCGTCGCCTGCGACTGTCGAGATGGCGCTCGCCAAGGTCAAACGGTGTCTTCATGATTCCATCGGGTGCGCCTTTGAGTCGCATCATTTGCCTTGGGCGGTTCAGGCCCGCGGACTCGCCGAACCGGTGAATGCGGGGTGTACGATGATCGGAAGCACGACGGCCGTTTCTGCCGGGGCGGCTGCTTTTGGCAATGCCGGCATGGGCCACGGACGGGTGCAGGAAGATATGCATCGGGGCAGTTTCAGCCACCTCGGTATTGTGGTTTTACCGGCACTGCTTGCGCTGGCTGAATCCCGGCGCGCTACCGGGCTTGATTTCGTCAGCGCAGTGGTGACGGGTTATGAAGCGGGGGGGGCAGTTGGGTAGCGCGGTTATGGACACTCAGTTGGCGCGGATTCATCGGCCCACTGGGATCTCCGGACCCATTGCACCTGCGGCTGCCGGCAGTAGATTGAGGACGCTTTCCGCAACGGCATTCACTAGCGCGATTGGGCTCGCGACGAACACGACCTTGGGTTTTAACCAGTGGGCCTATACGGACGGCAGTGAGCTTTTTTTCCATGCCGGTTTCGCAGCGCGCAATGCGCTCAGTGCCGTGCGACTCGCAGAGCAGGGCGCGTTCGCCTCTCCAGATGCGCTGGAGGGTCCGGTCGGGCTATTTGCGTCGTTGGGAAAAATGGAGGCTAACGCGCGCATTCATTTGTTTAGCGACACGCCCGAGATCTTGCGCGTCTACCATAAGCCTGTTCCTGTCTGTAATTTCGCCCAAGCACCGACCATCGCCGCCTTACAGATTGTGCACGCGACGGTGCCGCGACCCGAGCAGATCGCCCGGATCATCATTCGTGTCCCGTTGGCCTGTGCGCGCTATCCAGGCTGCGATGCGGAAGGACCCTTCACGCAAATTCCTCAGGCAAAGATGAGTATTCAGTTCAATGTCGCCGCCGCGCTGATTGAGGGTGCTGTGACCGAGCACAATTTTACCCGACTCGGCGATCCGCAGCGGGCACGGCTCATCGCTTGCACGACGTTGTTGGCAGATGACGCATTTACTGCGGCCTATCCGACTCGTCAGGGTGCAGCCGTCGTGGTCCTCATGGCTGATGGTACGCGCCACGAGGCGCGGCTCGAAGATGTGATGCCTGCTGATGATGGGACTATTCGGACGCGTTTCCGCGCAGCGGTCGGGTGCGCGTTAGGGGCGGCGCGCCTGGAAGAAATAGATACGTGCATCGAACATCTCGAGCGCTACGAGGACAGCGGTGCGCTCGCTCGACTCCTGCGCGCGGGTGCCCCAAATGCACGAGAGTAGCCTGGCCCCCGATCATTCAGACAACGAGACTAATCATGCGATGAATGATGAATTATTTGAAACCGGGCTTGCGATTCGTAAGGCGGTCTTAGGTGAGGCATTCGTCGATAAGGCGATTGCGAATGCAGACGATTTCACTATGCCCTTGCAGCGGTTAGCGACGGAGTACTGCTGGGGCGCGGTTTGGGGGCGGGAAGAACTGCCCAAAACGACCCGTAGTTTGCTTAATCTTGCGATGCTTTCGGCGCTTAACCGGTCTCAGGAGTTGAAGACTCATGTCGGGGGCGCGCTGCGTAACGGGGTGTCTAAAACGCAGATCCGCGAGCCGCTGCCGCAGGTGGCGATTGATTGCGGCGTGCCCGCTGCAGTCGAGGCCTTCCGGGTCGCGCGCAAAGCGATAGCTGAATATGAACGGACGGAAGACAGCCAGACCTGAGGACGGCAAACCGGGAGCGCCAGTCAATGAATGACGATGTCTACGAAATTTACGCTATTAAATACGCCTATCTCCAGCGTCGCTCCCCAGATAATTTTGTGGGTGGAGATCTGCATGACACGCCAATGCCACTCAATTATTACGTCTGGGTAGTGACGAATCGTTACCGCACCTGGGTAGTAGACTGTGGTTTCAACGAGGAGATGGCCCGCAAGCGCGGACGTCAGATCATCCGGCCGGTGCGCGAAGGCTTAGCGGCGATCGGTATTAGTCCTGCGCAGGTGGAGAACGTCATCATCACGCATCTCCATTACGACCATGCGGGCAATCTGCCCCTGTTCCCCGAGGCGCGATTCCATCTCCAAGATCAGGAGATGCAGTTTGCCACCGGCCGCTGTATGTGCCACGGCCTGATGCGTCATGGCTACGAAGCAGATGATGTGGTCCAGATGGTGCGCTACGTCTTTGATCAGCGGGTGCAGTTCCATGAGGGGGCAAGCCAGCTAGCGCCGGGTGTGGAGGTTCATCATATCGGCGGGCACACCCAAGGCTTGCAGGCAGTTCGGGTGAGGACCCAGCGTGGCTGGGTAGTCCTAGCGTCCGATGCGAGCCATTTCTACGCCCATCTGGAGCAGGACCGGGCTTTCCCGATTTTGCATAACCTTGCCGCCATGCTGGAAGGCTACGACAAACTCAGAGCCTTGGCTTCCTCGCCTGCGCATGTCATCCCGGGTCACGATCCACTCGTGATGCTGCGCTATCCGATCGCCAGCGTTGGATTTGAAGATTGGATTGTCCGGCTAGACCTGCCGCCAATCGGCTGAATGTCGGTGGGCAGAGCACGACGGCGCCACCGGGCGATCGTCTCGGCGGATCTTGGGTATATAGGTGGGCGACTGCTGAGCGCGGTTCGTGTCGAATCATCGGTTTTCGAAGTGCCGGCGGTATGCGCTGAGCTGTTCGCGGTTTTTGGCGGTCGTGCGTCCGCTGACAGGGCGTTGACGCGCGCGGGTGATTATCGGTAATGGTTAATACAACAGGAGAATAATCTGATGTCGCAAAACAACGTCGACACACGGGGCGCGATTGACGCTGACGGGCATATTCTAGAGCCCCCCGATTTATGGGAAAAATATCTCGAAGCAAAATATCGTGATCGCGCGATACGCATCAAGACGAATGCGGAGGGTCTGGAATATTTCGAATATAACGGGAAGCCTTCGACCCTCATGCCGGCAGGGCTGGCCGGTACGCTCGGTGGTATGGGTTCGGCAGATATCAATCCCTCGCCGGAGCGCAGTTATGTGAAATCGGCGCCATTCGGATCGATGGATCCAAAAGAACGCATGGCGCGTCTGGATCAGGAAGGACTTGCCAAGGCGATTCTATATCCCACTCTTGGACTTTTATGGGAGCCAGAAGTTAGCGAGCCGGAAATCGCAGCAGCCTATACGCGCGCTTACAATCGATGGATCGTCGATTTCTGTTCTGATTCCGGTGGACGACTGATCCCGATAGCACATATCTCGCTGTCCGATCCGACCTTGGCGGCGGAAGAAGCCGAACGGGCACTCGCCTCGGGCTGCAAAGGACTTTTTTTTCATCCGTTCACCTGGACGCGTAAATCTCCCGGACATCCTGATTACGCTCGTGTTTGGGCAACTGCTCAGGCGCACGATGCGCCCGTCGCACTGCACCCGACAGTTGATCCGCCGTCGCTCGACGTCCATCGTCGTTTTGACGAGTTGGCCCAAAAAGCGACATTCGAGTTTACCTGGTACTTTGATGTCCTCGTCGCCCAAGGTATGCAGCAGGCGTTTACGTCATTGTTTCATTACCGAATTTTCGAACGCTTTCCGAAGGTCAAGGCGGTCGTGCTGGAGTCGCAGGCGGGTTGGATAGGTCAATTACTGGATAGAATGGATGCGGTGTCGAAAGGCCCCTTGATGCCTAAAACCGGTCTGAAGGAATTACCTAGCACCTATTTCAAACAGCAATGCTATGTGTCCATTGATCCGGACGAGCGGGCGGTCGCAGGTGTCATTCCTTACGTCGGAGACGATCGGTTTTTTTGGGCGTCTGATTTTCCACATCCCGATCACACCGCGACTTACATGCATGAACTGCGGGAAATGCTGGCGCCACTCCCGGAAATATCTCGGCGGCGTATCCTTGCTGAGAACGTCACCAGAGCCTTCAATCTGGCGGATTAGCAGCGCCACCGAGATAGACAACGCTGCACGATAGCGTTGCTACTCCGGAGTCTGAGCCGTTGGTTGACGACCCCCGTTCGTGACGAGGGCCGTCAACTGCCCGGGAGGGACGGCAAGTAGGCGACAACGCGCCAAACGCTACCTGGGGTGGGCGTACGGAGCTTTCTGGGTAGTGCGGCGCATCAGGTCGGCAGTAGATCGATGGCACCGGTGTCGAGGGCCTGCAGCGCGGCACTGGTGGTCATGTGCATCAGCATGGTGTCGCCGCGTTCGGTACGATTGACGATACGTGTCGCGGCGAGCGCGACGGCAATGGCGGCGAACGTGTAGTGTCGATAATCGTCCATCAGATGATCGAAGGTATAATCGGTCACACCCCCCTCGAGCAACGCTTTGTGATACTCCTGCAACAACGATACCTCGTTGGCCCGCCGCACTTCGCGTGGTAGGGCGCCGCCCAGAAAATAGGCCACATCCATGCCGGTGCCGAGGAAACTACCCGTCTGCCAATCCACGACGGCGACGCGTTCACCGGTCGCGCTGAACAACATGTTGTCGGGCCGAAAGTCGTTATGTGAGAAACATTTCGGGAAGTCGCGTGGACGGTTCCACCATGCATGATGGCGTACATAGCGCGCGCAGACTTCACGCACTTCTGGCGAAAGCCAGTCGCGGTAATGTCGCTGGACATGATCCCAGCTCCGCTCGATGAGTTCGGTCGTATAAAAACCCTGTGCGCCTGCTGGGACAGCGCACCAGGGCTGCGCCGCCAGCGACCGATCGTTCCAGAAAGCCGCATGCAGTCTGGCGGCTTCGCCCAACACCATGCGCGCCTGCGCGAGCGTACAGCCCTGCATCTGGTCGCCCTGTGTCGCCGGCGCGAGATCTTCCAGAAGCAGGATGAAATCATGGGTCAACGGGTCCAGCTCGGCGGCATACACAGCCGGGGTACGAATGCCTGCACGGTGGGCCAATTCACGATAGAACATGACCTCGGCTTTGTAGATCCCCATGTCGCGCCCGGTCTTACGGGCAATTTCATGGCACGAACTGAATTTTCCGATCAGGGTTTTGGGCGCATCTGGCGGTACCAACCCCGCGTAGTGCAGAAAGAAACGGCGGGTTTCACCGACCTGTCCCGTGCCGACACCTTCGCTCTCAAGACGTGCGACGCGGGCGTCAATTCCACGCAGCTGCAGCGCCTCGGTGATCCAGGCGGGTGTGACGTCGTCTGGCGGCACGATGACTAAAATTTCCGCCATGCAGTAACCGCTCCTTAACGCGCAGATGGATAGGCTACCCGCGGGCCGATGGTCCGGCGCGAAGTAGGTTTAAAGCCCGGCATCAGCAGCCTGCGTGACGCGGAAAAACCACGACAGTCCGCTGTCGTGGTTGTGTGCAACTTGGCCGATGAGATGCTCGGCTCGACAAGGGGATAGGGCATCTCTTGGTGCGCCTGAATGTGGTGCCGGCCGGGGTGATTTGCTCAACGGCCTCGCTTGGCGACGTCCACCCAAGCGCGACCGATGTCTTCAATTACCCGGGTCGTTTCTTCGATGGTTGAAAACGGTTGGTCGAAAATAGGGGTGAGATACAGCTCATCGACGCCTGCATCGCGATAGGCCGCTATCGTTTCCGGTCCAGCGGAGCGGATTGGGGCTACAAAAATCTCGAAGGCGTCTCGTCGCCGACCGTGTTTGATCAGCAGGCTGTCGAGGCGTTCGACCATGACACCGGCCTCTTCGGGTGTCAGATTAAAGCCACACCAGCCATCCCCCCACGCGGCTGCGCGCGTGAGTGCCGCATCGCTTTGGCCGCCGACAATGATCGGTATCTTGCCGTCCCGTGGCGGCTTCGGGTACGAACGGGCACCAGAAAACGAGACGAACTCGCCGTCAAAGTTACTTCGTGGCTGCTCCCACAGTTCGCGCATGGCGGCCACGGTCTCTCTCGCGCGCGCGCCTCGGCGCTCCCAGGGGATCCCCAGAGCTTGGAATTCTTCTTTAAGCCACCCCACGCCGACGCCAAATACGAATCGTCCGTTACTGACGACATCAAGGGACGCGGCGAGCTTTGCGAGTAGTAGAGGGTTATATTCTGGGATCAGGCAGACGCCGGTTGCCAGCCGTATGCGTGTGGTGAGGGCGGCCGCATAAGAAAGCGCCACGAACGGGTTCAAAATGGCGATATCTCCGGGGACCGGTGGCTCCGTGCTGGTTCTGGCATAAGGATATTGAGACTTGATGTCATCAAAAAAAACGATGTGCTCACCGGTCCACAGCGTATCGATACCCACTCGTTCGGCCGTTTGGGCTGCCGCTGCGAGCAATTCGGGGCGGGCCAGGTTGGCGAGACCGATCGCAAAAAAACCGATTTTCATAACGTCTTCCTGTTGCGGTATGTCCCCGGGACCGTAACGCAGGGCACATCTCCAGCGCAAGCCACGGCGCTCGTGTCGAATGGGTCTCGGCGCTTGAGTTTGCGACCGGACCTGCCATATTGCGCAGTCGCGGGCGGCGTTAACGCCCATTACAGATAATTGAGAGCAGTAATGAACAAGCGCCTCGGGTTTTTGGTTTCGCTTCTGTTGGGCGTCATGCTCACACTTGGGATGATGCATGACGTTGAGGCGAAGCGTTTCGGGGGAGGGGCATCGTTTGGTAGCCGTGCATCCTATGGCACCCCCTTTAAGCGCGAAGGTAGCGCGCCGGCCATGTCTCCACTCCATCAACAGGAAAGCATGGCGCGTAATCAATCGATGCGCAGCAGCTTAGGCCTGCGGGGTGGTCTGACGGGCATGCTGGGTCGGTTCGCCATTGGAGGAATGCTGGGTGCGCTCTTTTTCGGGGGTGCCTTCGAGCATATCAATCTAATGGATATGTTGATTTTCGGTGGCGTGATTTTTTTGCTGTTTCGCGTGCTGGCGATATCCAGGCGAGCGAGTCCGCCTCGAGCGGCTTACCAGCCCCAGCCTCGACCCGTGGACAACAGATACGCACGAGTGCTCGAGAGCCAGAATTTAGTCGGGCGTGGCCCGGGGAATGGTCTCCCGCCCGGGGACGGCGATGTTAGGCGACCATCTTTACCGGTCGCTTTCGATCAGGCTGGTTTCATCGCCGGGGCCAAGAATGCTTATGGTGATTTGCAGAAAGCCTGGGACGCACGCGATCTCGGGATAGTGCGCCGGCTTACCACGGAAGGCATGTACGTAGAGGTGGCGGCACGCATTCAGGATCTCGATGCTGACAACCACACAACCGTATTGAGACTCGAAGCCGAATTACTGCAGGTGAGCGAGACCGACGACCGGTTAGAGGCCGTGGTCCACTTTGACGCACTTGTTCAGGAGTGTGAGGGGGAGCCTGCGCGTCGGGTGCATGAGGTGTGGAATTTTATCCGCCACCGGGGGGCTGTGGAGCCGACCTGGTTTTTGGATGGTATCCGCCAGACCGAGGACTAAGTGGCGGCCATTGTCCGTGGTTTTGCTGCGCGTTGACCGGCAAGCCCTGCGGGCGGAGAACACGGTTAAAGGGCACCTCAGGAAGTCCTACCGCTTTGGCTATTTTTGCGGGGGTGGTTCAGTTCTCAACTTGAACGCTGATTAACCACGCCATGCGTTGATCGATACAGACCGGGCCTGTCGTCATGGCGTCCGTCCGCGCATGCGCCCTCCGATATTCACAACAAGGGTCGACAGGATAACCTCGGAGCGCCTCATCCAGCCCATCACCCTGTTCGGTGTTTCCCAAAGTACCGAGCTGGGGAAGCGGCGCGATGAAGTGGAGATCTCTGGACAGTCGGGCGGCGGTTGTTGTGCCGAATCGTGACGACAGACAGCTCTTTTCTAGTCCTGTCGGAAAACGGGGGCGATTCATTCGCCGCCACCGCAAGCGCCTGATTTTGGTTTTGTGATCAGTTGAGACAGTTTGCGAACTCTCAGTAGATCATCGTGTGTCTCAATGACCTTTTCGCCATAGAACACATGCAGGGAAGGTACAAAGGTCAGTGTCGGCAGGATATGAGGGCCGAGGATGACACGTGGCAGCGCGTGGTGTTTGCGGAAGGCACCGACATGGCCGCCACAAAGCGCACACCAAGCCCTAGGGGTTTCCGGATTTAGACCCCATGCCGCTAACTTTTCTTTTCTGCGGGTGATGGAGACGGTATCAAAGGGCCACATCACGAAAGAGGTCACCGGCGCGTTAGACCAATCACGGCAGTCCTAACAGTGGCAGTAGTCAGACAAAATCCGGATCCCTCGTACTTCGATACGCACGGCGCCGCAGAAACAGTGACCTCCATACCAAGATTCAGCCACGTTGGCGACACAAATTAAATTCAGGTTGAGCGGGGAAAGCGGGTAGCACGTGCATTAAACATTTCTCCGCGTAGAAAAAATTAAATCGCGAGACCGTTCTATCATGGTCGACGCAGAGCGGGCATAAAAAACCGAGTCCCCGTGGCAAGACTGATCGGGATCGCATTTTTAGCGGCGAGCAGTCGCCCATTGAGTCGACCGGCGATAGAAGAGTTTAACGCTCGATTGCGTGGAGGCAAAAAACGTTTTTCTCCCCTGTGAGCCACGCATATGTGGTCTTTTTCGCACGTTATTGATGAATTGGTTTTGAAATGAAAGCGAAGCCTTCTCTTTCAGACTAAGAGACTAAGACAGGGGTATGACCCTGGCATACAAGGGCAATTACGGAGATCGTGTGAGGAAATTATCCGGTCACGATGCCGGACGATCGTTGTCGCTATCCTGCAGCGCTATTGTCGATACACAACCGCGCATTTCGATCAGCATAGGGCGATATTGCGGCAGCGAGCTTACGGCCCCTCGGGGTGCTTGTCCGCTCCGCGTACTGTGGCGGCCCTGGACACGTGGCCGTGTCCTCACGATCTGAGATGAACGGCGGCGATACGGTCTCTCTAAAGACAAAGTGGGGAGGGCGCGGATGCGGCGCACCAACCTGACGCGACCTAGTTCATTGATAAAGCCAGCGGAGCCCGCGACTGACAGCCGCCGGAATCGTCGAATGATGAAGTTCTCCTTCGAGGACGGCGAGGGTCGTGTCGAAATCTTCACTCCGTCTTTCAGCCAGTCTGGCGTGCAGCATTTCAGTGTTTTCCCCCATGGGGATGTCGCCCACCCAGGTTTCTTCACCACCTACCGAAAGAAAAACTTTGCCTTTTGCGTGAGGCCCCTCGCTGCGGTTTGTCTTCTCTAAGTCAAAGATGAGGCGATTGTCCCACCAAGAAGAAGGACTCGCGAGCAGCCAGCGCGTGAAGGCCTGCGGGCGGGTAAAGAGCGTGTAGAGTCCGAATAGCCCTGAGAGCGAATGACCGATCAAAGTTTGTTGCTCAGCATCGATGGCGTAATTGGCCTGCAACTCCGGTAGCGCCTCGTCGAGTAGCCAGTGCTGGAATTCTGGTGCCTGACCGAATGCCGGGGCATTCGCCATGCTCCGCGCGACAGCTTCTGGAATGGGGGCTGCGGTAGGGGTATACGCTGCAGCGCGAGAATGGACCACCTCTCTAGCCGTTGCGCGATTCCAGCCAACACCTACCACGATGACCCGCGGCAGCAGACGTGCAAGCCCCAGGTTGAGTGCTGCGTCGCATACCGTGCCAAAAATCCATTGCGCGTCGAGGCACACCAGCACAGGGTATGATGTGGCGCGCGCGCGATAGCCTTCGGGGAGTGCCACATGAATGACCCGCCCATCCTTTTTGTAATGGTGCACTTCACGTTGCCAAAGCATCTACGTACCCCTTTTTTTGATTGATGGTCGTCGAGCGCGATTATCTGTGCGCACATATTCTCATTTCTGAGAAATCCGCATAATTTGTTTTATTTTCCTGCGGTTAAGCACCTGACGCAGTTATGATTTGACGTCAGGGTCTCGTACTACCGGTGGCGAATTTAAGACAAACAAGCAGTGCTGCGCCAATGGTCGAAGATGATTATCGAACAGCGAACACAATAGCCCTATCGAAAAAATTTTATGCAACAGTCACTTCGTTTGGCGATTCCGCGCGGCGCTCAGAATAATGTAGGGAGATTAGCTTCGCCCAGCGGGCCCCAAAATAAATTCGAGGCCGCGACGGAGAAACGGTGCCAGAAACGTTTTTAGGGCATCGAACGGGCTCATCCTCTTAAAGTCAAAAAGTGAGCGCTTGGCATCAATGATCGGTAGGGCAGAGGGTGAGAGATGGGCAGTAGACGCAGCGCGGGTTAATATTCAACTCAATCGCAATCATGGCCGGTGGAGGATATCGATACCAGGCCTGGATCAAGCGCCCAACTGGCGGATCACCTCGGTTTGGTTACGCAGACGGGTCGCCATGATAGCGGCAAGATTTCGCATCAACTGGACTGCGATCTTCGGCTCTTCCGTCGTCAATTGTTCGAAATTCTCTGGTGTAAGCTCGTGGACGATCACGGATGTTTCCGCTATGACATCCGCCGAGCGTGGTTGACCCGAGAGTAAGGCCACTTCGCCGAATAGGGTCCCAGCCTCATAACGAAATATCGGTAGGTTGCGGGTAGGACCGTCTCCGCCTAAACGTACACTTGCGTTGCCGCGGGTGAGCAGATAAATACTGCGGTCGGTGTCCCCGGTTCGGATTAAGGTGCTATCCGCCGGATATTCGCGCTGTGTCAGGCAGTTGGAAAAGTGTTCGATTTCCTGCTCGGTGAGCCCTTTTAATACTTCAAATTCACCAAGTGCTACTTCTCGGATAGGGCCCGTGATCCCGAGGTGTCCCAGCAATTCTTCCTCCGCTAGATGCATAGCTTCGTCAGCGCTAGCAAAGATGCGGTTCTCCTTGGTCGGTGCGTCGAATCCCACGGAGTTCATGTAAACCACGTGAGGGCTGTCTTTGGCGAGACCGCTGAACAATAAGCGCTTTCGCTGCTTCTTGATGGCATCATCAAGCCGCTTGAGGAGCATCGCCCCACTGCTGTCGATGAGGCTGACGCGTGCGAAGTCAAGAATCAGCCAATCCGCGACCTCGAGCTCTGCTTCAGCCTTCGTGATCACCGAGTCAATGGAACCAAAGAACATGGCGCCCTCCATCTCCACGAGGGCAATCCGGGCGCGCGCACTTTCCAAAGCTTCGTAGGCTTTCGGGCTACGGCTGGTGCGAGAACGCAGCGCACCCGCGCGCAGTACGCGACGCACGGACTGATCGCCTGCACGGTATAGGAAAATAACGAAGGCGAGCGACATCCCGGTGCCGAGCGCAGCCAATGCGCCGACGGCGATAACGAGGACAGTGACGGTCAGGATGACGGTCAGATTGATGGCGATATCGATGCGATTTTTCCCCTGGGTGGTCCGCAAGCCCTGGAAAAGTTGTCGTGTCCACTTGTCAAAGAGGGCAAGCGTTGTCGTGATAACGACAGCGGCCATGACGGAAATCGGGATCAGCGCAATGACCTTCCCGAGTGCGATAGCGAGCATAATCATCGCTGCCGCATGGGCGAAGTTTGCTTTTTGGGTGCGTGCCCCCGCGGCAAACACGGCCTGGGTAACATTCGGCGATCCACCGCTCGGTGCGCCGCCACAAATTGCCGCAAGCAAATTGCCGACGCCCTGAACCATCAGCTCCTGGTTACTGTTATGGCGCGTGTCGGCTAGCCTATCAGCGGTTGCGATACTCATGAGCGACTGGATGGACGAAATCATCGCCAGCGTCAGCCCGGTGGCCAGAATGGGAAAAGCGAGGGAAAGGAATCCGGGTGATAAGGCAAAATGGACGATTTCAAACAAGCGAAACTGTGGTATCCATTGTTCAGGGAGTGCGCCGATTAGGGGCCCTAAGGCCGCTTCAGGAACGAAATGTGCGCCTGCCTGCCAAGCGAGAGCGCCGATGGTCATACCGACGAGCGGCGCGGGAATCATTTTGAGAAAGCGCCTGGATAGCTGGCTTGTAACGAGCGTCAAGATCCCCAAACTCAGTGGCCAAGGTGACAGCAGGGTTGTGCCATGAACGGCGAATTGGGCCAGCTTTTTAATGCCGAATAAGCCGGGTATTTGTCCGACGATGATCTGTAGCGCGAAACCATTTATGAAGCCCGCGAGCACAGGTTGGGGGACGAATTTGACGACAGTGCCCAGTCGCGCTGCCCCTAAGCAGAATTGCGTTATGCCTGAGACGAAGATGGCCAAGAAGCACACCATTAATAACGCGGGCACTGCAGTGGGTCCTGGAAAGGTACTGACAAAGCCGGGCTGCGCGAGCACGACTGTGCAGAGTCCTGCCAGGATCGCCGCATGACTGGTTTTGGGGCAATTGATGACGTGGAGAGTGTGTCCGCCGAAGGCGCCTGCGACGAGCGCGCAGATTGTCGCGGATACGAAGGCGCTGGCGATGCCCATCGCGACAAGAGAACCGCTGATCCCGGAAAAAATAACGCTGCCGCAAGAAAGTAGCGTCGGGATGACGATCAGTGCACCAGTCATGCCACCGATGAGATCGCCACGCAGTGAGTGGCTCTCCCTCGCGGGCCTTGGGGTAGGCGAATACGGTGTCATTGATTCCAAAGCAGTCATGAGTACCACCAACTTTATAGGTGTTATGTGAAAGTTATATGAAATTTATATGAAATATTGCCTAGGGTAGCTTCTTTCGCGAGGGCTAAATGGGTGCGGCGCGCGTCAAATGCGCTTCCCTGGCCTTAATGAGTCTTCATGTAGCGGTTGTAAGCATAAATCCAGTTGGTTGCGATATCGCGTTGGGCGTCCCTGAGAGGTACTCGCCCGGCGCAGGCGAGATGGCAGAGGCGGTTTTCAAGGGCGTCTTTTTGGGCAGCACTCCACTGGCCGAAGCGGGGTTGAGGCCACAGATTTCGAGGATCTTGAGGGGCACCGCCGAGACATAAAGGGATCAGGTGATCTTCCTCAAAGTCGCGCGGATCGCGATTGGCATAACCATACTGGCGCATCTGTTGTCGTTTGAGTCGGTTGGTGAAAGCAGCGGGGGGACGGTATAGACGAGTCCAGCCACGTTCGCGGCACTGCAAGAGATAAGTGTGCTGCGACAGCGTTTCGTTAATGACGCCGGGCGTATGGGTTCGATCCGGTAAGGCGTCGGCATCGCATAACGAAGGGAGAGCGAAGTACAGGCCAAGCCAGATCAATGGGACCGAAAAACGCATAAGACTGTCTTTCTCGCGGGGTTGGCTGACCGAAGGCTAGGGGTTAGACACGCAGCAGGGGTACCCCCGCTTTATTGTAACGGGTCAGGAATAATTTGCTGCATGACCATTAATCCGGCAGGAACATTCGGATCGTCGCGATCCCCATGACGAGGGTGGCGATCCAGCCGAGCGCGAGGGTTACCCTATCGGCGGTGAATGCGCCCATCAGAGCCTTCTTGGAAACCATCACGATGATGACCACCATCAGAGGCACTGCGATGATGCCATTCACGACCGCGCTCCAGAACAACGCTTTCATGGGGCTAATGGGCGAATATTGAATCAGCAGACCCAATAGCACACTTACCGATATCACGCCGTAGAACCCGCGCGCATCGCTGGCGCTACGTTCGAGCCCCTCATTCCAGCCCATGGCTTCCGCCGCCGCGTAGCCGGCGGATCCGGCTAACACCGGAACGCCGATGAGACCGACGCCGATGATCCCTAGTGTAAACAGCAGGAAAGCAAAATCACCGGCTAGGGGACGTAACACGGTCGCGGCCTGTGCTGCCGTGTTGATGTCGGTGATCCCCACCACGTTGAGTGTCACGGCTGTGGTGAGGATGACGAAATAGGCCGTGATGTTTGAATAGAACATCCCACTCCAAGTGTCCCAATTTATCCGTCGGATTTCGGGCGCGGCAGCGGCCGGATCTTGCACTAGGGCAGTCGCTTTGTCCCGCTGCATGTCCTCGACTTCCTCCGAGGCTTGCCAGAAAAAAAGATAGGGGCTGATGGTGGTGCCGAAGATGCCGACGATCACCGCAGCAGCGGTGGAGTCAGGGATAAATCGGGGCCAAAGCGTGTGCCAGAGGACTTCGCCCCACGGCACATGAACGGTAAAAAGAACGGCCGCATAGGACAGCAGCGACAGGGTCAGCCACTTGAGAAAGACGATGTAGCGGTGGTAGGGCACGAGGACCTGAAGTCCGAGCGTGCCTAGCACAAAGAAGAGCGTCATCAGATGACGGTTTATGCCGGTCACGAGCTCGCCGACTTCGCCCATCGCGGCGACATCCGCGGCGATGTTGAGGGTGTTGGCGAGTAGCAGCAGAAAAACGACGCCATACAGTACGAAGGGTGGGAATGATTCTTTGATGTTCGCGGCGAGGCCCTTACCGGTCACGCGGCCGATGCGGGCACACATAGACTGTACCGCGGCCATTAGCGGGAACGATAACGGCATGGTCCAGAGCATATTCAGGCCGAATTGTGCACCTGCTTGGGAGTAAGTCACGATCCCGCTGGGATCGTCATCTGCGACCCCGGTGATCAAACCCGGCCCCACGCGGGCGAGCGGATGTTCTTTCAGGCGATCCCAGAGAATATGGAGCCAACTAGCCTTGGTCGGGCCGATAGGCGTCTTCTGATGCTGTTGCATGGCGGTCCATTTTTTAGTGGGCGTTTTAGAAACATCCTGTCTAGTCAACGTGGCCTAGACTCTTTCCTGCCTGCGTCCTTTGGGGGTCGAGACGCGTATTATCTCAACATCAGAGGCCATCGATCGTTCCGCCGCAGACGATCGACGTCTCAGCAGGCCTGATGACGCAACGACCTCAACGGCCATAAGTCGCCGTTATCCTGGCCAGCGCTAACGCATGGTGGCGCAGGCTAGCATCCACCGCCGCCGGTGGGGTGTCTGCGCGTACTGTCAGGTCAACGACGTCAAGCGCATAGAGCGTGAACAGGTAGTGGTGTGGTGCATCGCCGACGGGAGGACACGGCCCCCCATATCCTGGTCTGCCGAAATCGGTTCGGGTCGGCAAACTCCCTGCGGGGAGATCGCGTTGAGATGCGCCGCGGGGTAGCCCGGTAGCCGTCGCCGGAATATTGATCACCAGCCAGTGCCAAAACCCGGCACCTTGGCGCGCGTCGGGATCAAAAAATGTCAGCGCGAGGCTTTTGGTGGCCGCGGGCGCGCCACGCCAAGACAGGGCCGGCGAGATATTGCGTCCTGTGCAGCCGAAGGCGTTGAGGACCTGTTCGGTGGCGACGACGCCGGCACTTATTTCGGGGCTGGCGAGTGTGAAATCGCTACCAGCTGCCAAACAAGGGGGGGGCAGGGTTCCGCCCAGGAACCACCCACTCGCCACAAACAGCCACGCCCGCACACGTAATGACCAGACTCGGGTGCCACAGCGCCGGTACGGCGATGTGGCGAAAATGAGCTTCAGAAAGCGCCTCGCGTATTGCGTCATCGCCTCTTTCTCCTACTACCTGTTTTTCGTGCGATTGGTCTCAAGCCGGCGCCTCGCCGGTAATTTTCGAGGTAAGCGCTCACCGGCTATCCGATCATTATCGGGGAGTTCAATTTTTTTCGCTCGACTCTTAGTTTCTCCTTGAACACACGACTTGGCGCAGGGGGCATTGAGATACGGATGTTAGTGGCAAGGGCGAGACACCGGTGCCGGCGCATAGCCGGCAGGGAACTGCGGTAGCCGATGGGTGTAGACACGGTGAGGTTGCGATTCTGGTCCACATCCCAAGAGGTGTAGAGAGACTCGAGAATGCCTATTATTTGCAACTGAGTCAGCGCTCATCCTTCGCGGCGGCCAGCTGAAAAAACGATCGCAATTTAAAGTCGGGAGGTTCACGCGTGCCGGAGGCTTACGACACTTTTAGTGGACCGACGCTGGACGTCTCACGTTGGAAATTTCTTGAATATCCCCAGGACGATGGCAGTGTCCGCGTATGCCGCGAGCCGCAGGCGCGGACCGCGTGCGTCGGGGGACGGTTAGTGGTGGAGGTGGAAAGTTTCGAAACGGCCCATCCGGAACATCAGAGCATTGATAACTGTAAACACCTGTTGCTCTCTACGGCGACATTCCTGGTGTCCGCTCTAGAGACGAGTACATTCGCTATCGAAATGAGCGCCACTAGTCTGTACGCGACGCCGCATGACTATCGAGACGGGTTTGTCACTTTTAATGTGATTGAACTCAGTACCGGCATGGTGTTCGACTTCGGCATGAGGAGCGATCGCTTGTTTGCGCTTTATGAACGGCTGCCACTACCCGGCGTTGAGACGCCGTTTACGTACATCGTCGATGCGCCGCTTTCCGGGCGCCGACTTTCGCCAGGGACGGTGGTTGATTGCGTGTTGGTGTTTGAGCCGGCGACGCGCTCGGTATTCTGGCATGTCAATGGGGGGTTTATTTTCGAGGCTCGCGACGTGCTTTTTCCCCGTGAGATTGTGCTGGGCCTTGGTTTGCTGACACTGCACCCGTGTGCAGATGGACGCAGTCAATCGTTGAAAGTTCAGGGAATTCGGGGGACTTGGCAGAACCTCCGGGTTGGCGAGCCACAAGCTGGCTGAGTGCAGGCACGAATTTTGCTTTTCCCGTGGGCCACGGCTTCGAAGTCGGAGACGGGGCTGTCTCCCCGCCACGCAGAAATTTCTCAAGAGGCCGTGGCGACGCCGGCCGTCATGAAAACCAAAAACCGGACCGATTCACGAAAGCGATTAGTGGAAGATCGGCCCGGACGGATTCTGGGACGACGATCCGCGGTGTCGGCGGAAGGATCTTCCCCGTCAGCGTTGGGATATGATGCGCCGATTAAGTAGAGGAGCATAAGCGGCACGTGGCTAATCCACTCACTCCCGAAGTCGCGGCTAGTATTCTGGACGCAGATCCGGACTATCGTGTGTTGCGCCGGATTCGTATTTCAGAGCAGCACCGGTTTGCAGAAAACCTCACCAGCGAACCGTGCGGCTTGCTGGCGGTCATCGACACAGAGACCACCGGACTGAAGCTCGAGCAGGGTGCCCGAATCATCGATTTGGCAGTCTCCGTGTGCGAATACGGGCGCCATAGCGGTACGCTTTATCGCGTGGTCAGACGCTACGAAAGTCTTGAAGATCCGGAGCAATCCATTTCCCCCGAGATCTCTCGCCTCACGGGGATCACCGACGACATGGTGCGGGGAAAGCGGATCGACGATACCGCACTGGGTGCGTCCCTGCAGGGGGTTAGCCTGATCGTTTGTCATAATGCCCGTTTCGATCGGGCGTTCCTCGAGGCGCGATATCCAGCGTTCGTTGGGATGTCATTTGCCTGTACGCTCGAAGAGTTACCTTGGCAGCAGTGGGAGATCGGCAGCGCGAAGCTTGATTACCTCGGTGCCCAGTTCGGGCTCTTTCATACGGCGCATCGTGCCCGCGCCGATGTCGACATGGTGACGGCGTTGCTCACGCAAACTGTACCCGCAGGCGAGGGAAGCTTATTACGCTGTCTTCTCGCTTCTGCGCGGGTGGCTAACTGTCGGGTCTTCGCTACCGGCCTACCTTTTGACGCGAAGGACTACGCTTCCGCACGCGGTTACCGCTGGAGCGATGGGAAAGATGGTGCACCCAAGGCCTGGTGGATAGAAACCCGGGATGAGGCTGCAGAGCGGGCCTTTCTCGCGGCCCACGGGTGTTCAACGCCTCGGATTATTAAGATGACGGCCATCGAGCGTTATCGACCCTTTTCACAGATCGGCTTGGATTGAAGGCGGCCGCAGAAGACACACGCATATCTGCAGCGGATAGGAGGAAGACGCGTGGATTCTAGGTGCGCGTTTGCGACAGCTTTGGCGCGAATCCGCCAATCGAGCGTGGGCGCAGTTCGGCAAGGCAATGCGACGAAAATAACCATCATCGCTAGATGAATAACTTTTCTCGTCGACGACCCTACTGAAGCGTATGTCAAAGCCGCGCATTGCCGCCATTCTGGACAGTCCACTGTCTAGCACAAGTTCCGAGCCGCCTTTGCCGGTCGCGTTGTCGCTGGCATTGCAGCACATCTTGATTAGCGCCGTCGCGCTTATTTTTCCATGAATTGTTGCCGAAGCGGCCGGGCTAGACGCGGCGCACACCATGGGCTACATCAGCCTCGCGATGCTTGCGATGGGGATCGGAACCCTCATCCAAAGCTACGGACGACACGGCATTGGCACGGGTTATCCGCTTCTTTTTCACACCACAATTCTCTATCTCCCCTTCGCCGTCATGGCCGCGAAGCGCGGTGGTCTCGATGCGGTAGCGGGTTTGACAGTTATCGCCGGGCTCGTCGAGATCATGCGCTCCCGTCTGTTGCTGCGGGCGCGGGGCGGATCTTCTCCTGGGGAAAAATCCGGCAGCAGGCAAGACCTCTGCTGATTTAATTGCTGGCATGATCACGCTTGTGGTCATACTCGGCACGGCAATCCGTGGGCCGCCGCGTCTTCGTGCCTTAGCCGTATTAGTTGGCGTCATATGCGGTTGTCTGGTGTTCGCTTTTCTTAGTCGCAACGAGCAGGGAGCTGCGGCCACGACATGCGGCCACGCCCGCGCCGTGGCCGCATGTCGCCCCTCGGATTATCCCGTTACTTGTCCCGGGTATCATGATTGCGGCACTTTCCTGCCTCGTGCGGGCCACCGCGAACATCGCCGCCTTCTCGCTACTCGCCGCGCCAGAGCGTTCGCATGGCGATGAGCGTCTCGTCGCGGCCGGCACCTTCGCGGATGGTATCGCCTGCGTGATTGCGGGTCTGCGCGGGGTCCTGGGCACGAATACCTTTTGATCAAGTGTCGGGTTGAGCAGCGCAAGCGGTCTCTGGTCGCGTCGGATAGGGTGGTTTGCCGGTCTCGGGTGGCTGCTACTGGCGCTAACGCCCGGTGCTGCCGCATTTGTGGTCGCTATCCCCGTCAGTGTCCTCGGGGCGGCTTACTTCTTTTCGGCCACTTTCACAATCGCCCTAGGCATCCGCATGCTGGCTCAACGGTTGCTGGATCCGAAGCGTATTTTTGCGGCGGGTGCGGCGATCGTCGCGGGATTGATGTATATCGCACCGCAAATCCAGGTGGACCTGGGCGAGGCGCTCACCTATTTGTTCGGATCGGCCGTGGTATTTGCCATGACCACGGCCATCGTGCTGAATCTAATTTCTCGGCTGGGCGAGACCCGCAAGATTCAATGCGAATGGTGTCCCGCAGAGGGACCTGCCTTGGCTTGTGACTTCGTGCGGGACGCTTGCCGCGGTTGGACAACCACGACAGACGCAGCGGCCCGCACGAGCTCTTTTATCTGGGAATTTGCGCTCGCGGCGAGCAGACGTCTCGCGTCAGATGTCACCGTGAAAATCGGCGTGGAGCGTGGTGAGTCACGCATTCTTTTTGAGTTTCTTTGGCAAGGCGAAGCATTGGCCGGAAAAGACATGGAGGACAGCCCAGATGATTTTTTCATGTTGTCGCTCAACCTCATGAGGCACTGGACTGATCACCTCGAACACAGCACTATTAGGGGCGACTACTCGCAAAAAATTGTCACCGCCGTAAACTATTTTTTGCCCTTTCCGGAGATTTAAAGTGACCCTTAAAACCAACGCAGTCCCGTTATTTTTCGGATTTTTATCGGCGTAGAGGTCGTCTTTCAGTTGGGCCTGTTGCTTTTTTTGAGAAAACAGAACGGAGGAGGAAAATCATGGAACTGGGTGTTTTTATTCCTATCGCCAATAACGGCTGGATTGTCTCCAAAACATCTCCTCAGTATAAACCGACTTTCGCGTTGAATCGTGATGTGACACTGCTTGCTGAGCAGTATGGGTTCGAGTTTGTGCTGTCTATGGTCAAACTCCGCGGTTGGGGAGGCGCCACTGAATTTTGGGATCATGCATTGGAAAGTTTTACGCTGATGGCCGGGATCGCTGCGGTCACACAACGAATCAAACTTTATGCGAGCACCGCGGTGCTGGCGTTGCCACCGGCGATCGTGGCGCGCATGGCCGCGACCATCGATAGCATCGCACCGGGTCGTTTCGGGGTAAATATCGTCTCGGGCTGGGCCGAGGCCGAGTATAGCCAGATGGGGTTATGGCCGGGCGACCAGCATTATCAAAAGCGATATGACTACAGCACTGAATACGTGACGGTCATGAAAGAGTTATGGGAAACCGGCAGGTCCGATTTCAAGGGAGAATATTTTCAGATGACGGATTGCCGGCTGAGTCCGCGACCCTTTTCGCGTCCGTTGCTGGTCTCGGCAGGACAAAGCGATATTGGGATGAAGTTTGCGGCGGAACACACCGATTACAACTTCTGTCTAGGTGAGGGGGTCAACACCCCCAAGAAAGTATCGAGTACGATCGCTCGGTTATTAGCGGCCGTGCACGAAACTGGTCGTCAAGTAGGCGCCTATGCCCTTTTTATGATCATCGCCGCGGATACCGACGAGGCGGCTCAGGGCAAGTGGGAGTCCTATAAGGCGAACAAAGATCTGGACGCGTTAAGCTGGCTTGGCGATCAGGCCTCGGCAGACGACAAGGCCTCGGTGGCGGGGACTGCAATGAGCATGATTAACCCGGTTTCGCCCGTTAACCTGAACATGGGGACGCTGGTGGGCTCCTATGAAACCGTCGCGCAGCTAATGGACGAGCTCGCATCGGTTCATGGTCTCGCGGGTGTGATGCTGACTTTTGACGATTTTATCGCCGGTATGCAGGCGTTTGGCGAGCACATTCAACCCCGCATGCGAAGTCGACAGTTTGTTCTCTGAACGTCTCACCATGTGTCTCATCCAGATTTCGCCTAGGTGAATCTGCTGCCAGTTTGATTGATGATTTCGCCGCCTTCCGCTTTCCTTGATCGTCTCTCATCTGTTAGCAGCCCGATAGCACTGCACATTTGGATAACAAAGAGAACATCTTTCGACCGTATCACCGTGGTGGCGATTATCGACATTCTGATCGCGGCGGTAACGATACCAATGGATTAGAACAACACACTCCTCCTTTCAGTAATGCCGTTCAGCCCCTCCCGATAGCCAGCCGGTCGGACCATTTTGCGTAGGTAAAACGCCTTAGTTGACGCTGATGACCTTAATCAGCGAAATAAAACAAAGTTGCGCAAGCAAGGTGTCAGAGACGGTATTTGACCGGTACTGTGCTTCGGCCTGCGGGATTTCATTTTATTTGCGCGGATATTCCGTCGCCCCCCGAAGATGTTGGTGCGGGGAGATGGGGCGCCTGGAATGCGCCGGGCATACAAAAAACACGGGTCGGCTTAATGGTCCGTGTGGCCCCGGGCACCATAGAAAGACCCACCGAATCAGCAACTCAGTCGGGACTTGAGCGGGCAGCTGACGTCTCCGGGCTGTCCAATAAGTGATTACCTGTGCAGAGCAGGTCATTACTGAGTCGCTGCCTGATGGGATTCTGCCTGCTCTGCATCAGCTATGTCTGATGTGTCTCAAAGCGCGGGGTATTTCCGTCAGTTTGTCCGCGCCGTCCATTGAACAAGCGTTGCGCTGGCAGGTTAAGAGAGCAGTCCGCTGCTGTTCAAGTAGGCGGCTCCCGGTGCCGAAATAGAAGAGGACCTTATTGCGCGACGATGCTAGCGACGCCCGAAGATTAAGACGGTGCCTGTGAAGTTGGAGTGATGCCCCCCCGAGACAATGAAGAACCGTCGTAACTACTATCGAATTTTGCACATCCAGCCCGACGCCCCGCTCGAAATTATCAAGGCGAGTTATCGCGGGTTGATGCTCACACTCAAGGCACATCCCGACCTTGGCGGCGACCATGAGGCCGCGGTGCTCATTAATGAAGCCTATGCCGTGTTGAGTGATCCGGAACAGCGCGCGCGCTACGACCGGGGCTCCCATAGCAGTCCACAACGGCTCCGCGCCACAGCATCGCCGGCCATGTATGTGCAACCATTAAGAGCGGGGCCGTACGAATCGCGAGAAATTTGTCTATTCTGCGATACGTCGACGGGACTGCTGGCGGGTGCGCCGCATCGCTGTCGCTGCTGCGCCAGTCCCATGCCGCTGGCTAGGCGCGCAGCAGGGCGAGGCCAGCAAGAGGTGTTTGGGCGGCGTGCCGCGCCCCGTATTGCCAAGACCGGAGGCCTTATGGTTTACCCGCATTGGCCGCATGAGGGATACCGGGCTCAGCTGCAAAATTTGTCGCGTAGTGGGATTTGTCTGGCCAGCGAATTTGCGCCGCGGGTCAACCAAATCATCAAGATCGACTCGCCGCTGCTTGCGGCGGTCGCCCGCGTTACTTTAGTACGGGGAGCCGGCGGTCGTTATGTCATCCACGGTTCGCTTGTTGCCGCAGAGTTTACGTCACAGAAAGGCGGATTTTTCTCGGTCAAGGTCTGATGGAAAATAGCTTCGACAAGCCGTCCCAGACGGGGCATATCTGCGCCGGTCTATCCACCTGTGACGTAAGGCCCATTGGCGTGTGGGAAATCTGTCGCGTAGGTCGTGAGGCGCCGCGCTAAGTGCTGGATCTCGTAAGAATAACGCTAAACTCCGAGGTCTCCCGAGCGACTGTTGGATAGTGTGGATATCCCCGAATTCGCCGCAAAACCTGCCAATCCCGGCGCTAAGTTGGGGGGGGGCATCGAAAATCCGTCCCCCTGTTTTCGGACAGCCTCGTCTCAATCAGTTTGCTCTGCCGGATCTCCCTGGGTTCAATCAGGCGGCGCGCTGTTGCTGGTTTGCTGTCGTGACCGGTCGAGCGCCGTCGGCGCTGACAACGCTTTCCCCGACCGTGGCCGCTAACCTGGATAGGCGCGTATCAAACATAGAGGTAAGAGCATGACCATGGCGATCAACAGCACTTCGGCAACATCACCGATTATTCCGGTCAATTCGACCGCGAAGGGGGCAGCGGTCGCGCGCACGGATAGTGATGGTGATCAGGATGGTAGCAAAGCGGGTGAAGTCGAGAAATCAGTTTCCGCACCGTTATCCCCGACCGTCGGCAACAATGTGAATACCACGGCCTAGCAGACATCCAGGGCGGGACTGGCACCGCCCTCCGTCGCTCGGCGTGGGGATCATCGGTCGCAGCGATCTGTTGAAGCCTGGGGACGGACGCCTGGTGTCTCGTCAAATTGGTGCGTAGCGCCCGGTCCCAGGCGGGGTGGTGCCTTCGTTAAAAATTCGCGATGCCTCAAGTAGCACTTGGTTCGCTCACCGGATCAAGGGAGCTGGTTGGAATTGTTCGACCTCCGGGCACAAGATCAGAAGCTACGCCCAAGCCCATCTGGGCTATCCGTGTCAGCGAAGGTATCCCGCCGAAACCGGCAGAAATCCGAGTGTCGGGGAATAAAATTGGCTGCGGACATTCGAACGCGGCTGAACCAAGGTTTCTGCTTGTCTCCCGGCTACTCCGCGCCGGTCTGATGTGGGAACATCATGCGAATTTTCGGCAGAACCCGTGCGACAAGCCGCCGTTTCCCGGGGCAGTCTTTCGCACACTCGGAGAGTGCGCCATCGCAGCCGCCTAGTGAGGCGGGCACGGCCGCGTCATCTTCCCATTGTCTTATAAAAAAAATAATGTCTCAGCGTATACTTTCGGTGAATCTGCCTCTGTTCCGCCGGTCCATTGGGAGCGGTTGAGGCGGTAATCGGATCAGCCTTCGCACTGGCGTTGAACGAATCAGGCGATGGCATCACGCGCGTTGCCATAAATCCGCAGGGGAAGACCATCATGCAATCACGACCGCAGTCAGCACTGTGCGTTTCCGTCCTGACCAGCATTCTGTTGTTCAATGCCAACGTGTTGGCTAATGATCTCGCTGACACCGAATGGCCGAGCTACAACAATACTGCGGATGGCGGGCGCTATTCGACGCTCGGTCAAATCAACGCGCAGAACGTCACCGGTCTGAAGGAAGTTTGCCGAATGCAAGTAGACGATTCCGGTACTTTCCAGGCGGGGTTGATCCAGATCGGCGGGATCCTTTACATGACGAATGCGCACGACACCTTGGCGGTCGACGCCACGAACTGTGCGCTGCGCTGGCGACACCTATATCGTCCGGAGGAGCAAGACGTATTCCAGGTCAACCGGGGCGTCGCGTACGCCAATGGCAAGCTGTTTCGGGGCACGCCTGACGCGCGCATGCTCGCGATCGACGCTGTTACCGGAAAAATGTTGTGGAAACAGCAGATTGGCGATCCCATGCAGGGCGAATTTTTTAGCTCAGTGCCGGTGGTCTGGCAGGGGCAGTTGATCACGGGTGCGGCGGGCAGCGATTGGGGGATCCGCGGACGTGTCATGGCTTTCGATCAAGAGAGCGGACGTGAGTTATGGCGCTTTTATACGATACCCCGAGGCAAGGAAACGGGTGCTGACACCTGGGTTAAGCGCGACAGTGCCCGTTATGGCGGCGGGGGAAGTTGGAGCACTTACGCGCTCGACATGTCAGCCGGCGAGGTATTTGTACCGGTCGGAAATCCCGCACCTGATTTCGCGCCCAATCATCGCCCTGGTGAGAATCTCTTCACCAATAGTATGGTTGTACTCGATGCCCGCACCGGGGCATTGAAATGGTGGCACCAACTAGCGCCGCATGACGGGCTTGACCTAGATATTGGCGCGGCACCCATGCTGTACTGGAATAGTAAGGGCGACGCGATGGTGGCGCTCGGCAGTAAAGATGGCCACGTTTACGGCGTCAACCGCGAAACTCACCAGCGCACCTTCATGACGGCGGTGACGACGATTGAAAAGCCGCCCCATGCGCCTGACGCACAAGGGGTGCACAGTTGCCCAGGGCCAGTCGGCGGCGTCGAGTGGAATGGGCCGGCGTACGATCAAAAGAGTAAGCAGATCGTGGTGGGTGCGGTCGACTGGTGTGCACTTATCAAGTCGGGGGAGGCAAATTTCCAGCCAGGCAAATTCTTGATCGGCGGCAGCTGGGTCTTTGATCAGCGCCGAAGTGGCTGGATCACCGCCGTCGATCCCGATAACGGCAAAGTCCGTTGGCAATATCACGCAGCAGGTCCGGTCGTGGCCGGGGTTACGCCGACCGCGGGTGGGGTGACCTTCGCCGGCGACATGATGGGGAACCTGTTAGCACTTGATTCGGCCAACGGCAAATTACTGCATCAGGTGGCGACGGGTGGCGCAGTCGCAGGGGGGATCATTACTTACGCGTTAGGGGGCAAGCAATACCTCGCCATCGACTCGGGTAACGTGTCGCGTCTTTCGTTCGGCGAGAATGGCAAGCCGAGCGTCATTATTTATGCACTCGGGAATGAGGCGGGCGCGGTAGTTCCCGTGCTCGCGGCGACGGTAGTTGCAGATCCTGCCGCCATCCCAGGGAAGGACGCCGATGCCGACCGCGGGCGCGATATTTACGGCAAAAATTGTGCCGCCTGTCACGGCGGCAGTGGCGAGGGTGCTGTCGGGCCTGCCCTGCAGGGGCTCCACACGCGACGAGATTTCGCGGCGACGGTAAAGTGGGTGACCCAGCCGTCGAGTAAAATGCCGAAACTTTACCCTTCAATCCTGAATGCACAGGGCGTGGCAGACGTCGCTGCCTATGTGCAGGGTTTGTAGCCGGGGTATTAAGGTCTCTCGGGCTGTCTGCGTCAGGCCGGCTTCTCAGCTTGTCACCAAAGGGGTGATGCGGGGTCCTATGGGTTCGAACGTGAGCGCCTGCAGACTCGTTAGGTCGAAAGCTTCACAACCGATCATTTGCGCCGTGCCGAGCCTTTCCAGTACCTGCTGGTAAGTCGTTTCGAGATCGTTGGTCTCGATCTCGTAAAGCGCCAAATAACGCTGCGCAGGCTCCCCTTGGCTCAGTGTGAACTGCGTGGTTGCCAGACGATAGCGTTGCCCGGATACGAATCCCGGCACGTCGAGGACGTCGCGTACATGGTGCGCGTCATACCAAGCGTTGTATTCATCTTCGCGTCCCGGGATTGGGTTACTGAAGGCAAGGAAAAGGTATTTGGCCATGGGAGATCCTCCTTGGATCGAATGTGTTTAGTCCGTGGTGTCCGACGCGATGATTGATTCAAAAAAGTTCGCTACGCGTTCCGCGACAACCCTAAAAATGTGCGTCGTTAAAAATACATTCCTGATGACCGGACTACCTAGGCACCCTTGCGGTCATCGAGATCGCCGTCGCCCACTATATTGATTTCCAGCGTTGAGCCCTCGACCCTCGACGATTTTATGCGAGCGCGTCCTGCGCCGCACGCATCCGGGATGCCGACATCAATTGGGGCTTTATTTTACTGTGGGCTGTCACTACGCTCTCTGCTCGACGGTACCCCCTACGCTTCCGAAAAGACTAGAAGGAACAATCTGATGATCGATTTTGAGCTCCCCGCTGAGTTAGAAGAACTGCGTCTACGAGTGGATGCCTTCATCAAGGCAAAGGTGGTTCCTCTCGAACAAGACCCACGCCAGCGGCCCCACATCCACGAGTCACTGCGCAAGGAGTTGATCGCACTGGGACGGGAGGCGGGCTTATTGTCGCCCCATGCCCCGCGGGAATACGGTGGATTGGGGCTCGATCATCGCGGGATCGCGGTGATCTTTGAGGCTGCCATGTGGAGCCCGTTGGGACATCTAGCGCTGAATATTCAGGCGCCCGACGAAGGAAACGTCAATCTGCTTATGCGCACGGCCTCGCCGGAGCAGAAAGCACGTCTGCTCCCGCCGCTGGTGCGCGGTGAGCTGCGTACGGTCTTCTCGATGACGGAGACCGCTACGGATGGGGCCGGCGCCGATCCCTCTCTCCTCCAGACCGTAGCTCAGCAGGACGCGGAGGGTTATCTCATCTCTGGACAAAAATACATGATCTCGGGTGTAGAAGGGGCCGGAGTCAACATCGTCATGGCGCGCACGTTGAGCGTGTTGGGCCAAGATCTGGGGGCGTCGATGTTTCTCGTCGACATGGATGCCCCGGGCTTTACGCTCGATCGCGAGCTCGAAACACTTGACTCGAACACGCCCGGCGGGCACTGGGAGGTATCGTTTGATCGAGTACGGGTAAAACCCGATCAAGTGCTTGGTGAAGTTGGCCGCGGTTTCGCGCAGGCGCAGCTGCGGCTAGCGCCTGCGCGGCTCACCCACTGCATGCGCTGGCTTGGGCTCGCGCGGCGCTGTCAGGCCATCGCGGTCGAACATGCGGGTAGGCGGCACTCCTTTGGGAAAACACTGGGCGAGCATCAGGGCGTTGGCTTTATGCTGGCCGACAACGAAATTGATCTGCACATGTGTCGTCTGGCGATCTGGCATTGCGCCTGGTTACTCGATCAGCACCAGCAGGCACGCAACGAAACCAGTATGGCCAAAGTGTTCTGCTCAGAGGCCTTGGGTCGCGTGGTCGATCGGTGCATGCAGATTTTGGGGGCGATCGGGATCACCAGCGATACCGTGATCGAGCGTTGCTATCGCGATATCCGTTGCTTTCGCATTTATGACGGCCCTTCCGAGGTTCATCGCCATGCGCTGGCGCGCCGCATTCTTTCACGTCGCGCTTGATGCCGTCTGCCGGTGAAGCGCCGAAAGTGGAGGACGCTGTTGACCGTCACGGGCACAGCTCGTCCTGCGCAGGATAGCGACGCTCATCCTATCGCCGGCAGCCAGGCAAAGGCCGTCTATCCGGCGCGTTGATCGTCGGGTATCGGCATCAGGGAGACGACGAGCAGATGCTCGGGCGGCGCGTGCCGTTGCAGGATATCTTCGAGTGCGGCACGAGCATCCGGATAACTGCAGGCCCGTTTTTCCGTCCCATTCAGCGGTACTGCGAGGCGCAAGAGGTGGCGCACCTTGGCAGGCAAGACGTGACGGGCAGCCCAGCAGAGCGTATTAGTGAATTCCTTGGTGCATTCCTGCGCGCCTTGGTAGGGCAGTTAGCGGTACCGCGGCATGATGTCGGCCGCAAACAGGCGCAGCGAATCCAGTATTTTTGTCTGTGGTAAGCCCGGCATCATGGTAATAAAGGATAGTTCGGTGATACCCGCATCGATGATCATCTCCATCGTCTCGTGTAGACGTTCGGGATGACCGAAAAGGGTTCGTCGATCATAGAGCACATCAAAGTCTTTTAGCGCTAGCACCTTATTGACCAGACCCTCGTACCCCGCATAGTCTTTTGACCAGTGATCCCCCGCGACCGCCTCGGCGAAATACTGTACATAACGCAAGATGGGTTCGCGAATGGTCGCAATCGCAGACGTCTCGCTGGGCTCTACATACATGTGGAAAGTGGCATGCACGTGGTGATTATCGATTCGATGGCCAGCTTCCAGTAGCGCCTCATGGTAAATTTTGACGGTCTGTTTGACGCCTGCAAGCGAGACCGCATAGGGGATCACCATGAGGTCAAAACCGTGAAGCCCCGCATAACGCGCTGACTCTGGGCTCAGGACCGTCCCGATCATGATGCGCGGCTTGCGCTGGAGTGGCCGTGGACGCAGCGCAACATCGTCAAAATGATTGTATTTCCCGTGGTAAGAAAATCGCTCGTGCGCAAAAGTGCCGAGCAAGATTTCGATACTTTCATTGAAGCGTTCGCGGCTTTCCGCCATATCAATCTGCAAGGCCTCGTATTCGAAATGCAGGAATGCACGTACGACTCCAATATCGAGACGTCCACCGGATAGCGCATCGACCATGGCGAGCTGTTCGGCGACGTTGAGTGCGCGGTTTAGCGGCAAGGCGACGCCGGCTGTGCCGAGTCGTATTCGGTGTGTGCGCTGGGCGAGTGCCGCCAGGAGTAATGACGGGTTCGGTATGTCTCCGCCATAGGGCGTGAAATGATGCTCGGCTGCCCATACCGAGTCGAAGCCTAGCGATTCACATAGTTCGACTTGTTGAAAAATTTGGCGGTATAGACCAGCAGAATCACGATGAACCGACGCATCGAAGGTCGGCAAGTACAACAATCCAAATTTCATGTCCGTGATCCTTGCCTGTGGAAGATTGGCTTTCAAGGAACGGCGCCCTCTATTGCTAAGGGCGCCTAGCGCCGTCTCCATGTTCGGTCAAATCGAACCATAAACGCGCGCCGTACGCAGGGTTTCCAGTTTCTCGGAACCCTATCGCTCGGCTTACCGTTTCGGCGAAGTCGCCAGCACAGTTTGGGTTTTGCCCGAAAAAACTGCGCAACGTTTCGGCATCCCGGCACGCTCGTGATTTTTACGGCCGATTTTGGGGTGTGCCCGCCGTCGGACCCGTTTTCGCCGTTCAAAATCACCCATAGTGATCAACCCCATGCGGCTGTCGGCATCAAGCCTAAGACGGACGAGCGCACAGAAAAATACACGAGCCAAATCTACCCGTCCATGGGGACCTCGGCACCATCATCGCGCCGGAGACCGTGGAGGCCATCAAGGCCCGCCGCGCGTCCGTAACATGGCGAAGGTGGTCCGGGTTAGACATGTCTCCACAACGCTCGGCAAGCGAGGAAAAACGCGCAAACACAAGCGATTGATATCTCAGCCGGTTAATTACTCGCCTTTCAAGGCTTTCATAAACATCCCGTTATCGAAGTAGTCTCGCCAGAACGAAATTTTCCCATCGTTGACTTCGAAAATACCTGCGACGGGCAGGGCAACTGCGCGTCCCCCCATCGTGAAGCGATCTATCCGTTCGTTCATGACCATATTCCCTGTGCAGGTCTGGCGGACGATCTCGAATTCCACGGGGCCATCGCCGGCAAAGATCGGCGCTAGAAATTCGCGCATCTTGGCTTCCCCACGCATTTCTCCTAACGGCACATTGTCGTAATAACAGTCTGCAGTCACCAGTGCCAAGGCGGCATCCAGATCTTTACGTCCGACCGCAGCGATAAATGTATTGACGATTTTTTCGGCATCCATATTTGCTTTTCCGTCTCGTTTTTAAAAAATAGCGGTGATACACCGTCTGCTGTGTCCTCGGGTGCAGAGGCCGTCCTGCCAAGCCAGAGCATAAGCTGATGCCGCATTCCTTGCTACGGGTGCCTATCTTGCGTCGGGCAGTCTTGCTACCTCACTCGGCGAGAAGGCCTAAACATTGGCGCTTTTGTGCATAGGCCAAATGGTGCGTAAGCCACGGGCTGTAAGACGGTCTACAGGATCATTGAGCGGGAAGCGCCTGCTATGGGCGGCACGGCCCTGTGCGATGACCCGGGCACTGGTGAAGATAGTGCACGCAGAGACTCCACTCGATCTGAGGGCTATCTACTTTAGAGCCTCCGCCTCGATGACCGGGCCACCTGGTGGTCGGCCGAGTAGTGTGAAATCGCGACGGTGAGGGACCTCCCCGCGCGTTGTGGTGCGGGGCCCCAACGCTGACCGATGAGCCGCTCTGGCTGTCAGTCAGAGCGAGGACAAACGCTTATCGTCGCATCAAGCCTTCCTCGCGGCATCCGCGGCCATCATCCGCGGCAGGATAGTATTCTTCACCAGGGGACAGCAGACGTCCCGAAGGGAGGGGAACGTCGCGATTGAGCAGCATAAGCGGGCCGCGGTAAGAAAATCCCGATGGTGATTAAAGAATTCAAATTCCTCCGTCGGTTTGTCGGCGAAATAATGTTTAAAAGTCAGCTCCATCAGTTCAGAGCCTTTGGCATCGGGGATTTTGGTCACCCACGAGCAGATGTTGACTTCGGGGTAGCCATATATCGTATGGATCTGGCCCAAGCCGAACAAATGACTCCCGCGCGAGAAATCACCCACGTCGATAATAATAGGCTCGCCGTCCCTGACCATGAGATTGCTGGTATGGAGATCGAAGTGGACACAGGTATCGGCGTCTGGAATCGTCTCAAGTTTGTGCTGTAGCAATGTGATTTCTTCCGCTGACAGAAAGAAATCCATCTGCGGCAGGCATTGGCGAATGGTTTCTTTAACATCCGGAAATACGGGTGAATAGGCTTTAGTCTCGTGGATTTTTCGGGCAATCCCGGCGAGCATGCGGGCATGTTTGTCCATGTTGTCCAGGTCGCTGATAACCACAGAGCTGAACATCGTCGCATCCAACATTTCGTAGACGACGCCGCTTCGCGTACCACAGGTGACTACATCGTAGGAAATTGCGGTAGGGAGTCCCAGCACAAAAGCTGCCCGCGCAACTTCTTTTTCCTGCTCAGTGACTTCGTTGGTCACCCCTTCATGGTAGAGCTTGACGATTGTTTCCGGATCCAGTCGGTAGCATTCCCCACATTTTCCTGCGTTGATGAATTCGAGGCCCTCGATGGAGATCTCCCGGGCTTTTTTACGCACGGTCATCATTTCGGACAGCCCACTCAAGTCAAACACTTCCTTGACTTCACGCGAGACGTTGACGACTTCGCAGGTGCCGCCCTGTTTGACGGCCGCCTTGTAGCCGCGGAGGATTTCCCGCAAGCCGGCACTCGAAATGAACGAGCAGCCGTCGAAGTCGAGGATCAGCTGTTGGATGCCCTCGAGTTGTATCGCTTTGTCGAGGAGCGGTGCGGCGGCCATATCCAGGCGGCCTTTCAACTGAAGCGTTAGCCGATCACCGGCGCGTTGTTCTGAAATTTCCATGGAGGTCTTCCTGGGTAAGCATGGCGGCAAGGGTTATTCATGACGAGCCTAAGGCTGCGTCCGATCCGGTTGTAGGTGCTGAGGCTAGCCTAGGCACCTACAAAAAAAGCGTCAGTTCAGACGCCTCTAGCGGCATCTGCGGCCATCATCCGCGGCAGGACAGTATTCTTCACCGTGGGGCAGAGGACGTCTCGGATGGCGGGAAAAGTCGCGATGCCGCAGCACAAGCGGAGCGCGGAAAGAAAATCTCGGTTCTGATTAAAGAATTCAAGTTCCGCTGCTGGTTTGTCCGCAAAATAATGGTTGAAAGTCAGCTCCATTAGTTCTGAGCCCTTGTCATCCGGGATTTTTGTCGCCCATGAGCAGAAATTTATTTCTGGGTAACCATAGACCGTATGAATTTGTCCGAGGTCGAACAGATGACTGCCGCGCGAAAAATCACCCATGTCGATGATGATCGGTTCGTCATCTTTAACCATGATGTTACTGGTGTGGAGGTCGAAGTGGACACAGGTATCAGAGTCCGGAATCGTCTCAAGTTTTCGCTGAAGTAAGGCAATCTCTTCCGCTGAGAGAAAGAAATCCATCTGCGGCAGGTATTGTCGAATAGTATTCTTGATATCAGGAAACACGGGAGAATTCGCCTTCGTGCCATGAATTTTTCGGGCAATTGCGGCGAGCATGCGGGCATGTTTGTCCATGTTGTCCAGATCGTTGATGACGACAGTGCTGAACAGTGTCGCATCCAGCATCTCGTAGATGACGCCGTTTCGCGCGCCGCAAGTGACGACCTCGTAGGAAATGGCGGTAGGGAGCCCGAGTACAAACGCGGCTCGGGCGACTTCTCTTTCTTGCTCAGTGACTTCGTTCGTCACCCCTTCGTGGTAGAGCTTGACGACGGTTTCCTCGTCCAGTCGGTAGCATTCGCCACATTTTCCGGCGTTGATGAATTCGAGTCCTTCGATGGAAATTTCCCGGGCTTTTTTGCGCACGGTCATCATTTC
>CAIKBL010000079.1 GCA_903825645.1 uncultured Pseudomonadota bacterium | reverse complement strand
ATCTGATTCGTCGCGTGCCTTTTTGTCGGCTTTCTCTGGGTTTAAGTGGACGACGATGACGCGGCGCCAGTTTCTTGTTTGACGCTTCCAGCGAAGCGGGTTTTTGAGTCGCGCGTCCGCGTACAAGTCGTGGCGTATCGCGAGGCGTGCCGCATCCAGGCCGGCATGGCGTTGCCCTGGGGTGACGAAGCGGATTGCGCTGTGACGATGTTCGTGGTTGTACCACTGCACCAGCGTCGTGACCCACGTGCGCGCAGCCGCGAGGTCTGCGAACGGCCGCAACGGGTATTCAGGGCGGTACTTCAAGGTTTTGAACAGCGACGCCGGGTGTCTTCAGGTATTGCAGGACTGCTTGCCTGGTGCCCCCCCCATAAATGTAAAACCGCGGTAGAAAGGCGCCATGTCGGAGGTGCCTGCCAGTTGTTCTCGTTTCAGTACGCGATTGGGTTTTCCCAGAAAGCACAGCAGCAGCCTTGCCTCCGCCGCCCCAAGGGTTTCCTCGGCCCCATCGCTGAAGACCAGCTTGAAGCCGCTTTCGGGCCAGAAATGGCGAAGGCTGGCCAGCAAGGCACCCGGCGAGAACCACCAGATCCAGCCGCTGCGGATCATCAAGCCCCGAAGGGCCTGTCCCGTCGTCTCGACGCCTTGGGCTTGGCAACCGCGCAGACTTATCGCCGCATCATAATGACGGGGTTGGTGGGTCGCTTACGTTTAAAGCGGCAAGCTGCCAATCAATGCCGGAGGACTGATTTACTGGCGGTTACGCGCCCTTGCCGTGTAACCGGTCGGACACCTGAAAACTGGGAATGCTCGGTCCCCATCCATCAGTAGACCGTCAGAGTTGTCGCCAGATAACCGTTATCCACATGGAAATTAAAAAAAAGCAGAGTATTGTCCGCAATAAAAATCCTTACTATAATTAATTTAGTAAGGAAAAAAAGATCTTGATATGTCGAACGATGCTACGCTGACCAGTAAGGGGCAAACCACTATCCCCAAGCATATTCGGGATAGTCTTTCCCTGAAGACCGGAGACCGAATGACGTTCACGCTGATGCCTGATTCCACAGTAGTCATGCGGGTGAAGTCCAAGAGCATCACTGAATTGGCGGGCGCATTGCACCGGAAGGGCCGCAAAGCCGTGCCGATTGAGCGGTTGTCGCGGTGATTCTGGGGATCGATACCAATGTGCTCGTTCGCTTTCTGGTTCGAGACGACGAAGAGCAGTTTGAGAAGGCGCGCAAGCTGATTAAGCGTGAAGTTGCGGCAGCCAGCGGCATTCTTGTCAATCAATTGGTTCTCTTGGAAACCGAATGGGTGTTACGCAGCCAATATAGCCTGGCAAAGCATCTGATCATTCAAGCCATCTCCGGCTTGCTCGATGCGCGCGATGTTCGATTCGAGGATGAGCCAGCCGTCGAGGAGGCTCTTTTCCTCTGGAAAGATTCCGCCGCCGATTTCGCCGATTGTCTTATCGGGGCCAAGAACCGACGGCTTGGCTGTCGAGCGACCGCGACCTTCGACAGGAAGGCTGCCAAGTGCCCGGGGTTTATAGCTGCCTGACGACAATCCAGATGTCGAGAGGGTAACTGATCTGGGTGTGATCCAGTCATTTGAGGTGCCGGCCATGTCATGACGCATACGTGAAATTTGCGACCACCTTCCCGGTGATACCTCATCCTGGTCTCGATCAAACGAAGCACGAGCCTGTTTCTGGTCGCACTGTCGCGCACAGCGATTCGGCCGCTTCTGTTTAAATTACGCTGTGCACGGCCTTAGTTTCGCCCAGTAGAGACATCGGGCAAGAAAAAGACCAACGATCTGACAACACGACAGACGTTGGTCGTCATGTCGTCGTTGCACCAGCCGTCGCTCATTAATGACAAGGCGTATTCGGAAGCACTGTTCAAGAACTTGACGTGTCGCCCTGGATTTGCGCGGCGGCGGGACGAATATCTCGCGGCAGGGGGGGCGACGGCGCGCGTATCGTGGCACAACCACGTCCCTCATTGCCGAGCGATTTGGCTAGTCGCGCCCCGGCAGCGCGGCGACAATCTCTTTTTTTATCCAGCGGTCAACCGCGGATAAAGTCGCTGAAGGTCGGATCATCCAGGCAATAAGCCCGCGACCACGCAAAGTTGCAGCGCCAGATCTTCCACCCCTATTTCCGCGGCATCGGCATCACGCCGTCGCTGATCGCTGCGCCACAGGCAATAGTGGGTGCGCCCATCGGGTGCGCCGAGTGCGGCGTAGACCTGCGGCATGATGGGGACGTGGTCGCCATACCAACATAGGCAGCCGGGTCGGGCTGAATCGTCGAGGTGCGTACGTAGCGCTTTCAGCATGCGATCTGCATTACGGAGATGGCGCAGATAGATGGTCAGATCGGTGCAGCCAGCGGGCGGCGGTGTCTGGTAGCACGTAGTCATTTCCGTGGGCAGGCCCTGCTCCAAATGCAGTGGCCCGTGGTTTTCCATCGTGATGGCGAAAACAAAGACGGGCCGCTGATCGTCGTCCTGCAGCATTTTCTGGATTTTGTCCGCGACGGCGAGATCCCCCACGTAGGGCCCCGCGTAGTCTGCTCGCGAGAAGGCGCGCACATCGATGAATGTCTCGAATCCGAAGTCCGCAAAAATACGATCGCGGCCGTAGAAGCTCGCCAGGTACGGGTGGATGCATATCGTGCGGTAGCCGGCTTCCCGCAACGTGCTGACCAATTGAGGTAACCCGAGCCGAGCTAGCCGGTGATAGGGTTGGAACTGATGGACGCCCTGTGCCGCCGCACTCAGGCCGGAGAGAAACGAAAACTCCGTACGCACGGTGTTGGCGCCCCAGGCGGGAACGCGCAGAGGGCCATGCGCTAAAGACTCGGCACAGGTGGCATCGAAAGTGGCCAAGGTATCGGCATGGATCTCAGGCCAGAGGGCGCGGGGGTCGAAAAAAGATTCGCTTTGTACAACGACAATATGGGGTCGTTCGGCGCCCGTGCGGTGGGTGAGCGGCAGATTGCTGAAGGGCGAGACGAGCCGCACGGGGCGTCGTGCTTCCACCGCATAACGCCAGAGGCTGGTCAGCAGGCCGAGGTGGCGCAAATCGACTGTCGGCGTGTAGGACACCGGGAGTCGAGCCGCGTTGCCGAGGGCGAGGAGTCCGCCGCTACCCATCGCGATGCCGAGCAGACCCTTCACACTTGGGGTGAGTGAAAATCGGCTGACGAGGGTCGGCTCCCACCACACGGCGCCGACAAGCGCGCTGATGACGGCCACACTGACGGCGATCACCGTCGCGTTTACGCGGAGAAACGGCAGATAAAGCCGCGGGTAGCGGATGGCGTCGGTGAAATATTCAAAATCGTGGACGATGAAAGGTTCGCGCAGGCTGCTGAACTTGGCATTGTTCACGACCACGACGGCCATGACGACGGTGAGTGACAAGACCGCCGCGAGCCACGGTCGCCAAACCACGATGAGCAGCATCAGACTGTAGAGCAGTCCCCACAGGCCGGCATGGACGGCCCAGGTCCCGGCCGGGCGTTGCCAGACGGGATTGGGGGCAGGCACCAACAGGAGCTCCATAAGCAGGGAGACGGCCAGACCGACGCACAGCGCGGGCGCGCTGGCCCACCAAAAGGCGTCAGGCACCATAGCCCAGCGCGCGCAGCATCCGTTGTGAAACGCCGGCGGGTAATACGGCGAGCCACCAGCAGCCAAAGGCCAGCAATCCTGGAAAGGCGATCCGCGCCTGGTTTGCCCGCAGTCCGCGCTGAATCACCCGGGCCGCCCGTGCGGGTGACCACAGAAACGGTTTGGGTCCCGGCATTTCCCGACACATCAGGGATTCCACATAGCCGGGCATGACGACGTTGACGCGGATCCCACTGGGTGCAAGCCAGCCGCGTAAGCCTTCCCCATAGGCTTTTATCGCGGCCTTGCTGGCCGAATAACTGGGTGTCAAGGGCAGGCCGTGATAGGCGGCCAGGGAGCTGAAGAGCGCAATTTGGCCGACGCCGTGTGTGCGCATCCCGGGCAGCACGGCGTCGACGGTGGCCATGGCGGCCAGCACATTGATTTCCATGAGGCGTTCCACGGCGGTCCAGTTCTCGGCTTGACCGTCGGCGCCCAGATGGGTATTGACCCCCGCGCAGATCAGCACCAAATCGAGCGGGTGTTGGCGGCAGAGCGTATCCAGACAACGCCGCCACCCTGCGCGGTCAAGGACATCCTGCGCGGCGGTGATTACGGTGGCGCCCTGGAGGCGGCACGCCGCCTTCAGGGCATCCAGCACGGCGGTGTCGCGCCCCTGCAGAATCAAGAGCACGCCCGGCGCGGCGTAGGCCAGCGCGAGCGCATGCCCAATCCCGCCGGTGGCACCTGTGATGAGCACGCAACGGGGCGTCATGCGCCAGTCGCGATCAGCGTCTCGAGCGGCGAGCGCTCACGCCGCAGCGCAGGCAGCAACTGGGCCACCGCAATGTCGATGGCGGCCGGCGCATAGAGCCCGCCGTTGATTTGCGTGGTGTGCATGACGGTGCGCTGGAAGGCCGCAAACAAGGCGGCGTCGGGCGGGCTGCCCGCGCGCCAAAAATCATCCAGCGGCCCTTGAAAGCACAGGCCAGGTAAGTCGTAGATAGCCGAGCCCAGGGCTGTCACGGGGCGTGCCGCGGCCAGGGCTACTGTTCCTACCGTGCTATTAACGGTAACGATCCCGCGGGCGTGCGCCACTAGGCTCTCCAGATCCCCGCTCTCGAGATAGCGCACCCGATCGCCCAAATCATATTGTGCGCACAGGCCGCGAATAAGATGCGCGTAGCCGTGCCAGCGGTAGTCGAGCGGATGATTTTTGATCACCAGATGCGCCTGTGGGGGCGCCGCTCGGGCAAAGGAGGACATCACGGTTGAGAGGACATCCCGCATGTCAGCAAACGCGGAATGTTCTTTGATTTGGCTGTCGTTGCTCAGCTGCAGCGGCAGCAGGTAGAACAGCGCGCGGGCGTTGAGCAGCGCGGTGATTTGCGTCGTATCGAACGACTGGCGGGTGTGCAGGCGGAGTGCTCGCCGCACATAGCCGGCGTATTCGAGCGGTGCAGGCCATTCAGCGTGTGTGCGGTAATGGGGGAAGGCCAGGGGGTTGAGCATGCTGGCCGCATGATAGGCGAAATCGTGCAGGGCGCGGACGGCAAAGGGTTGCTGAAAGGTTTGCGGGGGCGGCGCCGGCGGCAGGCTTGCCGCGACGGCGCGATACCAGTGGGGATCGCGCGGCAGTGCGGAATGTCGGTTCACCCCGCCCCGCTCGAGGGTGAACCAGTAGGGCCGAAAATAACCTTCTTCCAGCACATGGCAGCGCAACCCCAATTGGGCGGCCAACGCCACCGCTGGTTTGTGCACCGGTCGGCAATCCCCAAAGAGCAGGATATCGGTGATGTCATGCCGGCGGAGCAGATCGGTGAGGAAAGCCTCCAGCGCCGGGAGGCGCCCGGTATAGCGCCGCGATCCGGAGATCCCCCAGTAGGCGAGATCGCCCGCGTTAAAATTGACCTTCAAGACCGGGCAGTGCGCGCTGCGAAGGGCGCGGGCGAGGTGGCGGAAGAGGGGGCTGCAGACACCCTGCAGGAAAAGGTAGGCGCGCGCGCTCATCGCACACCGACTATTCGCCGGACTACCCGGTGCCAGAGTGGCTGCCACCAGCGGTCGGTGCGGGTGTGGCGACGCCACTGCACCAGCGCTTCAATCGCGTCTTCGGGGGCCATGCGCGCGCCGGTGTCGCGGTCGAAATAAAGCGCATAGCGGACCAGTACCCCGCTCACCAGTTCGTCCAGCGTCAGCTGCCGATGGCGTCGCGGTGAAGGGTGGCGGTCTTGGGTCAGCCCCCAGCCCGCATAGAACGGCTGACCGTGACAGACCACCGGGATTTCGCGCAGCAGGGCTTCGAAGCCCGTCAGGGAGGTCATGACATGGACGGCGTCTACCTGCGTCAGGACGGTTGTGAGATCGACTTCACCCAGGATTTGGTCGACAAGTCCGGCAATCCGCGATTCATCCGGGCCGGCCGCGCGCAGTCCAGCACGTACGTCGGGGTGCGGTTTATAGACGATGAACGCGCGCGGGTGCTGCGCGCGCACGGCCTCGACCAGCGCGAAATTGGTTTTGACCTGCGGCGAGCCGAGGCGTATCGAGGCGTCGCTCTCCACCTGGCCCGGCACGAGGATCACCGGGCCGTCGACCGTCGGGCGCCGCCAGACGGTGCCCCCGAGGTTGTATTTGGTCAGCCCGGCCGCCACGATATTGGCGCGCAAGCGAGCCGCGCGGGCGGCATCCTCGGGCGTGAACACGCCGTTGGCGAGTAGCGTCTCCAGATCGCAGGGCGCACGGGCGTCGTAGTAGAGGCCTTGATGATCGCAGACCCAGGACAGTGCCCGTGTGAGTGCGGCGCCGAGCCCCACCGAGCGCAGGAAGCCGTCCTCCAGGTACAACCGGACTAAGTCGATGCGCTCGGCAAGGGCAGGTGCCTCGCGTCCCCAAAGGGCCACTGTGGCACCGGGCGGTAGCGCGGCCGACGCTTCGACAAAGTGGACACGGCGTCCCACAAAGAGTGCACGCACCACGGGTTTTTTCCAGGCGGAAAAGCGCCAGGCGTACACGACAGAACCCGCGCTGGTCGAGCTATCGGGCAGCGTTCGGAGAAACGTCTCGACTACGTGGAAGTGCTGCGCCCAGGTCGGCGGCATGAATCCCCGGGTTGCTATGGGGGGCGCGGCGCATTGTGCGCGCACCGCGCGCGTCCAGGCGTTGATGTCCGTCGGGTCTAGATAATGGGCATGGTCGCCGGCGATTTCCCGGAAAGCGGGCAAATCGCTCGCCAAGACCGGCACGCCGAGCGTGAGCGCTTCGATGAGCGGCAGCCCATAGCCTTCAGCGAAGGAGGGAAACAATAAGGCCTTGGCATGCTGCAACCAGACCGTCGTGGTCGCATCATCGCACCCCGCGATGGCCAGCACGAAGTCGCCCCGCGACTCGCCGGCCCGGAGTTGAGTCAGTGTCTCGTCGAAGTCCCAGCCGGGTTGCCCGATGACGACCAAACGCGGGCGCTGTAGACCCGGGGTTGCCCGGAGCGCATGCCACACGTTGATGAGCAGCGCGTGATTCTTGCGCGGCTCCAGTGTACCCAGCACCACGAAATAAGGCGTTGCCAGGGGCGCTGGGCGTGATACCCGACGGCCCAGCGCGGGTGCCAGCCACCCCACCGTGGTGGGGGGGACGGTGAGGCCTTCGGCGTTTGCCCAGCGGTGCAGCGCCGCGGCGGTCGCGGCCGAGTTACAGATGACCCCACATGCCAGCGCAAGCCCTTGGCGCAGGCGCGCGGCATGCCGATGGTTTTCATCAACGCGGCAGAATTGCGGATGGGTGAGCGGGATAAGATCATGAATCATGATCACGAGTCGCGCGGCATGGTATTCGACGAGCCGGCGATAACCGGGATGATCCAACCCGCCATGACCGGTGTGAATCAACAACGCCCGCCGTGGTACGCGCTGGCACGCGGCGCGCAGGATCCCGAGGGCTAATACCAGATACAGGCGCGTGACGCTTCCCGGTGTCGACAACCAGCGGAACAGCCAGCGCGATTCCAGACTGGGCAATAAATGCGTATGACCTGCCCAGCGGATCAAGGCGCGTGCCTCGGCGCCATAATGTTCGATATAGGCCAGCCCGACACGATCGATACCGGTTGGGATCCGCCGATACCGCAGGCGATCGACGAGGCGGGTGACGTCGAGGAAGCGGGGCGTCACCGGCGCGACGCCGGTTTGCGCGCGGCGGCGGGATCGCGCTCGCCTATCGGGTGGGCGCAGCTCGTTGATCCCAATGACGCTTGGCGGGAGATCGGCTTAGCGCGTCGCGTTGATCGCCGTCAGCGCGGGATAGACCACCGCGCCGACCGTGATATTCAGGAACTTCCGCAGGGGCTCAGTCTGGCGGCCTTGCGCGCGCGGATCCTGGGCGTGGCGCTCGAGGCCCAACTGGGGGCAAGACTTACACCCTGGCACGGGGCGCTGAGCCGTCTCGACGAAATTCGGATATTGGAAATCAGCGAACGCTTGCCGTTGATCCTGTCCGCGGCCGGCACGGTGCCATTGGCCGCGCGTGGCCGTTATTGCTTTGCCAGTGCCGCCGCGCGCACCGTCGATCAGGCCGCTGAATACTGGCCTTGGTTGGCGCGTGTGTCGCTCAGCGGTGAGCCTGGCGCCGAGGCCATCCCCGATTGCGAGATGGTACTGATGCATGACGATGCCCCGGATGTAGCAGGCCGGGCGCGCGCGCTGGCATATGCCCGGGCGCGTTTGGCGCCGGGCGGATATTTGGTGATCCTCGGACAGACGCCTGCGCGCTGGCTTGATTTTGTGCTCGGCGCCCAGGCATCGTGGACGGCGCGCACGCGTGGCGTAGCGCCCACACAACAGGGACTCGCCGCTTGGCAAGCGCAGCTGTCGGCGGCCGGTTTTACCGACATGCAGAGCTCAGCGCTTCAGGGCGACGGCCCGAGTGGTGCCTGGCTTCTGTTCGCGCGCGGGCCTGTTGCAACCCCACGCGCAGTACCGTCCCACGCCGCGCAGCGCTTCTTCCTCCTCTGCGATGACGCAAGCCACGCACTCGCCACCGCCCTTGAGGTGGAGCTGACGGGTAGCGGCGCCGAAGTTTTGTGCGTCGCCAATGCTGAGCCTGAGACTCTTGCTGCCCAGCTGGCCGGCGTAGGCGAGGGCGACGCCGTGGTCCTCCTGGCGGGGCTTGTCGCACCACAACCCCTCATCGCGGAGGCGACGGCGATGGCGCAAGCTACTCGCCGGTGCGCCTTCGCGACGGCCGTGATGACGGTGGTGGATGCACACGCCGCGGCCATCCCCTGTTGGCTCGTAACCCGTAACGCGCTGGGTCAGCAGGCGGCGAGCGTTGCCGATGCAGTCCTCTGGGGTTTCGGTCGCACACTGATGAACGAAGCGGACAGCGCACAAATCCGCCTCATCGATGTCGGCTTGCTCCCCGCACCGGCTGCCGCAGCGCTCGCGCACGCGCTGCGGGCGTCGGCATAGCGATTCGGCGAGTAGTTCGATATCCATCCCGAGGGAACACGAAGCTTCCGTTCCGCCGGATTGATGGACTCAGAGGTATTGCCCAGTGCGTCACCGACAGCAAGCCCGAGAAGCATGCCCTCGACCTTGTCGGCCAGGTTGATGGCAGACGGCAGTGGTGGCGGCCGTGACTCCAAAAGGCGGTCCCACTGAACCTTCAGCCGACCAGAGTCGGCCAGCGCCCGCGCATGCGCCCAGGACGTGTCAGTCACCTGTTCCTGAGGGCGTCCGGCATCGGCATTCGAGTCTTCCGGGTGATCGGATCCCATGATTCCCCTTTGCGTTTGTCGCAGACGTGGATAAGTCCGGCCGTCCTGGCTGCTACGCGATAGCTCCGCCCCGAAGGCGAGCGTGATCCACTCGGAACACTTGCATTCGGTCAGCAGACCGGCGGATCGCATCCTCAAGGTGATCGAGCAGTTCGCGAATCCGTGCAAATCGCGCCAGTGCGTCATCGTCGGCACGATGCCGCAGCAACTCGCGCGCAACCGGCTCCTGGGTCATGCGTGCGAGAGCGATGCCGTGGCGCCCGATCTCCCTGAGCGCGCCGGTCGCCTCTTTGGCGCGTTCCTGCAGCGCTGCCAACGCAACCTGGGCGTCGCCGGACAAGAACTCGCCGAGGGGACCACCCAGAAGACGAGCAAGGACGATTGCGGCGATGACCTCGCTGCTGAGGTCCAAGTCGGTCGCGTGTCGGAAGATGTCATCGAACTCAGCCGCAAGGCCGGACTCCATGAGTAGATCGAGAGCGCCGGCAACGTCGAGCCGCGAGGGATGCGCATCGACGAGCGTGAGCAGTCGACGATAGGTTTCCGGCAGATCAAGAGGCGGGACGCGAGTTGGGGACTCAACCTCGGTGAGGTCAAGATCTGCCATCGCTGCGAAGTCGACACTGCGGGAATACATGGCTGTCGGGGCTGCAAACGCATCCATGCTATCCATGCTGAGGCACGCGACATCCATGCTATCCATGCTGAGGCACGCGGCGACGCTGCCGACACCGCCCCAACCGGCAGCCAAAGTCTGCGGCACCTTCCGCAAGGCCGGGATGTCCTGGACCTTGTCTTCCTCGGTCCTCGGCGCAATCACAAGCCAGTTGGTCCACCGGGATACGAGTTGGTAGCGGAGCGCGGTGTCCAGGCAAGCGACATCATCCAGTTCCTTCAGTCCCGCTGCAGCAGTCACGCGGGCCACCATGGATATGCCGCCGGGTGAGGACGCTGGCATTGCCTTCGGAAACTTCAGCTCCTGTCGCACAACTTCGCCCTTGTCCGTCTCAACTTCGAGGATCGCGCTGCCATGTTGCAGCGGTTGATCGAAGCGCGCGCAGGCGACCACCGTGTCTCCCTCGAAGACCGCGCCGATCCGGGAAGGGTGGATGTGCTTGGCACCCTCTGGCCACCGCACGACGACACTCTTTGCGCGCGGAGCCCTCATGCGTTCGAAGTGTCGGACGACGCGGTCCGCCATGCCTTCGCGGGGGGAGACGAGTTCGCACTCGCCGCCAGTGTCGGCCGCGAGCTGGCGAACGAAAGCCTCCGAGACAGCGCTGCCGACGCCGACCGTGAAGATCCGGTTTCGGGACTCTTTCGCTTCATCAACCACGGATACCCACTCTGAGACCTCGCCATCGGTCACCAGAAAGATGTCGGCAGATTCCGCCTCGCCAACGATCGAGTAGGCCTCTCGCAGGGCCTTGCCGATCTCCGTGCCGCCCATGTTCGCATCGAGCGCCTTGGCAAACCGCTTGGCCTTCGTGAGGTTGGTCTTGTTGCACGCAAGCGGCCGATCTGAGAGCGCACTGGTCGAGTTGCCGAACGCAATCAGTGTGATGCGATCGTGCGGCTGCAATCCGTCGAGAATTCCCTCGAGCGCCTGCTTTGCCTGTTCCATCGAGTCTCCCTGCATGGAGCCAGAGCAATCGATGACGATGGCGAGGTTCAATGGCCGCGGCTGCTGCAGTCCTGGGAAGAACGGCTGAAAGCTCGCCACGGCCGCCAGGCCGTCGCCGTCCTGGCCGCACAGGGCGAAGCTGCGCGTGGCCTGAGGCGCCTTCACGTTCAAAATGAAGTCGCGGTCCATGACCGCCTTGGGTTGCAGCAGTGACAGAACGACCTTCTCAGGCGCCTTCTCGAGCTCGATGGCATGCGATGGGCAGATGAACTGGGCGTCCCGCAGACTCCCGTGAATCTCAATGCGCAGGGAGAACTGGTTCTCCACCGTGAGGGAGGCTTCCGGGACCTGGTGCGGCAAATGATGCGATTCGCCGAAGCGCGGCGCGATCGTCGTCGGAAGAAAGAACCGCAAGCGGTCACCTGCCCAGCGGTAGAGGATCGCGTAGCTGAACGTGATCTTGGCCGTCTCCAGAGGCAGCAGATTGCCGACGTTCATCGTGTACAGGCCAGGCTCGATCGTTTCGAGCATCACGGCCGCATCTCCCGCTGCGACCGCGTCCTCGTACTTCTCCTCTGCGGCCTTCTTCTCGACGACCACCCCCTTGAGTCGCCTCCCGCCGATTTCGACCTCCAGATCGAGCAGGACGGCATCCAGCGGAAGCGGGAATGTGTAGACCGCCTCGATGTTGACGCGTTCGTCGTTGCGGTAGGTCTGCGACACAGTGACCTCCGCGAGCAGGTCCTGGAGGAGGGCAGAGACAGAGACGTCGCAAAGGGCGACGCGCTCGCCTTCCGTGCCAGTCAAGGCGGATGCCAGCTTGTTCATTTTCTTTCCTCGTTTTGGTGGATCTGCTCGTACGCCTGTGTCACAGCACGGAAGAAGGCTCGAATCTGCTCCGGGCTGAGGCCGGCGCGGCTTGGCTCCAGGTTGAGCTCGACGCCGTCCGAAATGACCAGATGGCTCCAGACCTCGACGGTTCCGGCGCGCCGGGGGGTTGGCGGCAGGGGGCCGGCCGCCTGCTGCTTCAGAAGTTCTCCGATTCGCTCCAGAGACAGTCCGGCCAGCTGCCACTTTCGCACCAGCAGAAGCTGCTCGACGTGGCTCTGTGTGTAGTACGCGCCCTTGCCGACGCCCTGTGGGCGATCGATCAGTCCGGACTGGATGTAGTACCTGACCGTGCGACGTGGCAGCTCTGCAAGGGCAGAGATGTCATCGAGCGTGAAGGCCTTTGGTTCGTCCATGGCAGTCATACTAGACAGTACAACTGTCTTTGTCAACTGTCGCGAAAAACCGATGAGTCAGCGCCCGGCGCTAGATGCCAATTCGGGCGGCTTACCCACCGCCGCGCGAGTCTTGCGTGAGTGGCGCCGATCGCGCGGCCGTGGATAAGCGCTTTCTATCGTCGATATGCAATGCGCTGGGACACGACCAGTTCTGTGCTCAGGCTCAAGTGGGCGGATGCAATGCTGGCCGCGCAGGGTGTCGGACGGACTCTGAAGCGCAAAGCCTCCCGTGCCGGTACAATCAAACCATCGCCGAGTTAAGACTACTTGCGGGCGATTCACAAATTCAGCTAAACGGTCGGCCCAGAAGCAGCCCCTGGTGACCGGCAGCGCCGGTTCGTGCGGGGGCTGAGTCGTTTCTGGAGTCGATATGACCATTCGTGATGGCCTGTTTTCCTCGGAGTCCGTCTCCGAGGGTCACCCTGACAAGCTTGCCGACCGCATCTCGGATGCGGTGCTGGACGAGTTCCTGCGTCTCGATCCAAGTGCTCGCGTCGCCTGTGAGACGCTGCTCGCCGATCAGTGTGTTGTGCTCGCCGGCGAGTTCAAGACCCGTGACCTGGCGGTCTTCAGGACGGTGCGCGAGCGCGCCGTTTCCTTGGGTGCTGGCCTGTCCATTTTGAGCATGAGGGGGAACCGGTGCGGATCAGCTGGCGGCGATTATGCGCGATGACAGCGATTTCGGCGGCGTCATTGGATGGCCTTGTTCATGCTCGCT
>CAIKBL010000078.1 GCA_903825645.1 uncultured Pseudomonadota bacterium | reverse complement strand
GTTAAAGGCGTAGGTTTAAGCGTTTTTGGCAGATGAACGTATCGCTTCCGCTGTCTTGAGCGGTCGCCGTCACCTGTCGGGGCCTAGAGCGGTGTACTTATTTGCGAGGTCATTATGCGCGGTTAGACTGGCGCGGGTTCTCAAGAAAAATTCTGTTCTATTGTATGGGGTATATTGAGGCTGCCCATGACATGTTGGACACCCTCGCCGCATTGAAAGACATGCCCCCACGAGTCTGCGTGTCGCTAGGTGCTCGTCCCTCCAGCGGACAACTGCGCCTTGTCGCACTCAAGTACCTCAAAGCAAATCCTAATCACTTACATTGGTCCGCGAGTTATTCCGTGTTACTCGCTCTCATCCAAGCCTATCCTTGCCACTAGTAATTAATATCCATCGGGGGGGGCGACCCTTGCTGCATGCTTAGTGTGAGAACGGTATCGTGATGCATGGTTACGGTTAATGCCGCGATGACTAAGGCGCGAGGTGGCGGACGAACCATTCGCATGCTGCATCGCACGCAGGTTCAAACTGAACGGTATAGGGATCGTAGTGCTTGCAGGGAAGGGTGATTAACTGACGAGGGTGGCCCGCTCGATCGAAAGCGGCAAGCTGACCTGCGAAAGGCGTCTGCTCATCGTGCTCAGCTAAAATCATCAATAATGGCGTTGGCGAGATCCGTTCAATGAATTGTCCTGGCTCGTAGGATCCGAGCATTTCGAGACTGCGCAGAGTGATTTCGTTAGGGTATAATTTTTCTCGATCCGTCGCTTGGACCCAATCCCAAGTCTCCGAACCCTCCCGGGCGGGTTGGCTTGTTTTGGGTGCTGCGCCGCCATAACAGGCATCCCGGTCGGCAATAAATCGGGCTTGGATTTTGGGCCATGAATCGCCCGTCCAGCTCCTCAACGTTTGATACCCTTCAACAAGGGGTACCTGCGAGACAACACAGCGAACCCGTCTGTCCAACGCGGAGACCACGAGTGCGTGCCCACCAGCATAGCTGGTTCCCCACAGTCCGAGGCGCTCCGGATCCACCTCAGGCAGCGTGCGCAGAAAGCTGATGGCATCCCGCATGTCAGAGACCTGTTGCCAGGGGTCAATATCATGACGAGGCGTTCCCTCGCTCCCGCCAAAATTTCGATGATTGTAAACAAGGCATATAAAACCAGCCGCGGCGAAGCGCCGGGCATAATCATCCAACCCCATTTCCATCAGCGCTGAGAAACCGTGAGAAAGAATCAGCGCAGGACGGGGCCCAGGAAGTGCGGGCCGATACAGCCATGCCGCTAGTCCGACACCGTTAGCCTGGAAACGAAGATCGGTCCTCATAACGGAAACTCCTAATAACGATGGGTGAGTGTGCCAAGCTAAGTGTATGGGGCCAGTGGGGGAAAGGAAATTCGCGTCATAGGATTATTTCGAGTGACGATGTAAAGTGGCGTCCTGACTTTCTTGTTGAAGAGGAGGCGCTTTGTGAAATACCTACTGCCGGGCTTGATTCTGCTGTTGTCAGTAACAACGGTTGTCGCGGAGACGAAAGAAAGCGGGGCGGCATGTGCGCTAGACCCCGGTCCGGAAGCCGCAGTGCGCGGTTATCTGACGGCGATGAAAGATCACCACTTTGAGGATGCATACAAATTCGTAACAGCCACCATGACGGATGGTAAGTCGGTTGCTGAATGGGCTGGCCAGCAGAAGAAAATGTTTGAGCTTGGCGGCGTTTCGATCGGGCAGATCGACGTGCGGGTAGCCAAACGGGACATGAAAGATGCCGCAAATTGTGCCGCTTCGGCGACAGTGCCAAATGTGCTGCACGCGGGTGATGTGCTTAATAATCAGGGGAGCACGGAGTTCGAAACGTACAAAGTTCTGCTTCAGGGTAAGGACTGGAAGATCGATTCTCAGGAGACGTTGTTTGACGAGCCTAGAATTCGAGAATGGTTTCCAAAGGATAAGATTCCAGCTCCGCAGGAAACGGCTGATCACCACTATGTAGTGCCTGAAACATGAGTGACCACAGCGATCAGGGCGATCTGGCATGACTATTCGGGCAATTTTGTGGGATTTCGGCGGGGTGATCACGAGCTCGCCATTTGAAGCCTTCGGACGTTTCGAGCAAGAACGTGGGTTGCCGGTTGATTTTCTGCGGCGGGTGAACTCGACCAACCCGGACAATAATGCCTGGGCGCGGTTTGAATCGAGTCGGATTTCACTGGAGGAGTTTGATCGTGAGTTCGAAATAGAATCTGGCAATGCCGGGCACCCGATCCCGGGCCGTTTAGTCCTCGACTTGTTGGGGGGTGATGTACGACCCAGGATGGTCGAGGTACTGAAGCGCTGCAAGGAGGACTATCAGGTTGTGTGCCTCACGAACAACATGAACACCGGCGCAGGACCGGGCATTTGGCGGGGAGCCGAGCGTCAGGCAGCTGTCGATGCTGCGCTACAGGTTTTCCACGAAGTGATTGAATCGAGCAAAATAGGTCTGCGCAAACCAGACCCGCGGATTTACGCGCTAGCCTGTGAGCGTATGCGTGTCGCGCCAGCCGAGGTCGCTTACCTCGATGATCTCGGGATCAATCTGAAACCGGCAAAGGCGATGGGCATGCAGACCATCAAGGTGGTCAGCGAGGCGCAAGCGATTGCGGATTTAGGGCAGGTATTGCGGAGAGAGTTTTAGAACGAGCTGAGTGGAATCTCCGATTAGCGCGGAGTGAGACGTCACTAGCGGTGCTCGCCCCGGTTTGCGGTTGATCTATCTGCCGGGACTCGGCGCTGCGTTGTGCTATCTACCTGGCGTCGGTGCGGCGGGGACGGCTTGGAAGCCTTCAGGACACGTCGGCACGTAGGGATAATAAGTGTTAGACGAGTGACAGAAATACCAAGTGCCGGCGGCCGGTTTGGGTACGGGCGGTAGCATCGGCACCGGTGGCGCGGCTTGGGGGGCCTCGACATAAGTGCCGGTCGCTGGCGGATTGACGACTACGTATCCATTGGCAGCCCGCTGATAATAGGTCTCGTTCGCGTAATAGTAAGGCCTGTTTCCTGCCCAGACCGTCGAATAATCGGGCGGCAAGGCTGAGACCGGAACCCCGATTGGTGGACGAATGACGACATAACCAGCCGGACCGGGCTCGTACCAGACCCCCGCGTGATAGAAAAGATGGCGACTGGCATAGGTGAGCGCGAGAAAACCAACGGGAAGCGCCAGCATCGAAGATCCCCGCGAAGGATAATAATGCGCGTGACCATGCCGGTTGTCGTAGGCCCAATGACGGTCCTGATAGTGCTCCCGATCATGCGACCCGCGACGATGTTCATCTGCGGGTACGGCACCCGAGAGGGCGGAGAGGCTCGCTGCAAGCGCTAGTGTCCCGGCCAAGCCGACCTGACCTCGCCAAACCGTCTTATGCATGCTGATTCTAGCTCCGGTTTTGTTACAAACAGATAGACCTTAAAACAGAAAAAAAGTTCCAGTGCTCAGGCCGGATCAGAACCCATATGCAAGCGTCTGCGGCTGATGCGGGCCACAAAAGACGCTGCTTCCCGGGGCGTGCGCATGTCTTGTTTGGTGCGGCTCAGAAAAAAACCTGAAATCCCGCATACCCAGTACGGGGCGCCGCGATCCCCCGGAATTGTGTTGCGCTACCGTTCGCTACGTTATTGTCCCCGAGCATTCCGAAGGAGGAATAGCGGGCATCGAAAAGATTGCTGATCCCACCGAAGAACTGGAGTTGTTTATTCCATTGATGGGTCAGTTCGAGCTTGACCGTGCTGAAGCCGGGGATCTGACCGTTGGTGTCTCGGTTGTTCTCGTCGCCGCGTGCATATTGGCCATTTTGCGCTTGAATCAAGGTGCTGAGCTTTGTGCTTGGCGTGATGGTGTAACTCAGTCGGGCTTTTAGCGTGAGTGTCGGGATGCCGGGCATGCTATCACCGGCGCGCGTCTGCACGCGCCCACAGCCATTGCCGGGACCATTGGCGGCAATGCATTGACTATTGGCCCCATTGGCCAGCGTGAATGGGCTCAGGAAATTGGCTTCTACCCAACTGGCCTCCAACGCATACTCAAACCGGCGGTAGGCACCGGTCAGACCAAACTCGAGACCCTGACGACGGGTGCGCCCGACATTCGAGAAGTAGCCCTGCACAGCATTTGCTTGGTTAAAAAGAATGTCATTGTCGAGAAGACTATGGAATGCTGCGGCGTGCCAATAGACCGTCTCCCGGGGGTTGCCACGGAATCCGAACTCAATCGTTCGCGAGACCACGGCCTTCAGGTTGGGATCTGCCGAAAATGCGTTCGGGATCCCCGAACAGGGGATATTCGGATCAGCACAGGCAAGCTCTATGGCAGAAGGAGTGCGGAAGCCCTCTGAATAGTTGCTAAAAGCCGTCAAATTCGCGGATATCTGATAAGTGATGCCGGCTGCGGGATTGAATCGTGCATAGCGATGTGACCCGGTGACATTGGTTAGGGTGTTCATTCCGGGCACTACTGAAACGTCCGCCGCGATATTACACAGCGCTTGCGGATCTGAGCAGGAAACCCCACTCAATTGAATGGTGGCATAATCAAGGCGCGCGGAAACTGTCAAGGCAAGTCGAGCGGTCAGATCCAAGGTGTCCGTTGCAAAAATTCCGGCCCGCTGATTTCTGCTGCTGATAGACGCTTGTGATGAAAATTGATCCAGACCAATGACGCCCCGGCTGAGATTAATAAACGCATCTTGCCCCGCGTTATTTAAACGGGTCGCGCCGAACTCAGTATTCAAGCCGGTAGTTAAGGTCTGCGCTCTACCGAAAAGCGGCGTCTGGTTTGACCACTGCAGATTCCCGCCATAAATGTCTTGGGTATAGTCAGTGCGCATATTGCTTCCGGGGCAATCGCTCAGCGCAACGCACTGAGCGTTATTAATCGATAACGCAATGGGCGTGTTGACGTTGCTGTTGAGGATATCCCGCACGATATGCCGGTAGTAGACATTACCTGCGAGCGAGTTCGACGCGCTTAGCGTGAGGTTACCGGTCAAATTGATTGTGAAATTTTGCGTATCCGAATGATCGGGGTGCGAGTAACCTTCTGCGGCGACTGCCATGAGCGAGAGCGGTACGATCTGGTTTCCGTGGAGACGGTTTTCGGCATAGTTCATGGAAAGTGAAACATCAGCTTGCTCGGTCTGACGGCCTAATTTGGCAAAGAACTGGTTGACCGCACTAGGGTTGTATAGGGCCCAGCCGCCGTCGTTGAATGCGCTGGCGGCGAGATAATAATTCAGTTGATCAGTATGTCCGCCTTGCTCCAGATCCACGTTCCAGCGACTGTAGGAGCCTGCCCCGAGTTTGACATCGCTCCCCACAAAATCGTTCCCGCTTTTAGTGGTCATCGACACGGCGCCGCCAAGTGTGTTGAGCCCGTAGACTGGGTTTGAACCTGGGATCATCGTAATACCGGAAATCGCGATCTGAGGGATGATGTCCCAGGAGACCACATCTCCAAAGGGCTCGTTGATCCGCATGCCGTCGAGGAATACGGAGATCCCTTGTGGCGTTCCGAGAACTGGCGATGCCGTGAATCCTCGGTAAGTTAGATCAACTTGGTATGGATTTCCTTGCGTGTCACTGATGTTCGCGGCGCCGATTGATTCGTTCAACATTTCAGGCAGAGTCCGAGTCGACGGGCCCAGCTTCTCCGGTTCAATGGTTTGTATATCCCCCGGGAATTTTTGTAGCGGAATATCCGTATTGCCAACCGGCGTGGTGGCGATCACTTCCACGGTAGGTAGATTGGGGATTGGCGTTGCGGTCGTCGCGAGCGCATCGCCGATCATTACTGCCTGCGTAAGCCAGGCGAGAAGTGCCCACCCGGTTATCACTAAATGGACGGGTTTCACGAGCATTATGTGAGGCGCGTCATCGCTCTTAGCCATCGACTAGATGTGTCGTTTCTCGTGCCGAATGGCCGGCTCGACGCTTCTCTGCTAATCGAGGCGAGTGGCAGCGCTGAGCGCCTTCGGTTTTAGTGGTGGAGAAGTATTGCCATCGCATAATGAAATTTCGCCTTCATCGAGCCTGAAAGCAGACGTCTCCTACCAGCCAGATGTACCCCCGTCGTCCGCGAAGAATAGCATTGGCTAAACCCTGCTGTTCTCGTTTTTAACTTGTAAGGACGACGTCGCGAGCGCTGTAGGGCTGTTCCGTGCGAGAAACGGGTACGCTTAGTTCCTCCAGCGCCGCGACGTGCGCTATGCGCGCTGTTCTGATAGCAGGAATTAGAGGATGGTTACCATCTCATCCACTGGGCGTCTTACTTTGCGTGGCCAATTTCCTCCAGCTGCCTTCCCGACTGCCACCAACATGACCGGAAACTCATTCGACGTGAGACCTAGTTCCTGGGAGACTGCCGCTGGATCAAAGCCAATCATCGCGCCGGTTACAAGGCCTTTCGCATGCGCTGCATACATCAAGGTCATGGCGGCAAGTGCGCCGGATCGAATGGCCTCATCGCGTTGCATTGCTGGATTTTCTGCGTGCATCCCGTTACACATGGCAATCCAGCCGTCGTAGGCCGCCTGGTCGATAAAGCCACCATCAAGCATAGGCTTGATGAGCGCTGGAAGTGCCTCGTGCCCTTTCATTTTTCCCACGATTGCGAAAGTTACAGCCGCGTCAGTTACCTTGGGTTGTCCGAAGGCAGCAAGCTTCAGGCTAGCCTTTTTTGCCGCTTGCTTTACCGCAATCAATCGGTAGTTTTGCATATTAAATGACGTCGGGGTCTCGTTGGTGAGTCTGGCCAGTTCTCTAATTTCGTCATCGCTCATTTCGTGAGTCGGGTCGAAATTATTGGCAGAAGTCCGACCATTAATGGCGTCGATGATGCTGATCATTTTTTCTCCTGGTATTATTTGGGGATTAAAATTCATAAGTCTGGCCGGCGAGTCACTACTCGTTTACGGCCACATCCGTTTCCAAGGAGAGACCGGCGGTTCTTTGGGGTTTACAGTCGTAAAAGCGGAAAACTCTAATCTCAGCTGAAGCACTGCGAATTATAAAGCGAATAAGGATGCTCAAAACCTAAGCCGCCTCCCACGATAGCAGGTCTTTCAGCGATTTCCAGACTTATGTGCGAGGGTACGTGCTGACTGGTGACGGCCGATCTCGAGCGGCGGATTC
>CAIKBL010000077.1 GCA_903825645.1 uncultured Pseudomonadota bacterium | reverse complement strand
GTATCCTCATCGGTGGCGGGCATGGCGGATTATGTCCGGCGTTCGGTGTGGGTGTAAGCAACCAATCACTGAACGATTCCATATGTTTGCGCCATGTCCGTTCGCGAATCCCTGCCATGCGATGAATAAGATGGGTTAATGTAAGATATTCTCTACGGCAGGAATCGCGACTTTGCACAAATCAAGGAATTCGCAGAAAATTTAGACCGCTGAAAAGATTGGGCTTTTCCGCTGCGTAAATCCGGTGCGCAATGGGCTGGGCTTAGCACGGCACCAAGTCCTCACACGGGAGGCAGCACATCATCGCTAAACCACCGGCAGAAGCGGTAACTGTTCAAGATCGCCATTGTCCGCGCGAGCGACAAAAGCTCTTTTGAACGCCGATGACGGCAATGGACCAATATGTGCTGCCTCTATTCCGGGCATGATTGTATGGCGATAAGCGTTGCCACACTTCCATTTTTTTACGACATCAACCCCCGACAGAAAATTTGCGGCAATCTTTGCGCGGTCTATTTCGATCCACACTGAGCAGCCCCACCTTTCTCGGTATGGGACGAACTCTCGCCATGTGCTTATCAGGTACCTTTGAGTATAAGCCACAGGGTCAAATCCCTCGAAATCGAAAAGGCTCACCCCGCCAAGGATGCGGACATAGGGATAACACTCCTTTCCCTGCGAGGTTTTCCAGCGATCTTTTTCGTCGATATCTGGCTCTGGAAGGATCGCGCCGGTCGTCAAAATCGACTGAAACCGAATTGGGTGTGTCGCGTGCCACAGACCGCCAAGAAGCTCTCGTAAAGTGCCAAAGTCTTTCATCTCACGCCTCGGAGGTTTTCATATCGATCATAACCGACTATCTATCAAACGGTAAGTGATAGGACGAGAACTCGGCCCCGTGAAATCAAGGGCTTGCGCATCGCATAAATCAGTCTAATCTCGGGGGCGTGAAATATGCCTGACTGCGAGCCTCGATAGAGGATCAGAACCCGGCCATGCAGCTTGAGGATAGCAACTTCGTGTCGTCCGCCGACTACATTGTCCGCCAGGGGACGGCGCAGTCGCAGTTATCTGTAGAAGCAAACTTCTTTTTCGAGGCCCTATCAGCCGCCGAATTCCATTGGTTCTTCGTACAGGGATTGGCGGCGCTCCGGGCCGAACTCTACCTCCCCGGTGTTTCCTCACTGCTAAATGGTATTGAGGCGAGCCTGCGGGTCACCATCCATCAATTGACGCCCGATCCCACAGGCGGCACAGAACCGTCGCCATACCGGGTATTTAGCAACGTTCTTCTGTCGGGTGCCCGCGAGGTAGGATTACCCGTGGAAGTGTTGGCATTCCCCGACGAGCATGATTTCGTGGACAAGCTGATGACATCCAAAAAGGATCGGAGGAATGTCGAAATAGTCCGAATTCGGAATAATATGTGTCACGGAAATATTTTTGAATTTATCACGCCAAAAAACGCCGAGGTCGATGCGTTCTTCACTCCTGACGCGCTGCGGGGCATCTCAGAGGTGCTCCTTGGCGTTTCCGTCAAATGGGCGAAGGCCATTGGCGATTTCCGCCGGACAAAAGGACTCCTCCAGTATGGCCCGAGACCTCCGATCCCGTCTACGCCGTTGGCCTGGGATTGAGATAGCGAGGCCTGTTGCGGTTTTGACTCTCCCCGATGGCAATTTCGCGGGGGTGGACCCCTTGCGACCACTCTCCACGTGATAGTCCGGTTTATCGGGCGTCGTGACAGGAGGCCAACGCGCCAGGAGAACTGACAAGGTGACGAAGTGGGCCGGCTACACGGCAGCTAGCTTTGCTTCTAGCTCGCCGATTAGCGGCTCAAGGAGCTGAATCACATCGGCAGGTCCGTTTAGACGTTCCGGCATGTCGTCCACTGTCCCCAAATGGTACTCCAGTAGCTCGTTACAGTAGACTGGAAATGAGCCACGGAACGTGCGGCTCAAGAGGTTGCTCGACATATCAATGATGCGGGCACCCGAATACATATGCTTGTTGCCTATACCGAACCGAAGGCCTTTGTCGATTCGAACGTCTTTTGGGATATTCCAATATTTTTCTCGGCATGTCTCCACGCGGTCATAGAGATCCCGCAAGCGAGCTGCGTAAAGAGCGGCTTTCGAAGATACTGCAAGCGCGCCCAGTGATGTGACCTGCACATTCGTAAGATTGGCGGCCTCAACGGCGCCATTCTGAAAGCCAGTTTCGGATAAGATGATGCCCCGATCGGCACCCAAGTCCGATACGATCTCGCGGAGCGCCAATACATGAAGTTTGTTAACTGGGATCTTCCAGTGCTTGCACTCCACGATCCAGGTAATCTCGAACCCCGCAAGATCGATCATCACGCGAACATCGATGTCATGCTTCGTTCGGACTCCCTGAACGGTGACATCGGTTTCCGCAGCCAAGCCAATTGACCGAAAGAACGCGGCAGCTTGCTCTTGGTATTCCTTCCAGGGTGCCATCTGAATCACGTCTCTATCGGAGCTGATCGTAACACACCCGCAATCCGATTGATGATTGCATGCCGACCGTCCGTCCCTACTCTTGATAACAGATTTTATCGAGGTCGGCGGTCGGTCAACCCCCGAACCGCTCGCCGCGGCGACAATCCGGCCCTTCCCGCTAAACGCCCCCCCCGTCCGCCCACCAGCGAACGGGGCACCCAACCCTCCAACCCTCAAACCACCGGCGAAGCCCCGCCATCCATGTTAATCGCGGTCCCCGTCGTGAACCCGGCATGGTCCGAGCACAGGAAGCACGCCATCGCCGCGAATTCCTCCGCCTTGCCCATCCGCCCGACCGGAATAGAAGCCCCAACCTTCGCCACGAACTCGTCAAACGGCACATTCGCGCCCTCGGCCGCGTGCCTCCGAGCCACCTGATCGGACACGATCTGCCCCACCAGCATGCCGTTCACCAAAATCCCGTGCGGCGCGCCCTCGGCCGACATCACCTTCATCAGCGCCATGCCCGCCGCGCGTGACACCGCCGTCGGCGCCCCGTTCGCCCGCGGCG
>CAIKBL010000076.1 GCA_903825645.1 uncultured Pseudomonadota bacterium | reverse complement strand
CGGTTAGATACCGTGAATTGGATCGAGGGGTTCTACAATCGTCGTAGGCTGCATTCCTCGATCGGCTACCGCTCGCCAGTCAACTTTGAGCAGAGCCTGTTGGCGGCCTAGATTGGTGTACGTGGAATCCGGGCAAGGTTACGCCCAACAGCAGCTCGGCAGCAGGCCTTGAACAGCAGCAGCTCAATGCCTGCGCCGTCATCGTCCCGCTAAGCGCCAATTGACTCGCTGGCCCGGCGGCTTCGCTTAACGCCCACCCACCCAACAACTCCGCCGCTAGCAACGCTAACTTCCCCGGCGCGGGCACACTCCCTGTTCGGCCGCCACTTATTTGAACAGGGCCAGCACCTGCGAAATTGCCTTTGGAGAGTTTGCAAAGGTAGTTCGGCCCGTCCTAGAGACGGCCTGTAATGTGGTACATGCGAGTGGTACAATCGCGTTGTCGCAGAAAAAAATCTCATTAAGAATCATCAGGCTAGAGAATTTTTGCTGAGGTGGATGCTCTCCCCCTCAGCTCCACCACAATCTTAAGGCCAGACGTGCTCCGGCTGTTCTCTCGCCCAGCGCAGCAGCCAGTGCTGGCGCGGTTTCATGGCCGGTGCGGATTCAAGTACCTCGCATTTTGGTCTAATTTCGGCCTCCGTAAGGGCGAGTTTTGTCTCTAGTCTCCGTCTGTGGGGAGGTCGCGTGACCTGACTGCATTGTCAGAAACCTAATGTCGTAATGACCCGCCGTTGCTCGTCAGTCGTCGGGTAACTCGCGACGGATGAAGAACTCGAACGACAGGCCAGCATGCTGTTGCAAGCGCTCCGCCGCGGCAGTCGCACATAATCCGATCAAAAAATGCACGTCCTAATCGTGGACTACCCCGGCATCTTCGATGATGTGTTGATCGCGGCGTTGTTGGAACATTCGGGGATTTTACCCGAGCCACTGATGTACCTGGGCGGCTCTTTGAAACAGCATCAGATGGAGTATTACCGACAGCTCTCAGGCACCCGCACGGAAGGGGATTGGGAATCGCGGGTCATCTTCTTTCTTGAGGGCTTCGAAGCGGCAGCAACCGAAGCTGAACGCAGCATCGTTGAGATCGCGACCATGGTCGCTGCCGACCGACGACGCATTCTCGATTCCCCAAAATCGGGGCCCGCCACCTATCGTTTGTTTGATCTGCTGCCGATGATGCCGCGCTTCACTGTTGAGCGCGTGCGGCAAAAACTGGACACTAGTTTTTCGACTGCTAATGCGGCAATCGTGCTCTTGAGTGATCTCGGTATTGTTGTCGAAATGACTGGGCAAAAGAAAAATCGCAATTTCAGTTACCAGGCCTACATCGCACTGCTGACGAAATGAGTCAAACGAGGACGCCGCCAGATCGACAAGATGCACGATGAGAGTCAAGTGCCCGCGAGGCTCCCGCCATGAGTATTAAAACCATGATGGACCGTCTCAGGATTTAAAACGTTTTTTGGACAACTTTTGACGTTACAAGGCGACGCCATATCGTTGGCATTGCTGGTCGATAGCGACTTCATGGCGCAGCAGGCACTCCCTTCACTCTAATGATCCTATCCATTGTTGGTGGAAACTTAAGACAGGCAACCTACGCTGTCGACTTATGGACATCTGTATCGATGACGAGGCCAGCCTCATTCGAATCAGCGATTCGAATGGCTCGAGTGGGCTAACCTCTAAAAATATCGAAAGGCTCTATCTTAAGCGCTTTTCTGATCCCCACGTAGCTCGAAATGCCCGCGATGACGACAACCATCCCCAGGGCTATCCCGAGATTCCAGAACGTTGTGATAGCCGCATAGTAAGGCAGCTTGGCGCGGGCGATTGAAATGAGCAGCGTCACTAATCCAATACCGAGCCCATACCCGGTTAGCGCGGTGAACCCGACCATAAAAAGGATCATATAGATCAGCTCGCGCGCCTTCGCGCCAATTGCCTTTAATGCGGCGAATTTCTCAAGATTTTCGACGATAAAAGAATAAAAAATCTGGCCTGAAATTGAGAGACCAACAATGAAGCTGATTACCGTCATCAGCAGAATATTCGTCCCGACACCGGTTTTATAAATATAGTAATCAGCGATGTGTTGATTGAATTCATCTTTTGTATAAGCGACGTAACCGAGATCTGCTACCTGCGCCTTTATGTCGCTGATCGAGGACGTGGTTTTCGGTTTCAACAAGACGTAAGAAATCGTGAATCGCGTATTTGGAATGTACTCAACCGCGCGACTATAGGTGGTATAGAGTGTCGGCGCGCCATTTAATCCATTGGAAGCCACCCTGGCGATGCCGGAAATGACGCCGCGATGATCGTTCAACTCGAAGGTGCTGCCGATTTTCGCGTTCTCCATTTTGAGGAAATCAGCATCGTTGACGACGATAAAAGAATTCTCGGCATAGATATCTTCGATTCTGCCTTCCTCTATTTCGGGGCGACCAAACAGGCTGTTGTCATCGAGCCCGATGACGATAACCGACTGGTAACTGCCGCTAACCAATCTGACCTGTGCGCTACCGATGTAGAGCGGCACCGCGTAACTCACTCCCTTTAGGCTGCGCACCGCATCGAGTAGATAATCCGGCATCGGAATCGAGGAAGTCGCGGTATTAACTGCCGGATCCATAACCCAGATCTCGGCTCCAATATTGGTGACCGTCGAATACGCACGATTCAGAATGCCGGCAAACATGGCCGTTACCTGCATCATCAAAAAAACGGAGAAGGTGATACCGACCAGCAGCGCCGAAAATTTCACCCGATCATTGGTCAATAATTTGAAGCCGATGCGTAGGATCCCAAAATGTTTCATGGCGATGGCACCTCATTCTGCTGCGTTTCGCTACCCCACCCGCCGCCGAGGGCCGCGAACAAGGTGACGGTATCCTGATAACGAACAGCTTCGGTCTGCACATATGTTATCAACGCCGTGCGGTACTGCACATCGGCGACCAAGACCTCTGGATAGGCCGCCAAGCCTGCACGGTAATTCACCTGCAGCAGCCCGAGCGCTTCTGCCGCCGCTTGCTTTGCCTCTGCTGCCGCCGCCACACTTTGCGCATCATGCTCAAGCGCTTTCAACGCATCTGCGACCTGAACAAAGGATCCCAAGACTACTTGGCGGTAATCCGCTAGGGATGCTTGATACGCCTCTCGTGCCGCCTGCCGCCCGAACCACAGCGACCCTCCCTGGAAAAGCGGAAGAGTCACCACCGGGCCCACGCTCCAAAAACTTCCCGTGCCCGGCGCAAGATTATCGAGACTCGTGCGTGCGAGACCATAGGTGCCTGTGAGACTAAAGCTGGGAAACATGGCGGCCGTCGCCACACCGACATTAGCACTGGCTTCATGCAACTGAGCTTCGGAAGATAAAATGTCGGGTCGTTGACGTACAAGAACGGAAGGTAAACTAACCGGCAGTTCGCGCGGGAGCGTCAAATCCTGAAGCGCGATGTCGGGCAGACTGGCCTGCGTCGGAGCTTTCCCCATGAGTTGGGCCAATAAGTGTTCGGTCTGATTTAACTTCTGCCGCAGAGTCGCCTGCGTCCCGCGACTCGTCGCGATCTCGGAGCGCATGCTGAGCAAGCTGGCGTACGGTTGTGTCCCGGCGCGAACCTGTGCCGCTGTCGCGGCAAGCTGTTCGGACTCCCCTGCAATTAACAAATCGATCGCGTCCAGCTCTGCCAAATAAGCCGCGCGGGCGATGCAGGTATCCACCACGTTGGCCGTCAAAGCGACGTACGCTGCCTGCCTGACATAACGTTGGTAGTCAGTTTGCGCACGCAGTCCCTCGACGTGACGGCGGTTGGCCCCAAAGATATCTAGGGTATAGCTCACCATGCCGCTGATGGTCGCGACGTTAAACACGGATCCGCCCGACGATTTTCCCTGCTGTACCACGGCCGCGCGTTGCTGAAATTCACTGGACTGCATGTCGATCTGTGGATAGAAAACCCCATAACCAGCCCGCAAGCTCTGCTGACTCTGACGCAAACGCGCCTCCGCCGCCTGCAAGGTCGGATTGTTCATAATCGCCGCGGTAACTATCGCGTCTACGTTCTTGGAGTGGAATAGATGCCACCATTGCGCGCTAAGCTGCTGCTGCATCTGAAAATGCTGCGCCTCGTTATCTGCGGCGACAGTTTCCGGTGGCAGTGTCTCGTGCGTATATGCCGCTATAGACGGGGGGACTGGCCGGCTGAAATCGGGTCCGACGACACAGCCCGCAAGGAGCGCGCACGCGATCAAAAAGCAACTGGTCCGCCCGCTCGATGCGGGAAAACACTTCGCGACTTTCATGGGCACGCGTGCGTTTGGCAACGAGGCATTCTATTTCTGCCCGATAAAAACGTCGGCGAGTTGTCCCGGATAGATGCCGGGCACATTTTTCGTCTCGAACCGAAAAATTACCGGTAAAACCCGCAAATCTACGCGCTCCTGTCGCTGATTTGATAGCGCGATCTTCGGGGACACATAGGGCTGGATACGAACAAATTCCAATGGCACGCGGTGCGTCGTGCCGCGGATGGCCATCTCTGCCCGAATGTGGGCGGCATCAGGCAACCGTGAAATCAAAATCTCATCGACATAACATCGGATCGCGAGCCGGCTCTGTGGCCCGCTCATGACGACTGCAGGCTTTAATCCCTCCGTATAGCTGTCATAGATGCCCTGTGTCGATGCGGTACTGCCCACCGCTGCATTTACGGCCAACACCACGCCGGTGCTTTGTGCCCTGACCGTATATTTTGCTAGCAGCCCCTTTGCGCTTTGATAGGCTTCCTGCAGCGCAACGACCTGCTTCTCTTGGCTGAGGACGTCAAAACTCCAGGCCCCAATCCGCACCAGATCGTATTGTTTTTGAGCCAGATCGAATCCAGCGATTGCTTGGTTGAGTGAATTTTTGGCTGTGTCAAAGACATCTTTACTGATCGATTTCGGATCGATTTTATAAGTCTCCAGCCGCTTATCGAACTGATCTCGGGCGGTTTTCAGCGCGGCGCTCGCTACGACAACCTGCGCTTTGGCGACCGCCAATACCTCCGGCCGTGGTAGCGCTTTCAGCGCCTGAAGCGCCACCAGCGCTGCTTCCGACTGGGCACGAAGTTGCTCAGTGGTCGGCCTTTGTACGATGTCGTCGATGACAAACAGCGGCGCACCGGCCGCTACCGCCTCACCTTCCCGCACTAAAATTTGGGTTACAGGACCGGAGACTTCGGGAAAAATATTGACGTTAGCGCCATTAGCCTGTGCGCTTTCAACAATCCCGTTGGCATAAATTGCGGTGTCATAAGGATTTCTGACCGGTTCGAATACGGGGGGTTGGGTTTTCCGCTCTAGTCCAAAAAAGAAGGCGCCCGCCAAGCCGCTCAGCGCGCCGACGAGGGAGAGCGCAAAAATCACCCGGTTTTCCATTCGGATCCTTTAACTAGTCCGGTAATGTGCCCATCCTCCATGTGGATGATGCGATCGGCATACTCATTAATCCGCACATCGTGCGTCACGACCAGGATGCAGCGATCTTTAGTGAGTATTTTTTCTTTTACAAAAGAAATAATCATTTTTCCCGTATCGCCATCCAGTGAGGCCGTGGGCTCGTCCAAAATAAGAATCTGAGGGGTGCTGATAATGGCGCGTGCGATGGCAACTCGTTGTTGCTCACCGCCGGACAATTTAACGGGCAGAATGCCACCGCGATCCTTCAGGCCGAGGATGGCGAGGTACTCATTCGCTTTATCGATCGCGGAAGTCCAATCCTCTTGTTTCAGGATCAATGGAATCGCGACGTTCTCGGCGGCCGTCAGGCGGGGGAAAAGATGATAATCTTGGAAAACGAAGCCGACGGTATTCAAACGAAACTCCGCCAACTGATCATCGCTTAACTGCCAGATATCTGCCCCATGGACGTGGACCGTACCGCTGCTGGGGCGGAGTATTCCAGAGACCATGCTGAGGAGTGTCGTCTTACCACTTCCTGACGGACCGACCAGAAACAGCATTTCGCCATAATGCGCCACGAAATTGACATCCCCGACGGCCATCTTGCGTGTCACTCCGTCGCCAAACCATTTCGTCAGATTAGCAGCGCTGATGGCCTCAATCACCGGTTGCTGATGCTGGTCAAGTGCCTTTGCTGCCATTGGGAAGCGTCCTGCATAGAAGCCACTATCCTAGAAAATGGTCGAGGATCGTCCCTGCTCGGTGTTTTGATGTACCGAAGGCCCGAGGAGTCCACCGCTAAGGCTGAACGATCAGGCCTCACGCTCCATCAAAGGCCCGATCGAAACACGTGATTGACCTAATGGCACACCGTCACGATTCTTGCCTGGCGCACAGATCTGGGGAGGCGAGCGGCAGGCGCAAAACCCACTGAACAAACGCGACTATTTCCCTTGGCCCGATGGCCATTCTTATCGCCTTCCGCTGTCGCGCCGATCCCGAAGATAAGCTGAAGACTTACCGCGCCGACAACTACCGGCGACCCCGTAGAGAACTGATCGCGCAGCGGATCAGGACATCGCATCGCGATGCGTCAAACGGCCCCAACAATTGCGACGCGCGCGCCGCGCAAGTACTTGAGAGACCTGTGGCTCAGATTGCCGCTTTGATGCGTCGATAGGCGTCGCGGATTTCTTCCCCCAGCAGTTTGAGGGAAGCGAGGACATCACCGGATGCCTCAGCCGCCGTGGCGCCAACCGTGTGGGCTTTTGCTTGGAAATTTTCCCATTTGGCTTCGACTTTAGCCCACTCTTCACGCCCTTCTGTTTTCGCGAGGTGAACCCTTACCAAGAGGGTGTCACGCTCTGTTCGCAGTTGTGCTACACGCTCCCGTATTTCGGCACGCATTTGGTCTAATTTCGTACTGGCTTCATTCACGGTAATGCTCTCCGAGGGAATGGGTCGACCTCATCATGTCCTAGCGAAGCCGTCGATTAATTGACGAGCATCAAGGTTGACGCCGATTAGCTCTCTTCAGGCGCGGACTCCACTCCCTTAAGCCCGGGCACTGGGCATCGAGATGTGGACGAGCGTAGCGGGCTAAGACGCCGACAGGCGCGTCATTGATCGACGGCAGCAGAGACAAACCGTCCGCTTTAGCAACGCGGACAGCCGGCCGGACGTAGCAGAATATGCGAACGAGAAGTCGCGAGAAAAAGAAGCCCTCAGGGATTCTTGGTCGGTTGCTGAAACGTGCTCAGATAGTCGTCCATCTCAGCAAGACTCGCGAATACGCTCAAATCGGGCAGTGCCTTTAAAATTTCAAAAACTTTCTGCACGTGTGGCTGCATCCTCGCTAGCGCCACCCGTCCCTGCCTTGCTTTCATCGCCTTCGTCGCGATGAGGATCTCACGTATACCGGCACTGCTGATGTAATTCAGTCCGGCCATGTCGATAACGAGCACACGCATATCTCGGGTCAGCGCCTCTTGGCAATGACTGGCGAGCAGGGGTGCGGAGGCGTTATCTAGTCGGCCGGTAAGCTCAAGTCGACTTGAGTCATCCGCTAAATGGGCAGTAATGCTCAGGGTCATGGGTAGTCTCTTCCTGTTTCTCAGTCAGTGAATCGGGGTACGGGCGATATAATCGACGCCCGGAAAATTTCAGGTCTTCATCAAAAAAAAAGCAAAAATTTTATTTAGTCGTAACGACTTTTCCCCAAAACCATGCACCACAGATCTCTGCGCTGCAATGATCATCGATCGTCGCGACAGCATTGACGTCAAAGCGCCCCGCTAAAGGCGAACAATGCAATGACGGTCTCGCGCGTTTTTGTCGTCATACAAAACTTTGACGTTATTGGCTTCAGAAGCCAAGCGCCCCAACAAGGTTGGCATCCGAAAGGGGAAAGCCGCGTCACGCGCCATCTTACCCGCGGATAGCTTAATTGACGGCTCGCGCATGGCCTTCCCAATACGGCTTGCGTAGATCTTTTTTGAGCAGTTTCCCTGCTGCGTTTCGAGGCAGCGTCTCGACAAACTCTATCGATGAGGGACATTTGTATCGTGCCAGCGAGCGACGCGCGAAATCAATTAATGCCGCCTCACTAAGCGGCATCTCGGATCTGAGCACCACCAGCGCCTTGGGCGTCTCACCCCAACGCGCGTGCGGAACCCCAATAACCGCGACTTCCCTGACGGCCGGATGATTAGCAAGCACATTCTCCACCTCGGCCGGGTAGATGTTTTCCGCGCCCGACACAATCATGTCCTTGAATCGATCGAATAAAAACAAGTACCCGTTTTCATCGCAAAATGCCGCATCCCCCGTTCGTAACCAACCTTCAGGCGTGATGTTAGCGGCCGATTCTTGGGGCTTGTTCCAGTAACCGGGGGTGTTTTGCGGCGTCTTCAGCCAGATTTCACCCACCTGTCCCACCTCGACGTCCCGCATGCCGTCCGGATCAACCAAACGCCACTGTACCCAAGGAAATGCCCGACCGCAGGCGCGGAGAAGCGCCGCTTTCGGCCCCTCCACGTGATGATCCGCGGGCGGTAGTCCAACCACAGTACCTGAGGTTTCGGTCATCCCATAGGCTTGCGTGAAATCGCAATTGAATACCTCAATCGCGCGACGTAGGAGCGCCTCACCAATCGGGGAGGCACCGTAAACGAGGAGTTCGAGCGTGGAGAAATCGGTGTCCGACACGCCCGGACTGTTAACGAGCATATTGATGACGGCGGGCACGAAAAATGCGTGCGTGACGCCGTGGCGCTCGATAGCGGCGAGAATCGGCGTGCTCTCCACTTCGCGCAACAGAATGGTGTGGCCACCGTGAAGAAAGGCGGACATCCCGTAGCCGATACCGCCGATGTGAAACAGTGGCATCGCCACGAGATTCACGCTGGCCTGAGACACCCGCCACATCGTCCCCGAAATGACCGGCCCGAAAGACAGGCTGAGGTTAGTCAGCATCACGCCCTTAGGGAGCCCCGTGGTACCGGAGGTGTAGAGCAGCATGACGACATCGTCCGGTGCGCTGGGGTATTGCGGGTCCAGATCGTTCGCCGAATCACGCCATGCCGTGTAGACATCGCCAAGCGTCACGGTTCTCCGGATAGACTCGAACGCGCGGGCCTCTGCGTCAAACAACGCGGCCTCTCCTGCCCCGTAAATCACCACCGTTGGACTGGCATCGGCGACAATCGCGGTGATTTCCGGTGCGGCCAGACGCCAATTGAGTCCGACACTGATTGCCCCGATCTTCGCGCAGGCAAAGACCAGCTCAAAAAACTCCGGACAGTTTTTGCTCAGTATCGCGACGCGATCGCCGGCACGCACCCCAGAGCTCCGTAATGCATTCGCCAAGCGGGAACTCCGGACATCGATTTGCGCAAACGTCTGCGTCTCTCCGGCGTAGGTGAGCGCCGGAGAATCTGGGGACGCTTTTGCTTGCGAGCGGATAACGTCTGCAATTGAAAAGTTCACCATACCGCTCATCCATAAGGCAGGATTGGTTTACGCCCAAGTCGTCAAACGAAGTCGATTTTCTGGATCAAACACGCGACCGGTGCTGGGGCCTGCCCTTGCGGGAAGTCCTGTCCCGGGAATCGTATACGCTCCCCGCGCGCGCCCCGTCTCGGCTTTCTGCTCACCCAAAGATCAGAACGTCACAACACTGCGAATAGATTCTCCGCTGTGCATCAAATCGAACGCTTCGTTGATGCGCGGCAAGGGCAATACATGGGTGATCAAATCATCAATATTGATCTTGCCCTCCATATACCAGTCGACAATCTTGGGCACATCCGTGCGGCCACGCGCGCCCCCGAAGGCCGTTCCTTTCCAGACCCGGCCGGTGACCAACTGAAAAGGGCGGGTCTTAATTTCCTGCCCCGCACCCGCAACACCGATGATGATCGACTCCCCCCAACCGCGGTGGCAGCATTCGAGCGCCTGTCGCATCAAATCGACATTACCAACGCACTCAAAGCTGTAATCGGCACCGCCATCCGTCAACTCGACCAAGTGAGCGACGAGATCTCCGCCCACTTCTCGCGGGTTCAAAAAGTGCGTCATACCGAATTTTTCGGCCAGCGCTTTACGCTCCGGATTGATATCAACCCCGATAATCTTGTTCGCGCCGACCATCCGCGCGCCCTGAATCACATTAAGCCCGATCCCTCCAAGCCCGAACACCACGACGCTCGCGCCGGCCTCCACTTTGGCCGTATTGATGACCGCCCCAAGACCTGTCGTGACACCACAACCGATGTAGCACACCTTATCAAAGGGGGCGTCTTCTCGAATTTTGGCCAGTGCAATTTCAGGTAAGACGGTATAGTTCGCGAAGGTCGAGCAGCCCATGTAGTGGTGTACTTTTTCACCCCCAATGGAGAATCGGCTGGATCCGTCCGGCATCACGCCCTTGCCCTGTGTGGCGCGGATTGCGGTACAGAGATTCGTCTTGTGCGACGTGCAGGACTTGCACTGCCGACACTCTGGCGTGTACAGCGGGATGACGTGATCACCCTTCTTCAAGGTGGTGACGCCCCGACCTACGTCCACCACAATGCCCGCCCCCTCATGCCCAAAAATCACGGGGAAAAGTCCTTCCGGATCCGCACCCGAGCGCGTGAACTCATCCGTGTGGCAAACCCCGCTGGCTTTGATTTCAACCAGCACTTCCCCCTCCCGGGGCCCCTCAAGCTGTACGGTTTCGATCGTCAGCGGAGCACCCGCCTTCCACGCAACTGCGGCCTTGATATCCATGGAATTCCTGCTTTTGATGTTCGGTAAGTGATGGTCTAGTGAATGCGCGGGCCTGACGATCGTCCGCCGCAGGGCACACCCCGCGCGTGGTCGTTATGCATGCGCGGGTTTGGCCGCCGGTTTTCCGGCCTAGAAAGGCCCGGTTAGCGCATCATCCTGAAGATAACTATTGGCCTCAGCGATGTAAACCCGCGCCCCGGACACGTGACCCTGCACCCGTAGACCAAAGCGCAGGCCACGCCAGCTGTTCCCGTTATCCTCGCCGAACGGTCTATATGCCCTTGACGCTGTAGGCAATCAACACGTTGCCCGGCATCCACTTGTTCCACATTGCATAGCCAGACACGACATAGACCATCCCATTCGCCAGGGCCGGCCCCGGACCATTGAGCGATCCGCCATGGGCGGTTACGCCATTGACGGTGACGAAGTCCCGCGCCGTGTCGTTGTCCCAGATAATTTTACCCGTCTTGGTCGCGTAAGCGCGGAGATGGCCGTCCAAGCTTCCCGAAAAAACGACCCCCGGTAAGCCACTCACCGCCGCAAGCTGACCTGTATTGCAACGGGCCTTGCCAGGCGCACAGGAATCCATCGACGGTGGTGTATTCCACACAAGCTTTCCGGTACCGAGATCGACCGCGCTAATGCCGCCCGCCTTGCCCGCTTTTTGTTCCCATGCGCCGGAAATTGCGACAAAGGCACGGTTTTCGCCGACCGCGAAGCCCCATTCAATGCCGCCCACGATGCCGCCGTCGGCCACTTTCGTCTGCCAGCGGATTTTGCCGTTCTCGGGATCTAGGGCGTACAACATGCCGGATTTCTGTCCGGCCAGCAAAAGACGCTGGCCATCTGCACGCTGGGCGAGCACGGGAGAGCTGCCATAATCCAGATCCGGTCCGTTCGATTTTGGACAAGCCACCTGCGATTTAGGCGAGGGATCGGCGCACGCGATGGTATAGGCGTCGCCCCCTAGCGTCTGACGCACCCATTTTACCTTGCCATCATTCAGGGCAATCGCCATCACCGCGTCACTCTCGCTAGCTGGCGGCTCGGAATAGCTGTCGCCAGTGGTGACATAGAGGGCGTTGTGCACTGGATCGAGGGTCGGGGCCGACCAAACAGCCCCCCCCGACGGTCCCCATAACTGGGCGCCCACTGCATTCTTGGCGCGTTTGCTGGGGGCCTCTGCGATCGTGTGTGTCTTCCAGATTTCTTTCCCACTGGCCGCATCTAGCGCCAGTACGCCGCCCCGAAAAGTACAGCACTCGTAGTCGGGCATCGCGCCGGCAACTTCTTCGAGTGACGACAAGGGGACGTAGAGCCGGTCTTTATAAAAAACCGGCGTGCCCGTCACGCGGATATGCGGATGCGGATCTGCAGTCATGGACCAGCGCTCGTGCCCGGTATCCGGATCTAACGCGTAGACCTGTCCGCTCAGATCACCAAAAAAAAGACTGCTGGTCCCATCGGCAAGTCGGCCGAGCGTCAGCGCTGTGCGTACCCCCGCCTTCGCTTCAAAGACCCAGCGCGCGCAGCCACTTTTGGCATCGAGGGCAATGACCAGCCCCGAGAACGTCCCGAAAAAGAGTTGTCCGTCGGCAACCACCGGCTGTCCTGACATCGTTGAAACCGCGGGGATACCAATGGCCCATTTGACTTTGAGTTTTGGAATATCTTGTGCCTTCAGGCCGGCTCGTGCAGACGTCTGGAAGCGGGTATTTTCGAGTCCGGCGCCCCAACCGTTCCAACCACTATCCAGCCGCCCTAAGGGGGGTGCAGCCGGGCCGCTGCAATAGGCGGTTTTCGGAATCGCGGCCGCGCCCGTGGCAAAGTCGCCCAACGACTTGCCGGCGGCGAATTCCGCGACAGCGCGACGCTCATCATGAGAAAGGCTGCGTGCATAAGGCGCCATCACCCCGGCGCTGATGGTGGTAAATACATCCCGTGCATCCTTCTCCTTCAAGCCCTCGCGGGAGGGCATGCGCGGCAACGCCCGATCATGGCATCGCGCGCAATTCGCCTGAAAAAGTATCGCACCGTCCAGCGCGCCGGGTACGGCCAATGCGGTGCCGGCCCATCCGCTCAGAACGCACATCAGAAAAGTTATAAAATGTCGCATCCGTTCTCCCCCCGCCTTTTTTTTCGAGTGTAGCGAATCGCGGGGACGATGTCCGTCTCTGAAAAAAAACGCACTGCAACATCCGTGAATTTTTAAAACAGACAGATACCGGCTCAGAGAAAACGCTCGAGGACCCGCTTACTACGCTGATCAAGTGCAGTGTAATCCTCAATCAGAAAGTGCAAACCATGACTATCACTGATGAGTAGACGGGTGCGATCGAGTCGACGAATGTCCTCTTCGGCCTTGAGTACAAGCTCACAGGGTCCCCGATCGGTACTGACTTGCCAGATACTCGGGGTAGCAAACGTCGAGACCTTATCAATCGATGCAATACGTGGCATGAACTCGCGGGGTGCGAGCTCTTCGATAATCAGCATGCGCATGGCCGATGGCAACTCGGAGAGCTGTTCGATCGCCACCAATTCACGACCCGCAAAGGACACCAAGGCAATGTAGTCATCTGGGGCACTCAGGGGGAAAGCACGGACCGGGGTCACCCCTTCGTGGACGGTCCCATCCTCGAGCGTAAGCGTCAGTCGCCCGAAGACGGTGCGCGCAAGTGAAAATGCTGGCGTCATGCGTGCTCTGCTCCTGTGCTGCCATCCTCGGCGTGTTGCCTGGTCTGCGCGGCGTACAGCCGAGCATACAGGCCGTTCGCCGCAAGCAGGCTATCATGGGTGCCTATTTCGGCGATCTGGCCACGATCGAGAACGACTAGCCGATCCGCCTTGCGCAGCGTAGACAAGCGATGCGCAACCGCGATCGTCGTGCGCCCCCTCACCAGATTTTCCAACGCGCGCTGAATTTCCTTCTCCGTTTCTGTGTCTACCGAGGAGGTGGCTTCGTCGAGAATGAGGATCGGGGGATTAATCAACAACGCGCGCGCAATTGAAATTCGTTGCCGCTCGCCCCCGGAAAGTCCCTGCCCCCGCTCACCGACCAGCGAGTCATAGCCGAGCGGTAGACGCAGTATAAAATCGTGCGCGTGGGCGGCGCGCGCCGCGGCAATGATTTCGGCCCGGGTCGCCCCGGGTTTCCCATAGGCAATGTTGTCCGCGACCGTCCCAAAAAAAAGGAAAGGCTCCTGCAACACTAACCCGATGTGTTTCCGGAAGGCGGTTAATCCCAAATTTCGGATATCCACCCCTTCGAGGAGAATTTCGCCTTCCGCAACGTCATAGAAGCGACAGAGTAGATTGACGAGCGTGCTCTTCCCGGAGCCGCTCTGGCCGACGAGACCAATCATCTCTCCGGGCGCGATGTCGAGGTTAATGTTGCGCAACACGTGCCGGCTGCCATAGCGAAAGCCGACTTCCCTCAACGCAATACGGCCCGAGACGCTCGCCAGCGTGACAGGGTGGCGCGGTTCGGGAACGCTCGAGACGTGATCCAGTACATCAAAAATCCGCTTCGTCGCGGCCGCTGCCTTCTGCGTATGCGCCACGATCCGACTCATAGTGTCCAGCCGGGCGTAAAACCGACCGATGTAGGCCAAAAAAGCGGTCAACACGCCCACCGTGATTTCGCGTTTTGCAATCAAATGGATACCGAAAGCCCAGACGACCAGAAGCCCGACTTCCGTGAGGAGGGTCACCGTCGGTGAAAACACCCCCCACAAGCGGTTAAGCCGATCGTTAAGGGCGAGGTTGTACTGATTTGCCGCCAGGAACCGCTTGCTCTCGCGCTCTTCCTGCGCAAACGCTTTCACGACCCGGATTCCGGGGATGGTATCGGCGAGCACATTGGTGATTTCCGACCAAACGCGCATCAAACGGTCGAATCCCGTCCGCAGACGGTCTCGCACCAAGTGGATCATCCAACCTATGAACGGCAGCGGTAGCAACGTCGCTAGCGCGAGCCAGGGGTTAATGGTGAACAGGATCACGGCGGTCATCGTGATAACCAGGACATCGGTCACGAAATCAAGGGCATGCAAGGAAAGAAAGACGCAGATCCGATCACTTTCCGAGCCCAGTCGACTGACCAAATCGCCGGTTCGTTTGCCTCCAAAATACTCCAGAGAAAGGCCGAGCAGGTGATTGAACGCGGTCGTGCGCAAATCCGCGCCGATACGCTCGGAGACCAGCGCCAGGACGTACGTCCGCCCCCAGCCGAGGGCCCAGCCGACTAGGGCTGCGCAGAATAGCCCGCCGAGGTATAGAATGACCGCGCTGCGGTCGATCGGCGTGCCGTTCTGGAAGGGAATGAGAACCTTATCCATGAGCGGCATGGTGAGGTAGGGCGGGATGAGAGTCGCAAAAGTGGCCGACAGCGTAAGAAAGAAACCGAGCAAGAGCTGAAGACGGTAAGGACGCGCAAACCGCCAGAGACGGAACAGCGTTCGGGTAGACGGGGGGCTGGCCAGATCGCGAGCACACGCGACGCAGCTACCTGTCGTGGGATCGAAGGGGGAATGGCATTCCGGACAAGTCTCGGGCGTTTCCGCAACTGAGTCGCAGTCCGCCCGCAAACGGGCAAATTCAGCGACCCAGTGCGTCGCTGTGAGCGCGTGTGCGAGCGTGAACCTTACCAACCCCTTTCGGGTTTCAGCGTGCAGGAGCTCGATCAGGCCGACCCCGGCGTGATCGGTCTGCCGCAAGGTAAGCGTGGGTCCGAGTGGCCATTCGCGCACCGGCGCTTCCGCCGTCAGATGCAGGATACGGTCGGTGGTGAGCAGGAGCACGCCCCGGGCGTAGCGCAAGTCGGCAGTGAGGTCGGTTTCTAGACAGGCGCGCAGGGTTTCCCCGGCTCGAAGCAGGGCAGAAACCTGGGGACGCCAGGCAGGGGGCAGCAGATTCATCGGTGCAGCATGCAATTTATCGATCATGTCTTATCTTATCGCGTGACCGGCCCGACGTCGGGTAGTTTCTTTCTGACTCAGGCCGCGAGTGCTGCCCGATGACACGCTACGATATCGAATTTTTGGAGTTCGTGTCTCTGCGGGGACCGAACCGGTGGTCCTACAAGCCGGCCCTTGAAGCGTTGGTCAATATCGGGACATTGGAGGATCACCCCTCAGATACACTACCCGGCTTCGTGGAGCGTCTGACCCGCTGGCTACCCGGCCTGCACGAACACGAGTGCAGCTATGAAGCGCCCGGCGGCTTCGTGCGTCGGCTCCAGGAGGGCACCTGGGTGGGGCATATTCTTGAGCACGTGACCCTCGAGCTACAGACACGCATCGGCAGCCCGGCAGGGTTTGGCCGGGCGCGCAGCACGGATACCGTAGGCGTCTATCATGTCGTGGTGCGGGTTACGCAGGAGGATCTCACCAAAGCCTGTCTGCTCGCCGCCCGCGAACTTGTGCTGGCGGCAATCCATGACGACGCCTTCGATCTCGCCAACACCCTGTCGCGACTCAAACGCCTCGCGGACAGTAAATCACTGGGCCCGAGTACCGCGAGCATCGTCGCGGCCGCGCTGGCTGCCCGCATCCCGGTCGCCCCCTTAGAGCATGGCAATCTGGTGCTGCTGGGTCAGAGTGCGCGACAACGCCGCGTCTGGACCGCCGAAACCGATCGAACCTCCGCGATTGCCGAAAGCATCGCGCAAGACAAAGAAGTGACTAACGAGCTGCTCGCGCAACTCGGGCTGCCTGTCCCCGAGAGTTTACTAGTCCGGACGCTCGATGCGGCGTGGTCTGCTGCCGAGGAAATCGGATTGCCCGTCGTGATCAAGCCCGCCGAGGGCAGCCGCGGGGAGGCAGTGGGACTTGCGCTCGCTAACCGCGAAGAACTCGCCCAGGCGTTCGCCGAAGCGCAAGCCATCCAGTCGGCCGTACTCGTCGAGCGCTTCGTCGAGGGCGTCGAACATCGCCTACTCGTTATCGGCAATGAGGTCATTGCCGCGACACGCGCTACCGAGTTCCCGCTGACCGGTAACGGACAAGCGCCCCTCGTCGCCTTAGTGACCACTGCATTGGGCGGGCGCGAACCCGACAGCGCAGGGGCACGGACGCTGCTCGGACATCCGACAGCCCGTCGTACTCTCGCCACCCTGAAACTAACGGCGGACAGCATCCTCGCGTCCGGCCAGGTCATCCACCTTCAGCGCCATGCGAAAATTGGCGAGGATGTCCTATCACGTGTGCACCCCAAGACGCTCGCGCAGGCGACGCTGGCGGTGCGCATCGTCGGCCTGGATATTGCCGGCGTCGATATCGTCGCGCGGGATATCTCAGTGCCCCTGACGAGCCAAAATGGCGCCATGATCGAGATCAACGCCGGTCCTTCGCTGCCCACTCACCTCTCGGGACCGGAGGAATCCGGCACCAAAGCAAGCGCCGCCATCATCCGTGGCCTCTTCCCGGAAGGCGAGGATGGACGGATCCCGCTGGTCGGTGTCACGGGTTGCGCAGATACGACCTCAGTCGCCCAGATGATTGGTTATCTGCTCCATTTGCATGGTCGTTCGGTTGGCATCGCCTGTGGCGCGGGCATTTTTCTAGGCCAGCGATGCATTCGTCCGGGTGATCGCGCAAATTGGTCGGCCGGCCAACGGGTGCTCATTAACCGGACAGTCGATGCCGCAGTGATCGAGACGGCACCGCAAAGCCTGCTTCGTGAAGGACTCCCGTATGACCGCTGTCTTGTCGGCGTCGTGACCTCGCTCAGCATCCCAGCGGCGTTCACCGATTTCGGAATCACGCGTATCGAGCAGATGTCGCATCTACTCCGGACCCAAGTGGATGTTGTCCTCAGCCACGGGGTCGCGGTACTGAACGCAGATGATCCGGCGGTGCTGGCCATGTCCGCGTACGCGGACGGGGAAGTCATTCTCTATAGTCGACAGGCCACCACACCAGCCATCGGGGAAGCCACGGCGCAAGGCCATCGGGCCGTCTATGTCGATGGCGATCTCCTCGTCTTTGCGCAGGGTCAGACGACGCACCGTCTCCTGCTGGCGCCGTGTGTTAACGCCGCGGACTGCCTCCCCGCCGCGGCTGCCGCGTGGGCGTTAGGGATCCCCTTCGACCTGATCGTCGGAGCAATCGTCGGCTATCCGGCGACCTTACTGGCGCCCGCTGTGCCCTTGCGAACCACCTAAATGCAAACGCCACCTCGACCCGCTGGAGCTAAGGAAATTCAGATTCATGCAAGTTGACCGAATCCGTGCGCTGCGTGGCCCTAATCTGTGGACACGCCGAACCGCGATTGAAGCGATCGTAATCTGTCGCGATCCAGAGCGGGACGTCCGTCAGCTTGACGGCTTCGCTGAGCGCCTCCGTGGCCTCTACCCCCAACTTCATCATCAGCCGCCCGGACCTGAGCACGCCCCAATCCCGCTTGCCGAGGTTCTGGAAGTCGCAACGCTCAGCCTGCAGGCCCAAGCCGGATGTCCGGTGACCTTCGGACGCACAGCGCCCACACCGCAGACCGGCGTTTTTCAGGTGATCGTTGAATATGTCGAAGAGGAAGTGGGACGCACCGCACTAGACATCGCGAGACGACTGATCGAGGCTGCTCTGAACGACACGAATTTCGACGTAGAAGAAGCGCTCGGTGCATTGCGCGAGCTTTACGAAGAAATCCGCTTGGGACCTTCCACCGGCGCGATAGTCGCCGCCGCCGTCGAACGCGGGATCCCCTATCGGAGGCTGACGAGTGGAAGTTTGGTGCAATTCGGCTGGGGCAGCAGGCAGCGACGTATCCAAGCGGCCGAAATTGACCGCACAAGCGCGATTGCGCAGTCCATTGCCCAAGATAAAAGTTTGACCAAGGAATTACTGCGCGCCGCCGGCGTTCCTGTCCCGGAGGGCCAAGCCGTGGCAGATGCCGACGAGGCTTGGTCGGTCGCTTGCGCGCTTGGTCTGCCGGTCGTAGTGAAGCCGCAAGATGGCAACCATGGCCGTGGCGTAACCGTGAACGTCGAAACCCGTGAGCAGCTTGTGGCGGCTTTCCGGGCAGCGGCGGAAGCGACTAGCTCAAACGTCTTGGTTGAACGCTACATTCCCGGAAGCGACTATCGCATGTTGGTGATCGGCGACAAACTCATCGCCGCCGCACGTCGCGAGCCTCCGCAGGTAGTCGGCGACGGCGTGCATTCGGTGCGAGAATTGGTCGAAGAAGTCAATCGAGATCCGCGTCGTGGACAAGGCCACGCGACCTCTCTGACCCGTATCCCCATTGATGAGATTGCGCTGGGCTGCCTCCAACTACAAAGCCTCACCATCGATTCCGTGCCGCCCCGCGGCCAACCGGTGGTCATGCGCAACAACGCCAACCTGTCCACTGGCGGGACGGCGACTGATGTAACCGATGAAGTACATCCTGCCCTCGCAGCCCGTGCGATCGCGGCGGCCCAGATGGTTGGTCTCGAAGTCTGTGGCGTCGATATCGTCTGTAGCTCCGTGTTGCGCCCCCTAGAAGAGCAGTCGGGTGGCGTGGTCGAAGTCAACGCCGCACCCGGCTTACGGATGCACCTCAATCCTTCCTTCGGCTCCGGCCGTCGCGTAGGGGAAGCAATCATCGCCGAGATGTTCACGCCGGGCGACGACGCCCGGATTCCGATCATCGCCGTCACGGGCACGAATGGTAAAACGACTACCGTCCGTCTCGCCGCGCACATCCTCGCCGTCACGGGTAAGCGCGTGGGGATGACCACCACCGATGGCGTCTTTGTCGGGGATACGCAGATTAATACCGGCGACTGCAGCGGACCTCGTAGCGCCCGCAGCGTGTTGCTGCATCCCGATGTCGATGCGGCGGTCTTCGAGACCGCGCGTGGCGGCATCCTGCGCGAGGGCCTCGCCTTCGATCGCTGTAACGTCGCGGTGGTGACCAATATTGGAAGCGGCGATCATCTCGGGCTCAATTACATCACGACCGTCGAGGATTTGGCCGTCCTCAAACGGGTCATTGTGCAGAACGTGACACCGAGCGGGTACGCCGTACTGAACGCTGATGATATTTTCGCGGCACGCATCGGCGTTGTCTGCCCCGGTGGCACGATTTATTTTTCCCGCGATCGGACTAACCCGATCATCGTCACCCACCGCGCGCAAGGGCGTCCGGTCGTCTACGTCGATGACGACGCCATCGTGTGCGTTAAACAGGGCGACGAGATCTGCCGACTCAAGCTTTCCGAAATCCCCATGACCTTTTCCGGCCGCATTGGTTTCCAAGTGGCCAACGTGATGGCCGCCGTGGCGGCCTGCTGGGCAATCGACATCGATTGGGATGCTATCCGCACCGGCCTGCGCACCTTTTCCTCGGACATTGCCTCGACCCCGGGGCGATTCAACATGCTCCACTATCAGGGGGCGACGGTGATTGCCGATTACGGGCACAATCCCGACGCTATGGAGGCGTTAGTAGAGGCGGTCACGGCGCTGCCGGACACACGCCGCACGGTCGTCATCAGTGGCGCCGGCGACCGGCGGGACGAAGATATCCGTAATCAGACCCGCATCCTTGGGAAGGCGTTTGACCGCGTCATTTTGTATGAGGATGCCTGCCAGCGAGGCCGAAGCGATGGTGAGGTTCTGGCGTTGCTGCGCGAGGGTCTCGAGGGCGCGCCTCGAACGCTCGAGATCCAGGAAATTCGCGGCGAGTTCGCGGCCATTGACGCGGGACTCGCAGATCTCAACGCCGGGGATCTCTGCCTTATCCTCGTCGATCAGGTAGAAGAAGCTCTCGCCCATCTGGAGAGGCGGATTGCCGAACAAACGGGATAGACGTCTGAACCCGCCGCTACGGCCGCGTTGCGGCGCTGAAGTCCCGTGCGCTTGATCGCCCCGCACAGCGACAGCACGATGATCGACGCCTCGACGGCAAACGGGAACGATTAGCATGGATGAAACGCTTCACGAGTCGTCCCATCAGTGATGTGCCCCGGTGTGCGGCATGGCCGTCAACCCTACATCCCTGCACGCCATCGAACATCTCGGAAACGTCTATCATTTTTGTTGTGCCGGGTGCCGCAGCAAATTCAGTGCAAATCCATCCGCTTGTCTCGAGCCGGTGCACGCCCCACGCAAACCGCGTTCGGTCATCGTGGAACGCGTCGCCGTCGGCAATTTTTCCTGCCCCATGCATCCCGAAATCATCACAGCCGCAGCGGGCGATTGTCCGTTGTGCGGCATGAGTCTCGAACCGTGCTACCTTCGCGCGACGCGACGGCAGGCGCAGAAGCGCTCAGCGATTTCACGCGCCACTTCTGGACCAGCCTCCCCTTCACTGGACTGGAATGGTCGCGATCTTCGAGATGTCTGCGCAGATCCCGCACTGGCTGGTCTGCGTGCTCGCGCTGCCGGTGATTGGTTGGGCCGCTGATCCCATTTTTTGGCGTTGCTGGCAATCTCTCATTACCCGCCATCCCAACATGTGGGCGTTACTCGGAACAGGCGGCGGTGCCGCTTTTGGTTACAGTAGTGTCGCCACTTTTTTTCCCGGCCGCCATTCCTGCCGCTTTTCATATGCCAATGGGCGTCCCGGTTTATTTCGAAGCTGCAGTCGCTGTCGTTTCGCTGACGTTGCTCGGACAAATGCTTGAACTCAAAGCCCGCGCCCGAACGACCGATGCGCTGCGCACTGCTCAGTCTTGCACCGCAAACGGCTCATCGGTTGGCGGACAATGGCGCACTCGAGGAAGTTCCGGTCTCGACAATACAGCCCGGAGGACGACTGCAGATACGGCCAGGCGAAAAAATCCCGGTTGCCGGGCTGCTCGAAACGGGCACGGGCGACGTCGATGAGTCGATGTTGACCTGCGAGGCGAACCCTCGGTCGAAACAGGTGGGTGATCCCCGCATCGGGGCGACCCTTAACCTCGATGCGGTGCTGGTCATGCGGGCACAGAAAACGGGCGCCGACACGCTCCTCGCCCAAATCATTCAACTCGTCGCCCAAGCCCAACGTTCGCAGGCCCCCATGCAGAGACTGACCGACCGAATCGCCGGCCACTTTGTGGTAGGAGTTGCGGTCTGTGCCGGGCTGACATTTTACATGGGCTCGTGACGGCGCGTGCACTCGCCCGTGCCACCCTCGCCAATATGCGACAGAATCTCGGCTTCGCCTTCTGCTACAAAGCGATCGGTATCCCGCTCGCGGCCGGGGTGTTCTATCCGCTGACCGGTTGGCTACTGTCCCCGGCAATGGCTGCACTGGCGATAAGTCGGAGTTCTCTCTCCGTCATTTCCAACGCCTTGCGGCTTAGCCGGATCAAGCTTCAAGACGTGCGTGCGGCATCAGTTTCTGTCCTGTTAACTTAAAAACGCGGGTTCTGCGCTACCATGATGCGCCGCACGCGGGCGCCCGAACTGCTGCATATCGCCAAAAATACGGCGACGCCCCATGCGCACGTTCAACTAACGATGATCAGGAGATTTTATGAAACTTTATTTTGCCCCCGGCGTCTGCTCGCTTTCTCCGCATATATGCCTGCGTGAGGCGGGGCTATCGGTAGAACTGGTGAAGGTAGACATTAAAGCCCACACGCTCGACGATGGCACCGACTATCTAAAGGTCAATCCGAATGGTTATGTCCCACTGCTCGAACTCGACAATGGCGAACGACTGACTGAAGGGCCCGCGATCGTGCAATACATTGCCGATCTAAATCCGGCCGCCCGTCTGGCCCCCGCTGCGGGCACCGTTGAACGCGCGAAATTACAGTCATGGCTCGGCTTCATCGGCACGGAAATCCATAAAGGCTATTCGCCCATTTTTAATCCAGCGGCCAATGCCGAATTTAAAGCTTGGCAGAAACAGCGGCTAATCGACCGCTATACCTGGATCGCGGCACAGCTCGAGGGGAAACAATACGTGATGGGTGAAGCGTTCACCGTCGCCGACGCCTACTTGTTCACCACGCTGGGCTGGATGGGTTTCGTCGGATTGGATGTTGCGCAGTGGCCCATCCTGCAGGCCTATCGCGAGCGCGTCGCCTCGCGCCCGCGGGTACAGGAAGCGATGCGCGCCGAGGGGCTCATCAAGTAAAGCGCCCGTCCCCGACATGATCGCGGCACAGGGAGGTGCCCGGGAGTCCGCAGATCCGCGCCCGTTTGCCCCGCGCGCGGCTGCCGGAAAAGGCTCAGTTCACGTAAGCTTTGAGTTCGGTACTCATATGCGGATCTTCATAATTGAGCGATTTCACCACGCTTTTGATCGAGGGCGCATACCAGGTGGTCAAGGTGTAATGGGTCGTCGCCGGACCCATCTTCCAAGCGTCAATACACTCGATTCTAAAGGCTTTGAACGCGCCCGCCGCCACCTTTATTTCACCGAAGTCCGCGACATCGCAAGTCATGTCCCCGCTCCAGGTCGCGTCCGCGACAGCCGCGTGCCCGGTGTACTGCCGGTGCCAGTGCTTGCCGACTTCCAGCGGAAAGGCCACCACCGGATAGGCTGGTTCAAATTCCATCACCGTCTTGTCACCGGCCGCGGTGAGTTTCTGCATGTTCAGGTTCTCACTGCGCTTTAGATGAATCTTGTACTCACCGCACGCACTGAGGAGGGTATCCTTATCCGGCGAGGCGACCACTTCCCAATGACTGCAATTCACCCCGGCCACCGGTCCCACGAAGTCTCGGGTGGCCCCCACGGGTGGTGTGGGGACCTCAGCCACCGTGCCTTCGTCTACCAACGAGACCTCAGGCAAGTCGAGTTCGTTCGTCGCCGCGCCAGCGCCCGACAGTGAGGTCGTGCCAAGCCACCCGAACATGCCACCGAGAAAAATGATCCTAGCTTTTGTCCACTTGCCTGTGTTCATGCCTTGCTCCTCGATCGCCCCGACGTTTGACACTCTGGTACTGGCGCCCCTATCGTACGCCACTGTGTTTATTCGACCCCATTGAACCTAGCGGGATTGTGCCATGTTTTTTTCGGTCGCCGACGGTCTTCACCCGACACCCCTGACGCACAACCCACTGAATGCGCTCGTCATGCCTCGCCCCATTGCATGGGTGAGCTCCATTAGCGCCACGGGGATCGCCAATCTCGCACCTTATTCTTATTTCAATCTAGTTAGCTCCGATCCACCCTACTTGATGTTTGCGCCGAATGCAGGTCGTCCAGGCACGGCGAAAGATACCTATCACAACATCTGCGTGGTCCCAGAATTTGTGGTCAATCTGGTGGGCGCGCACGATTTGATCGACATGAACGCGAGCTCTGCGTCACTCGCGCCCGAGATTGACGAATTCCACGCCTGTGGCATCGCGACGGCGCCCGCCCAACTCGTCCGCCCCCCGCGGGTGGCCAGTGCACTCGCCTCGCTCGAATGTCGCGTCTATCAATGCCTCGATCTCCCGGCAAGCGCCGACGGACGCGTCAGCCACGTCGTGATAGGCCAAATTGTCGGGATACATATCGCCGATGCGGTGATTGTCGACGGACAGGTCGATGAGCGCCGATTGCACCCGATCACCCGCCTCGGCTACATGAACTACGGCACGCTGGGCGATTTGTTCGAACTCCAGCGACCTTAGCCCTTCGCAGGCGTTGCCTACGCCTACGAACCCTGAAATTACCCGGTGGCTGGCCGCTCGGTTCAATCCGCTGGCGGATCAGTCGCTAACCCGACAGGCCTAGGTTTGTTTTTTACGGGAGCGCCGCCGATGACCACGAGACCTCGTATTAGCGACTGTGACATGTACCGGCTGCTTCGCGCAGGGGAGATTGAAGAGTTCAATCGCCGCCGGCGGGAAGGGGAACAATGCAATTTGGTGGCCACCGACCTGAGCAGACTCGACTTGCGCGAACTAGATGCCCGTGGCCTCGACATGCGGGACTGCTACTTCCGCAACTCTGATCTGCGTGGGATCGACTTCCGAGCGTCGCAACTCGAAGGCGCTAGTTTTGCGCAGGCACACATTTCAGGCTGCTATTTTCCACCCGAAATCAGCCCTTTCGAACTCGAACTCGCGCTCGAGCGCGGGACGCGGATTCGCTATACCCGCTGAAGTTGACTAGTGGGGATGTGCATGGTCGCCGTGATCATGCGCGTGGTCGTGGTGTCCCGTTGGCGCTAACTGCCCCGCCTGCAGGGCAGCTTGCGCGGCCACCAGCGCGCCTGGATCGACCAACCCACACGCGGTCATGATCCGCTCGGCTGCCGCCAGCCATAGCAGATAGTAAGGCGTCGGTGCCGGACGGGCCTTGTCCGCCGCAATCTCGCTCGCGAGCACATCGACCCAGTCCTGCCAGGCAAAGCAACCGCGCTGATGAAGATGGATCACGAGCGCGAAGGCCTTCGCTTCCCAAGGTGCCGCGAACACGGCGCCATCCGCGTCCTTGGGGATCTCCGCCAGGTTATCGATGTCGGGCACGAACGAAGACACCGTACTCATATCGGATCCACGTAATCGTCCCACACATCCACGACCACGTTATCCAGTGGATTAGCTTGCTCCCCCCACAGCTCACGGGCGCTGAAACGCGCGGCGTAAAGATGCTGCGGTTTTTCACCGGCTTGGGCGGCGTGCGTGTCCGGGAAAATGAACACGCCATAAGCCCGTTCGATCGTGGCTACTTTGCCGCGAATATAACGCGGCACCCGGGTGTGCCCGACCGGGTTGATATTACGGATTCTGATCCGATCGCCCACCTTGAACCGTGCGGCGATCACCTGCGCCACCCGCGTGCTCGCACCCCGGCTGGCTGCTGCCACCGCCTGCTCGCGATTGATGGCCATTAGTGTGTCTCCTGCGCGATCTGCGCGCAGCGGGCCGCCAGCTCCGTCTGTTGCAGAACGCCCTTTTCCACTAACAACGTTTCAAAGGCATGCAGCCAGTGCTCATAATAGCTCGTGTTGAGATAGCCGGACGCTCCCATTCGCTCAATCGCATGTCGAAACTCGTCAAGATTAAAGGTTCCCATCGCCGCAATAGGCAAAAAAAGACCGAACACGCGGCGCTCCCATTCATGGTGGAAAACTGGCTCGTCCTGCTCGACAACGAGGGGACCGAGGCCGTGCATACCGCCTGTGTCGTGGATTCCGTTCATTCGTAGATCCTCTATTCGTTGGGATGCGTGACCTTCGCCACGCCGATCATCGCATCGCGCGTCACCAGCGCGGCAAGTTGCGCCTCATGCCAGCCTTCGGTCCCCGCCGGTCGTTCCGGCAGCACCATATAGCGAATTTCAGAGGTACTGTCCCACACCTGAACCCGAATCTCCGCAGGGATCTCCAGCCCAAACTCACTGAGCACACCACGAGGATCGAGCACGACCCGCGATCGATACGCGGCGGACTTGAACCACACCGGCGGCAGACCCAGCGTCGGCCAGGGATAGCAGGAGCACAGCGTACAGACGATTACGTTATGAGTGTCGAGAGTATTCTCGACCACCACCATGTCTTCACCCTGCATGCCTGTAAAGCCCAGCTCGGCAATCGCCGCCGTGCCATCCGCCAGTAAGCGCGCCTTGTATGCCGGGTCCTGCCAAGCACGGGCAACCACCTGCGCGCCATTGCGGGGACCTACTTTATGTTCGTAGGTATCGATCAGCGCATCAACGGCTGCCGCGTCCACAAGTCCCTTCTCGACAAGCAGGGATTCCAGCGCTTTGACCCGAATTTCCACATCGCTCAACGGACGATTATGGTTTGTACTCATTCACTGATCTCCATTCAGATTTTGCCCATCCTGAGCCTGTTCGAACGCTTGAGGCCCCGGAACGAGGTGTCCTCGCTGACGTGTCTCGCCACCCGCAAAGGTCCGACTGGCTAACCCGCACACCGCTCGGCGGGTGTCCCGTCACCGTGAAGAGACGGGTATCCAAAATCATCCCGAGGGCGCACACATTAGCATTGCTCAACACCATCGACATCCTAATCCTTGATCGCCTTCAGCACTGTCGTAGGCGCGAAGCGCCGACGGGAGATGCCGTCAAAGCAGTGTTACACGCTTGTCCGTAGGCGGCTTGCCCAACGCAGATCCCTCCCGGGCAGTCTTGAGAAGCACAATTCATTCGTCCCGGGCGGCGCTACCCACAAACGCATTCAAAGACCTGATATTCAACTCGGCCATTCCGGACCCGGCCTTCACCCACAGCCATCACCTGATTTAGCCAAGCATAGCGCAGATCCCCCGTTTCAAAGCGGGGCTGCGAAACAAAATGGGTATCGCCGAAATCTGTCTGCCCATGCCCCTGCAGCGCTTGGGCTAGTGCATCGGTCAGGACCAGCCGACCAAAATACTGAACGTAGATGAGTGCCCCATCATGCGTCTCGAAGGTCGCACGCACATCCAGATGACCAATGCCCTCGGCGTCGACCAACAACCAGTCACCTCCCCCCGTGCGGAGGTTGCCACGCATCCGCGGACCTTCAAAGGCGCCGCCAATGACCTCAAAAATGTTGCGCGTACCATACGGCCCCGGCCCCACCGACACCGGCGGCCGCAACTCAGCGTGATAGGTCATCAGGGGTTCGAGTTTCATGGCGAATGTAGCCTCCTGGGTGCAATTGAAAAGCACACCGGGCACAACGTGCCGCCGGCTTGCATATTGGAACATGCACCTGCCGGATTGGCTACCCCAGACGCTGCGCGTGCTTTTTTAGGTCGCTGTCGACTGCCACCCTTGCGCACTTCGCTAACCGTTTCGCGTGGCACCCCCCGGTAAATTTGCATGCGTCACCGGAACGCTTATGCTATGTTTTTTTCACCCTCATGCTATCGCGCCCCGCTACGCGCGCGCCGGAAACACCACGATGAATCGCGCCCGTTCTGATCTCCCTGCGGCCCTGACCCGTGTTGGCATCGTCGGCGGCGGCCAACTGGCCCGCATGATGGCGCAGGCAGCCCCCCCTATCGGACTCAGTATCACCGTCCTCGATCCGACGCCTGATTGCCCCGCGCGGGCATTCGCTGAGCAACTTGTCGGAGAATTTGATGATCCGGGCCAGCTCGCCGCATTGAGCACCGGCGCAGCTGTCGTGACCCTCGATATCGAAGCCGTGACCGCGGCTTGCCTCGAAGCCCTGGAGCGCAGTGGTACCCGTGTCGCTCCCTCCGCGCGCGTGCTCAGCATTATCCAGGACAAGTTGCATCAAAAAGAATTTCTCAAAGCGCAAGGTCTGCCCACCAGCGACTTCTGCGCTGTAGCCCCGCAAAATCACGCGGCCGTCGTCGAATTCGGGATGCCGTGTGTCCTGAAAGCTCGGCGTCATGGTTATGACGGCCGCGGCGTCAAGATCGTCCGCCGTCTATCCGATGCAGAAGAAATGTTGCATGTTCCGTGTCTGGTCGAGAAGCTGGTCGATATCGAAAAAGAGCTCGCCGTGATGATCGCGCGCAACTGGCGGGGCGAAATCGCCACCTACCCGGTGGTCGAAGCCCGATTCGATCCCCGGGTTAACATCCTTGACATGATCCAGGCGCCGGCCAGTATTCCGCCCGACGTAGCGGCCCGATGCATTCTGCTTGCCCGACAAGCCGTCGAAGCCTTGGCGGGGGTAGGAATTTTTGGGATCGAATTTTTCCTCGCGCGAGGGGGTGACGTGTTGATCAATGAAATCTCGCCGCGCCCGCATAATTCTGGTCATTACACCATCGAGGCCTGCGCGACTTCGCAATTTGAGCAACATCTGAGAGCCGTGACCGACATGCCATTGGGTCCGACAACGTTGTTACGTCCAGCCGCGAGTTTCAATCTATTGGGTGCCCCCGGTGCGCACGGCAGACCCGTCATCGAAGGCCTAGCACTCGCCCGGGCGCGAGGCGCGGCAGTGCATCTCTACGGCAAGCATACGGTTAAGCCCTTCCGAAAAATGGGCCATGTCACCGTCACTGGCGACTCGGTGGAAGAGGCACTCGCCACCGCTGAAACTTTGCAGCACGCTTTAAAAGTCACCGGAGTCGACGCATGAAAAAAGGGCCCCAGTCAGTCGCCGCTCAAGTGGGCGTCATCATGGGTAGTACCTCGGACCTGAAAGTCATGCAGGCCGCCGTCGATGTGCTGACTGAATTTGCGATCCCCCACGAAGTCGCGATTGTCTCAGCGCATCGCACACCTACCCGGATGTATGACTACGCGCAGGGGGCTGCGGCACGGGGGCTCAAAGTCATCATTGCTGGTGCCGGGGGCGCAGCGCATCTGCCGGGCATGACCGCCGCGTTGACCATCCTTCCGGTGATCGGGGTACCTGTGGCCGCCACGCTCCTGAACGGGACCGATGCGTTGCTTTCCATCGCCCAGATGCCTGCGGGCGTTCCCGTCGCGACAGTAGCCATCAACAATGCCACCAATGCGGCCTTGCTCGCCGTGCAAATTCTTGCCCTCAGTGAGGCCCGACTGCGTACGCGCTTGCAACACTACAAGGAAGGCCTGGCGGAAAAAGTCATGACCGCAAACGCCGAACTATCAAAAGTGCCGCGATGATCCTGCAAGTAGAGGACGAAAGCGCAGCGGTAAAGGCGTACGAATTAGCTAAACAACGGGACAATGTCTCCCGCTTTCGAGACTGGAGCTACGGTGGAAAATGATGCCCCCACGCACGCGGTACTCTCGCTAAAAATCCGCAATGAGGCCAATGCGATCAGCCTGGCAAACGAACAAGCCGAAGCTTGGCTCCGCGTAAACGCGGCTTCGGAAACGCTTATCCTGTTCGCCAATCTCGCCATCGAGGAGCTTGTCACTAACAGCTTGAAATATGGCTACGACGACGACGGTGAACACACGGTGGACGTCACCCTTTATTTCGCCGAGCGGGCATTGAGCCTGATCTTCATCGATGATGGCAAGCCCTTCGATCCCCTGACAGCACCCGTGCCCGATCTGTCACTCGAACTGGAAGACCGACCCATCGGTGGCCTCGGGATCTACATGTTGCAGGAAATGGCTGACTCGATGCGGTACGCACGGCAGGATGGCTTGAATCATGTCACGCTGATCAAGTCCGATCCGCGCTGACCGCGCACGAAAAAAAACCTGTTCGCGCGGCCGCGACACTTCACCCGGCTATGCTGTCTAGAACGCCCCGATTCGCAGATAGGGACAGCTGGCGCGTTGACTACTGAGGCAGGCGTATCATGGTGATGAAACCGAACCCTTCGCCGCGCGGATAAAGACCTTCATGCGCGAACCCCTGATCAGATTAAGGATTTTAAATGACGGCTCCGCGCGATATCACCCCCTTACTGGATCCGGAAATCATGGCGGCGCTGGCGCCGCTCAATCTGCGGTTCGGCAAGCTGTCTCATGCCACACTCCCCAAGGTTCGTTCGGCGATGGCAGGGCTAGCGCCCCCGTCGTTATCAGAGGCGGTTTCTCGCGTGGATCATTCGGTCGTCGATCGTTCTCCTGTGACGGTGCGGGTCCATCGGGCGAAGAGTGCGCAGGGCCTTCTGCCTTGCATCTATTGGATGCACGGCGGCGGGCTCGTGTTAGGCCGCGCGGTGGGCGACGATCCTCGTTTTGATGACTGGTGTCCTCGACTTGACTGCGTTGGTGCTTCGGTCGAATACCGTCTGGCACCCGAATCGACCTATCCGCAACCGCTCGAAGATTGCTATGCGGGGCTGCGGTGGCTCCACGCACAAGCAGAAACGCTGGGCATTGACCGCAACCGCATCGGCATCGGCGGTTCAAGCGCCGGGGCGGGACTCGCCGCCGGCCTTGCGCTGCTGGCGCGCGATCGCGGCGAACTATCCATCGCCTTTCAGGCCCTTATTTATCCGATGATTGACGACAGGCAACAAACCGTCTCGAGCCATTGGCAGGATCCAGTCTGGCCACCGAACGCTAATCGGTTTGGCTGGGATTGTTATCTTGGGGGACTCACCGGCGATGCGGTGCCCGCCTATGCCGCTGCGGCCCGGGCGGTTAATCTGGAAGGCTTGCCACCGACCTTCATCAGTGTCGGCGCGCTCGACGTTTTCGCCGACGAAGATATCGACTATGCGGTGAGACTTCGGCACGCTGGGGTCCCGACCGAACTTCACGTATACCCGGGGGCACCGCACGGCTTCGACGCGCTCACGCCAAACACGACGCTTGGTCGCCGTTCGCGCGGTGATCTGGATACTTGGCTGGTTGGCCAGCTTCGCATCCGTTAGGGAATACCGCCGGTAACGTGCCGTTGCGCACCATCGCGGTCCGACTTGAACCACCGTCCGAGCCGAGGCTGTGTGACGAAAATCGTGGGGGCCGTCGGCCGCCCGCGGCGACATCGCCGATGCGCGGACATGCGCCCGCCACTTGCAGAATGACCGGCATGCCGAGAATGTATGAAGCATGCGACTGTCGCATCAGGCATTAGTCACCCGCGCACACGCGTTAGCACCGGTCTTCGCCGCTCGGGCCCAGCAGACTGAAATCCAGCGCGCGTTGCTCGATGAAAGTCTGCGTGATCTGAGCGACAGCGGCGTGCTGGCAACGCTCACGCCCGAGTGTTACGGCAGGCATGAGCGTCCCATCGCCACCCTGGCAGCGATCACGGCGATCCTGAGTGCCGCCTGTCGGTCCACGGGCTGGGTCGCTGCGTTCTACATGGGCGCGGCGTGGCGCATGCTGACTTTTCCGCACGCGTCCAACAGGAAATTTTCGCCCACAAACCATACATCCTCAGTGCGGCTCAGGCTTCCCCTCTTAAGAGTGTTAGGCGCGTCGCCGAGGGGTATTGCATCTGCGGACAAACTTCTTGGAACTCGGGATCCGTTCAAGCAGAATGGGTAAATTTCATGGGGGTGCTGACCGAGGAGGGCGCGCCCGCCCTGCCCTTGAGTTTTATCGTGCCGCGCACGTAGACGACGCTTATCGATACCTGGCAGATCAGTGGCATGCGCGGCACGGGCAGTCACGATATGCGTGTAGATGAGGTGTTCGTTCCCCTCCATCGGGCGGCGGCGACGCCCTTTCTGCCGATACTCATCGGACAAAGCGACGGACAGGCGCGGCACGCCGATCCGATGTATCACCTACCATTCATTCCCATCCAGATGAGCGAAGTCGTGCCCGTCCTCATCGGCGCTGCGCGGCGCCATCAACGCCTTCGTCGCCCATACCGAAGTCCGTCAGAGCACCTTGACGCACGCCAAAGCGGCCGCGCAACAGGCCACGCAAATACGACTTGCCCGCGACCTCACCGCTGCGGACGCAGCTGAGAGGCTGTTGGCGGCTTATCTTGCCCGCTACACCGCCGCCTGTCGCGAGCGGAATACGCTCACCGATCGGGCGGCCATGAAACTGAAAGTCGGCTACATCACGGATTTATGCCGCAACGCGATTAACGATCTCGCGCGTGGGTTTGGAGGAGATGACTTTCGTGAGAAGAGCACGCTGCAACGCTATTTTCGGGATATCAACATGCTAGCCGTGCACGCCTTCCTGGATATAGACACGGCCAGCCAGACCTATGGTCGACTGGCATTGGGGCTCGCCGTCGACGATCCACTCCTGCGACGAAACGGTCCCGCATCGGTTTTTCGCCGTGCCCCCATACCCCCGGCTGCCCAACCCGTCGCGGCCAGACCTCGGCGTGCTGCCCGTCCTGCGCCGGTTGCAGAGCTAATCCGTCATCTGCGCGGTAATGGTCCGGCGGACATAGTCGAGACTGCCAAGGCTTGCGCCACTGGGCCCGGTGGAAGTCGACGACAGGTTGTAAACATAAATGTTCGTCGTGCCCTGCGTAGTCGTCGTATAAGTGCAGGTTACGGTGACCGAGAAGACCGACAAAGTGCCCGTCATCTGGTTGATCGGAATCGTCGTCCCCCCGGCACAGCCGGTCCACAGCGAGCCCTGCGCCGTGGCCGTGATCCCGAACGCCGCCCATTCGATCCCGGCGCGCGCAGCCTGATACGCACGGGAGCCCAACAAATCCGTGGCCAGCGTCTGTTGCTGAGTCGAAAAAAGATTCATTAACACCGTCGCCAGTGAACTCAAAATCACCATCAGGAAAATGGCTGCCACGAGTGCAAAGCCGCGGGCAACGGAACCGGCACGGCGAGACCTCGCCCACGCACGTTCAGGGCTGATTGTTGACATGAATTTCATCGTAGAGGCGGACGGTGACGTTATTCACCGTGAGTTGCAGGGTGACCGTCACCAGCCCGACGTTTTGATTGTTAGCGTTGTAGACGATATTGCACCCACTGACCTTATCGACCAGCACCGCGCTCTGGCCGGTCGCCAGCGGCGGCGCCACCTGGGCCGCATTAAAACCATAGGCCCAGTAGCGAACGAGTTTTGCCTGACCGTTCCCGGAAGTATCGAGCGCGCCCAGTGAGCTCGAGGGCACACAGGCATACGTCACCGCCTGCTGATCGCCAGGGATCACCTGGAAGCGTTGGCTTTGCAGCTGCGCCCACACCGGAAGTTGCGTGGCCGTGAAATTGATCGCCGTCACCGACCCGGTCGCGCCAGTGTAGGTCCGGAGCACCCCTGTGGCGGTATTATTGTAGGCCGGTGCCGCACCCGACTGAATGCTGCCCACCGTAATCGAATCCGCCGGTGATGCGATCATCGACAAAGCAGGACCAATGACCGCGAAACAACTGTCCGCGGTCGTGAAATCAAGGATATCCTGCGCTAGCGTCCCACTGCATTGGGGCGTCCCTGATCCGGCGGGCAACGCCCGGTAGACCCCCCCTGCACGGGTGGGCAGAAATTCGAGATAGGTCGATGACGAGGGGGCTGCCATACGGATACTGTTCGGCACGGCAGTGCGCAGATCTCGCCCGAGGCCACGTATGGCCGTATTCGCCATTTCGCCAAGACTCGCGTTGAGGACGCCATCCATATAGCTCGTGATGGGGTTGCGAATGAACGAGGAGACAATCCCAGCGAGGATACCAATCAGCACGATCACGGCGATCATCTCGATGAGCGTAAAACCGGCGTGAGGGGAAGCCTGTCTCGACATCAGTAAGCCGTCCGATAGCCCGTCAACGTCGTAACGATTCCTTCGGGATCGGTGACGGACACGGTGATCTTGACTGCTTGGGTCGTCAGAACCGACGCCCCGAGCTCTCCACTCGAGATGGCACTAACGCTGACAGCAGGTTTGAAGTTGTAACTGGCCAGACCAGAAATCGCCGTGCCGTCTGCCGCCGTCACCCCACTGCTGGTAGAAAAACCGTTGTAATCGCTGACTACGTGATAGCTCGTCAGCCGGTTCGCGATGGTCACCGCGGTATTGCTCGCTGCGGCGATCATGTCGCAGGTCTCGATCTCTTCGAGCAGTGATTCCGCGAGCACGATGGCCTGTTTCCGCAGCAGCGGATCGGCGCTGTTTTTAGTGACGAACCCAATGGCACCGAGAATGCCTCCCAGCGAGACCCCGATGATAACGATCGCAAGTACCAGCTCGATGAGCGTCACGCCGGCCTGATACGGACCTCGCGTCCGGGGCGCTGCGGGGCGTCTAATGGACATAGCCAGTCTGCGGCTCAACCGTAATGGCCGCGGCATTAGCGACCTGTACCGTCTGGGTCACACTGAGCACCCCGGCCGTATCACCGCAGAGTCCCGTGCCCGCTGAGCGCGGTACCCCCATACAATCGAAGCTGAAATTCGTCGGTGTGGGCGAGAATGCAGCCGCGTTCCCCCCGCCTGGCGAGAGGGTTGCCGAAGCCCCGCCGGCAGGATTGGCAAGCGCCGATCCGCACGTATTGGTGGCGCCGATAGTGAGCGTGATGGACTGACTGGCGAACGTCACGCAGACAAACGCGTGCTGCGCAATCGCCGCCTTCTGTGCGAATCGCAGGAATTCAATCGTCTGTGACTGGAAAGCGCTGTTGTCAAAGGCCGAACGGTCAAAAAACCGGACCGCCGACAATCCCGCCATCACGCCCATGATCACAAGCACCGAGATCAATTCGATCAGCGTAAAACCGCCCGTACGATGACGCCGAGACGGCCGCATCCTCAGTTTTCCCGAACATAGATGGAGCGACTACTACCCTTGTAGACGCCAAAGGTGATTTCGGCCCAGTTGCTGGGGAGATAATTACCATTCGCCGGCAAGCCCGCACAACTATAGGTATTGGTGGGGTACGTGCCTGCCCCATTCGCCGTGACATAGACGTTCCCCGTGTTGCCCTGCCCGGGGCTCGTCAACGTAAAACTGCCTAGCCCGTTCGCGAAGGACACCGGGCTCGAACCCGAGACAGCCGTCGAACCGTTCGTCCAGCTCCCGCCAGTGCTCTGCCACGTTGAAAACGCGACATCTGCCGTCGGAATACTGCTCTGACTATCAGTAGCGCTGAGCGTCCAGTAACTCCCCGTGTAGTACTGCGCTTCAAGCGGGACGGACAGCACGGCGAACTCCGAGCCATAGGCTCCATTGATGACGGCACGACCACACACGACCATCACACCACCCTCCACCGAGTTACTCGAAGGCACCCGTAACGAGGATACCCCGGTCGCATCACTCGCCCGCAGGTAAACGTTGGTTGGCGCCGACTGCGCGGCACCGAAACTGTACGTCGGGGTGGCCGGTGCGCTCGTCACCCCCTGCGTGAATGCCCCCGCGGCAATCGTCGCGCTCGACAGCGCAGCCCCAGTCCCTGACGGGGGATTCTGGGTCGTGGTACTCCCCAAGCCATCCCATGCCGCAAGCGTCACCGTTTTTGCGAAATTGGGCGTGGTATTGGCAGAGCCGTCATAGTTCTGAGTCGTGACCGAAAACGCATTTTGCGCCGTCACGTTGACGGAGAAGGATTCGCCAGAATAAATGAAACCGTTGTAGCTCGTCGGGCACGTAAGCCCGCTCGGACAGGCCATCGGGATCCCGGTCGAGGCGTTCTTGATCACGTTGGTGACAAAATGATCGGGCACAAAATTGCCGACGTTGCCGGCGCCCGCAGCGCCCTTGCACACCGTGCCTCCCGTGCCGGTATTCCCGCTCGCCGCCGTCATGCCCGAGCTCAAGTAGTTGCCGCTGGTCAGCGTCGCCGTCAAATCGAGGTTACCGACTTCCCCGTAGTTGAGTGTCGCGGTCGCTTGCCCCCCACTGAAGGTTCCCAGACTCGCGCTGAAGCTGCCATTGCCGTTCGCATTCGTGCCGGTCGGCTGGCAGACCGTCCGCGTCAGCGTCACGCCCTCCGGATTCGTCTCCTTACCGAAATTCGGCGCAAGCGTGCCCGCCGTGTTCAGCGCCTTCACGGTCGGTGCGAAGTTGGCGCCCGCCGCCAGGGTTGCCGGCGGGGTCGTATACCCCGTAAACGCAAACGACGAAGGCGCGGCCGTAAAAGTTGTGCTGCCAGTCATCGACAACCCACTATCGCCCGTGACGGACGAACCCGCATAAGTCCCGCTGAGCGTCAGCTTGCCGACATCACTGTATTGCAGCGTGGTTGTCGCCACCCCGCTGGCGTTGAAGGTCAGCGAAGGCGTCTGCGAACTCCCGCCACAAGCCATTGAGAGGCTGGCCACCACGGGCGACACAGTCCCGCTGGTGGGATTGGTATACGCGCACGAGAGACTGATCGGACGGGCTACATTCACAAAGGTCGGTACACAGTTAAGGGCATTGTTAGACGCGCGCACCGCACTGACGGTGATATTCTCCGAGTTGCCCGCCAGAAAATTGGACGCGCTGATCAACAGACCGCTGCTCGCAAACGGCAAACTACAGCTGGTGCTCGAATTAGTGGTCACCAAGCAAGTCGAACTAGCATTCGGAATCGGGCTGACGGCGCTCGTACCGAGCGTGACCGTCTGCACGGTCGTCACGGGCAGACTGACGGTCGTGGTGCCGGTCCCCCCGGACGTGATGGTGAACGGTAGCGTTCCCCCCGGAGTCCCCGCCCAGGTGACGTTGCCGGTCACCGTGCCTGCCGTGTAATTCGCGCTGCAGGCCGCGTTAGCGCACGCCGTCACCGTCAGCGTCTCCGGCGTACAGGTGATCCCATTGCCATCGTCCGCAATCTGGATGTGGTCTGGCACCGTCACCGTACAGGTATGCGTGCTCGCCGCCAGCGTAGTCAGCGCACTGAGGCTCAGCACCTTGGGATAGATCTGCACTTCGTCCATCGCGCCCTGGAAAAAATAGCCGCTCGTCGCGGTGGTATTACCCAGGTTCGCCGTACCGCTGCTGTTTACATTCCAGGTAGCGGTAAACGACCCGGTCGTCGTGGCCAGAAGCGTACCCGCGCTGTTGAAGAGGTAAATGGTCCGGGTGCTGTTTTTAAGATCGGCCACCGCCGCTACGAAATACCAGGTATTGGCCGACAGCGCAAAGGCCGTATCCAAGCTGACAGGACTTATCCCGCGGTCAAAAAATCGGATCAATCCCGGGCCCGGATCGCCCAGCGATAAGGCGAAACCATTCGTGGTCCCATTGTCATTCCCAAAAATACGCTGGCCACTGCTGGACACGTTGGTCGGGTAAATCCAGCCCGCAAAGGTGAAGTCATTAGAAAAGTTAGCAGACCCCAGCGGGGTGGTGACATAGCCGTTCGTCACGCCACTGCCCGTCATAATCCCGTAACGACAGGTGCCAGGGTTACTCGGGATAGCACCGGCGGGACTCGCGATAATGGTCGTCGCCCCGTTAACCGCAGTCCCATGGTTATTGTTACCGGCGCTATCGACGACCTGCCCCGCCACGCTCGACCAAGCCGCCTCGTCCATGTGATAGAGCGCCAACGCGGAAGACGCCGTCAGGACTGTGTAGATCTGACCGGTCAACGTACCTTTCAGCGTCGGGGCGACCACCCCCGCCCCGGTCTGATTGAGGCCCAAGGTGCCCGAACCCGGGCCGGTGTTGGCGGTGACCGTCCACGACGTCCCGCTCCCTGTGACCGAGGAGATGAACGTGCCCATCAGGCCGCTGCTGGGCACCAGCGTGAACGCTGTCGCATCGACCCCCGTGACGGACTGACTGAAGGTCACGGTCCACGAAACGGTCGAGGCCGTCAGCGCGCCTGTACAGGCCACGGTGCAGTTGATAGCAGACACCGTTGAACCCACACTCGTGAAGGACACGGCGGCCGTTTGTGTGACCACCAGGCTGTCGGTCGTATCGGTCGCCGTATAGGTCACCGATTCGGCCTTGGTATCCGTGACGGTGAACGTCGCCTGACCCGAGCCATTCGTCACCGCGCTCACGGCGGTGATCACCGAACTGCCCCCTGACGCGGCTAAAGACACCGTCAACCCGTCAACCGGACTGCTGCCGCCATCAACGAGGGTGACGGTGACGAGTGAGGTCGTCGTGCCATCGGCCGCTACCGATGTCGGCGTGGCCACAATCGTCGACTTGCCGGTATCAATATTCAAATCCGTCAGACTGCCGGAAGCCGATGCGCCGTTCGCTCCGTTCGATGAGGTAATCGCCCCCGTCGTATTTACGATAGAACCCGTGGCGTTGATCGCGGTCACGTTGATGGCGATCGTGCAGCTCCCAGCGGCGGGTATCGTGCCTCCCGATAAATCAAGGACCGTCCCGCTAGCCAATGTCTTTGGATTAGCACCCCCACAGGTATTGCTAAGCACCAGTGAATGCGTGTTTGCCAGACCGCCGTTAGTGGGATAACTGTCCAGAAAATTGACGTTATTGAGTGCTACCGCATTCGGGTTGCTCAAGCTCACGGTCAGGGCACTCGTCCCCGCGTCTGCAATGGTTGCGGGACTGAATGCCTTAGTGACCGTCGGTGCCGTCAGCGCCGTGAAGGTGACCTGTGCAGTGGCCGCAACGACGATGCCATCGGTCGAGTCGGTCGCCGTAAAAGTGATGGGTCCTTCCGCTACGGTATCCTTGACCGTAAACGTCGCAATCCCGGCGCTTGTGGTCACCGCAGATGCCGGCGTAATCACACTGCTGCTTTTACTGCCCTGTAGCGTCACGGTCTTGTTCATCACCGCGTTGGGCGAACTCGCGCCGTCGAGCAACTTAACCGTTATCGTTGACGTCGCACTTCCGTTCGCCGCCACCGACGTCGGACTCGCAGCCACCGTCGAGGCACTCGCGCTCACGGGGACGACCGTCAAACTCACCGTGTTTGACGTGGCGCCTCCCGTCAAGATCGCGCTCGTATTGTAAGTGCCCGCAGCCGCAGCCTTGACCAGGACACTCACCGTGCAAGTGCTATTCTTGGCTATCGACGTGGCACCGATCCCGAAGGAAGTTCCGCCAGAACCTCCGTTCGTGGTGCCTCCGATGCAGGTCGAGGTCGGGCTCCCCGCGTTAACTAAGCCTGACGGATACGTATCCGAAAACCCCGCCGAGGAGAGGGTGCTATTGCCTGTATTGATCAAGTTGACCGATAGCGTGGCAGTGGCATTGGCGGGCACCGTCGAGGGAGACACCCCGATAGAAATTCCGGAGACGGTCGTAAAAGTCACCGCAGCGGTCGAAGGTACGGTGATGCTATCCGTCGTGTCCGTGGCAGTATAGGTAACCGACTCGGCCTTGGTGTCGGTGACTGTAAAGGTCGCCACTCCAGCGGTATTCGTGAGCATCGTTGCGGGAGAAATGACAGAGGTGGTGCTGCTCGACGATAGCGCCACATTTTTACTCGGCACCCCTAGGCCATCCGCGTCGACCAGGGTGACCGTCAGCATCGAAGTCGAAACGCCATCTGCCGGCACAGACGCGGACGATACGACGAGTTTTGAGCCCGCGGCATTTATGCCGGTAACGGTCAATGTGGCACCTCCAGGCGTCGCGGCCGCCGCGTTGGAGAACGTGACCGCGTCCGCGCTGTCGACATAGCTGCCCTTGGTCGCCGCCGTAACATTTATCGAAATCGTACATGACGAGGAGGCTGGTACCGTCCCTGAGGTCAGCGAAAAATTACTTCCATTCGCGAGCGGATTGAAGCTTCCGCCGCAGGTATTGGAACTCACTGGCGGCGAGTCGATAACGAGCCCACTGGCCAATGTATCGGTCAGGGTCATGGATGACAGCGAAGCGGCATTCGGATTGCTGATCTTTAAGGCAAGTACGCTCGAGCCATTCACCGCTATTGACGACGGTGTAAAGGATTCCGTCACCGGTGGCGCAGCATATCCGAACGTGACCGTTGCCGACGTCAGGGTAACGGCCGGACACGCTGCCGGTCCTACTCCCGTGGCCGCGACGGAGCCACTTACCGTCACACTTTGGACCGTGGAATCCGTCAGGGTATAGGTGAGCGTCCCCGTGCTGGTTGTTTGCGCGCCGCTCGGCGAGAGCGCCGCAGATCCAGTG
>CAIKBL010000075.1 GCA_903825645.1 uncultured Pseudomonadota bacterium | reverse complement strand
CTGTGCGGCTCTGCGTTGTCCCGTCTTTTGGACAATCTGGATGCCGTGTTCTGGTGGGACGTCGTATCGACTCTACTGCAGTGCGCGCTGCGGCGTGCAGGCGCGTATTTGTCGCCACTGTGACCGCGGCAACCCCTACTGCGGCCCGGCGTGTGCGATTGATCGCCGCCGCCAGTCCGTTCTGCGTGCGGGCTCCCGGTATCGACACACGGGGCGTGGTGCGCATCAACATGCTGAGCGGCAGCGACGATGGCGCGTCCGCCAACCCCAGGAAGTGGCGCATCAGGCTTCCGCACGCCCCCCTTCTCGAAGAGAACATCACGCCCCTCGTTAGGTCTCCTCCTGAGGTCCGCGTTCAGGTTGAATCCTCGCTTTATCGTCCCGTTGGCAGCGGTATGGCCGGCGTGCCGCGACACCCGCGTTGCCGTTTCTGCGGTAGCGTGTTGCCGCGGATTACGCGGCGCGGTCCTTTACGTGGCGGTCCGTGATGAAGGGCGTGCGCCATGATCACCCGCGAACTCGAAGTGGAGATCTTGCGTCTCCATACGGTCGAGCGTTGAAAAATAGGCACGATCGCGGCGCAGCTAAACGTGCACCGCGGCGTCGTGCGGCGTGTGTTGCGACAGGCCGACCGCGTTGAAGCACCGGCACTCCCCAAGACGGCGAAGGTCGATCCCTACACGGAATTTATCCTGGAGATCTTGGACCGCTATCCGACCCTGCGGGCCAGCCGGCTGTATACGATGGCCCGTGCGCGTGGCTACCGGGGCTCGGCAGACCACTTCCGGCATTGGGTGGCGTTGCTGCGGCCGCGGCCGCCGGCCGAGGCGTATCTGCGGTTGCGGACGCTCCCGGACGAGATTGCACAAGTGGACTGGGCACACTTCGGCCATGTCCAGATCGGACGCGCCAAACGTCCGCTGATGGCGTTCGTGAGGGTACTGGCCTACTCGCGCATGATCTTTTTGCGCTTCTATCTGGGTGCCGCCATGGGCGAGTTTATCCGCGGCCATGTCGAAGGCTTCGAGCGTCTGGGCATCGCCCGGGTGTTGTTCTATGACAACCGCAAGAGTGCGGTACTGGAACGCGTCGGCCAGGCCATCCACTTCGACCCGACCCTGCTCGAGTTGGCGGCGCACTACCACTTCCAGCCGAGACTCGTGGCTGTCGCCCGGGGCAACGAGAAGGACCGCGTAGAGCGCGCCATCCGTTATGCACGCGACGCCTTCTTTGCCGCCCGCCCCTTTAACGGTCTCGATGATCTGAACGCCCAAGCCGACGCTTGGTGTCAGGGCGAGGCCGCTGATCGGCCGTGTCCAGAGGATCGCACCTGAACGGTTCGCGCGGCATGGGGTGAGGAGCATACGCCCCGCCCACGCCGAGCCCTTCCCGAGCGAACAGCGCCAAGAGGTCAAGGTAGACGAGACACCGTACGTGCGCTTTGACCTCAACGACTACAGCGTACCGCACACCCATGTGCGGTCGACGGTGACGGTACTGGCCACGGGGGACGGCGTCCGTATCGTCGATGGCCAGCACCTCCTCGCGCATCATCGGCGGTCCTACGACGCCGGCGAGCAGGTGGAGATCAGGGCGCACATCGAAGCCTTGGCGGCGCATAAACGTGCGTCCAGTACCCATCGCGCCCAGGATCGGCTGCACCCTGCGGCGGCTAACGCCAAGACGTTGTTCTTGCAAGTAGAAAAATTATACTAGCAAAAACAAATGCCTATACACATACGTGTCCAGGATGTGTCCAAATACGTGTCTAAACTTTGCGTCCGAAATCCCCTAAAAACGGCCGTTCTTGTGGATCAGTTGATTGTTTTCACCTGAAACCTGCTGTTGCTGTGTTTTCAGCGGCACCCGTTGGAAAGGGGGGCAGCCCCAACTGCCCTTTTCGCTTTCGTTCGTCTCCCGATAGCGGTTAGCGATCTGTTTTTGATCTCATTAGTACATTTGCCATGATTCGCATTTTGAGCGAATTACGGGTGATATAATAACTTGAAAAGTTCCGTGGCCCCTGTTAGTGTATATGCAGTATTTCGCATATTTTGCTAAATAGGACGTATGAAGGAAAAGCATAAAGAGCTACCCCAGGGCCGTGCCCAATTGGTCAGTGTGCTTGCCAAGGCCGGCGACGTGATTCACGTCGACGACGTGGTGACTGCGCTCAATGTCGACCGCATCTCAGCGGCGCAGCGGCTCTCACGATGGATGGAACAAGGCTGGCTAAGTCGAGTCGGGCGCGGCGCATATGTTGCTGCTTCGATTGATACCCAGGGCTCTAAGCGCCTGCTTGATGATGCCTGGGTTCTTGTGCCTGCACTCTTTGCGCCAGCTTATATCGGAGGCCGTACCGCTGCAGAACATTGGGACCTAACCGAACAGATCTTTAAAGACGTCCTTGTCCTAACTGCGCAGCCGGTTCGCAAAAAACGGCAGATACGCCAGGGGATGCATTTCACACTCACGCATATCGACGAACAGAAGATATTCGGAACTCAATCGGTTTGGCGCCATCAGACGCGTGTGCCTGTTTCCGACGTGCATCGCACGATCATCGACATGCTCAATGATCCCACGCTCGGCGGGGGTATTCAGCACAGTGCAGATTGCTTCAACGCTTACTTAAAGCGCAATGATCGGGACGACAACAAGCTCATCGATTACGCCAGCCGTCTTGGCAATGGTGCGGTCTTTAAACGCCTAGGATTTCTTGCAGAGCGTCAGTCGGGTGCGGATGTGCTTGCCCAGAAATGCCTCAAACAACTAAGTGGAGGGCACGCTAAACTCGATCCTTCTGTAGAAACCCCGAACCTTATTTCCAAGTGGCGCCTTCTCGTTCCCAATAGTTGGATACGCGAGGGTCGCTTATGATTGAGAAGCGCGAAATCCTCGCTATTGCAGAGCAGACCTCTCTAAATGCTCACGTCGTCGAAAAGGACTACGTTTTAGGCTGGATGCTTGCGGGCATCTACAGCCACGAAGCCCTCGCCGATAGCTGGATATTCAAGGGTGGAACCTGTCTCAAGAAATGCTTCTTCGAAACCTATCGTTTCTCCGAAGACCTTGACTTCACACTGAGAGACGGCGCGCACCTCGACGAAGGATTCCTCAAATCCGTCTTCGCCGAAAATCGAGATCGCTTCCATTGGCCGCGCGGGGAGTCGGCGACGGTGTCGATGACGGGCCAAGTGCGCGCACCGTCTTGGACGTTACCGCCCACTAATGGCATGATGGAGGAATGAGTTAGACCGCGCCGGTCACTGCGGCGCGGGAAGGCCGCTTTCCCTTTCACGAGGATTTCAGGTGAACACGCGGCAACACGCGCCGATCTGGGTGGCTTACGTCCAAATACTAACCGGTGCGCTACTGCTCTCGACCGGCTCGACGATCATCAAGGCAGTCAGCTTCAATGTCCTCGAATTGGCGGGATGGCGCGCACTGGTCATTTCCATTTTTCTCCTGCTCGTCATTCGGCCACCGCGACAATGCTGGGACCGACAGCTGTTACCAGCCGCCCTGGCTCACGCCGCAACCACTTTGCTTTTCATGTGGGGGAACAAACTCACCAACGCCGCCACCGCCATCTTTCTGCAATACACCGCCCCACTCTACTTGCTGCTGTTGGGACCTTGGTTGCTAAAAGAGCCCGTGGCACGGCGTGAGATAGGCTTCGTCTCCCTCATTGGGGTGGGAATGATCTTGCTCCTCCTTGCACCCGCCCACGTCACCCGGACGGCCCCCAACCCAGTCCTTGGCGGCGCCGTCGCTGCGGTCTGTGGCGTGACCTGGGCATTTACGACCCTGACCATGCGAGGCTTATCTCGCCGTGTCCCCGATGGTTTCCAACGCGCGATAGCCGCCATTATCGTCGCCAATGTTGCCCTGAGTGCGGGACTCCTCCCCCTCGTCGGTATCCCGGCGCACGCCAGCGTGGCAGATTGGGGACTTGTCGCCTACATGGGCGTCTTCCAATTAGGCAGTGCGTTCATCCTCATCTCCCTTGGTCTGCGCCGCGTCACCGCCTTGGAAGGGGCCTTATTACTCTTGCTGGAACCGGTCTTGAATCCCCTGTGGGCGTGGGTCGTGCACGGTGAAGTCCCGGGGCTGCCGGCGTTGATGGGCGGGGGATTAATTCTCTCGTCCAGTGCGCTGCGCGCCCTGACGATGACGCGCCGCGTCAGCTGAGCGTGCGTGCCAGCACGAGAACAGCGTCTTCGTCCGCCTTCGCGTCTAGCGTCGATAAACTCACGCGCAACATCGCGCCTTCGCGGCGTGCGTCCACCAACGCGGACGGCGTCAAAATAAGATCGAGCGCCGCGAGGGCTGACTTCGCCTTAGCCAAGGCTTGATCGGCGGCGAGTGTGAACCAGGCATACGCGCGCACCAAATCACGCGGCACCCCAAAACCTTTCGCGTAACACAGACCGAGACCCGCTTGGGCGCGCCCATAGCCCTGTCGAGCCGAGCGCTCAAACAACTCGACGATCTCTGCAGGCGGGATCCCCTGTATCAGGCCAGCCATCGCCCGGCGCGCGACTTCGTAGCCCGCCGGCGCGAACCCGAGTTCTGCCGCATGCCGCCACCAGACCCCTGCCCGTAGCTTATCCGGCGCACCCCACTCGCCCTTTTCAAAGGCCAGCGCCATCCGGAAAGCGGCTTTGGGATGACCCTGGGCTGCGGCCTTGCGCAACCAGCTCAAAGGCGTGTCTCGGGTCGGTGGCGTGCAGAAGCCTCGTTGGTAAAAGCGCGCCAAGGCATATTGTGCCTTCGCCATGCCGGCGTTCGCAGCGACACTCAACCAGCGCTCGGCCTCCGCGCGATCGCGATGCGCCTCAGGCGCGCCGCTCAGCATCAATCCCAGACTGCACTGCGCCTCGAGATCGCCGGCCGCTGCGGCCCGTCGCCCCCACTGGAGGGCAAGGAGATAGTCCGGCTCTCCGTGCCAACCCTGCACATAGGCGAGCGCCAGGTGCAGTTGCGCGCGGGCATGTCCCTGTTGGGCCGCCAGCGTCCAATGCTGCATCGCACGGGTATCATCACGCGGGATCCCCAACGCGCGGTGATAACACTCGCCGAGGCCGAAATGTGCGGCCGGATGTTCGCTATGTGCCGCGGCGCTATAACAGGCAAACGCGCGCGCCAGATTGCGCGCGATCCCCGTCCCGGTCTGGTAACACCAACCGAGTCGGGTCAAGGCATCCAGTTCGTTGGACTCGGCCGCCTCGCGTAGCCAACCAATGGCACTGATGAGATCAACCTCGCAGCCTCGGCCATCGAGCAACGCCGCCCCTACCCGGGACTGGGCTTGGACATGCCCTGCGCGTGCGGCGCGGAGATCCCAGGCGAAGGCCTGTCCCCCATCGGTCGGGCGCTCACCGTGCTCGCGCAACCAACCCGCCAGCTCAAACTGCGCCTCGGTATTCCCGCGGGCCGCGGCGGCCACGAGCGGCGGTGATTCACCCACCCGCTGCGCCCCAATCCGGGAGATGTTTTTCATGTCAGTAATCGCGCAACAAGGCAATGAGACTCGAGGTATCTGCCCGCGCGCGTCCCCGCTGCTGGAGGGTGCCGTAGAACTGGTCTACCAGCGCGGTAACCGGCAGGGTGGCGCCATTGCGGTGCGCTTCGTCCAGCACGATACCGAGATCTTTGCGCATCCAGTCCACCGCAAAACCAAAATCAAAACGTCCCTCCACCATAGTCGCGGCGCGATTATCCATTTGCCAGGATTGCGCGGCGCCTTTACTGATGACTTCAATCACCGCCGCCATATCGAGCCCGGCACAGAGACCAAAATTGAGGGCCTCTGCCAGCCCCTGAATGACACCGGCACAACAGATTTGATTAACCATTTTGGTCAGTTGACCGGCCCCGGAAGGTCCTAGGTGCTTGACGCTGCGGCCGTAGGCCGCCAATACCGGGGCAACGCGTTGGAACGCGGTGGCGTCGCCGCCCACCATGATGGTCAAGATCCCCTCTTCGGCACCGCGCTGCCCACCCGAAATGGGGGCATCAAGAAAACTGATCCCCCGTGCCGCGGCGACGCCGGCCAGTTCGCGTGCGATCTCGGCAGAGGTGGTGGAATGATCGACATAGACAGTACCCGCCGACATGCCTGCGAAGGCGCCGTCATCACCCAAAGTCACGGCGCGCAAATCAGCATCGTTACCCACGCAAGAAAAAACCACTTCGGCATCCCGGGCGGCGGCCGCGGGCGTCGCGGCGCCCTGCCCACCCTGTCCCACGCACCAAGCCTCCGCGCGGGCCGCTGTGCGGTTGTAAACGGTGATCTCATGACCCGCCCGGGCGAGATGGCCGGCCATCGGAAAGCCCATCGTCCCCACCCCCAGAAAAGCTACTTTACTCACCGTTCTTCTCCGTCAAATCCCATCACGCCACAGAATCTACACGGCGTTGCGCTGAAGGCAAGCGCCGGCCCGGGCCGGGAACCCTCAGGAAACCAGTCGTCCATGCAAATCGTACGCATCACTGCGTTCAATCAGTACCCGGTGGCGACTGCCCACCGCCAGCCGGCCGGCCTTACGAATATAGACCAACCCGTCGATTTCGGGTGCATCTGCCGCACTTCGACCGATTGCCCGAGTCCCCTCGCACTGATCGATGAGCACTTCGATTTCCTGCCCCACGCGACGCTTGAGACGGGCGGCGCTAATCGTTTGCTGATGGGCCATGAAGCGTTCCCAGCGCGCTTGCTTGACCGCCTCCGGCACCGGCGCCGGTAGATTGTTGGCGGCGGCGCCGCCCACCGGCGAATACTGAAAACAGCCGACGCGATCGAGTTGAGCCTCATCGAGAAACTGAAGAAGCGCCTCGAATTCGGCTTCTGTCTCGCCCGGAAAACCCACAATGAACGTGCTGCGCAGCGTCAGGTCGGGACACAGCGCACGCCAGTGCCGAATCCGCGCGAGGGTGTTCTCAGCGGCCGCTGGGCGGCGCATCAGTTTCAAGATCCGCGGACTGCCATGCTGGAATGGAATGTCGAGATAAGGCAAGACACTTCCGGCCGCCATCAACGGCAAAACGTCGTCCACATGCGGGTACGGGTAGACATAATGCAATCGGATCCACACGCCGAGCTCGCCCAAGGCTGCACAAAGTCCCGCAAAGCTAGTCGTTCGGACCGCCCCACGCCAGTCGTCTTCGACATACTTCAAATCACTGCCATAGGCACTGGTGTCTTGTGACACGACGAGCAACTCCTGTACCCCGGCGGTCACCAAACGTTCGGCTTCCGCCATGATCTCCCGTAACGGTCGCGAGCGTAACTTGCCCCGCATCGAGGGAATGATGCAGAAACTACAGCTGTGATTGCAGCCTTCCGAAATTTTCAGGTAGGCGTAGTGACGGGGCGTCAATTTGATCCCCTGCGGCGGCACGAGATCGATATGCGGGTTATGCGGCGGCGGGGGAACATGCGCGTGGACCGCTGCCACCACCGATTCATATTGCTGTGGCCCGCTGATGGCAAGCACGCCGGGGTGTCGCTCGCGGATTTCCTCGGCACGCGCACCGAGACACCCGGTGACGATCACCCGACCATTCTCGTTCAGGGCCTCCCCAATCGCATCGAGGGATTCCGCTTTGGCACTGTCGATGAAACCACAGGTATTGACCACGACGATATCAGCGCCGACATAACTGTTCGTAATGGTGTAACCGTCGAGGCGCAGTTGCGTCAGGATCCGTTCGGAATCCACCAGCGCCTTGGGGCAGCCTAGCGATATCATGCCTATGCGCGGGATTCTTTCTTTTATTGCATTCATGGGGTGTAGTTTAACAGGTCTTGTGTAGCGCTATGTGCGGTTCAGCGATCCGCGTCAGGCTTCGAGCCACAGCAGCGGCGGCACCAGATGGCTTACGCCGCACAGGAGGCCGCTGAACACGGCCTCCTGGACGGAAAAATGCTCGCTGCGGGATGAAGGGCTATCGGCCTGCCACCAGCGGCATATCGAGTCTGGGGCACTCGACGTCTTCCTGGTCACTGCCGAACAGGGCCGGATACCCACAGAGTCCGTGCTGGTGGTGGAAGGCCTCGACCGGCTTTCGAGGGCAGAGCCAATCCAGGCCCTAGCCCAACTGGCTCAGATTATAAATGCCGGCACCACGCTGGTGACGGCCAGCGACGGCAAGCAGTACAGCCGCGAACAGATCAAGGCCAACCCGATGGACCTGGTGTATTCGCTCCTGGTCGTGCTTCGCACCAAGGGTCCAGTGCCTCACCTCCTCACCGGCATCGGAATCACTATATGCGGCGATAGTGGCCGCGCGCTGGTTGGGCAGAACAGTGGCACCCGCAACCGGGACGAACTCGGCGGCATCCAGCCCGGCCACAGACGCCTGCACTGCACCAGCTGCTCGGTCGGCGGGTCCGTGTCCGTTTAGCCGTTCGAGCGGGCGCTAATGGCGTACTGCTCTGACGTCGTCAACCTGCAGGCGCTATAGGGACCTGGTCGGTCGGCCGGACGCGCTGAGCAAAGCCCGGCAGGACCTGGGGGACGTGGCCAGCAAGCTGGAAAAGCGCTCTAACGCCATGCTGGTCAGCGCAGAGGATGGCATTCCGCTGACCTTTGCAATGATTGGTCTAGCCAAGATCAGCGGCTTCAACTGGGACGCTGGCAATGCCCGAAAAAGCGAGGACAAGCATGGCGTCTCTATGGCGGAGGCAGAGAAGATGTTTTTCAACACCCCGCTGCCGATCCTGGAGGATGCAGCCCACAGCGCCCAGGAGATCCGCATTCATGCATTTGGAAAGACGGACGAAGGGCGAGCCTTGCACATCACCTTCACCCTACGCAAAGCAGGAACCTTGATTCGGGTGATTTCAGCCCGGGACATGCACAGAAAGGAGCGAGCAATTTATGACCAAGCCAGCTAAGGCCGCCGTTAAAGCCGGCACTAAGGCTACTCCACAGTTCAACAGCGAGAAGGACGAGCGGTTGTACTGGGAGTCCCACGACTCCACCGAACACCTGGACTGGACCAAGGCCCAGAAAGTGTCTCTGCCCAATCTCAAGCCCACGACCAAAACGATTTCATTGCGATTGCCTCAGCACTTGCTGGATTCGAGCAAGACTGCGGCAAATTCCCGTGATGTGCCATACCAGTCTTTGATTAAAGTCTGGTTGCACGAAAAACTACACAGCCATTGAATACATTGCGTATGTAAAAAGATCCAGCTCGACTAACCATGTCACCCAACGATTGGGGCAGACTTCCTCCCAGAACTGCACTGATTGAGGAACTTATCAAGCTTGCGGGAGGGATGCCCAAAAAGCTCGGCGGAGTGTGCAACAGCTGCGACTCAAGAATTTCCGATCGATGGTGCACGGGCGATTCAAAGCCTGGCAGCGCAGGTTCGTCGCCCCGACTGTACCCACGGCAAGCAAAGATCTGTCCGCATCAGTCACAAACGCCAGGTATGGGGGGTTGGAATAGCCGTTTGTGAGGTGTGTCGTCTTGGGGTTGGTCCGCTTCGCGTGAAAAAGCAGCCCCCCGAGAGTGCAGCACAAGGCCCCTTTCAGGCACGCGGAGCGCTGACCCGAAGGGGCTAAAACAAAGACGCGGGATCAGGGACTCCGGCGGATCGCTGGGCGTCCGCGATACGCAGACCCGTGGCGTCCCCACCCGGGATCTACAGACGTCCGGAGTTCGCGCGGCCGCCCTTCGGAGCCCGTCCGTTCACGCCATCCCAAGAGCAGGCGCGCGCGCTGGCTCATCGACGGATCCCCAGCGAGCGACCCAACGTCGCCGGCGTGCCGAGCAGGGCTTGATGGGCGCTCAAAATCTGCGTCAAGCGTTGTTGCGCGGACGTCGGGATCGGCGCACTGCGGCGGGTCGCAAACGCAATGTGCATGTAGAGCGTTTCGCACGTCGCCGCCAAATAACCGTCGTCCTCGTTGAACAGCTCCGCGTAACAGTGGATAAGCTTGTGACTGGCGTCAATGAGTTGCGTGGTCACCCGCAGTCGATTACCCGCGAACAACTCTTGCCGAAAATCGACATTGCAGCCAGTCACGAAAATCGAACCCACGCCGCCTTGGGTGTAACCCCAGCCGAGACCGATGTCATCAAAAAACGCATTGCTCCCGTCATCGACCGCCCGCAGATAGAAGGCGACATTCATGTGGCCATTCGGATCGAGCCATTCAGCCTGCACAGTCAGGCGATCTTCAAAGGGGGCGGGAATTGCTTGCTTGTTCATACACGGTCCTGGAAATGGCACCGCCCCTGGCCAACCCGCATCGACTGCATACGCGGACACGCGAGGGGTACCTTAGGGCGGCGGTTAAGGCGAGGCGTGCGCCGCATACCAGACGGTGGCACCGAGATCAACCGGCTCAGGAAAATGCGAAGATTTTGCCCGGGTTGAGGATCCCTTTGGGATCGAGCGTACGCTTCAACTGCTGCATCAAAGCGATTTCTGCAGGCCTTCGGCTGAGCGCCAGATAGTCGAGTTTTTCGGTGCCGATCCCATGCTCGGCCGAAATCGAGCCCCCAATGGCCTCCAACGGAGCATAGACACACGCGTTGACGCGATGGTGGTGCGCCAAATCTTCTGAGCCCACGGCAATGGCGAAATGAATATTCCCATCCCCGATGTGGCCCAACGTAAAGCAATGGTGATCCGGATAGGCCGCATGAAGCCGGCTTTTGACCTCCCTCACGTAGGCATCCATGTCTCGGATCGCGAGACTTACGTCGTAAAGAAAGGCGTGACCGTACCGAAAAAACTGGTCAACCGAATCCCGGATACGCCACATCGAGCGCCGCTCGTTTTCTGATTTGGCCACCGCAGCGTCGACAATTAACCCTTGCTCGAGGGCTTCGCCCATCGTCGCTTCGAAGCGCTCCGCGTCGTCCGCATGGCCGGTGCCTAGCGCCTCGCATATGACGAAATAGGCGTGATCGATGGACACCGGACGCGTGTTGTTCGCAGGCGCGGTAGTGACGAGTTCATAATAATCTCGCCACATCACTTCGAAGGAAGACAGCCCGCCACCCATGGCGCGATCTATGAAGCGCAGAAAGCGCGACACTTGCGAAAAATCATCAAAAGCTGCAAACGCGGTTTGCTGACCTAACGCCATTTCTCGCAAACGCACCACCACCCGGGTGACGATCCCCAACGTGCCTTCACTCCCAATAAAAAGCTGCTTTAAATCGTAGCCCGCGTTGTTCTTAATCATCTTGTTCATTGAGGTCACGACCGTACCGTCCGCAAGCACGGCTTCGAGCCCGAGCACATTTTCCCGGGTCATGCCGAAACGAATGACCCGATTGCCGCCCGCGTTGGTCGCCACATTGCCCCCGATTTGGCACGAACCCCGTGCGCCGAGATCAACGGGAAAGATGAGGCTGTGTTTTTCGGCTGCTTCTTGCAGTAACTGCAGCGGCACGCCGGCTTCGACTGTCATCGTGCGTCCGACCGGATCGATTTCTTCAATCCGGTTGAGTCGCTCCAGAGAGAGCACGACATCCGCCTCAGTGCCATTACAGCCCTGAACCAGCCCGGTCAGGCCTCCGTGCACCACCACGGTCTGCCCGCTGGCATGACACAGTTTCAGCACCGCTGACACTTCCGCCGTGGAGGCCGGACGGACAATCGCCATCGCGCGGATAGGGCTCTGCCGCCAGACATGAATATTGCGTGCGCAGATGGCATCACCTAAGAGGAGTCCTGCCTCGCCCACGACATTTTTAACTTGTTCAATCAAAACCGAATTCATGCTTTACCTGCCTTCGCGAGCGCTTGATCGATGTCCCACAGGATATCGTCAAGGGTTTCTAGTCCGACCGAAATACGAATCATGTCGGGACCTACGCCCGCCGCAATGAGTTGCGTCTCTGACAGTTGCCGATGGGTGGTGGAGGCCGGATGAATCACCAGCGTCTTGGCGTCGCCCACGTTAGCGAGATGGCTTAGAAACTGGACGTTCTCGATGAAACGGACGCCTGCGGCCTGACCGCCCTTAATCCCAAAAGACATGATTGAGCTCGCGCCGTTGGGCAGGTATTTGCGTGCCCGCGCGTGATATTGATCGCCCGGCAGCCCCGGAAAACGAACCCAAGCCACTTGGGGATGGGCGGCGAGAAATTCGGCTACGCGTTGCGCGTTCAGGCAATGGCGCTCCATACGCAGCGGCAGCGTCTCGATCCCTTGCAGCAGCAGAAACGCATTGAACGGACTGAGCGCCGGGCCCATCGTGCGGAGCGTCTCCACCCGCGCCTTCATGCAGAAACCGAAATCCCCAAAAGTCTCGTAGAACTTCACCCCGTGGTAGCCGGCCGAGGGCTCCACCATGCCCGGGAATTTGCCGTTATCCCAGGGAAACTTGCCGGATTCAATGAGCACCCCGCCAATCGAGGTCCCATGGCCGCCGATAAACTTGGTCGCTGAATGCACCACGATATCCGCGCCCCATTCAATCGGGCGACACAAGAAAGGCGTCGGGAAGGTATTGTCAACGACAAGCGGCAAGCCGGCTGCATGGGCGACTTCAGCGACGGCTTCGATATCCAGCACATTGATGAGCGGATTACCGAGCGTCTCGGCGTAAACCAGTTTGGTCTTGGGCGTAATGGCCGCAGCGACGGCATCGAGATCGTCGATGTCGACGAAGGTCGTCTGAATCCCGAGGCGCCGAAAGCTGACATCAAACTGGGAATACGTGCCCCCATACAGTGATTTCGAGGAAACGATGTGGTCACCCGCATCCAGCAGCGTCAGCAACGCGACCATCTGGGCGGACATGCCAGAGCTGACAGCGACCGCGGCGCGCCCGCCTTCCAGCGCGGCCATGCGCTCTTCGAACACGGCATTGGTGGGGTTCGATAAACGGGTGTAGACATTACCGAAGGTCTGCAGATTAAACAGACTCGCCGCATGATCTGCACTATCAAACACATAAGAAGTTGTCTGATAGATGGGCGCGGCCCGCGCACCGGTAGCCGCGTCCGGGATCTGACCGGCGTGGAGACAAAGCGTTTCAAATCCGAATTTACGATCGGCCATGATTCAATTCGCAAGATGCCGAGGACGTTTGGCCGAAATCACTTGGGTATTCACCCCGACAAAATTCAGGCCCCCGAATAAGCGGGCGTGTTCAATTTTAACGCACCGATCCATGACCACCTCAAGGCCTGCCTCGCGTGCCCGTACCGCGGCCTCGACATTCACAATACCCAGCTGCATCCACAATACCTTTGCTTTGATGCCAATCGCGCTGCGCGCAAGGGACATGATTTCGGCCGGTGCACGGAAGCAATCCACCATATCGATAGGAAACGGAATCGCCTCGAGCGACGGATAACAGGGCTCCCCCAGCACGCTTTCATAGGCCGGGTTGACTGGAACGATCCGATAGCCATGCTCCTGCATGTACTTTGCGGCGAAATTGCTCGGACGATGCCAACTGGCCGATAGCCCGACCACCGCGATCGTACGGCACTCGGCCAAAATTCGCCTCAGCGTGGGGATATCGGAATCAAACTCCGCGGCGTCTGCGTACATATTGGCTCGTAATCTCCGCTACGTTGCGGGTTCCCAGGAGTGCCATGTCGCGCACGATTTCATCGTGCAGGATTTGCATAGCCTTATCGACACCGGCTTCACCGCCAGCACCCAACCCATAAAGATAAGCCCGACCCGTCATACAGGCCCGTGCGCCGAGGGCGAGCGCCTTCAGCACATCCGTGCCGCGTCTCACCCCGCCATCCAAAATCACTTCTGCGCGGTCGCCAACCGCCGCGACAATCTCGGGCAGCACATCGATGGGCGTCGGCGAATGATCCAGCTGACGTCCACCATGGTTCGACACGATCAGACACTGTGCGCCAATATCGACCGCGCGACGCGCGTCGTCGACATTCAGGATCCCTTTGACCGCGAAAGGTCCGCCCCACTCCTTGACCATGGCGCCCGCGTCTTCCCAGGTCACAGTCCGATCGAACTGATTACCGATGTAAGACATCAACGTTTCAACGTTATCCTTGCTCACCGTCTTTACCCGATGCGCGACATTAGCCATTGAAAACGGCGGCGCGGTCACATACGTGGCCGACCATACCGGGTGCAGGAAGAAATCGAGCCAGCTGCGCAGGGTGAAGGAAGGCGGAAGCGTCATGCCCGTGCGGAAATCGCGTTCGCGTTTGCCGGTCAGAGGCAGATCAATGGTCAGGCATAACGCGTGATATTGGGCGGCCTTGCAGCGCTGGATGAACTCCGTCACCAGCCCGCGATCTTTAAAGACATAGATCTGGAACCATTTGGGACCTGCGTTGACCGCCGCCACCTCTTCGATAGAGTGCGTGCCGACGGTAGACAGCGAATAAATCGTGCCCGCCCGTGCGGCGGCCCGCGCCACCGCGAGCTCACCTTCCCAATGAAACATGCGCGACATGCCGGTGGGTGCAAAGATGACCGGCATCTCGATGCGCTGTCCCATCACCGTGGTGGCGGGATCTATCTGCGAGATGTCCACGAGATTTCTCGGCAGAAACTCCAGGTGGTCGAAGTCACTTGAATTGCGGCGATAGGTGATTTCATCCTCGGCCGCACCATCCAGATAATGAAACATCGGGGCTGGGACACGCCACCGCGCCAGTCGCCGCAAATCGGCGATGTTCTGACAGCGCTGCAGATACCAGTCGGAAAGGCGTTTTTCAAACGCCTGCAGGGTCGGCGACGTCATCTTGTTCCTCACATCAAGGCAGCCCAGCGTGCTGCGCGATCACCATAACAGAAGGCCCCGACGCAGTGCGACTCCGACGTGCAGACAGCCCCGCACCGCGTGCCTAAGAAGCCGTCAGGCGAACGCGTCTGCCGTCGGGATCAAAACGGCCGGCGAGCCGCGGGTGATGATGCGAGCGAGACTCGCGACCTGCGGCACCAGCTGCGTCATGAAAAACTCGCTGGCGACGATTTTACGCTGCGCAAAGCTCGTCTCCGCGCGAGCCTCGCGGAGATCGGCAAAGCACAAGGCGGCTGCCCGGCCTAATTGCCAACCGCCGAGGACGATACCCCAGAGCTTCAAATAACTGACCGAAGCGGCCGCCGCGAGCCGCGGATCGGTGGCCTGGCTTTCTATCACCCAGGTGATCGACGTCTGCACCTGGTCGAGTGCCGCCGCGAGATCGTCGGCCAGCGTCTGTAAGCGGGGCTCCGGGGCCGTGCGCCAAGCCGTGACATCGCTCCGCATCTCCGCCAGCAGTTCACGGGCGCCCTGCCCGCCGTCGCGGACCGTCTTGCGACCCACCAAATCTTGCGCCTGAATACCGGTGGTACCCTCATAGATGGTCGTGATGCGGGCATCCCGCAGATATTGCGCCGCCCCCGTTTCCTCGATGAAACCCATGCCGCCGTGGATTTGGACCCCGACGGAGGCCAACTCCAGGCCGAACTCTGTGCACCAGCCCTTGACGATCGGCGTCAGGAAATCTCCGCGCCGGGCCCAGTAGGCACGCGCCGCCGGATCTGGGTGCTCTCGCCCTAGGTCAAAAGCAAGTGCGCAGACATAGGCCACTGCCCGCATGGCTTCCACGCCGGCTTTCATGGTGAGCAACATCCGTTTGACGTCCGGATGTTCGATAATCGGCGGGACGTCCTGGCCCGTATACCCCACAGGTCGCCCTTGCACCCGCTCACGCGCGAAATGGAGCGCTTTTTGGTACGCCCCTTCGGCCACCGCGACCCCTTCCAGACCAACCGCATGGCGGGCGTTGTTCATCATCGTGAACATGTATTCCAGGCCGCGGTTAGGCTCGCCCACCAGATAGCCGACAGCGCCGCCCTGCTCACCATAGATCAGCACGGCGGTCGGGCTACCGTGGATCCCTAGCTTGTGTTCGAGCGACGCACACCGCACATCGTTCCGGATCCCCAGTTCGCCCGCTGCGTTGACCAGAAATTTTGGCACGACGAACAAGGAGATCCCCCGGGTCCCCGCCGGCGCGTCCGGGAGACGCGCGAGGACCAGATGAATGATGGTCTCGGTCAGATCGTGCTCGCCATAGGGACTGTAGATCTTCTGCCCGCTGATGCGGTAGTGATCGTCCTCGGGCACCGCGCGCGCGCGCACGGCACTGAGATCAGAGCCCGCCTGCGGCTCGGTCAGATTCATGGTGCCCATCCAGTGGCCGGTCACCAGTTTTTCGAGATAGGTCTGGCGCAAGGCCGGGCTGGCGTGATGTTCGAGTGCTTCGGCCGCACCCGCCGTCAGCATCGGCCCCAGCGCGAATGACAGATTGGCCGCGTTCCACATTTCGGCGACGGCCGTCGCCACGACCTTCGGCAAGCCCTGGCCGCCGCTGTCGGTCGAGAAGCTGAGGCCATTCCAACCGCCCTCGACAAATTGTCGATAGGCCGCGTGCCAACCCGCCGGCATCTGCACGCCGGACGCCTCAAGACGTGCGCCCGTCTTGTCACCCATCCGATTGAGCGGCGCCAGTACTTCGCTGGCCAGCGTCCCAGCCTCGGTCAGGATTGCCCCGAGCAGTTCGCTATTGACGTCAGCAAACGCCGGCAAACCGGCCACCGTGTCCAGGCCGCAGAGCCGTTCAATCACAAATTGCATATCAGCAAGGGGGGCGGTGTAATCCGACATGGCTAGTCACTCCGTCTACCATCGGCGCGCGGTACGCACCGACCGGTTTGCCGTCTTGTTGGTGTTGAGATCAGAATTAGCGAGGACTCGCGTGTGTGTCCGGGCGACGCCACCGCGCGGGGCAATCGCACAACCGGTGGCCGCCAGCGGGGGCCGAACCACCCCAAGCGCACTCGCCTTAGCGGGAGCTGCTCATGACCGGCAATGCACCGATATCGATCGGTCCACGCGCGATAATTTCGTGCTGGCGGGTCGGCAACCCGCGGCGCAGTCGACTGTAGCTCGCCAGTGCCCACAGCGGAAAGTACTTGCTGTAGCCATGGTAACGCAGATAGAACACCCGCGGGAACCCGGTCCCCGTGTACAGCTGCTCGTCCCATTCACCCCCGGCGTTTTGCGTGCGCGTCAGGTATTCGATGCCACGGCGCACACTCGGCGAATCCACTTCGCCGACAGCCAGCAGGCCAATCAGGGCCCAAGCGGTCTGCGAGGCCGTGCTCTCGCCATGTCCCTTCAACATCGGATCGTCGTAGGAGTTGCAGGACTCTCCCCAGCCACCATCTTCTTTCTGCACCGAGTGGAGCCACTCAACGGCCTTGCGCACAAACGGTTTGGCGGCATCTTCGCCGAGCACCCCGAGCGCCGATAAGACACTCCAAGTACCGTAGATGTAATTCACGCCCCACCGGCCATACCAGGCGCCACACTCCTCCTGCTCGCGCTCGAGAAACTCAAGTGCACGCGCTATCGGGGGGAACGTCCGATCGTGACCCAGCATCGCCAGCAGTTCGATACAACGCGCCGTCAGATCAGCCGTGCCGGGATCGACCAGCGCGCCATGATCGGCGAACGGAATGTTGTTCAGATATTCGTAGTTGTTGCCAATATCAAAGGCGCCCCAACTACCATCCTTATTTTGCAAGCCCAGCAGCCAGTTAACGCCCTGATTAAGGCGCTTGAGCTTGTGCGGGTTGTCCTGTGCACCCGCCCGCAGGAGCGCCATCAGCACCATCCCCGTGTCATCGACATCCGGATATTTGTCGTTTTCATATTGGAACGCCCAACCGCCGGGCACCAGCCCTTTCGCTTGGTCGCACCAGTCTCCGGGCACAAAAATCTGCTGATCAAACAACCAGTCAACCGCTTGGCGCACCGCAGGGTGGCTCGGCGGCGCGCCCGATTCTGTCAGTGCTGACAGCGCCAGACAGGTATCCCATATGGGCGATACGCAGGGCTGACAATAGGTCTCATCGTCCTCATCGAGGACTAAATCCTCGATCGCCTGCAGGGTTCGGCACAAATCCGGATCATCATCCCGCGCGCCCACGAGCTTCAAGGCAACGGCTGCATTGGCCATCGCGGGATAAATCGCGCCAATGCCGCCCTTACCCTGGGTATGGTCCCGCATCCAGTGCTCCGCACGCAGCAAGGCGCCTTCCCGGAAAAACTTGGGCATCAGGGGGTCTAGCGCCTTCAGCAGACGGTCGACCAGCAGGAAGCCGTTGGCCAGCAGTTTGCCCGGTTTAAATTTATCCAGGTGCTGCAACGTCTCGGGCGGGGCGATGAAAAGCTCGTGGATCCCTTGCGCTGGACGCAGAGTCACGACGGGCTTCTTCGCGAAAATGATCAGCAGCGGGACGATCACGCAGCGCGACCAGTAGGAGACCTTGGTCAGGTTAAAGAACCACCACTTCGGCAGGTACATCATTTCGACCGGCATGGCCGGGACGGTCCGCCAGGGCATTTGACCAAACATCGCCAGCGTGACGCGCGTGAAAACGTTAACGTGCTCGGCGCCGCCGTTGGCGCGGACCCAGTTGCGGGTCTGAAGCATGTGCGGCGCATCGGGGAGATCGCCCGCGAGCTTGAGGGCAAAATAGGCCTTCACCGTGGCGCTCAGATCGCCCGGGCCATCTTCATAGAGTGGCCAGCTGCCGTTTTCGTGCTGTCGCCGACGCAGATATTTGGCAATCCGCTGTTCCCGTGCGGCGTCAACGTCACCCAGAAAATAGTGTAAAAACAGATATTCGGAAGGGATAGTGACATCGGCTTCTAGGTCGTAGCGCCAATGCCCGTCTGCCGCCTGAACGCCCAAGACTGCCTGCGTCGATCGCGTCAGGGCGAGCTGCACCGGGTCTGATGAAAGTTCCGAGGCGTGAGCCGACGACTGAAACGGATCGTAGCGGAACTCCGCACGCTGTCCGGCGATTAAATGTGCAGTGACGTCAAATCGTTCGTTCATGCTCTCGCTCAACAAGATTCGTTAAATGTGCGGCGCGGCATTTTTTTGTGTCTGCCTTATCGCCACGCCCGCTGTCGGCGCGTTGTACGCGTGCAACAATACAACAGTGGGCTCCACACCCGGCGACTCATACAGTGCGTGAAGGAGCGCCCTCACCCACTCGGCGCGCGTCCGGGTTTTTACCCCGGTGCGCAAGCCGAACTCTACACCGTAACGCCGCTCGTTCTTCTTTTATTATGCTAGAAATACCACAGCATTCTATTTGATAACGGGGTTATTGCAAGCAAAGAACCTAAAATACCGAGACAAGTCCCTTAACTTGTTGGGTGCTTGCCACAGTTGAACGTAAAAATCGCGAAGAGTCCAGCGGGGAGTCGAGGGGCGAGGTTGTTCAGGCCTTACGGCGGCGGTCGGCCTGCAGCCGGCGCACAACGCCCGCTTGCGGGGGCTTGGTCGATTTTTTGAGCCATTCCATGAAATCGGTGCGCACCAACGGACGGGAAAAGAGGAAACCCTGTGCCTCGTCGCAGCCCTCATTGCGCAGAAAATCGAATTGTTCCGTGTTTTCTACGCCCTCTGCCACCACCCGCAGGCGCAAGGCGGTGCTGAGCGCCAGAATGGCGCGTGCGATCGCCTCGTCCTCGCTATCGTGTGGCAGATCTCGAACAAAGGAGCGATCAATCTTGAGTCCATCCAACGGGAATCGTTTCAGATAGGCCAGCGACGAATAGCCGGTCCCAAAATCGTCTAGATAAATACCCAGCCCCAGCGATTTCAGCGCCCGCAGTGCCGCGATACTGCGATCGGTATCTTCCATTAACAGCGATTCGGTGATTTCGAGTTGCAAAAGCTCGGGCTTGAGATCGGCTTCTTCCAGCGCCGCGCAAACGGTGCCGAAGAGGTCTTGTCCGCGAAATTGCCGGGCCGAAAGATTGACCGCGACGCGTAAGGTCGGAAAGCCCGCGAGTTGCCACTGTCGGGCATCCAGGCTGGCCCGTCTGAGCACCCAGGCACCAATGGGCACGATTAAGCCCGTGTCTTCCGCTATCGGGATCATCTCGAGTGGCGACACACTACCCAACTGCGGGTGGTTCCAACGCAACAGCGCCTCCGCGCCCAGCACCACACCGGTATGCACATCCAGGGTCGGTTGATAGCACAAGTGTAATTCGTCGCGGTCGATCGCATGGCGCAACGCGGATTCAAGTCCCAGCCGCCGCTGTGCTTTCACATTGAGGTCAGAAGTGAACACGTGAAACTTGTTACGGCCCTCATCTTTGGCCCGGTACATGGCCGCATCGGCGTTGCGCAACAAATCATGCGGGGTGAGATCATCCGACGGATAGAACGTAATCCCGATACTGGTCGTGACATAGAGCTCGTGGTTCAGGATCAGAAAAGGCGTTTCTAGCGCTTTAATAATTTTATCGCAAACTACTTGCGCATCCGAGGTATTCTCGAGCTCCTCTAGAATGACGGTAAATTCGTCGCCCCCTAGCCGGGCAATGGTGTCGACCTTTCTGACGCAGTTCTGAAGTCGATGAGCGACTTCCACCAGCAGCGTATCACCGACCATATGGCCCAAGGTGTCATTGACCGATTTAAAGCGGTCCAGATCGAGAAACAGCAACGCGACGAATCGACCCGAACGCTCCGCCCGCCCGATGGCCTGTGCGAAGCGCTCCCCGAAATGTTCGCGATTAGCCAATCCAGTCAGTCGATCAAACCGGGAAAGTATTTGGAAACGTCGTTCAGTTTCCTTGCGTTCGATCGCATAGCGGATGGCCTTCAAAAGAAGTCGACCGTCTACCTGCCCTTTGATCAGGTGATCACTCGCCCCCCGTTTGATCAGTTCCAGGCCGAACGCCTCTTCTTCGCAGTGTGTCAGGACGAGTATCGGTATCGTTTCGGTCGCTTGCAGGAGCTCCCTTAAGGTATCGAACCCCTCGCAGTCGGGCAGGTCGAGATCGCTCAAGACCGCATCAACCGGGGTGCCCCGCAACTGCCGACACGCCTCCGCCAGGGTGGGCGCCACCTGGATCTGGAGGCTGCGGGGCGCGGCCTCAAGCAGCAGTGTCCGGATGAGCAAGGCATCACCCGGATGATCTTCCACGAGCAGCAGCGACAGCACGTTGTCGCTTCGCGTGGTCGGCGGCTGATTTAAGGACAGGCTGAGGAGCATCGTATCTAGGGGACTCGATTAGTCGCATCGCTGAGTGACTGATTTAGCGACCGTCGCGCAACCGGCTTTAGCGTCGCCTGCGGCCTCAAGACCCCCGCGACCTCGCCGATAAGTCATCGAGTGAAGCCCAATGAAACTCAACGGTTTATTTGCACATGAATGTCCTTGTCGGGATCCTCGTTGTTTTTGGTAGCGTCGCGGGCGGCTTCACCCTTCTGGGAGGGAATCTCCTCGCGCTCTGGCAACCCTTCGAACTGGTCGTGATCGGGGGCGCCGCCTTCGGCGCCTTCTGCATCTCCAATCCGATCAAGGTCATCAAGGCCGCCGCGGCGAGTCTGCCGGCGCTGCTCAAAGGCTCGAAATACAAAAAGAGCCTTTACATGGACGCGCTAGCCCTAGTTTATGATCTCCTCGCCAAGGCGCGGAAAGAAGGCATGATGTCGCTGGAAGCCGATGTCGAAGAGCCCGACAAGAGCCCTATCTTTGAAAAATACCCGGTCATTGCGCATGACCATCATGCCGTTGAGTTCCTGACGGACTACCTGAGGTTCATGGTCAGCGGCAGCATCAAGAATGCCTTCGAACTCGAAAATCTGATGGACGTGGAGCTCGACACCCATCACGAAGAGGGGGCACAACCGGCCTCCGCCCTGAGCCGGGTTGCGGACGGTTTGCCTGGCTTCGGGATTGTGGCGGCAGTCCTCGGCATCGTCATCACGATGGGCGCGCTGGATGGGCCCGCAAAAGAAATCGGCCACCATGTGGCCTCGGCGCTGGTCGGGACTTTCCTCGGGATCCTCCTCGCCTACGGTCTCATCGGCCCGGTGGCGACCAGCGTGGAACATCTCGCACGCGACGAGGCGCAATTTTTCAAAGTCATCAAGACGGCTCTGCTAGCCTCACAGCAGGGCTATTCGCCCCAGATAGCGGTGGAATTCGGCCGCAAGGCCATTTTTTCTACCGAGCGCCCCTCTTTCAGGGAACTGGAAGAGCACGTTAAGCGAAAATGAGCGGGACGCCGTGACCGCCCACGCGCGGGTAAGAGCAGCCGATGTCGATTGAATCGCCCCCGATCATCGTCAAGCGCATTAAAAAGGGTGGGCATGGTCACCACGGGGGGGCGTGGAAGGTGGCCTTCGCCGACTTCGTCACCGCCATGATGGCGTTCTTCATGCTGATGTGGCTCCTGGGTTCGACGACCCCGGAGCAGCGCGCGTCCATCTCCGATTACATGAAAGATCCGGTCGCCGCGAACGGTCCCGGGGGCACTGGCGCGAACATCGTGCTTGATGGCGGCTCTGGCATCCTCGCCGGACAAGGTCCCTCACCGTCGAATCAGGCTCGACAGTCTGACGAAGAAATCGAAGGTAAGGGGATCCCGACGCTGGAGGATGCTGAGGCGATTGCCGCCAAGGCAGAACAAGCACGCATGGAAGAGCTCATGATCCAGCTGAAGGCCTCCGTGGAAGCAAGTCAGGCCCTGAAGCCGTTCAAAGATCAATTGCTGTTGGATATCACCAGCGAAGGCCTGAGAATTCAGCTCATCGACAAAGAAAACCGGGCGATGTTTGCGCAAGGCAGTCCCGTCCTTGAAAACTACATGCGCAGTCTCCTGCATGAAGTGAGCACGGTGATTAATGAGGTCCCGAATAAGATCAGTATTTCCGGGCACACCGACAAGACCCCTTACGCCAGCAGCAACGGTTACAGTAATTGGGAGTTGTCCGCCGACCGGGCCAATGCGGCGCGTCGCGAATTGATGGCCGCGGGCGTGAGCGAACCGAAGATCAGCCGCGTGGTCGGGCTGGCCTCTTCGGTCCTGTTCGACAAAGAGCACCCCTTCGGACCGGCTAATCGGCGGATCACGATCATCGTGATGAACAAGGCGGCCGAGAATGCGACCGAGGATAGGGACGACGGCAAAGCCACCAAGACCGCGAAACCGCCGCTCGAGAAATCACCCGCGGCACCTATTCACGAAGCCCTTAAACTATCTGCCACCCCGCCCGTCGGCGCTGCAGGGTTGGCGACGCCACCGGCCGCACCTACACGGTCTATCGCGCCCTCCTCCGGCAAGATAGCCACCCCGATGGCGACTCTTCCGGACGGGTTGTCTGCGGCATCCGCGGGTGCTCATGAGCCGGCCCCTCGCCAAACCACCAAACTCGGGAAGATTGTGCGTATCGCCGTCGGCCAGTAAAACGCGCGCTGACGGGTTGCCCATAACGCTTCGCGCCCGCAGCCTGGATATCGCGGCGGCCACTACCCTGATAAACTCCACGCCCCATGGCGCCGCTCCCTTCACCCTTCGCAACGCATTGCGGCGCCCCCTGACATGCGTCGAGGCCTCTTGTCCACCCTGGCGCTCACCGCCCTCTCCCTGTGTTGGGGTTACAGCTGGGTTCTGAACAAAATCGCGCTGCTGGACGCCGGCCCTTTCACGTTTGCCGCCTATCGGATGTTGCTGGCCGCCACTGCCTTACTCGCCACCCTGCCGCTGTCCGGCCGCCGCTTACGCCCGCAAGGGGTTGGGGCACTACTCCTGCTCGGCCTGATTCAGACCACCGGCTTCGTCGGCTTGAGTATGTGGGCGCTCGTGGAAGGCGGCGTGAGCTCGACATCCATTCTCGTCTATAGCATGCCGTTCTGGACCTTACTGCTGGCCTGGCCGGTCCTCGGCGAACGCGTCCGTGGGAGTCAGTGGATAGCCGTGGTGTTAGCCGCCGTCGGACTACTCGTGATCCTTCATCCGCGCATACCGAACGGCTCTTTGCTGAGTAAGCTACTCGGGGTTTCTGCCGGCATTCTGTGGGCAATCGGCTCTGTCCTCATCAAGCGGATGCAGCTAAAGACCCCGCGCGATCTCATATCGCTCACCGGCTGGCAGATGGCATTCGGCGCCCTTCCCTTACTCGGCATCGCCCTGTTGAGCGGGGAGCCCGCCGTGGTGTGGTCGACCCGGTTCACATGGTTATTGCTGGGCACGTCGATCATCTCGACAGCGCTGTGCTGGTGGCTGTGGATGTATATCCTCAAATATGTGGACGCCGGGATCGCGGGGATGTGTATGTTGATCGCGCCTGTGGTCGCCATCGCCTCCGCCGCCTGGCATTTTGGCGAGCGCCCCAGCGCGGAGGAGATCCTCGGCATGACCCTCATTCTGCTGGCACTCCTCATCATCGGCATCCGGGCGTTGCGGCTTTCGGCTTCCACCGCGCAGGGCCCACGGTTTATCTGAGTCCCCACGCACGCATGCCGCTTAGCGGGCCTTTGTTGCCCAGGCAGCGCGTGTCAGCCACCAGAAGCACCACGTTCGCTCACCGGCGGTCAGCGGCAGCCATACAATCTGAGGAAACCTACCGGCCCCTGTTCGAGCGCCTTCAAGGCCGGCCACAAAGGTCCTTTACCGACGCAAAAAATCCATTTATTCGAACCGGAACCGGCTGGCCGCGATGGTGCGTTCGCTTATTCGGTGGTAATTTTGCGCGCAGAGACGAACCCTGGCTTACCAATGGATTATCGCTTCGAGCCGTCCGAACTGGATGCGATCGGGATCGCACGGATTAGGCGCGCGCTTCTAGACAAAGTCATGCACCACTTGTCGGCGCCAGACGAGAACGCGGTTTTCCACATTATTCATGCCGCACGCAAAGCACTCAAAAAACTACGCGCCCTGTGCCGTCTTGTCCAAGATGTCAGGCGCGCCGAGTTCAAACAGGAAGATCACCGCTATCGGGCCGTCGCGCGCAAGCTTTGCCAGTGGCGTGAAGCCAGTGTTGCACAGCAGATCGCACGTGGCTTCGTTGAGGCGGCGACCGGGTTCGATGAAGCGGACCGTTGGTCTCGACTACTGCGGGCGCTGCAAGATGAGGCACCACCTTCAGCGCAAGACGCGGCCTGCCTCAACAATGTCGGTGCGCGACTTATCCATAAATTGCACGCGACGGACTTAGCCAGTATCTCATGCGCAGGAACGCGTCAAAATTTTGGACTCATCGAGCCCGGATTCCGACGGACTTACACCAAAATGCGCAAAATGTACCAACGAGTCACACAAAGCGACGACGTTGAAATTGCACATGACTGGCGAAAATTCGTCAAATACCACAGCCACCACCTTCGCCTCCTCCAGATTATCTGGCCCGACATCACGGGGCGTTGCCGAGCCCTGGATAGTCTGGCGGACATCTTGGGCGAGGATCACGATTTGGCCGACTTTCGAGCACGCATTAAGCGCATGAGATCGGCCCCTTTGTCGCGTCACGATATCCGCGTCATACGCACACAAATTGACTTGAGACGCGCAGCGCTACGCACCGCATCAATCCGTTTGGGCGCACGCCTGACCGTCGACAAACCCGCCGACCTGGTCCAGCGCCTCGCCGCGCGTTTGGACGGCTAAAAAAGCCTGGAGATCGAGTCCCAACATGGCTAAATCGGAGCCATCTGCGCGCACACCCAGCGACACTGATCACAAGCCGGAGATGGCTTTGCGACCGCGCAACGGCCACAAAGCCAGATCCGTCCAAAAAAATAGCGACGCCGTTTTTTAGGTTTCTTCAGGCCAAACCTCTTCAAGACTACGCAGCGCGCCCACCGCGTTGGGCCATCCAGCATAGTGCGCGGCATGGGTAATCATCTCGACCATCTTCGCTCTTGGGATCCCCACCCGGCGAGCTGCCGCAAAATGAAACCGCTGTTCCGGCTCTCTGGCAAGTGCCGTCAGAATCGTGCAGGTAATGAGTTCCCGCTCTTCTAACGCGAGCGCCTTGCCCTGCCAGACCTCACCGAACAAATGTTCCAAGGTATAACGACGAAACGGCTCCGGAAACGCGTCGATGGATTCAGGGGTTGCCGTCAAACGGCTTAGCAAGGCGCGCCCGGCAGCTGCTTGTTCTTCGCTCATATCATCTCCTTCTCGTCGTGGTGCGGTTATGAAAGCCACGGGCTCTCTCAACAAACGGGCTATCGCGCTCACTATTAAAGTCGGCCACCATGAGAGCGGTAGGCACCGAGATCGAAATCCCATGAACGTTCGGAGTCTACGGTAAAAAACCTTTTGGCATAGCGCGCACCCATTTGTCGTCGCCACGCACCGCGCCGCAACAATTGAATTGAAGGCGCGCGGATCCCGAGAGGCCGATGAAAGCCTTTTTTGTTAGACTTCCTCCTCGACAGGATTCACCTTGCCCGACCAGCCGGGCACACAACGCGCTCACTGAATCGCGGAGCCGCGGTCAGAAATGGAGTACGCTTCCCCACTCCACCGCGCCGCCCCCCTAAAGACACCTTTAAGGAACATCCAAGCCCCGGGCATCCCGAGGTCATTGATCTGATCCGTATGAGCCAGGCCGAGAGGGTCACAGGCGAAGGGTTCGCGTGGTCGATGACGAGCGCAGTGGTATCGGTGCCCGCTTTGCCCACCTCAATGGTTTTGGATGCGGATATTCCTGACCTGCAGAAAGCACACAGGCTTAATTTGCGCCGGCACCGCGCCTACCGTTTACTTGGCGGGATTGGCGGCATGTGGCAGGCTTCATCTTCACCTCGAGCCATATCACGGAGCCAGCATGGACATTCAGATCAACGGGACTTGCGCTGCGCGGTTTGCCGCCTTGAAAGATGCTTTTGCGGCCAACTTCGCGGCGAGCGGAGAAGTGGGCGCATCGGTGGCGATCGTCAGGCACGATGAGTTGGTGGTCGATCTCTGGGGCGGGTACCAAGATCCCGACTGCACCGTCCCGTGGCAACGGGACACGATCATCAACGTATTCTCGACCACCAAGACGATGAGTTGCCTCGCCCTGCTGATGCTCGCCAGTCGAGGGCTCGTGAATATTGATGCCCCAGTCGCCGACTACTGGCCAGCGTTCGCGCAGAACGGGAAAGCTCAGGTCCTGATCCGTCATCTCCTGTCGCACACCGCCGGCCTGCCCGCTTGGGAGCAACCCATTGCGGGCACCGATCTCTACGATTGGCACAAAGTCACCACGCTGCTCGCCGAGCAAGCTCCCTGGTGGGAGCCCGGCTGGAAATCCGGCTACCACGGCCTCACGCAGGGCAACCTGGTCGGCGAAGTTGTGCGTCAAGTCGATGGTCGCACTGTCGGTCAGTTTTTTCGCGACGAAATCGCACAACCGATGGGGTCAGATTTCCATATCGGATTAGGCGCCGAACACGACGAGCGCGTGGCACTCGTCATTCCCGCGCCGCCACTTCAGTACGGTGGCGGCCACGGCGCAGCAGCTCCCGAGCACAACTCCATTCCCTATCGTGCGTCCAATCCTCGGCTGATGGCCGAGCAATCCTGGGAGCTGCCCTGGCGCCGGGCCGAAATTCCCGCCGCCGGTGGCCACGGCAACGCACGCAGCGTCGCCCTCGCCCAGGCCGCGGTTTCGCATGGCGGATCTTTTCGCGGCGTTGAATTGCTGTCGGGCACGACCATCGATCGGATATTTGATGTGCAGGCAGCCGGTCGCGACTTAGTACTCGGCATTGGAGTCACTTTCGGGATCGGCTATGGACTGAATTCTCCGCGCAATCCCATTAGTCCCCATGCGCGGGTGTGTTACTGGGGCGGTTGGGGCGGCTCACTCGTGGTCAACGACGTTGAAGCCGGCTTGACGTTCGCCTACGTCATGAATCGCATGGGCGAAGGCACCGTCGGCGATGATCGCGCGCATGCGTTGCTGCGCGCGCTTTATCGCACCCTCGACGAAGCCTAGCGGTTTATCTCGCGCACGCCGCACCGTGCGCTCAAGATCCTTCGACGCGGCAACAACGCCGATGCCGCGCAACCTCCTCGCACGCCTACGCGTCCGGGGCGGCCGCGCTCACCGAGACGCGCGCTGCGAGCGCCTTCAGTTGCACGAGATCATGACGCTGGCAAAACGCCCCAAAGGACTCCGCAGGCCCCTCACGGTTCCCCTGCCAGGCGCCGATTAATTTTTCGACAAGCGGAAACAGCGCTGCGACCGAGACAGACTGCGCATACACTCGTGCTATCGCCTGCGTGCCCGCCGCGCCCGCCCCGCCACCCAGATAAACGTGATAGCCCTCGTCCATCCCGCCATCGACTTCGATTTTAGTCGCCGCTAAGCCAATGTCACCGATATAGTGCTGGGCACAGGAATTGCGACAACCCGTGAGATGAATATTGAGCGGGCCATCGAAGGTGAAGCGCGCCTCGAGATAATCAACCAGTTCGAGGGCATGACGCTTGGTGTCCGCAGCGCCAAATTTACAACCTGCGCTCCCCGTACACGCCACGAGCCCACGCCGAAGGGAGGTCGCCTCGACGTCAAGCCCAATGGCCCGGATAGCGGCCACGCTATCATCCAGATCTGCTGTGCTGATGTCTGAAATCAGCAGGTTCTGCCACACCGTCAAGCGCACTGTGCCACTGCCAAAGCGGTCCGCGATATCCGCGAGGCCGCGCATCTGCTCGGCCGAGATACGACCAACCGGCAGCACCACGCCCAGATAATGGCGTCCGGTCTGCTTCTGAGGATGGACGCCCACATGACCTTGCCGGTCGATCGGCAGCCTCGGGGCCAGATCAGCCCCAGGCAAGCGCCTCAAGGGAGATCCCCACTCGATTTCGACGGCGGCCAGGAAAGCCTCACGCCCGAGGTTATCGAGTACATATTTCAGGCGCGCCTTGGTTCGATTAGACCGATCGCCGTGCCTTATGAACACCCGAACGATAGCCGCACTGAGCCCTACGCATTCTGAAGGCAGCGCAAAGACACCCGTATCAAAAGCGAAATCCTGATGCCCGGTAATACCGCCGAGCAGGAGTCTAAAATAAACGCCCGGTGCGACGTCGCCCGCTGCCAACACGTTGGTTGCGACGAAACCGATATCGTTGGTGTCCTCAAGCACACCGACGCGGCCACCGCCGTCAAAGGCGATATTGAATTTTCGGGGCAGACCATACATCTCTCGATGATTGAGGATGTAATGGTGCAAGGCCTCGCAAAGCGGCCGGGTATCCATCAACTCCTGCGGATCAATACCGGCCGTCGGACTTCCGGTGATGTTTCTGAGGTTATCCGCACCTGCCCCCTGTGCGGTCAAACCGAGGCCACGGATCGCGAGTAGGACCTGCACGGATTGATGCGCGGGAATTTCCCTTATCTGCAGGTTTGCGCGGGTCGTCACATCGACATAGTCTCCCCCGCAAGCCGCGGCGACGTTCGCCAAACCCCGTAACTGCCAACTCCTGAGCAGGCCATTGGGGATCCGGAGGCGACACATGAACGCCCGCTGTGCCGGCGCCGTATAAAAAAGTCCATGAAACTTAGTGAGATAAACGTTAAGCCCTTCCGGAAACGTATTTGCGTCAGCACGCGCGACCAGCTCATCCCAGCGGTCTAGCGGATGCCGTTCGCGCTTCACCAACTCTTCCGGCACGAGCGCTAGGCCCGCCGCGAGCGCGGCATCCTGCGCGCGCAGAAACAATGCGTCCGGTCCCGACCAAGTGATTTCGCTCGCGGGTGTAGCGGGTGCGGGCGCGCTCAGCGGCGCGCCGGCGTGAGTGAAACGCTCATCGAAAATGTGGTCTTCTGGTACCTGTGCCTGGCGTAACGCGCCGATGACGAGACTCATATAGGGTTCCGGGCCACAGACAAAAAAATCGGCCTCCGGAAATTGTCTGGCGGTCTCCCTCACGTCCTCCGCACTGAGGCGGACACCCGTCGCCGTGAACCGACACTGGAGGCTGACGGCGTCATCTGTCGCCGCGCGATCTTCAAGCTCGGAGAGATAGGCCATCTCTTCGGCAGCTTTGCCTGAGTAATCGACATGCAGGGGCATCGATACCGCTGCCGCGTGACGCGCACGGGAGATCGCGACTGCCGGCGTAATACCTATGCCCGCGGCAAAGCACACGGTCGGACGCAACCCCGGTTGCCAGACGGCGTCTCCGCGGGGCGCTGAAATCCGCAATTCCCGAGCGACGAGCCCCTCCTCAAAAAGCCAGCCAGAAAGCAGCCCCTTGGGCTCCTTTTTTACGGCGATTTCGAGTACCGAATCCCGGCCAGGCGCCGACACGATGGTGTAACTACGGTTGATCCAGTGCACCCCGAGGCGTCCAGAGAGCACCACATGTTGGCCTGTTTTCCACTCAAGTTGCGCCGCACAACTCGGCTTGAGCAAAATGCTGCGAATATCCGACGTCATCGCGCGGGCATGCCCCACGACCGAGGTCCAAGCCGCGCGACCGAGCATGGCTTGGACCTGGGGCTCACACCCTCCACATACGGATCCACAACCATTTTTTTCCCGAAGCTTCTCGAACGTGTCATACCCCTCACTCACGAGAGTTAGGAATTTATCTACCGACAATTGCACGCAGAAGCACGCCTGCTCCTCAGCCTGTGCCGGCCGTGTCACATCGAGGCGACCTGTTTTCCGAAACGTCTCGAGCGCTTCGCGACCGAATACCACGGCGTTAATGGCAGCCTCTATGGCTTGTGGCATTTCGGGCCAATCGCCTAGGGAGGCGAAGCCGCAGATGACGCCCTCGGCCGAAAATCGGATCGTGCGCTGCCACTCCTGTTCACCACTCGCCGAGCCTGTCCATCGGACTGTCTCGACGCTGCGCCCGTCGTCAGCAGACAGGTCCGTACTTTCAAGCCTAAACGCGTGCTTGGCAGGCACCCAAGAGGTCAGGAAACGGCGCCCGTCATCTAGGCGATACACCCGTTCGATCATGCTCTCTCCGCCTTTTTCGCTCACGTAACTGAGCGCGATCCCGCACTTCGGCATCTGGTAGGTAAACTCAAGCCCGGACACGATCGCGCGAAGCGCCGGCGAGACATCGTGTAGTCGGACAAATTGATCTCGGGCAATACGGGTGACCGCGAGCGCGGTCAAGGCCCGCACCGTGGCACTGCGTGGGGCATCGTTGAGGCAGGCTTTCTCGCCGAAACATTGGCCCGGACCCAGCCGCGCATAGGGCGCTTCAGGCGTCGCTTCCGGATAGACGATGACCTCGCCTTCGACGATTAACCAGACCGCATCCGCGTCGTCGCGTTCCTTAAAAATGATATCCCCAGCGGCGAAACTGACCTGTGCCTGCGGGTCGACGGCCTCCAGTGAATTCAGTAGGCGATAGCACTCAGAACGCGCCAACGCGTCTTTTTCGGCCACGTCACCTCGATGTTGCGGGTCCCACCGAAAAAGACTCGGCTCTTGTGCAGCGATATCCTGAAGCGCCGCCCGTTCGAGGCGTAACAAGACCGTGTCTTCGGCACCGCAGGCCGAGTAAGCGTGCGTACTACTCCCCTCGTTGCCAAACATCAATTCATCGCCCAGAAGCTCACCCCTACCGAGCACCCGCAAGACCAGTGCCTCACCCGCGTCGCCGGCGACGCTAATTCGCACGGAGCCGGTCAGGACGACGTAAACGGCCGCCCAGGGTTCGCCCGCACTAAAAATCATCGCGCCCTGGTTTACGGTCACCGCAGAGGCCGTCTCGAGAAGTGCCCGTCGCGATTTTTCGGTAATGCCCTGGAAAAAAGTACATCGATGCAGGATTTCTTCGTCCACAGACGCGTCATCTATCATACTCGCCCCATAATTCTGTTTTCGTGCTGCTTGCGGCCGCGTAGGGGAAGCTTTATTTCCACCAAGGTCCGACCCGGCAGCGAGTAACTGAAATCGCTCAGTCGCACCCGTCCCATCCCGATGAAAAAAAGCGAGGGTCGGTTCCCAATCCTGGGCACAGTGTCCCAGAAATAGCGCATGGGTCACCCGTTGTGCTGAATAGGCCGCGCAGCGAAGACCGCGGCCCTTCTCTATTAGGAACTCTCGGTGCGTCGCGCCCGCCGAGAGGCGCCTAAAGAAATCAAGCCAGACAGTCGAATCCGCGTCCCCCGCGAGACGATAAGCGACCGCGTGCTCTACCGCCACACGCGTCCACCAGAGATCGGGAGACATAATAACGGGCTGCCCGTGCCAGCAGCAATCCCTGCAGCGCAAAGGTGACCGGCTTGATCTTGGCCGGCGTTGTTTTTAGATCCGGTTGGCCGGAAACCGGATCAAGCCAGGTCGCCACCAGCGCGCCCACTCGTGCATCGGATGCGGTCTCATCGGTCCAGTGAATAGGGACGAAGAGATGCCCCCGCGTCTGACGATCCGTCATCCGAACGCGCAGGATGCAAGATCCACACGCAGTCGTGACACGGGCAAAACCGCCGTCCACCAGCCCGGCATCAACCCCATCTTCCGGACAGACGTCCATCACCGGTTCGGCCACATCCCGGGCGAGCCGCGCACTCAGACCCGTGCGCGTCATGGTGTGCCATTGATCCCGCGACCGTCCGGTATTGAGCCGCAGGGGGAATGCTTCCGAAACACACAACCCCAACGCAGGCGCCGGCAAAATGAATCTCGCTTTCCGATCAGGAGTGAAAAACCCGCCCTGCGCAAAGAATCGGCGCGACCCGCTTGTTTCATCGGCGCGTGCCGGCCATTGCGTAGGTGCCAGTGTGTCATAGCCCGCGTCACTTAGATCCGCAAGGGCGCCAATATCAAAATCACGTTTTCCGTTGTTTTCAAAACACGAGAGGTGCGCATGTTCGCGAAACACCTCGGCTGCCGACGCATAGTCAAATCCGTCAAAGCCCATTCGACGGCCAAATTCGGCAAAAATCCCCCAATCCGGACGCGTCTCTCCGGGCGCCTTAAGAAACGCCCGTTGGCGTGAAATGACGCGCTCGGAATTTGTCACTGAGCCGCTTTTTTCACCCCAGGCGAGGGCGGGCAGGAGAATGTGTGCGCCGCTCGTAATCGTGTCAGTCGATTGATTATTGTCGGAGATCACCAGCAGTTCGAGCTTCCTGAGCGCCTCACGTATCCGATCAGCTTCGGGGAGTGAGGCGGCGGGATTAGAGCCGGCTATCCATAACGCTTTTATTTGGCCACTGGCCACCGCCTGCAGCATCTGGACCGCTTTAAGACCTTCGCGCACCGCCATGCGTGGCGCGCGCCAGAAACGTTGCACGCGCTCAATATTTTCGGATTCAAATCCCATATGGGCAGCGAGCATATTGGCGAGGCCACCCACCTCGCGCCCCCCCATCGCATTGGTTTGCCCGGTGAGCGAAAAGGGCGCGGCGCCAGGCTTTCCGATGCGCCCGGTGGCGAGGTGACAGTTCAGGATGGCATTAACCTTATCGGTGCCCTGCCCGGACTGATTCACGCCCTGTGAAAACGCGGTCACCACCCGCGGCGTCGCCGCAAATAGCGCGAAAAAAGCGGCGACATCTCGACGCGCAAGACCGGTAGCCTGTGCCGTGGCCTCAATCGTCGGCACGCTTTTCTTCGCATCGGCCAGGACCGCATCAAAACCCGTCGTATGCCGCGCAATATAATCCGTATCCAAAACATCGTGCAGGGCGAGATGGACGAGCAGCCCGGAAAAAAGCGCCTGATCGGTACCCGGGGCAATCGGGAGAAACAAATCGGCCCCGTCTGCGGTCGCGGTCCGGCGGGGATCGACAATCACCAATTTGGCATTCGTCGATTTCCGCGCGCGGATCCGCTGGTACAGCACCGGATGGCACCAAGCGGCATTAGACCCGACCAGGACGACCAATTCGGCCAAATCGAAATCTTCATAACAACCGGGTACCGTATCGGCACCAAAGGCGCGCTTGTGTCCAGCAACCGCGGACGCCATGCAAAGGCGCGAGTTCGTATCGACGTTTGCCGAACCGATGAATCCTTTCATCAGTTTGTTGGCCACATAGTAATCTTCTGTGAGGAGTTGTCCCGAGAGGTAGAAGGCGACCGCATCTGGACCATGCCGATCGATGATCGAGGCAAATCCATTCACCACGTCGTCTAGCGCCGAGTCCCACGAAACCCGCGCAAATTGTCCGTCTTCTGCACGGCGCATAGGATGAAGGAGCCGCGCCGAGAGTCCTAACGTGTCGCCGAGCGCCAACCCCTTTCTGCACAGCTGCCCGTAATTCGCCGGGTGGGCGGGATCGCCGCTAATGGAGATCTCCGCCTTCCCCGCAGGGATCGCGATGACGCCGCAACCCACGCCACAAAAGGGACAGCAGGTACGCGTGGCGGTTGACGATTGCATGGCGCTGTTCAATTCAGCAACCCGCTCTGCGGGAGCTTCGGTCATTATTGCCATCGCTTGGCTCCCTAGTTTTTCTTGGCGCAGCGCGTTCTCGACACGCCCTGCGGATTGATAGCGCCTGCGAGCGCCCGAGACACCGCTTGGTGTTCCCCGCGGCCGCTATGCCGTCGTCACCGAACAGGTCCCCCTGAACTTGACTTTAAATTGTACGGACAATCCCGCATAAAGACTTGGTGGCTGCGCACGCAGTCCGCCGAGGAACCAGGACCGATGGCCGCCGCAGCCATTGTTTTCCTCGTAAAAGCTTCGACCCAGCGCTCCCGGCCCCGCGGTGCCCGCGCGCCTGGCACAGCGCGCGAAAGGACGCTCAATCATGGCACATTGCGCTTCCCGTCACCGGTTGTGTCAGTTCGCACGGCCGACGTCCAACTAAATAGGCACCGTTCCCCTCACGCCCCCCCTCAAAAAACGAGCGTCGGGCGTTTTCGTGCCTGTTCGGCGCCGACCATTGGTTGGCCTGGCTGCGAGTCGCACGCAAATTTTCACGATAAAATCTCGCCGACGACGACGACGCTACCCGCAGGGCGCGTCTTGCAGGTGCCTGTAAGAGCAGTAGAATGGCGCCACCCCGTTCGATCACTCACCGCCCCGCAACGCTATGTCTGTTAATCGTTGGAAGATAGCGGCCGCTTCGGCGGCCAGCGAAAATCATCTGCGGGATCACACGCCCTGCCAGGATGCGCATGCCGTAGAAGCCAGTGCCAACGGGCAGTGGCTCGCTATGGTCGTCGCCGACGGCACCGGTACCGCGCCCCAGTCTGACGAAGGAGCCTCGATCGTCGCCCGGGCGTTCGCTGCTGTCCTCATCCGTCTGACACCGCGTCTTGAAGAGCAGCGCTCGGACGCCTTGATAAACGACGAAATCATCCGAGGTCTGATCGCCGTGCGAGATCAGCTGCGCGCACACGCGGGCACCGAGGAGCTACGTGACTACCAGTGCACCTTGAACGCGCTCTTGCTCGGCCCTACCGGCGGCTTGTCGGTGCAGATTGGTGATGGTGGCTATCTTGCGGGTTCGGCCTCCCGCGCCTCGCCGCGCGTGGTCGACTTTGCGGACGACTACCTCGTCTCCGATGCCGATCCCAACGCACAGAACCAGGGCTTGGCGTTCGTCACAGACAGGGCGTGGGCCAGGCGCCTGCGCATTGCTTCCTTGCCGAAAGTCGACTGGGCTATTTTAGGCACCGAAACCGGGATGTCGCTCACAATCACCCCGCAGCGCACCGCCCGCAGCCAGTTCGTGGGTCCCGCGTTTCAGACGTTACTCACGCAACGGGACAACGACGAGCGGGATGTCCACGCCCTCGCCCTATTAGCCGCCACTGATTTACCCGCGGTAGCCGCAGACGATCGGACCCTGATCTGGGTCTGCCGTGTCGCCATCACGACGGTGGATGGTAGCTTCACCCCCCGACTGAACGGTCGGGTCGCGCGGGAGCGACCGATTTTTAATGCCAGCGGCGAAACCCGTGAACCCCTCGCCGCCATCCCGACGCTCCGCCACGAAGGGCGAGGCCAGATCCGCGCGCCCGTCGCGGAAGATCCGGAGGAGGGACTTCCCGTAAGTCTCAACCCGGTGGCGAAGGTCGCGGTGATCTTGATCGCGTGTCTCGCACTTTCCGGAGCCTTCGTCCTCGGCTTCACGCTTATGCGTGGGGATGCTCCGGCGCTAGTCCATGCTTGGGTCGCCGAGTCCACCGCAAGCACCTCCGCCGCCGGCGTGACCTCTTGGCGCACCTACCTCGCGGAGTCCGCCTTGACGGTTCGAAACTGGCTGTCTAACGCCATCCCGGAGAGCGCGCACCGCGCCGGCATGCGAGACGGCAAACCCATTGAAATCGTCGAACTGAATCCTAATGATGCCGCATTACACGCCTCAGGCGGCGCGGCGAGCCCCGTCCACGCCGCTGATCCGCGCGTCATCGATCGCCCCGCCAGCGACCTGCCGGTGCTGCCCGCGGCCAACGACACGCCCTCGACGCTGGTGAGCCCATCGGCGGCGGCCCCTTCTGCACATGCACAACCCTGAGATCATCTCGCCAGACACGCGGGGCAGCGAGCGCCCGTGTGGCCCGAAAGACGATAAGACGCTGGCAGGCGAGATTCGTTGTCGAGAAGAGGCACCCCAGTCTAGACTAGTCGCTTTGGCATCGTCCGGCCCTCGAAACGAGCAACCAACCTCATGGATATCAAGACGCATCCTGTCGCCGCACTCGAAAAAGCGCGGCGCTGCAATTTAGATCAGCTCTATTACGGGACCTTCGCCGAAATCGGTGCCGGCCAAGAGGTCGTCCGGTGGTTTTTTCAGGCCGGTGGCGCCGCCGGCACAATTGCGAAAAGCATTTCCGCCTATGACATGAAGGTGAGCGACGCCATTTACGGCCCGTGTGTGCGCTATGTGGCGCAAGATCGCCTGCAGGCGATGCTCGATCACGAGCAGCACCTTAACGTCGAACGTCTCGGTGAAATACGCAACGAGGAGACCTCCTATTTCGCGTTTGCCGACACGGTCTCCGCGCGCAACTACCGCGGCACTAACGAGTGCCATGGCTGGATGGGCATCAAGTTTCGGACAAGTCCGACGACCCCGGACAGCCAGATCATTCTCCATGTGCGGATGTTGGATCTGGAGAACGGACTCCAGCAGGAAGCCCTCGGCATCGTCGGCGTCAATCTCGTATACGGCACGCGTTATTTCCAACGACAGCCGGAGAGCCTGATTGAGTCGCTGCTTGACGGCTTGGGTACGCATCGGATTGAAATCGATCTCATTGAGTTCAGCGGGGAGAGCTTCGCATCCGTCGACAACCGCGTGATGAGCTTACGGCTCGTCCAATTAGGTCTGACTCAGGCGGCAATGTTTTCGGCCTCGGGCAAGGTTCTGCAACCTTCCGATATGCTTTATAAGAAACCCGTACTGGTAGAGCGAGGCCGCTTCCGGCCGGTGACTCATGTGAATTTAGACCTCGTCGCCTCGGCGCTCCGCGCCTTTGAAAGTGAGGAGAGTGGGATCGTCCCCGGGGAAACGGTGTGCGTCATGGAGATGACCATGGGCAACCTTGTCACGGGTGCGGAAATCGATGTCATAGCCATGGGGCAGTCGGCCGGCATTCCCATGAGCTCCCTCCTCACCGGCGCGGAGATCGATCTGGACGATTTCATCAGTCGTGCAGAGATTTTGGCTACCACGGGCCACACCGTCATGATCTCTAATTTCCTTCAGTACCATGAGCTCGCAAGTTATCTCTCGCGCTACACCTCGCGCCCCATCGGATTGGCAATGGGGGGCAGCAACCTGCGTGAGATTTTCAACGCGTCCCATTACCGCAATCTGGAAGGCGGCATCGTCGAAAATTTCGGACGACTCTTCCGGAGCAACCTGAAGCTCTTGATCTACCCGTTTATCGATCCGTCGACAAATCAACTTATCACACTCGACTCGTTGGAAATCGAGCCGTCAGAACGCAAGCTCTACGAGTACTTCGTCGAGCGGGGCAGTATCATGCCTCTCATCGACATTCATTACGAATACTTGCAGATCCATTCCCCAGATGTGCTCCGACAGATCGGACGAGACAACACCGAATGGGAACGTATGGTGCCGTCTGCGGTGGCCGAGATCATCAAGACCCGGCATCTCTTCGGCTATCACTGAGTGATAGCGCGTGTTGCCGCGGGCCTGAATTTCGGGGCCCACGGCGAACGACCACTACCTGTTTTTTTTCGGAGATGAACCCAATGAACAGTGAAATCGTGGGAACCTGGGTGCTGGTGCGCGGTGAAGTTTCAAATGACGCAGGTGAATCGTTGTCCGGGCCGTATGGTGGCGAAAAAGCGATGGGGCTGGTCCGATTTAATGCGGACGGACGCATGATGGCTGTGCTCTGCGATGGTCGGCCTTCGCTGCCGGTGGGTGCAACGCGCGAATACAATTCATATTGCGGCAACTACACCTTTGACGGAAAGCAGCTGACTACGACGGTCGATGCTTCGGCACCTTCGATTCCGGTGGGCTCAGCGCAGGTGCGCGATGTGACGCTGGAGGGCAACCGACTGGTCCTACGCCCGCCGGCCCGGGCGGTGGGTAATCGCCTCGAGCAACGGGCCCTGTACTGGGAAAAAATCGCAGACATCTAATGCACGGCGCCGCGCCCCACTGACAAAACGGCCATTAGGCCTCTTAGAGGCCGCCGCCCGCCAAGGATTTGCGCGGCCGTCACCTTACCTTGGCGTCCGCATAACGCGTCAGAATAGAGGTTGCACCGGCTTCGATGGGCGCGCCCGACGTCAAAACAGGTTTTTTCTCAAGAAGCCGAAAAGCGGTTAGCCACCGCGACTCCCGCGCGGAATCGGCTGGATTTCGCGCTGAAGTTAAGCCGTCAGCATCATCTACCTCCCTCACGCAGAATCGGGTCGCCGTTATAAACAAAAGGCTAACTGATTACGCCGCTTTCCCACGAAAAACGCGAGTAGCCTCGCGCATGAGACTCTGCAAACCAGTGAGGCGCTCGCTTTTTTTTTGATTTCGCGTTTTCTGATAATGTTCGTTTAAGGGGTTCAATGGTCGCGTCGAGTCCATTCTCCGAATCAGCGGCACTAAGCGTCCACAGGTTGAATGCGCCTGAAAAAAACCGGCAAAATGACGATGAAATTGTCTATTTATCACTGTCTATATAGGCTCGTACCTAGTCCGCTAGAGCGGACCTCGGACAGGATCGGCTCCGTTGCTAAAAATTCAGAATACCCCCCGAAGATTAACCGGGACATTCCGCCCAACCGAAATCCGGCCGTCGGCGTTGCTTTTTCGCCGTGTCGTGCTGGATGCTTTAAAGAGCTAGAAAACACAGCACCCGCGCGGCGCATGAACACCCTGTTTGTGGAACCCATCGGGGCCGAAAATCCTAATAACCAATCATTCGCAGGTACTTAAGCGAGCCCGAATACGGGCTTGAGCCCAGTCGCCAAGCGGCCGCTGCGTCGGTCTCGCTGAGGATATGCCCGTTTGGCGTTGACCGTCAGGTAATCGATGGCGCGCAGACAGGCGGCGCGTCATCGACCCGGCGCGGATAAAAGTCATGCCTTAATGATGGCCGGGATGACTTGCCAGGCGCATCTCGCCGCCCGTGCTGTCGACGTGGGGATCTCGGCAATGATCTGGACGCTGTGCGTCAGATAGCGTT